>DATAHU010000240.1:0-42418 GCA_036263015.1 Polyangiaceae bacterium | reverse complement strand
ACACGCCCAATGGCACGTGCCCGGCGTTAGCCCCGATCCCACCCCGGAAGATGCCCACGCCGCCCTCGGGTCTGGGCTGCTTTTGGTACACGTTGAACGGTTGGGAGTCGATCCCGTGCACCCCAGTCCAAGAGGTGATCGACAGAGTGGGGGTTCCGGTCGTTTACCCGGGACTTGCAGCGCCGTACGTCGAGATGACGCCGATTCCTGCGACTTCGCCCCGTAAGGTCCTGGTGCCTCCTCCGAACTCGACACCGCTGCCTCTCGTTTTCGCGCAGGCAGAGATGGTATTTCCAACCATCGCTGGCCTCGAGGATGTCCCGCAAGGTGGCGGGACGCCGACGCCCAACGCGCTGAGCGCGCAACTCAACACCAACAAGTTCCAGCAGGATAGCACCCACAATGCAGTCGTCCAATTTACCGTTCAAACGCAACGAATGACCTCTGATCCGATGTACCTGTGTGCGTGGCAAGTTACTATCGACGATGTGCACCAGTTCTACGACCGCGACTCGGTGTGCGTGATTATGCCTCCACCGCCACGCGCCACGCCTTTGCAGCCTTTCGATTTCATCAACATTGCCGGCTCCGTCGATGCGGCCACGCACACGCTGAAGATCGAGGTGGAGCTTTCGTGGGTTCCTCCGGGCTGGCCCAAGTACTATGTGGCAACTGGACCGGACTTGTATGGCCTCGCTAACCGCTGGTTGCGCGCCGACGCCTCAATCTTGGGTGCGGCAAACGCGAGCGAGGCGAGATTCACCGATACGAGCCTGGTCACTCGACTGATGGTTTCAACTTGCCCGGGAGTCACGAGCGCCACGAGCTCAACCGCTGGGTGTCCAGCGGCAACGCTGCAACCGAATGCGATGTTCACAGACTCGAGTGTCACGGCCGAGACAAACAACCTCTTTCAAGTCGGTCCGGCAGCGGTCAGCTACCCGAACCCCTATCTCGCGGTCACGAACGTAACTGCAACGACGACGGGCTCTTGCCTCGATCCGAAGCACCTCTACGTGCGCGACTACGCGTTGGACAGCGGGGCGACCCCGTCGAACCCGAATCACGAAGCATTCTGGGATAGTCCCGACATCTTCCTCGTTCCCGCGGGTTCGATGGTCGACGTCAACTCTACACCAGCGCAATCCTTGATCACCGCTGACACCGATTTCGACATCTACGTGCGTGTAAACAATGATTTGGGGTGCGCCTCCATGACGGGTGCCAAAGCGAAGGTCTACCTCGCTGATCCCGCAGCGCTCTCCACGATCTGGAACCCTGTCACGACCGGCTATCAAGCTGGAGCTTCGTCGGGCACGGTGACCGCTGGCGGCAAAGCGTTACTCGGTCCATTCCGCTACCATTCGCCGCCCACGGGCTTCGGTGATGGGCACAAGTGCTTGATCGCATCGATCATTGCCGACGGCGAAGCGGCCGTCAGCAACGACTTCGACGCGCCCAACTCGAACCAGGTGGCGCAACGTAACGTGCAGCTCGAAAACTGCGCCTTCCCGCTCACGAACGCCACCGGCACGAACGGCGACGTTGAGATCACCCTCAACGTGGCGCCTCCCGAAACGCTTCCTTCGCTGACCACTCTGCCGGCCATTGCGGTCAGCTTCGATGATCTCGATAGCGCTTGGTACAACGTCTGGGCAGCTCAGCCGGAAAACGGTACGGCCTACAGCCTAACCCATATCGGCACCTCGACGACCGTTCGCCTCGGCAAAGCCGCAGTGACCCTTCATTCGGTTCCGCTTGCGAACGGACAGTCGCGGACCGCGCATGGTAACCTGTCGCTACCAAGCGGTACGTCACAGACCGCGCTCAACCTGCAAACGACGCTACGCAGCTCAACGACGGGTGCAGTGCTCGCCCCCGTCAACGGCGGATCGTGCAAAGCCACTGGCGCCGGCCCCGTTCCGTAACGGCCGCGTTCCGTGACACACTGAACGACGCGTCCCCGAGCTCGTGGAGCTGGGGGACGCGTCCTCATCGAGTGTTTAGCCGCGTGCTCTAATGGCCGCGCTTCGTCTTCAAGCCGCTCGCGCCGTTGCCCGATTTTGCCTGAACTCTTGCGCGCTGCTTGAGCACCCCCAACAACGCACCCCGACGCGAAGCGCTCGCCCCGAGCCGCGCACCGACACGCTGCGCGGTCCTGACCGCAACCGCACTGGCAAAACGCACGTGCAAGTGCGTTTGATGGCCGCGCGCGTGGCGCATGATCGGCTGCTTGCTCGCGTCGCCGTCGAACACCTCGGCGATCAAGCCCGGAGACTCACCGACTCGCTCGGCTTCGGCGCGCAGTAATGGATGCAATGAGCGGTCGAGGAACAGGTAATCCACGTCGGCAACCTTGAGCATCGCGCTGACCAACGCCCAGGTGCGCACGACATCCAGGTTCTCGGCGGTGGCAGGCACGTACCACTGTTCACCTCCGAGATAGTAGTAACCTACGTCGATGTCGCGACCGGATTGGTGGCTCTTGTGCGGACGGATCCACCCGCCATTTTCGCGGCTCAGGTGACCAATGGCGAGCCGTGGCGTGTTGGGAAACATGCGATTGACCTCTTCGATCGCAGCTTGCAACGCCAGCACACTCTCGTTGGTGCCGTAGGCGGCTTCGGCCACTTTCAAATCCCAGAGCGGTCCCTCTGGGAAGTGAACACCGTTGAAAAGCTGCCCGCGGTGCGCTTGACCTATGGAGATCGAACCCAAATCTCGAACGTGCTCCTTCAACGCTCGATCGAGCTCTTGGTCCGAGAGCGCTGGCACCGCGAGCCGCGGCGGGTTCGCTATTGGGAACGACTTCTGCTCCGGAACGAAAAGCACCTCGGGAGTGACGGTTGCCGAGGGCGCCTCGGGCAACGTCGCTGCGCTCGCGGGGGCCTCGGTCTTGGGTGTGAACCCAATCGCTACGGCAGCCAGGAGCGCAGAGCCGAAGAGCAGAGCCGTCGGCAAGAGCGGCAAACGACGAAGCACCGAATCAGTGTTGCACAAGGCCGTCGGAACTGCCCAGCGAGGGCGGGACTGATGCGTCACGGGCATCTCAACTTGCGGGCCCAGAGGCACCGGCCGCCTGACCCGCAGCCAAAACAAGGCGGCTCAGGACAACGCATGCCCGCTCACAGTCCCGCTCTCAGCAAAACATACAGCAAGACCAGCATCCCGGCCGCGATCCCAAACATCCACCACACCCCACCCACGAAGTACGGAAAGACCATCATCAACAGGCCAATCCCGATCTGCGGTGTGCGCCCGAGCTTCTTGCCATAGGAGAACAGCACGTAACCCACCCCCGAAACGAGGATGGAAGCCATGATCGAGCCCATGCTGAAGTCCATGAGTGGAGCCTAGTCGAGCAGAACGCCGCCGCAACTCGGTCCATTCCCCGACTCATCGATTTGAGCGCGTGCTCAGCTGAATCCGCTCAAGTGAACGACGTACCACGCGCCGCGCCACGAGATCATCGACGTGATTCGCACCGGCTCCAACTTGCCTTGGGCGTCCTTCAACTGCAGCACGGCTCGCACTGCGCGAAAGTAGCCCAGGCGGTTACCCTCTTTGCCGCGCGCCATCCATTTGACGTTGTGCTCGTCGAGCAAAACGCTGCTGTAAGTGAGCTCTCGGCCCTGAAATTTCGTGTGCAGTTCGTGAAGGTCGCGCAGAAACGCCGCCAATAGACGTTGCTCGTAATCACGTTTCGGATCTTTGATGGCTTTGACTTGCTCGTACGCGATCAAGGGAAAGAACGCTGCACGGCCCAACTCGGGGTCATCGGTGCGGATCGCCGCCATCAGTTGTTGCATGCGCCAGATGAACAAGGGGTCGTCCGTCGTCGGACGCTCTTCGGTTTGCGGCAGTGGCTTACCGGCCGCGTCGACCAACGGAAGCGGCGATAGCGCTGTACCCGAGGCCGCCGCCGCCGCCGGTGCTACGAGCGCGCTCGCCGACGGCTCAGGCGCTGGGTCGGCGTTCGACGTCGCTCGCGTCCTGAGTGACGTCGCTGCTGCAGGCGCCGCCACGGACTGCGCCTGCGTCGTGGTCGCCGAGCCGCTCTGCGACGCCGATGGCGTCGGCTCTGTTTGCTGACAGCGACTGCAAAACACCAGTAGAGCGCTCAGCGTGAGAGATCTTCCAAAGCCGTTCACAGAGCCGCAAACTGATGCCAGACTCCGCCCGAGTTCAAGCGTCGTTTAGCGTCAGGCATCGATTGTGGTCAAACTGCCCTCGTCGTCGTCCAAACAGCTGGCTCCCGCCGAGCACCTGGCTGAGCTGATCGCCCTGCGCATGCCGTTCGGGAAATACAAAGGTCAGCTGATTCTGGACGTGCCGGAGGCCTATTTGCTGTGGCTCAAACAGCACGACTTTCCCAAAGGTAAACTCGGCATGCAGTTGATGACGGCCCTCGAGATCAAAGCCAATGGCCTCTTGCCCCTGCTCGAGCCGCTACGCGCTCGCCAACGCGCCCTCGACGACGTCGAGTAGCTCTGCGATCGCGTACGGCTTGCGCAGAAAGCCTTGAAACGCGCCTTGCTGCAGACGCCGTTCGAGCTCTGGCGCCATGTAACCCGAGGCCAGCACCACCGGTACTTGCAACCCGCGCGTGCGGACTTCGCTGAGCACGTGAGCGCCGTCCATGTCGCGCATCGTCATATCGAGCACGATCAGATCGGGCACTCGTTCATCGAGCACGGCCAAAGCGTCGCGTCCGCTGCCCGCTTCTTCGACGCGAAAGCCGCGCAGCTCGAGTGAACGGCGCAGCTGCGCGCGCACGAGCTGCTCGTCATCCACGATTAACACTTGGCGCGGCGGCCCCTTGCGCAAGGGGCGCTGCTTGTCCACCGCGACTTGCGCGGGACCGCTCGCGGGAAGCAGGACCGAGAATAGACTCCCCTTGCCGGGCTCGCTCTCGACCAACATAGAACCTGCATGCGACGACACGATCCCCAAACACGCCGCCAAGCCCAAGCCGTGTCCGCGATCCTTGGTCGAGAAAAATGGCTCGAACACGCGCAGCACCGTCTGCTCGTCCATCCCTGCACCATCGTCTTGCACTTCTAGCAATACACCGTTCACGGGCTTGTTCGGCGACCCTAAGGCGACGTCCCAGCGCTCATCGAGCTCGGGCGCGGGGCGCACTCGCACCGTTATCTTTCCGGGCTGACCTTGCAACGCGTCGGATGCATTGGTCAGCAAATTCATGATCACTTGCGTCAGGCGCGCGCGATTTCCGAGCACGTGAACGTTCGATTCGATCTGCAGATCCACCGTCGCCTTCTTCGACAAGGTCGCGTCGAGCAAATGCCGCAGCTCGCGCACCAGCTCGCCGAGATCGATACTCTCTTTGCGATCGGCCCCGCCCCTGCCTGCGTACGCCAACATCTGCGCGACCAGCTCGGCCGCGCGCCGCGAACCTTCGACGATGCCACGCACGGATTCGGCGTCCGGACCTTCGGTGATGGACTCTCTGAGCAGTTCTGCGTTGCCTTGAATCCCGACCAGCAAGTTGTTGAAGTCATGAGCGATACCGCCAGCCAGGACTCCGAGACTCTCGAGTCGCTGCGTCCGCTCGACCTGTTGCTCGAATTTACGTCGCTCGGCGGCCAAACGGTGCTGGGGACGCAGATCCCGTGCGCCCGCCAGGGTAACGCGTTGTCCTTCGCGCGTCGCCGAAACCGCCACGATCTCCAAGGGCACCGTCTCACCTGAGACCGTGCGAGCGTACATCTCTACGGCGGGTGTATGGCCACGCGCAATTCGTTGCTCGGTAGCAGCGCGAGTAGCCGAAAAATCGGCCACCATCTTGCCGATCAGCTCCGAGCGCTCGAAACCCAGCAGCTCTTTGAATTTGCCGTCGAGATCGATGATCAGGCCATTTTTGTGGGTGACCGTGAAGTCGAAGGCCTGCTGCGCCAAGTCCGCCAGTTGGCGTTCACCTTCACGCAGCAGTTGCAGCATCCGCTCGCGTTCGGTGACGTCGCGCACCGCGACGACGCGGACGGGCCTTTCGCCCAGCCGCCCCTGCTTGGCCTGAAGCTCGGCGCGGAAACGCGAGCCGTCTTTGCGCACCCCGGTGATCACGTATTCGCCCTCGTAGCGATCCCGAAGCCGCGCTCTGACACCCGCCAGATCCTCCGGGGCTACGCACATCTCTGTCGTCTGGTCCCCGATCAGTTCATGCGCTTCGTAACCGAGCATCTCTGCCAGCCGCTGATTGGCATCAATCACGACTCCGTCGCTGTGAATGAAGATGCCTTCGAACGAGGCCTGGGAGAGCATTTCCATGCGCTCCGCCGTACGCCGGTGCTGTTCACGCTCTGCAGCCAGCTCTGAGCACAGATCGAGCAAACGTTGCGCAACGCTCAGGCTTGGATCGTCGGCGCCAACATCGGCACGAGCGAAACAGAAACGCTTACTGTCTCGAGTAAACACCAGACGCCGGTCTGCAGAGGCCGCTTCACACTGGCTGAAGCCGAGCTCAGACAGCACGCCCTCGACCTGTTCCAAGCCCTTCGCGGGATCTTCCGCGCGAAGCACCTCGGACAAACGCAACACCAGCTCGGACAACCCCATCATCTAGGACCCATCATGCTTTGACGGCTGGGCAAAGCCAAACTCTAGTCGCGCCTGCGAGACTGCAGAAACTGCGTCGCAGTCCCGCGAGATCAAAGCTCATTCAGACGGAGCACACCGGCTCCAGATTGATGACTCCGTGTCACGAGTGAAGTGTCGTACTCACCATTCTTTGCTGTCGTGAGCGGTGGGATAGTGCGGCCTGTTCGAGAGCGCAGTCACAAGCAACCCTGCGCCACCCAAGGAGGGCCCGTGACCACCACCGAATCTCAAGAAAAACTCGTGTCATTCCAACGCAATGCAGAGATCCCAGGGATCGAGCTCAGGAGCCTGCAGTCGAGCCAAGACGAGTGGGGGTTCTACAGCTCGGAGTTCGAGTTCTTGACCCCCAAGGAGTGGGTCGGAGCTGCCTGGCACCGCCAGCAACAGTTCGAGTTCGGACCGGGGCGGGTACTGTGTGCACAGCCGGGGGAAGTGTACCTGGCCAGCCGCGTCGACGCGCCGGGTGCCCTGCAAGGGCTAGTGGTCGACACTCGCGTACTGGCGCAACACTGGCGCGAGCACGGCGTCGAGCCGGAACAAGTGACGCTGCGCGCCGTGGCTTTGATGACACCGGAGTTTGGACTCGCGTTCTGCGCGCTGGCCGACGCACTGGGGCAGACCCTGCCGCAACTCGAGGCCGATACGCGCGTCGCAGAGTTCGCTTACGCCACCCTGACGACGCTGATCGACCGTGAGCCGCGGCCGCAACCACGCGTCGATTGGAGTCGCAAAGCTGCAGCCCGCTTGCGCGAGTACTTGCACGACGAGTGCTCGTCCAATCTGGACCTCGCGACGCTAGCCGCGCAAAGTGGACTGAGCCGCTTCCAAGCGCTGCGCGCGTTCAAGCGCCACTACGGACTGCCGCCACACGCCTACCAATTGCGCGTGCGCGTGGGGCTCGCGCAACGCTCACTGCGTCAAGGTCGACAGCCAGCGCGCGTGGCAGCCGAGTGCGGCTTCGTCGATCAGAGTCACATGACGCGCCACTTCAAGCGCTTGGTCGGCGTTACCCCAGCGCAATACCAACGACTCGGCGGGCGTCACCGTTCACCCGTCGCAGAAAGTGGCACTTGAGCGCTACTTCTCGTGGAAACCTTCGACTTTGCCGTACAGAGGTCGATCCCAGCTCGGAGGATCCTCGAGCTTCTCCACCAAGAAGTCGACGATTGCTCGCACCTTGGTGGAGAGCTGCCGCGCAGACGGGTAGACGGCGAACACCGCCGTCGATTCGAATTCGTACTCGGGCAGCACACGCACGAGCTCTCCCGACAGCAGCGCGGGGCCTGCCGCCAGCGTTGCGCCGAAGGTGATCCCGAGCCCCTGCTTGGCCGCGTGCGTCAAGGCCTCGACGTTGTTGGACGCCACTCGGCCGCCCACGGTCACCCCGATCGGTCCGTCGGGGCCGATCAAACGCCATTCACGCGGACGACTGAACCCCGTAAACAAGATGCACTCATGCTGGGCCAACTCCGAGGGATGGGTCGGAGTGCCCCGACTTTCCAGGTAGCTGGGCGCAGCGACCAGCAAGCGGCGGTTGACGCACAAACGACGCGCGATCAGTCGCGAGTCCGCTAGCTGGCCCACCCGAATCGCCAAATCGATGCCTTCGTCGATCAGATCGACCATGCGATCCATCAAGCTGATGTCGATGCTGACCTCCGGAAAGCGCACCAGCATCTCGCCGATCATCGGGCAGATGTACTGCTGTCCGAACACCGTAGGCGCGCTGATGCGCAGGTTGCCGCGCGGACGCTGCGTCGTCTCTTGGACATCGGACTCGGCGTGGGCCAAGTCGACGAGGATCTGAGTCGTGCGGGCGTAGAAGGCCGAGCCCGCTTCCGTCAGTGCCAACTTGCGCGTGGTGCGCTGCACCAATCGCGCCCCGAGGCGCTCTTCCAAGCGCGAAATGATCCGGCTCACCCCGGACGGACTCAACGCCAGTTCGTCCGCGGCTTTGGCGTAACTGCTGTGTTTGACCACGCAGTGGAAGACTGAAAGTTCCAGAATTTCCGAAGCCATGCCGACCGAGGCGCAGCGCGGGACCGAGGTCCGGCCCGAGGGGTGCGGACGCTACCACGGCTCGTGCCACGGTTCATCACGGTCGGTGACGAGACCGCCCTGCGTCGAACGGCTCTTACGACGGGCCGAGCGAATTCTGCCCGAACACCGGATTTCAGACGGATCGCCGCCGGTTTTTGACCAATCGCTCAGCGTGGGACGCGTGTGCATGGGCGCACAAGATTGTCGAAAACGGCGGTCCTTACACCTATCCTGCGCGCGCTCAGGACGCCTCAGAGATGATTGCCATCCCCCCACCGTTCATCGCCCCAACTCGAACATCACTGCGCGTTCTGACACTGACCGTGTTCACCTTCGCGTTCCAGGCCTGCGGCTCGCCACCCGAAGCGGCGCCGCCGGCGGCAGTGGCGCCCCCCGCGTCGAGCGCGCGTTCACCTGAGCCACCCATCGTCGAGCCGCACTTGAGTCAGCTCCGGCAATTGACGTTCCAGGGCGAAAACGCGGAAGCGTATTGGTCGTGGAGCGGCAAAGCACTCACGCTGCAGTCCAAACTGCCGGGGCAAGGTTGCGATCGGATCCGCCGGGCGGATCTGACCCAAAACCCGCCGACCTTCACGCCGATCTCCGACGGCAAAGGCGCGACCACCTGCTCGTTCTTCTTCCCGGGCGATGCCGAAGTACTCTACGCATCGACCGAACTCGCGGGCCCTGCCTGCCCCCCCTTGCCCGACCGCAGTAACGGTTACGTTTGGGCGCTCTACGACAGCTACGAGATCTTCAAGGCCAACGCTGACGGCAGCAACGTAACGCGTTTGACCGACAGCAAGGGCTACGACGCCGAAGCCACGATTTGCGGCGTCGACGGCTCGATCGTGTTCACTTCGGTGCGCGACGGAGACATCGATCTGTACCGCATGGATCGAGACGGCGGCAACGTGCGTCGCTTGACGTCCACGCCGGGCTACGACGGCGGAGCGTTCTTCAACAAGGACTGCTCGAAGATTGTCTGGCGCGCGAGTCGTCCCAAGACCACTCAGGAGTTAGCCGACTATCAGCGACTGCTCGGTCAAGGCTTGGTGCGCCCGACGAAGCTCGAGCTCTACGTCGCAGACGCCGACGGCTCCAATGCGATGCAGCTCACGTATTTGGACGCGGCGTCGTGGGCGCCCTACTGGCATCCGTCGCAGCACCGCATCTTGTTTTCGAGCAACTACGGCGATCCGAACGGCCGCGAGTTCGACATCTGGTCCATCGACGACACGGGCACGCGCCTCGAACGCATCACGCGCACACCGGGCTTCGACGCATTCCCGATGTTCTCGCCGGACGGCACGACGTTGGCGTTTTCCTCGAACCGCAACACGCCCGCGGGATCCTACGACACGCACGTGTTCACGGCGCAGTGGACCGAGGGCCTGGTAGCGCCAGAGCTGGAGTTGCCCGCCGATCGCGTCTTGACCGACATTCGCTTTTTGGCAGATCCCAAACAGGAGGGCCGCGGGATCGGCAGCAAAGGCCTGGCCAACTCTGGCGAGTACTTGGAGCAGCAGCTCGACAAGCTCGGCGTGGCTCCAGCGGCCGATCACGGATTTCGCGATCGCTTCTTGGTGCCGACGGCGCTGGAGCAGGGGCCCAAAACCCAAGTCAAGATCGGCAAGGCCGAGCTGAAAGCCGAAGACTTCGTCCCGCTCGGCTTCTCGGCGCAGAACGGCGCGGCCAGCGGCGCGCTAGTGCTCGCAGGTTACGGCGTGAGCGACAATGGCTTGGGTGTCGATGACTACAAGGGGCTCGACGTCAAAGGCCGAATCGCGGTCGTGCGACGCTTCGTGTCCGAAGACGCCAAGTTCGAGTCGACCGAGGCCAAGCGCCGCTTCGGCGACTTGCGCTACAAGACGTGGATCGCCAAGGAACACGGCGCCGCGGGGCTGATCATCGTCGATGATCCCTTGCCGCCGGTGCCGACACCCAAAGGCTGGAAAGCACCCGACGAAGCCTCGTTACCGGTGCTCAGTGCAGAGGGCTACGGCAACGCGGGCTTGCCGGTGGTGATGTTGAAACGGTCCGTGGGGCATGCGTTGCTCCAGAAACTGTCGCACGGGCAGAAGATCTTGGGCAGCCTCACCCTCGATCTGCACACGCTGACCGAGGAGACGTTCAACGTCGTCGGCAGAATCGCCGCGAGCGTGCCGAACGAACAGAAGCTGCCCGGCGCGATCGTCGTGGGAGCCCACTACGATCACCTCGGGATGGGCGGACGTTACTCGCTCGCGCCCGACAGCAAAGAGCCTCACGTCGGTGCCGACGACAATGCCTCGGGCACTGCGTCGTTGCTCGAGATCGCGCGCAATGTCGTGGCGTCGCAAAAGGAGCTGCGGCGCGACGTGATCGTCATCGCGTTTTCCGGCGAAGAGATGGGCTTGCTCGGATCGTCGCATTTCGTGCATGCGATGGAGGACAAGACGTCCGCCACTTTGGGTCCGAAGGGCGTGTTCGCGATGATCAACTTGGACATGGTGGGGCGCATGCGCGAAAACCGTGTACAGGTGCTGGGTACCCAGTCGGCGACGGAATGGGCCTCGCTCGTGACGCCGGCCTGTGATGGCGCGCTGATCAATTGCGACTTGGTTGCCGATGGCGGTTATGGTCCGAGCGATCAGATGTCGTTCTTCACGGCCGGTATCCCCGTGCTGCACTTCTTCACGGGCGCGCACTCGGACTACCACAAGCCGAGCGACACACCGGACAAGATTAACGCAGCCGGTGCCGGACAAATCGCCAAAGCGGTGAGCAATGTCGTGCTGAGCTTGGCGCGTCTGGACAAACCGCTGGGCTTCAACGGCGGCGCCAAGGGCCCGCCGCCCAGAGGCGACGTGCGCAACTTCAACGCCTCACTCGGCACCATCCCCGACTACGCCGGACCTGGCCCCGGTAAGAGCGGCGTGTTGCTCGCAGGGGTGCGGCCTGGCGGAGCGGCGGCGCTCGCAGGTTTACAGCGCGGGGACTTACTGGTTGCGATCGGCGAGCGCGAGATCCAGAGCATCGAAGACTTCATGTTCGTACTCAACGCGTCGAAGCCGAACCAAACCACGACGGTGACGGTCGTGCGCGACGGTAAGCGGGTGGACTTCCCAGTGACGTTCCAGGACGGCGGCAGGCGCTGAGGGAGGTGGTCTCATGGGGAGAAGTGCCACCCTCGGGCGTAGAGCGAAAGGCAGTGCTGGTTGAATCTGTGAGTGAACACGAGAGGAAGAAGCAATGAAGCGCAAAGAGATGCTCCTCGCCCTCGCGGCCGTGATGTTGCCCTGGAGAAGTGCCCGCGCGGAGGTCACCAAGCGTCTGCCCGTTCGGGCAGCTGAGCCGAGCACGCCGGCCCCCGTCCCCACCGTCGAATCGTTGCAGGAACAAGTGACGAGCCTGCTCGCCAGAGTTCAAGCGCTCGAAACGGCTCAAGCGTCACAGGTCGGGTTCACCCGCAAGGGCAACGACCTCGTGCTCGAGCCGTCCCAAGGCAACGTGATCGTGCGAACGCATCAGGGCGGCTCGGTCGAACTGACCGCTGACAATAGTATGAAGATCAAGACCGGCGCTGCGTTCCAACTCGAATCGAGCTCGACGTTGCAGATCAAGTCGAGCGGCGACATGGTGATCAAGGGCGCGAAGGTCGACATCAATTGAAAGTGCTGCTCGGATTGAGCGGCTGACGTCGGTCACCTCCGCTATTGTTCACGCATCCCACTGTCCGCTTCGCCGCAACCGGCGTCGGCGTTCAAATCGGGGGCGACCATGGCGTCCAGGTCCGTCGTCACGATGAGACCGAAACCGACGCTGGCCTCGCCGTACCAACCGTCGCGGTCGACGAAGCTCGACTCGAGCCACGCCGAATAGGTGCCCGGCCCTAGATCGACAATCCACGATTTGCGGTCGAGCAAGGCTTCGTTTCTGAGATCTTTGTAATAGCAGCCCAAACGTCGTACGCGGAGCATCGGTGGGCTCGCGGGATCAGAGTGTTCATTTGCAACCAGCTTGCCATTGGGATCCGTGAATCTCACTTGCTCGCCGGGGCGAACCCGCGTGAACTCCGCGGGTTCGAAAAGCACACTGTCAAAAATGCTGTATGAGCCACAGCCTATCTTCCCGGTGCCAAACGTTCCAATGGCGCCCAGCTGTTTATCCCTTGCCGCCACCATTTCGAATTTCGGAAACCTGGAGTCTGAACAATCGGCAGGGCTTGGCGCAGGCTCTGACTCGCAGGCGGACGCGAAGCCCGAGATCACGAGCCCGAGCAGCACCAGTGCGAAGTTGAGCGCGCCCTGCACGCCGCAGACTCTGCCGCGCCAAACCCTGCCGCGACAGACGTCAAATTGGGCACCCCGGCGCGGTGCAGCATCTCGCATGGCGCCGAGCGACGGCGCCCTCCGTCCGACGCGCCCACTACCCGACCAGCGCGCCCAGCTCCTCGAGTTCACCTTCTACTTGCTCCCACTCGGAGGTGAACACGACGATTCGGTCTTTGATCCCCTGCTCCTCGCGTTGCAGCTTTTGCACCGCCTCGATGTCGTTGCGCTCGTAGAGGCCGGCGTAGGCGCCGTGAATTTCGCTCAAGCGCGTTTCGAGGTTCGAGATCTGTTGCAAGAGCTCATCGCGCCGCTTCGGCAAAGACTTGAGCTTGTTTTGTAGGCGCTTGCGTTCTTCCCAGCCGAGCTCCGTGCGCCCCTTTTGCTCTTTCTGCTCTTCCTTTTTGGCGCGTTGGTCTTGCTTGGCTTGGGCCGCGACTTGCGCGCGGTCCAAGTGGTCTTGGCCTTGACTCTGCAAGTACTCGTCGTACGTGCCGGGGAACTCGTTCACCCCTTGCGGCGTGATCTCGAGCACGCGTGTCGCCAATTGCGAGACGAACCAGCGATCGTGAGAGACGAAGATCGTGGTGCCCTCGAACGCCTGCAGCGCCTTGACCAAGGCTTCGATCGCTTCGATGTCGAGATGGTTCGTCGGCTCGTCGAGCACCAAGACGTTGGGCTGCTCGACCATCATGCGACAGAAGATCAGACGCGCGCCTTCACCACCAGAGAGCGACGCGACACTCTTCTCCACCGTGTCACCCGAGAACAGCATGCGCCCGAGGCGTCCGCGCACGAACGCCGTGCCTTGGTCCGGACAAGCGTTCCAGACGAAGTCGAGCGTCGTCAATTTGGGATCGCTCAAAAGCTCTTTGTGATCTTGCGCGAAGTAGCCGATGCGCACCTCGTGACCCCATTGGATCTTGCCTTGGTCGGGCTGCAAACGCTCCGTCAACAACTTGAGTAGCGTCGACTTGCCGAGGCCGTTGGCGCCAATCACACCCAAGCGCTCTCCGCGACGCAAATTGAGCCCAATGCCCTTGAGCACGTGCTTTTCACCGAACGACTTGCTCACGCCCTCGACGCTCAATACGTCGCGGCCGCTCTGCCGCACTTGCTTGAAGTCGAACAGTGGAGCACGCCGACTCGTCTCGGGCAGTACTTCGACTTCGATCTTCTCGATCTGCTTGGCGCGACTCTGCGCTTGCCGCGCTTTGGTGGCCTTGGCCTTGAAGCGCTCCACGAAAGCGCGCTTCTCCGCGAGGATTTTCTCCACGCGCGCGATCTCGGCTTCCTTCTGCTCACGCACCAACGCTTTTTGCGCGACGAAGGCGTGGTAGTTGCCGACGTATGCGGTCACCGTCTTGTAATCGACGTCGAGCATGTGGGTCGCTACGCGATCCAAGAACTGTACGTCGTGAGAGATGACCACCGCGCAGCCTTCGTAGTTGCGCAGAAAGTCCTCGAGCCAGCGAATCGACAAGATGTCGAGATGGTTCGTCGGCTCGTCGAGCAACAGGATCTCGGGCGCGCCGATCAAGACTTGCGCGAGCAGCACTCGCAACTTGAAGCCGCCGGACAATTGCGAGAGCGGCGCGCGCACTTGCGCGAGAGGCACGCCCAAACCAAGCAAGACCGT
Organism: Polyangiaceae bacterium; assembly: GCA_036263015.1. Classification (GTDB taxonomy): domain Bacteria; phylum Myxococcota_A; class Polyangia; order Polyangiales; family Polyangiaceae; genus SZUA-265. Next base: position 27,808 of record DATAHU010000240.1, on the reverse strand, counting down.
CGACGCTCGGGACTCGAGCGTGTAGCCGTCGAAGGCCTGAATCTGCTCTTCTAGCGCCGCGAGGCGCTCAGCGTCCGGGTGCTCGGAGTGAGAAACTTGCTCGTACTCGGTGAGCGCGGCGTAAACGCGCTCGTCCCCCATCATCGCCAGATCGAGCACGCGCTGCGCGTCGTTCATGAAGCGATCTTGCTTCAACACGCCGACCCGCGTGCCCTTCGGGATCATGACTTCACCCGATGAAGCCGCTTCTTCGCCGATCAGGATTTTCAGTAACGTCGTTTTGCCTGCGCCGTTCGCGCCGACGAGCCCATAGCGACAGCCGGTGTTCAGCTGCAACGTGACGTTTTCGAACAGGGACTGAGGACCGAACGATTTGCTGAGCGAAGTGATCTGTAACATGACCGCTAATCAATGAGCGCTAAGCTGTGAAGCCGTTAGTGAGTGCTGTCGCGACGCGTCGCGGGGCGGCGCGTGGGAGCTGCACCGCGAGTGCCAGGTCCGCGACTGCTCTGGCCGCGAGTGCCTGGACCGCGACTGGCCGCCTTGGGATTAGCTGCACCACGATTGATGAGAGTTCGACTCCCCCCCTCTTGGCTGGCAGTCGCGCCGTAATCCGGCGGGATCAAGCAATGCTGAGCGCGGCCGATCAAGTCGCGCCGACCCAGTTCATGCAGGGCTTCGCGCGCCAAAGGCCAATGCTCACGATCCCAATAGAAGACCAGCGCCTTCATCATGCGTTTCTCGCGCAGGCTCTTGGCCGTGTACACGGGCTCGAGCGTGAACGGATCGAAGCCCGTGTGATACATCGCCGTCGCCATCGACATCGGGGTTGGGATGAAGTCCTGCACTTGCCGCGGCCGTAATCCCTTGCTCTTCAAGTACAGCGCGAGTCCGAGCGTGTCTTCCAGAGTCGAGCCGGGATGACCCGTGATCAGATACGGAACCAGGTACTGCTCTTTCTTGGCCTCGGCGCTGGCTTGGCAAAACTGTTCGGCGAAGCGCTCGTAGCTCTCGATGCCGGGCTTCTTCATCTTCTCGAGCACGCGGGGGTTGTTGTGCTCGGGCGCGACGCTGACTTGGCCACCCGTGTGATGGCGCGCCAATTGCTTGGTGAACTCGGGGCTGCGTTGGGCCAAATCGTAACGTACACCCGACGCGATGAAGACCTTCTTGACGCCTTCTTGCTCACGCGTCTTCTTCATCAACTGCAAGAGCGGAGCATGATCGGTCACCAAGTTGTCGCAGATCTTGGGATGCACGCAGGAGAGCCGCCGACAGGCTTTCTCAATCGTGCGGCTCTTGCAGGTCATCTTGTACATGTTGGCGGTTGGGCCGCCCAGATCGCTGATCACGCCCTTGAAGTCGGGCATGCGTCGCAGTTGTCGGATCTCGTCGAGCACGCTCTCGGCAGAGCGACTCTGGATCACACGGCCCTCGTGCTCGGTGATGCTGCAAAATGAACAGCCCCCGAAGCAGCCGCGCATCGTCACGATCGAGTGCTTCACGGTCTCGTAAGCCGGGATGGGGTCCGCGTAGCTTGGATGCGGCCGACGCATGAACGGCATCGCGTACAGCTCGTCCATGTCTTGCTCTTCGAGCGGCGGCGCTGGTCGATTGAAGATCACGCCCTCAGTGCCGTGCATTTGCAGCATCGGGCGCGCATTTCCAGGGTTTGTCTCTTTCTGGAAAGCGCCGCTCATGCGCGCAAAGGCCAGCAAATCGCTGCTTACCTCTTCGTAAGAGGGCAACACCAGCGTCTTGCCATCGGTGACGAACACACTCGGATCGTCTTGGATCGCGCGCAGCTTGCCCGAGTCGCGACACACATAGGCGGTACCCGGGACGTCCGTGAGCTCTTGTAACTTCTCCCCCGCCCCCAAGCGCTTGGCGATGTCCCACACCGGGCGTTCACCCATACCAAACACCAAGAGATCGGCCTTGGCGTCGAGCAGAATCGAGCGGCGCACCGAGTCTGACCAGTAGTCGAAATGCGCGAGCCTGCGCAGTGAAGCCTCGATGCCTCCGAGCACGATCGGCAAGCCCGGGAAAGCTTGGCGGCAGAGGTTCGAGTAGACGATGCTCGCACGGTTCGGGCGTTGGTTGAGTTTACCCGCCGGTGAGTATTGATCTACACCCCGCACTTTGCGCTGCGCGGTCAGCTTGCTCAACATGCTATCGAGGTTGCCCGCCGCCACTCCGACGAACAAGCGTGGCCTTCCCATGCGCGCGATGTCTTCGGGTGAACGCCAATCGGGTTGCGCGATGAAGCCGACTCGAAAGCCACGCGCCTCGAGAAAGCGCGCGATCAGCACCGGCCCGAACGCGGGATGGTCGACGTAGGCGTCCCCCGAGACGATCAAGATGTCGAGTTCGTCGATGCCACGGCGCTGCATGTCTGCGCGCGTGGTCGGCAGAAAGCCGTCCGTGGGGTGGGCGTCGGGTTCGCCTCGAGAGCGGCGCAAAGTAACGAGTGTCATGGCAAACCCGGAAGGGACTCCGAAAGTCGAGAGCTGCTGTAAAGCAGCGCACGCCTCCGGGCCACCGCGCTGTCGTCCCCTGGAGCTCGCGGAAGAGGTTCACTCCGGACGCCCGCCCGGTCTTGCCCCGATCTGGACGCACTACTGGAACACGCGGGAACGAAACGCCGCTCAGAGTGGGGTCGCGGGCGGCGGCGCCCCTGGCAACGGCGTGTTCGGATCGATACCCGGAGTCGACGGTGCGAGCGGGCTCCGCCCCGAGGTGCCCGCCGGCGCGACGGGTGGTGCAGGGTTATCACCTGGTGCGCCGGCGTTTCCCTTGTCGCCGGCACCGCAGTCGCATGGACCGTAGCTGGATCCCGCGTCGTTGCAGGCTTGGGCGCCGGCGCACGCGCCGGGCCCCAAACAGGCTTGGGTCGCCCCGGGCACGCAAACGCGCTTCGGACTTTCGGCCGAGACCGGAGCCGACTGCCCGGCGCCTGTGTTCGACGCGACCGCGGAATCAGGCCGAACCAGGCGAATCGGGGGCTGATCGTGGCCGCACACGATCTCCATCTCGCCGCGCCAGCCGATCACGCCTTGGCTCGGCCCCGTGGCGCTCACCCCCGTCGATTGCACGTCCTTCTGCTCGGGCTTGTTTGCGCTCCGACTCACGATCACGAGCTCATCGCCGCAGGTCCGTTTCGCCTCCGCCTCGCACAGCGCAAACGAATGCGGACACACCAGGCGATAGCGCTCCGGATCGACACCGGGGTTGAGCCGATAGACCTTCGCCGAAGCGCCGCAGCTCCCCACGAAGCCGGCGGCGACCAGCGCAGCAATCCAACTGAAACGGAGACTTGACATGACGTGGCCGCCAGCAGACGACACGGCCGCGTCTGTGTCAAACACCGCCGTTCAGCCCTCTGAAATGCTGCTCGTCCCCGCGTCCAGCGCACGCCCGGGATGGGCCAGCTTGCGAACACGACGGACGCCGTTGCGCGTGAAAACCGACTCATGAATCGCACGACGCAGCGCAATCTGCTCAGACTGCTCGGACCGCTCCTGCTGTTGGTCGTGCTGTACAAGCTGCCCGATCGGCGCGCTTTGTGGCACGAACTCGAGCAGGCGGTGGGTTGGCAGTTGGCGTTGGCCATCGCGCTCAACGGGCTCATCACCTACTTCAAAGTGGCGCGCTGGCGCGCACTGCTCAAGACGCGAAACATCGACTACGCGTTCAGCAAGGCCTGGATGGCCTTCACCGCCGTCTTGTACGTCGGGCTTTTGACCCCGGGACGGCTCGGTGACGTGCTGCGCGTGCGTTACGTCCGCGCCACTACCGGCGCGCCCTATTCGGACGGCTTGGCGTCAATCGCGGTCGACCGCATCTGCGATTTGTACGTGCTCGTGGGCTTCGTCGCGCTTGGCATGGTGCGGCTCGGCTCGGCCCTGAGCGGCGAGTTTGCGCGCGTGACCTGGCTTGGCCTCGCAGGGGCGATCTTGGGTCCGTTGTTGCTCTTGATTCCGGGGCTCGGCGATCGCTTGATGCGCGAGGTTTATCGACGTCTGGCAAAACAAGACAAAGACGGCGAGGGCATGGATCGTTTCCTGGCTTCGCTGCGGACTCAAGCTCTGCGCGGTGCTTCCCGCGCGGTACCCCTGACGGCGCTGGCGTTCATGGGCAATTACGTGCAGGGCGCGCTGATCGCGTCGGCCATGCACGTCGACATCAGCTTCATCGAAGTGATCTCGATGTTGTCGCTCGCGAGTCTGTTCGCGCTCGTGCCGGTGTCCGTGTCGGGCGTGGGCGTGCGTGAGTTGCTGTTCTCGGTGTTGTTTCCCTTCCTCGGCCACAGCAGCGAGAGCGGTGTTGGCTTTGGATTACTGGTGTTCGCGGTGCTGTATCTTCCCCTCGTGCTCTACGGCTTCTTCTGTTGGCAAGTGGCCCCAGTGCCCCTCGACGACACCCCTGCCAAAGCCAAGGAGACCGACGGTTGAAATTCTTTGAACGTCTGGACGCGTTCGCGCGCCGCATGGGCGCGCTGATCGCGCTCGGCTTCTGGCCCGTGGCCTACGGAGTCTCGGCGGCTTCCAGCGTGTGGTGGCTGGCGCACAAGGGCGCTCGCACGGCGCTCGGCAACAACCGACTCGATCAAGAGCTCAGAACCTCTGCCGGCATTGCGATCGCCGTGGGTGCGCTGGGCATGCTCGGGATTTACGCGGCTTTCCACGCCGTCTCACGCCGGCGCAACGGCGAGTGGTCGTGGGCGCGATTGACGCGCCAGCTGAACTTGTGGTTCGCGCCACTGCTGGCCAGCGGACTGCTGACGGCGCTCTTGACGCCGAGCATCGAGAGCAAGCACGCGATGCTGGCCGCCTGCTTCATTGCCATCGCTGGCGCACTCGTCGCGCTGCCCTTCTACCAGCTCCGTCCCTGGGCGCTGCCGTCCAAAGGGCCTGCCTGGTTACCCCGCGCCCTCACCGGGCTGACGTTGGTCGGGCTTTGGGCGTTGTATGGCGGCTTCTTCACGCGCCTCGGGATCATCAACCATCACGGCTTGTACACGGCCACGTTCGATCTCGGCCTGTACGACAACATCTTCTACCAGACGATCCGTGGGAAATTGCTCGGCTGCTCGTTTCTGGCGAACAACTATCACGGCGCTGCGCATTTCGATCCGATCCTGATCGTGCTGTCGCCCATCTACTTGTTGTACCAGCACGCGGAGACGTTGCTCGCTCTACAAGCCTTCTGGATGGGCGCCGGCGTCTTTCCGCTCTACTGCCTGGCGAAGCATCACTTGGGCTGCCGCTGGCAGGCGCTGGTCGTGGCGAGTTTATGGATCCTGTACCCCGCGCTGCAGGGCGCCAACATGTACGACTTCCACTCGCTGTCGCTTGCGGCGCCAGTGTTGTTGGCTCTGTTTTGGTATGCGCTGCGTGAGAACACCTGGGGTTATTGGCTCACGCTGTGCGTCGCGCTACTCATTCGCGAAGACATTCCACTGCTGATCTGCTTCATCGCGTTCTCCGAAATCCGCAAGGGCACGAGCTTCGGCGTCCGCAACGGCTGGCTCAGCATCTTGGTCAGCCTCGGTTACTTCGTGTGCGTGAAGCTGTTCTTCATGGGCGCGCCCGAGAAGATGCTGACCGGCACGCAGACCTACTCGTTCGCCTACTATTACGCGGATCTGATTCCGGGCGGTCGCGGCCTGGTCGAGATGTTCACCTCGATCCTGACAAACCCGGGGTTCACGCTGCAATTGGCGAGTGGCGAAGCGAAGATCCTTTTCCTTTTGCTGCTCTTCGTGCCGCTCGGCTTCTTGCCGCTGTTCGCGCGCACGGGTCGCTTCGCGTTGGCCTACGGCACGTTCTTCTGTCTGCTCGCGACACGCGAACCGGTCTATTCGATCTACTTCCAATACGGCGTCGCGCTGTTCGGTGTCGCGTTCGCCCTGTTGCCGGAAGGCCTCGTCCGAGTCGCCAAGAGCCGCGCCGTAGCGCTGTACGAGCTGGACTCGACCCGTCTGCAGCGCGTGTTGGTTGCGGGACTGTGGTTTACGTCCCTGCTGATCAGCTTGAAGTTCGGCGGATTCGTTGCAAATGAGGCGTTTCGTGGCGGTTTCAATCCGCCGCGACGGCACCTCGACGAGCACGCCCAAGACCGGTACGCGTGGGTACGACGGGTTACGGCAAGCATTCCGCGGGATGCTCGTGTGGGCGCTACACGGCGCATGGGTCCCCACATTTCGAATCGGCGCTACGCTTATGACTACCCCGGCGCGCGCCAGTACGATTATCTATTCATCGATGAGCAGCAGATCGAAAGCAAGTCCCAGCGCGCCCACAAGGACTTCCTCGCTCAACAGCACTTCCAAGAACAGGAACGTTTCGACTCGTTCGTGTTGTATCGTCGCGCTGAACCGGCTTCTGCTCCAGCGCCGTGAATTTGTCTGAGATCCGATGCACTCGCTCGAAGAGTTTTCCAAACCCGCCATGAGCATCCCGATTCGTTCAGCTCGCACCGTCAACGGTCGCCCGCAGCGAAAGATCTCATTGGTCGTCGAGGGGGGTGGCTTGCGCGGCGCGTTCTGCGCAGGAGTACTGGCCGCGTGGGACCGCCTGGCACCGCGCCCGCCGGACTTCATCTACGCCACGTCCGCGGGCGCGCCCTCGGCTGCGTACCTCGCCACCGGTCAAATCGATCTGGCGATTCGGCTCTGGGAGAACCGCACCCACGCCCATCACCTGGTTTCGCCCTTGCACTTGTTCAAGGGTCGTCCGTTGATGGATATCGACCGTTTGGTGCGCGAATTCCAAGGCCCGCACGCGCTCGACCTCGAAGCGTTTGCCCACTCGAAGACGAAGGTGTTCATCGCGGTCACCAACTGCCGCACCGCCAACGCAGATTATCTGAAGCTCAAGCCCGACAACGCCTTGTCCGTCTTGCGTGCGACGATGGCGCTACCCGTCGCCTACGGCCAAGTGATCACCATTCACGGACAACCTTACGTCGATGGTGGCGTGGTCGACTCGATCCCGATCGAACGCGCCTTACAGCACGAAGACGCCGACATCATCGTGGTTTTGACCCAACCTTTGGGCTACCGCAAACGGCGTTCGAAGGTCGCCGAGGCCATGGTGCGCGCGCAATACCCGCGCTATCCCGCCTTGGCCGAAGCATTTCGCTTGCGGGCGGAGCGCTACAACGCGTCGCTCGATCGCTTGGCAGAGCTCGAAGCGGCGGGACGCGTCTCCATCATTCGACCCACGGCGGCCTTGCCCGCGTCGCGCATGACGCGCGATCGCAATCGCATCATCTCGACGATTCAGCTCGGCAGAGACGCGCTGCGCGATTGGCTCGAGGGGCCCACCGTACCTCAGTCGGTGCTGCAGCACGCTCTGCACGCGCGTTGAGCTTGGCAGGGTCGGACAACCGAGGACGACGAAATGCCTGAGCTGCCCGATGTCGTCGTCTACACGGAGCGCATCGCAGCGTTGTTCGGAGGTCGGCCGCTGCGTGCCCTGCGCATCGCCAACCCGTTCTTGCTGCGCAGCGTGGGACTGGCAGCGAGCGCGTTTGCGGGTAAGCGTCTGCGCGCAACTCGGCGCATGGGCAAACGCGTCGTGCTCGAGTTCGAGGACGAGCATTTTGCGGTCGTGCATTTGATGATCGCGGGGCGGTTTCATTTGCGTGACCCTGGCGCCAAACCGAATCGCAACCTGCTGTGCGACTTCGACTTCGAGACGCAATCCCTCACGCTGACCGAAGCGGGCACCAAACGCCGCGCGAGTTTACACCTCGTTCAAGGTGAACAGGCGCTGAGCGCATTCGATCGCGGTGGACTCGAGCCCTTGAGCTCGAGCCTGGCCGAGTTCAGCGAGCGACTGCAACGCGAGAACCATACGCTCAAGCGTTCGCTCACCGATCCAGAGCTGTTCAGCGGCATCGGCAACGCCTACTCGGACGAGATCTTGCACCGCGCTGGGTTATCCCCGGTGCAGCGTTCTCGAGCCCTCGGTGCCGAGCAGACCGCCAAACTGCACGAGGCGACGCGCACGGTGCTCACGGAGTGGACAGAGCTCTTGCGCAAAGACACCGGTGACGGCTTTCCAGAGAAAGTGACCGCGTTTCGCCCCGAGATGGCGGTGCACGGTCGCTACGGTCAGCCCTGTCCCGTCTGCGGCACCAAAGTGCAGCGCATCGTGCACGCGAGCAACGAGGTGAACTATTGCCCGCAATGCCAGACCGAGGGCAAGCTGCTCAGAGACCGCAGCCTGTCGCGGCTGTTGCACGCGGACTGGCCGAAGACGTTGGAAGAGCTCGAGGAGCGACGCGTCGCTCTGGCATTGCCGTCGCAGGTAAACACGAAGGTCGTGAGCGTCGAGCCCCTGCCTGCCAAGGGCAGCGCGAAGCGCGCCGGGGTCGCGCCGACCCGCGCGGAGCAGCCGTCGACCCCAAAGCCGCGAAAGAAGCGGAGCTGAGTTGAACAGCGCTCAGGCGCGCGCGTTTCAGAAGCGCGCGCGCAAAGTCTTCGATTGTCCGGGCTCCAACTTGGCCGAAGCGCGCGCGCGACCCAAAGTCGGATGGATGAAGAGCACCGAGTGAGGGCCGGGCTCCACCTTCAAGCCCATGCGCGGCGTTTGACCGATCGGTTTACCGTCGAGCAGTACCATCGCAGGCGGATCCGAGAGCAAGTTCAGGCGCGATTGGCCAGTCGCCTCGGCGGAGCTTGCGTTGCGGGCGCCTCGGCCTGACGAACGGCGTGGCGCTTCGCTGGCGAAGTTCGCCGCCATGGCTCGTTCGGGCGGCGGCTCGTCCGCACGCGGCATTTCGGCGTTACCTTGTTTCGGCATCAACAGGATGTTGAGCGACTTGTCGCGGTCGCCGCTGGAGAAGTCGACCCAGGCATCGAAATCGTCGTAACCCGCTCGACGCGCTTGCACGTGATAACGTCGCGAAGAGTCGAGCTCTTTGTCGAACGGCAGCCGCACTTGCGCGCCATCGATCAACACCGTGGCCCCGCTCAGCTGTTCACTCGCTGGGATGTGCAGACTCGCGGTGCGCGGCTTGAGCGCCAGCTCGTCGATCACGAGGATCTCGTCGGGTTTGAGATCGATCTTGCGCTCTTCGGCGTAATAACCTTCACCGCCGGTAACCAGCACCGTGTGTTCACCTGAGGACAGCCCGGTGACACGCTTCGGCAATTCACCGATCTGCTTGCCATCCAGGTACAAGATCAAGCCGGCAGCCTTGCTGCGCACTTCGAGGCCCGTCTTCGTCGTCGCACCGAATTGCACCTTGTGCAGTGTCGGCGTGTTGGGATCGACCAACACGGCTTGCGGCGCAGCGATCGCATAACCGGCGGCTTCGGCCCTGACCACGTGGCTGCCATTGGAGACGCGCACGCTGCACGGCGAGGAGTTACACGCGAGTTCGTCATCGACGAACACCTTCACGTCGTCAACTGCGCCGCAGGTTTGATCAGCGACGTCGATCACTAGCTCACCGCGATTGCGCTGCGCGGCGTAGACTGCGATCGCTGCGGCGATGCCGAGCGCGATGCCGCCCGCGGCAAGCAACGAATACCAATTGCGAGACCCGCCACCCGCTTGACTGCGGGGCATTACGCGAGGTGCCGCCAAACGTGGAGCGGTAACCTGCAATGGATTGCCGGCACGCGCGACATAGGAACTCGTCGGGGGCGGCAACGCCGAGCGCGCGGGTGCCGCGCTCCCGGTAAAGCCGGCATAATCCGCCGGCAGGACCGGGACGGGGGGTGGCGGCAACGAGGGCAGGGCCATCGGTTGCAGCGAATCGACCGGCGGTCGATCGGAGGGGGAATCCCAACGCGGCTGCATCACCGTGGTATCGACGTCATCGTCGAAGTCGACGATCGAATCGGCCCGCGCGCGCAATTCACCCGGCACGATCGGCGGCTCTGGCAACGTCGGCAAGTCGACTGCGTGCGCAGGCGGCGGCGCCGAACTGTGTTTACCTGGTGGCGGCGGTGGACGCGTCATGATCACGTTGGGTGGCAACGTGATCGGTCTGCCCGTGGGGTTTACAGAAGGGCCTGGGACGACTGAGCGCGCATGAATTGCGCCTGGATCCAGCGGGCCAGAGGCAGGAGCAGCATCCCCGAACATGGCGTACTGCGCGCCCGGATCTTGATACGGTGGCCGGTCCGAGTGATGAGGACGGTCTGAATACGGTGCCCGCTCTTGGTACTGGGGCCCGCTGTGGGGGGCGCGCTCGGAGTGATGAGCCGCGCGGAAGACGACGGACAGCTCACTGGTCGAGTCGTCCGACGGCTCGTCCTCGACCACCGACAACTCGTCGACCCGCGCCAAACTCTCTAGCCCCTCGTACGAGCTGCTTGGCCCCTGATTCAACGGGAGGTCGATCGTGCGCATGCCATCGCGAACCGGGAGGCTCACGACCGTCGGGGCGCGTAGGTTGCGATTCGGGGGTTCGGTTGGGTTAGCAGGGCGTGACATACGGCGCATCGTGGTACGGCGTCGGGGATCTACAGCCCGATTCGAAGGGGGTGGCCGATCCATGGCATTCAGACTCCTCTAGAGCGGGACTCGAACGACCCATGCGGTCGCGCGAACGCGACCGACCTAACGACAGCGAGCAGGTTGTGTTGGCAGCACCAAAGGAACCGCGGAACTCCATCCGGTCCCACCAAGGCCCACAGTATCGCTGACGAATCTTCGAAATGCAGCCGGTTTGTTGCCGGTGATGTCGCGAAAAGTGCCCCTCATCGGAACCTTACACCGGACGCGGCTCAAACAATTCCGACGAGACGCAAATCCAATGACCGGCGATTGGGACGCTACGCTACGGCGCGCAGTTGAGCGCCTAGATTCACGCAGGCGGGTCTCGGTTGACCCCTGATTCGATCCCTCAGGAGAATCCCTGAGCTGGCGCCAGTCGCGAGTGCTGAGTCACTGAGCAGCGGTAGCCGCGGGTTCACACTGCTGAATGCTGCAGACCTTCTCTTCGCTGGTCTCGATGCAATCCATGTCGAGCGGCGAACAGACGGTGCAAGTCTCGCCGTCTGCTTTACCCGCGCACGGTTTGTAGTCCTCTGGGCAGAGACTCGGAGTGACTCCGCATTGGCCCATCTTGCATTCGGCGCTCGGACACCAGTCGGCACCGTTGTCACAGCGTTTGCAGGCAAGCGCGACGATGCAATCGTCTTTGGTCTTGCACTCGGGCGCCGGATCCGTTTCCGGGCAGATCCAATCGACACCACTGCATTCACCTGCCGCATCACATTGCGCGACCCCCATCGCGCAGCTGCCGTCCGCTTCACAGACTTGGCAGATCTTCGGGATCGGACAATTGCAGGTCGACGGCTCGGGCGTGTCGCAGGTGGGTGCTGCGGGCGAACAGTTACCGTCGAGCGTGCAATAACCTACGCCCACTAGGCATTCCAAACCTGGAGCGCAAGCGTCACACTCATCGCCGCAGGCCTTGCCGGCACAGGGTTCGTAAGGCGCGGGTTCGACGGTTGGCATGGGCTCGGGCGTGCCAGCGTCGCCGGACTCGACTCCAGTGGGAGCAGGCCCCGTCGGCTCCGCCGTCGGTGTCGGCGCGGGCTCGGGGGCGGGCGTGGGCGTGGGCGTGGGCGGCGCGGGCGACGTTGGTGAGGACGCTGGCGCGGGCTGGGGCGTGGCAGGTGTCATCGGCACGGGCGACGACGTGGTGGTGCACTCCCAGGTCGTGTTGCCGCAGGAACCGTCTGCATTGCACGCAACCTTGGGCTCGGCGCACGAGCCGTCGTCGCACAGCTGACAAATGGCGATCACTGGGCACCTCGCGGGGCACTCGGCACTCGGTGTCGAAGGCACGTTGCCTGTATCCCCCGGCGCGCTCTGCGTGCCGTCGGGCCCCACGGGCTCACTGCCGCCGTCGTGATCGTCCACCGCCGAGGTCGACGAATCGGCTTCGAACTTCTGCCCACCGCAGGCCGAAACCAACAGCGCGCACGACACCAGAACGCGTAAGTTCATTCCTTGAATCTGGCACATCTAGGGCTCGCTCGCAGGCGTCGTGTGAAACGCAGCGCTCGACCTCCAATCTTCCACGATTCCAGTCGCTTCGCGCCGGGTCGGCTACTAAGACCATGCGACACGCTGATGCTGCGGACGCCTTCGAGTATGGATTTGGGCATTCGGCCTTCGCGCGCCCGTTCGATCCAGAGGTGTGCCAGCGTGGGCCTCCTCACGGGGTTGCTCTGGGCTAACAGCGCCAACGCTGACCCACTGAAGGCGGAAGCCAAGACAGATTCTGCAAAGACGCAGCCCGCTGACGCAGAATCGACCAAAGCCGAGCACGGGGCTGGACCGGGGGCGAAATCGACGGACCCGAGCGCTCGTCAACTGTCGAGCTACGAACAGGAGAGCCTCGAGATCGCCTTGAAGCGCTCTGAAAGCAAGCTCGAACCCAATCCTACGGGTAAACGGGTCGAAGCCATCGACGTCGTATCGCTCGAAGTGTTCGAGGACCGCGACGACTTTCTGCCGTACTTGCCGCTCTTGAACGTCTTTCACTCGGTGACGGGTCACCACTACATCGAGCGCGAAGTCCTGGTGCGACCAGGGCAGACCTACGATCCGGATTTGGTTGCCGAGAGTGAACGTATCCTGCGTAACTTCATTCAGCTCAGCGTGGTCTTGATCGTGCCGACGCGCGGATCGAAGCCGGACAGCGTGCGACTGTTGGTGATCACGAAGGACATCTGGAGCTTACGCGTCAACTGGGCGCCGACGTTCTACGACGGCAAGTTGGCTGGGCTCGTCTTGGAGCCTTCCGAGTGGAACGTCGCGGGCACGACGCAGCGTATGTCCGCCACCGTCAGCTTCAGTCCGATCGAGTATTGGGTGGGCGCGGGTTACTACATTCCCCGGATCGGTGACAGTCGCATCCTCGCCGCCGCCGCTGCCAGCCTGGGTTTCGACTGTCAATCGAACGATCTCAGTGGCGCCAGTGGAACGTTTACTTACGGCAAGCCCCTGTACTCGACGCAATCGAAGTGGTCGTGGTACACGGCCGCGCAATGGTCGAACTCGTTGATTCGACCCGTCAGCGCGATTGGGCGTCCGATCTGCTCCAACCCAGGCATCCGCAACTACGCACCGACGCTGGAGGTCCGCCCCTACGACGAGGAGGCTGGCGAAGCCCAAGCGCGAATCTTGGAGTTGCCCTATCGCTACCGCGAAGATCGTTTGCGGGGGCAACTACTCTTGACGCGTTCCTTCTTCAAGGTCTCGAAGTTGAACCTTTCGTTCGGTCTCGAAGCGGACGCGCGCAGCTTCGATACGGTCGAGGCCAGCGCGGGCGAAGTCCGCGGGCATTGGGAAGTCTGGCGACCGATCCCTGACGCCAGCGGCAAGTCTCCCAGTGGCGTCAACTGCGCGACCACGCCGGCGCTGTGCCAGCGCGTCGACACCATCCCCTTTGCCACCGACGCGGACGACGTCAAACGAGCCAACGGCGACTTCCAAGCTTTCGGCTTGCCGCCGCACGATCGGCGGATCGGACCTTACGTCCAACTGCACGCCTACCGGGCGACTTTTCTGCAGACGCTCAACTACGACACGCTCGGCCTGCAAGAAGACGTGCAGGTCGGGCACGACGTGTACTTGCGCGTGTATCCCGGGTTACGCCCGCTCGCGAGCCGAAACATGCTGGGAGTGTTCGCCAGCGCTGCATACACTTGGCCGATCGGCGATGGCTTCTTCAGGGCATTGCTCGCCACGACGGTCGAGGTTGCGACCAGGGGCAACGACAACGGACCGAGCATCGACCGCAAAGACAACGCTTACGTCCCTGCGGGGCAGCAATACAAATACGGCACCTACGTTCTTTCGGGACCGCAGCAGTCGGACGCGCAAGTGCAGGCCGAACTTCACTTGGCAACTCCGAGTCTCGGAGTCGGGCGCTTCGTCTCCAACGTGCAATTGCTGTCGCGGCCGATTCAGTACTTGAACCGCTACCCGTTCATCCTTGGCGGCACGGACCAACTACGCGGCTACCAGGCGGCTGCGTTCTTCGGTTCGGATCGCTTCGTGGCCAACACGGAGTTTCGCACACGCCCGGTGAAGATCTTGTCGGTATTGGCGGGGCTCGATGCGTTTTGGGACGCGGGCGACGCAGGCTACGACGTCGCCAAATTTCATCTCAAACACGGCTTGGGCGCAGGCTTGCGCATTCTCTTCCCCCAGCTCGACCGGCAAGTCTTTCGCATCGACGTGGGCGTGCCACTGCAACCCGAAGACCACGGCAAATTGACTTGGTTCGCTGGGTTTACACGGGCATTCGGCATCCCCTACGCCGCCCCGCCGTCATTGCTGCCGCAGTGAGGGCATGGCTGGTGCCCTCACGAGATCGCTGGCGCGCCAGCGGGTTCAACCGATGTTCACGCTGAACGCGACCAGCGCGCCGCCGTCGTCCAAGTTGCGCGCCCAGGCGCGTCCCCCGTGGGCAACCGCGATGCGTTGAACCAACGACAAGCCCAAGCCAAGCCCGGCGGCCGCAGCGCCCTTTGCCTCGCCGGTTCGATAGAACGCCTCGAACACGCGCGGCAACGTCGATGGTTGAAAGCCCGCGCCCCGATCGCTGACCTCGAACGCGACTTGTTGGGTGGAACCCGTGGTCAAGCGCGAGATTCGGCAACGAATCGGCTGTTTGCCGTAGCGCTCGGCGTTGTCGAGCAAGTTGTCGAGCGCGCGTGACAAGAGCGTCGAGTCCACATTGATGCGAAGCCCCGCGCTCTCGTCGTCGAGGGACGCGGCCGTCAACCCATGACGCTGTAAGACCGTGAGCACGAGATCTGCGGCAGCCACGTTGGTCTTGCTCAACGCTTCGAAGTCGAGCCGCGAATGCGCCAGCAATTTGCCGAGCAGCGTGTCGACCTCGTGCACCTCCTGATCGAGCGCGTCGAGGCTGGCAACCGCAGGCGAGTTCAGGTCGGTGTGCGAGCGGATCAATTCCGAACCAACGCGAATGCGCGCCAAGGGACTGCGCACCTCGTGCGAAACCACCGCCAACAGTTCGCGTTGATCGCGCAGTTGGCGCTCGATGCGTCGGCCCATGTCGTTGACCGAATCAGCCAAGACCTTGAGTTCACCTGTGCCATGCCGTCCGAGACGCACGCGGGCGCCGAGGTTGCCCGCGCCCATCTCGCGCGTGACGGCGATCAACTGTGATAGAGGCCGCGCGAGCTTGCGCGCCGCGCTGGCCGCTGCGGTCCACAACATCAAGAGCGTCACCCCGAGCGCGACGAGGCCTCGGCTAGCGACGCGACCACGCGCTTGAGCAAAACAGATGTGCACACTTCCAAGGACTTGGGAACCCCGCTGCACTTCGAAGTTTACTGGCTCTTGTGAACACTCGGAGCCGGCGTGCGCCAGAACGGCACCTGCGGCGTCGGTCACGCTCACCCCTGCTCCCACGGTCTTGGATAACTGCTCGGTGAAATGTGCGCGATCCACGGGGTCATCCCAAGCGCGCTCGAAGCGTCCGGTGAGCAAAGCACTCGCCTCCTGCACATGCCAGGCAGGCGATTCGCCGTCCCCCCCGAAGCGGAACACCAAGGCTACGGCCAACGCCGTCACCACGATCGTGCCGCTCAGCCAGATGAACAACACATGACGGAGTTTGCGCGAACGGCCCCAGTGCCACGCCGCGTGGTGCGAGAAGCGATGTTCGAAATCGGTCGGATGCTGGCCGTGGTTCATTCGGCCGGATCTTTCGCGAAGGTGTAACCTACGCCGCGCACCGTGCGAATCAAAGATTGCGGATCGTCCCCCAGCTTCTTGCGCAAGTGCGAGACATGCACATCCACCGTGCGATCGCTGACGATCACTCCACCCCGGCCTGCCAGCTCGAGCAGATCGGCTCGCGGCACCACGCGCCCCGCACGTTGCATGAGCACTGCCAACAGATCGAACTCCAAGCCCGTCAGCCCCACGTCGCGACCGTCTCGTTCGACGGTGCGGCCTTCGACGTCGAGCGCGATGCCGCAGATCACCAAGCGTTTGCGAGTGACAGCACCTTGGGTGCGGCGCAAAACCGCGCGCAAACGCGCCAATAGCTCCCGCGGGTTAAACGGCTTCGGCAAGTAGTCGTCCGCGCCGAGCTCGAGTCCGACGACGCGATCGGTGTCTTCACCTTTCGCGGTCAACATGATCACCGGCACGTCGCTCGTTTCACGGATCTTCTTCAGTACCGTCAGACCATCCATACCAGGCATCATCACGTCGAGGAGCACCGCGTCGACGGGACCTGCGCGCAGCGCGTTGAGCGCGGTCTGCCCATCGGGCGCGGACCGCGCTCGCACATCGTTCTGCTCCAAGTACGACTTGAGTAGCGCGAACAACTTCAAGTCGTCATCGACGATCAGGACGGTCATGCTCATCGCGCATCAACCTAGCAGTAGAGACGCACCGGGGACAGCACCTGTATCGACTCAGGGTGCAGTGCTGGCGGGGGGTGCGTCGGTCGGACCTTGATGCGCTGCCTTGACACAAGCTCTCGCGAACTCGTCCATCCGCTCGGCGCGGTAGTCAGCCCAGGGCGAGTGCCAGCACTGGCCGTCCGCGCACGCTCCATGATGACGCCATGTGTGAACACCGTGTGCAAACCCGAAAACAGTGCCTGCGCCGAGCAGGACCAAAAGAATTGCTTTACGCATGATTCGTTCTCCTTCCGACGACAATCAGAAGCACCAGGCCATGGGACCACCGTCGAGCAGCTGCGACAGGCGTTTGCGTTGATCGGGGTCCAACGCCTCGTGGATCTTGCCCAACGCGAGAGTGAGCGCGCCCTGGGCCTCACCGAGCGCGCCAGAGCGTTGTTCGAAGGCCGCTTGAACTTCGGAAGGCGAGAAAGTCTCGCTGCCCATCGCTCTTGCGATCTCCGAGCGCAGCGTGCGAACACTGGGGCGCAGCTCCGCTAACTTGCCGAACAACTCCGAGAGCGCGCTGCGAATCGCCTTCTCCTGCCCGGGTGAGGTATCGAGGCGCTCGAACACGTGATACATCGCACGACTCGGTCCCCAGCCATGATGATGGTGGCCCCAGCCGTGGTGACCATGGTGCCCCCAATGTCCGTGGTGGCCACACCCACCCCGTGAGTATCGCCCTCGCCAGCCGTAGCGACGTCCGAAGGCGACCTTCAAAAAGCCGATCAAACACAACGTTCCAAACACGAATCCCAACATAAAACCTGATTCTCCACGACGGGTCCGCGAGATGCTTCTCACGAGGCCCTCGGCATTCACCGCGAACGCCGATGAGACTCAACCTGAGCCCCCGGTGTGTTCGCTAGATTGGGGAGCGTGTTAAGAAGTGTGAATTTGGGGCGTGCCGTTTCGCTGCGCCCGGGCCTCGCGGGCAGCCAACCCCGCCCCACACCAAGCGCCGCAGCGCACAGCGCTCAGGGCAATTCGCCTGGATTCGGCAGTTTGACGTGGTCGGAGGCGGTCAGTCCTTGGAGCACTTGGGTGTAGATGCCGTCGCTCAACCCGACTTCGATGTTGCGACGCTCGAACACTTGCGGGCTCAGTTCCACTTCCACGCTGCCCTGACGACGGTCGCCGATGCCAGCAGACGGATTCGAAGGTTCGGCTTGCCCGAGCGTGTCGTCGAAGTGAATCACGCTCTCCGGCAACGTCAGCACATGTTCAGCTCGAGCCAACACTATCTCCGCCGCGGCGCTGTAGTTGTCGCGAATGAACAACCCCGGCTTGAGATCGATGCGCGCACGGATCTCGAACTCGATCGTGCCCTCCTTCTCGACACCCTTGGGCGACAAGTACTCGAGCTGTCCTTCGAAGCGTTCACCTTGCAGAGCGCCGATGCGAATCGTCGTCGGCATGCCGCTCTTTAGCTTGCCCACTTCGCTTTCGTCGACCTTGCCCTGGAAGATCAGATCTGCCATGTCGGCCACGGCGGCGATCGTGGTGCCCTCGTTGAAGGTGTTGGCTTCGATCACGGTCGCTCCCTCCTTGACGGGCACGTCGATCACCATGCCGTCCACGGTCGAGACGATTTGGTTCGACCCCTTGTGCGAGCCCTTGATCGCGCCCTCTTTCACCAACGCGACGTTATCGGTGGCGGCTTTGAGCTCCTGCTTGGCCAAAGACAAGTCGAGGTCGGCGCGATTGAATTCACCTTGCGAGATCAACTGCTCGCGGTACAAGCCGCGGTTGCGCTCGTACTCGCGCTCTGCGTTGGCCAGACTGATCCTGGCCGACTCCAAGCGCGCCTCGGCGTTCCCGACGTTGACCACGTTGGGCAAGATCTTCACTTCCCCGAGCAAGCTACCGGCCTTGACGAGCTGACCCGGCACCGCCGACAGCTTGTGCAAGACACCGGAGACGCGCGACTTGATCAAGACTTCGCGCCTCGGGACGATCGAGCCGGTGGCGACCGTCTTCTTCACGACGTCGCGGTACTCGGCGGCCACCGTGCGCCACACCACCGGTTTGGTCTGAGCCTTGCGATACAGAAAGAGCAGGGTCCAAGCGAACGCCGCCAGTACGCTCAGGACGAGAAGCCATGGGATCACGCGGCGCATCGCTGCAGGAGGTTTCCCACAGATCTCAGTCGGCGCGCAACGCTACTGCAGGGCGAATGCGCGCTGCGTGCAAGGCTGGCACCACCGCGGCCAGCGCCCCAATCGCGATCAACAACAGTGCCGCCCCGAGCGCAGCCTCGAGTTCGACCGAGGGCCGACTCAGCGGACTGCCCGGTAGGGTCAGGACGCGATCAGCCCACTCGATCGCGGCAACGCCCGCGGCCAGGCCTAGATAGCCGGACGTCAAGGTGAGCACCAGCGCCTCTTGCAGGATCGTCGAAACGATCGTCCAGGGCGTTGCGCCGATCGCCTTCTTGATCCCGATCTCCCGCGTGCGTTGCTTGACCGAGATCAACAGCACGTTGCTGACGCCGAGCGCGCCAGCCAACAAGGTGGCGATACTGACGAACCAGACGAAGAAACGCAGACTGCGAAACAACGTCCCGAGTTTGTCGTAGCCACGGGCGCCGTTGTAGCTGCCTAGTGCTTGTTCATCCGTCGGATCGACTTCGTGGCGACTGCGCAGCGTGGCCAGCGCCGCTTGTTCGACGACGGCGGCGTCTTGGTCGGGCGCCACCAGCAGCGCGTACCAGCCCACCTTGTCGGGCATGTTGAACGCGAGCTGAAACGTCGCCAGCGGTACGTGCAAGGTATTCTTCGCGCGTTCGCCTTCGTCACCGGGCAGCTCGGAATCCACGACGCCGATCACCTGGAACGGCACGCCTTGGATGCGTAGCCATTCGCCCACGACGAGCGTGCTGCCGAACAGAACGCGCGCCGCTTCGCTACCGATCACCGTCACTTTGCGCCGCTCGGCCATGTCGCGCACGTTGATGAAGCGCCCCGAGCTGGGAGTGATGCCCTCGATGCGGGCGTACGCGGGCACGTCGCCCATGACGTTGAAGTTACCCGTCCGCGCGCCAGCGCTCACGTTGTTGCCCTCCATCCAGCCCCCGAGCTGCATCCGAGGCCCCAGGGCCTCGATGCCCTGAACTCGACCAAGCAAGGCATCCGAGTCGGCGTTGCGCAGTTGCACGCCCCGGTGGGCGGGGTGCCCGCGGTAGGCCTTGCTCGTCTGCTGCCCCCAAATGAACAGACTGCGCGTGATGAAGCCGGCCATGTTGCGCTGCACCCCGTGCTCCAAGCCGTTGCCGAAGCCGAGCATCACGAGCAACATGAACACCCCCCAAAAAACCCCACAAGCCGTCAAGAGTGTACGCAAGCGGTGCTGCGCGAAACTGGCGAACACCTCCTGCCAACGGTCCAAATCCCAAAGCCGCATGCTATCTCCACACAGCTACAGCGAACGCATCGCGACGATGGGTTTTACGAGCGCAGCACGCCATGCCGGTGCGGCGCCAGCGATCATGGCCGCCGACACCAAGATCGCCAAAGCGATCAATGATGACTTCAAATCCACCTCCGGATTGCGCACCAAATCGCTATCGGCAAACCAAGGCCTGGCAAACTCGACCAAGGCGACGCCGCTGAACAATCCAAAGTAGCCCGCCAAGAGCGTGATCACCAACGCCTCGCTCAACACCATGCGTACCAGCGCCAACGGCGTCGCGCCGAGCGCTTTTCTGATACCAATCTCCACCGAGCGCTCCTGCACCGAGATCAGCAAGATGTTGCTCACTCCGACGACGCCCGCGAGCAGCGTGCCCAACCCAACCAACCATACGAACGCCGAAATCCAACGAAAGATCTCGCTCACCTTCTGAAAGCGGATGAGGTTGTTGTTGATGTTGAGCGCGCGACGATCGGCGAGCGAGATCCCGTGACGCTCCGACAGCAAACTGCGCGCACGCTGTTCCATGGCAGCGCTTTGCTCGTTGCTCGCCTCGCCCACCGTGAACAGGATGTGATGAATGTTGTCCGAACCATGGTAGACGAGCTGCGCCGTCGAGATCGGGATGTAGATACGACTGAGCTCGCCGCGGCCGCCTTCGTCGTCGTAAAGGCCTACGACTTGATAGATGACGCCACGAATCTGGATCTCGTGACCGAGGTACGGTTGATCGCCGAACAAGGCCTTCTGCACCAACGGGCCTATCACCGCTACTTTGCGGCGCTCGTCGATGTCGCGCGGATTGATGAAGCGCCCATCGGTGATCAGCGTCTTTTCGAGAAACACGTGATCGGGGTGAACACCCCGGATGTCGAAGTGTGCGCTCTTTGAACCGTGGCTTACTGCGAAGTTGCCCGAGACATAGTAGCGTCCGGACAAGTGCTCGATTCCGTTCAGCCTGCGTTGGAGCGCCAGCAAATCTGCATTCTTGAATTGAACTTTGCGCCCCGGTGCTCTGCCGTTGAAGGGCAACGACACCTTCATGCCGCGGATCCAAATCGAATTGACCGCATCGTCTCGAAAGTCGTGCACCGCGCCGTTCTCCAAACCGCGACCCAGCGCGACCAAAATCACGAGCAAGAAGATGCCCCAACTCACCGCCAGCGCAGTGAGCGCTGTGCGCACGCGGTTGCGCCACAACAGCTGCAAGAGCTCGTTAGCGGCGTCGAGCCCGAACATCAGCTCACCACACGTCCGTCGTGGAGCACGATGCGACGGGCTGCGCGCGCGGCAATCGAGGGCTCGTGCGTGACCATCAGCAACGTCGTCCCCTCTCGGTTGAGCTCCTCGAGCAGCTCCATGATGCTGGCCGCCGTCACGCTGTCGAGCGCGCCCGTGGGCTCGTCAGCCAGCAGCAAGCTGGGGCGGGTTATCAGCGCGCGCGCGATCGCTACGCGCTGTTTCTGCCCGCCCGACAGCTCTTCCGGATGATGGTGCGCGCGATCGGACAAGCCAACCTTGGACAACAAATCGGCAGCCAAACGTCTGCGCTTCGTGCGCCCGACGCCCTGGTAATAAAGCGGCAAAGCGACGTTGTCCAAGGCCGTCTTGAACGGCAACAAGTTGAACGACTGGAACACGAAACCGATGAAGCGGTTACGATACTGCGCCGCCTTGCGCTCCGACAATCCCCGCATCAACGTGCCAGCGAGCGTGTAACGCCCCGAGTCGTAGTCATCGAGGATCCCGAGGATGTTGAGCAACGTCGATTTGCCGGAGCCGGATGCGCCAGTGACGGCCACCATCTCACCTTCGTCGATCGCGAAGCTGAGATCTTTGAGCACGTGCAAGGGCGCATCGCCACTCTTGTGGAACTTGTTGAGCTGCTCGACTTCGATCAAACGGGGCACTCGGGATCTCCTGGCCCAGGGCGCGGGCGCGCGTCAACCGAGTTGCGAAAGAAACGTCTTAGCGTCGCTGACTTCGAACTTGCCGGGCGCCTCCAAGTTCAGACTCTTGACCACGCCATCGTCAATCAGCATCGAATAGCGGCGAGAGCGAACGCCCATGCCCGACGCAGTTTGATCGCGATCGAGTCCGATCTTACGCGTAAACTCGGCGTTACCATCGCCCAAGAAACGAATCTTGCCGAGCGCCCCCTGCTCGCGTCCCCAGGCCGCCATCACGTAAGCGTCGTTGACCGATACGCACCAGATCTCGTCGATGCGCTTGGCGCGCAATGCTTCGTACAGCGCGAGGTAACCTGGAACGTGCTGGGCTGAACAGGTCGGCGTATAGGCGCCCGGCAGGGCGAACAACGCAATCCGCTTGCCGCGCGTAGCCTCGGCGACGCTCACGTTGTGCGGCGAGATCGGACATGCCTCGCCGAACTCGGTGGTCTCGGTCAAGGT
Organism: Polyangiaceae bacterium; assembly: GCA_036263015.1. GTDB lineage: Bacteria > Myxococcota_A > Polyangia > Polyangiales > Polyangiaceae > SZUA-265. Next base: position 5,554 of record DATAHU010000240.1, on the reverse strand, counting down.
CGCTTCGGGTAAGCGTTCGCCAACTGCTATCGTCATGGTCCGTACCTTCCAATGAGTGGGCCGAAACCATACACCTTCGATGGCAACCGGTCTGGGAAAAGCATCTCCAACGCTTCCCCGACGCGGCTGGCGCCTGACGCCAGCCGCGTGTACCCTGAGGCGCTTTGCGACGCACGCCGACACTGCCCCCGAGCTCAGGCATGAAATCTCCGCGCTGGATGCCGCTGACGGTCTTGGTCGCTTCGCTTGCGAGCTCGACGAACGCGTTCGCCGACAGTGCGCCGACCCCGATGCGCGCAGCGGGCATGGTCCTATTGCTCTTGGCACCATCCGACATCGGAGTGATCGACTCCGACGCTGGCACGGATCTGGCGTTGGGCTGGTCGGCCCAGCTGCCTTTGAGTTTGCGTCAACGCCTCGTTGCCGGCCTCGACGTCAACCCAGGCGCCCACGACCACACTTGGCGCGGACGCCTGGCATACCGTTACGCGTGGCGTTACCCGTTCATCGGCGCCGGCGTTACGCTCGACGCCGCAGGGGCCACGTGGTCTCCCGAGTTTGGCGTTCGCTTCTTGCACACCCAACCCAGCATGGCCGAGGCTAACCCAGCGCTTCACTTGCTGGCGCGGATGGACCTGGCGCCCGGGTTCGACCGAACACGGGCGCTGACGGTCCTGCTGGGTTGGACTTGGTACTGAGCGCGAAAGAGCTTACTTCAGCTTCTTACCGCCGGACGCCGCACCCGCGTCGCCGTCGGCCTCGGGCTTCGGGGTTTCGTCTCCCGAGCTCGTGCACTGCACTTCCCCGAGCGAGCCCGCATCGCCGTCGCCCGCGACACCGCCGTCGGCTTCCAGCTCGACGATGGTGTCGTGATTGCAGGTCAAATTCTTGCCGCTCAACGTCGTTTGAACGAGGCGGTCTTCGACGAACACGGTATTGACGCCGGTGATCGTCACCTTGCCGAGCACCGTGCACTCGGCAACCGTCGTGTTGTTGCCGCTGATCGTCAAGTCGCCCTCGATCACACAGAACGCCAGTTTGCTGTTGTTCTTGGTGATCGTGACGTCCTTCTTGATGCGCACACCGCGCACGACGGCATTGTTCTTTTGGATGTCGACGGTGCCGCCGATCACCGACACGTCGGGACCAGAGCCGTAGATCACCGCGTTGTTGCCCGAGATGGTGACGTCCTTCTCGACGTCGAGCCCGTCGTCCTCGCCGTCCAGCACGAGTACCGTGTTGTTCTTGGCGTCGGACTGCTGAACGGAGTCAACCGGGACGTCATCGACGTTGACGTCCTGCTTGTAGCAAATCACGTCGACCACGTTGCCAGACTGATCGAGGATCACGTCACCTGCAGCGCGGTCGCCGCAGGCGTCTTCGAAAGTGCCGCAGTCGTGTTCTTCGCAGGCCGTGGAGAGCCGGGTTTGTTCTCCGCCGAGTTCCTCGCCGCCGATCACCACTGCATCGTCGGGCTTGTATGGCGTCGCCACTTGTTCGCCGGTAGCGGTATCCGAGCATCCGAACGCCGCAGCGGACACCAGCGCGCCGAGCGACATGCTTCGCAACAACGAATTGATGTCGCAGCGAGTGAACACTAACAATGAATTACGGTTGAGCATATTTCCTCCAATGGGTCAGGCGCGCGAAGGATCCGTTCTCGAGACGCCAACAGATGCTTGGACTGCTTCGTTCGTCAGCGGACGACGAAGTTGAGCTTGCAACAGCCCAGACTGCAGTAAGCGATGCCGCCGCAATCATCCGAGGTCGTGCACGGCGTCGCGCCATTGTCGCAAACGTTCATCGGGGGCGAAGGCGGTTCGCTCGACGGACCACCGCCTTGTCCGTCCGGCGGCGTGCTCGGAGCGCCGCCCGAGCCATCACCGTTTCCGCCGCCTCCGCCACTGGGTGGCGCTCCAGAGTCGCCGTCCCCGATCGAGGGCGAGCCGCCCGAGCCAGTGGGCGGGTTCGGCACGTTCGGAGTCTCGAAGCAACTCGCCGGCAAGTCATCGATGGTTTGGCCGATGCAGATTTCGCACGGACCGCACTCGTTGTCGCAAATGGTCGTCGGCTCGCAACGGGGACAGGCTTGCTCGTCGTCGATGCGCTCCATGCTGCAGCTATCCGAGACGACGATGTGCAGAGTTTCGGATCCGGTGTGCACCTCACAACAGCCGAAGCAATCGCAACCGGGCGGCGTGAGCGGCTCGCACAGGTCGCGGCATTGATCGGTGACCGTGCATTTGGGATCGTCGGGGGGCAAGTCACCCGTCAAGCAATCGGTGTGGTAGCGACAACCATCGTCGCCGGCCCCCGAATTGCCGTCGAAGAAGCAGTCCTGCCACTTCGGATCTCTGTTGTCGCCAGGAATGCCTGTCGAAAATGTCGCCTCGTCGCCGTCGAATGGGCCCGTGCATTCACTGTCTTGGCCGTCGACCAAGCCATCGCCGTCGTTGTCTTCCCCGTCGCTGCAAGCGCAGGGTGCGCCGTTGCACAGGATTTGGATGCCACCATCCGTCGAGGGATCCACCTGAATGGTCACCCCTTTCGGCAAAGGAGCAACAGGCGCTGACACGCCGCCGTCGGTGATCGTGGCGGGCCCCGCCGGAATGAATACGTCTGGGCCGCTCGCGTCGTCGGACGTAGTGCCCGAGCCATCGACACTGCCCTGTTCGGAATCGTCGGATCCGGAGCCAGTCGAGTCCCCCTGCGTCCCGTTTTGATCCCCAGTGGCGCCTTCTGCACTGGGCCCAGCATCACGCGTCGGTCCAGCAGACGCGGCATCGCCGACTTGGGCATTCGATGAACCCATTGAATCGCCGGTCGATTCGGCACCGCAGCCACTCAAGGCGATGACGAGCGGCAGCAGCGTTGTTCCGGCCCCAATCAGGGCCCTAGCGCGGGTAGTACGTCGGTGCGATAGAGTCATCATCATCTCCAACAGGGCCATTCCACCCCCATAGTGGTTAGCCCCATCCGCGATTATCAACGGCGATCCCAATTGGTGAAAAAAGCGCCCCCGCGGGGTAACGTGACGTCGATGCGCCCCGCGCGCCCATTACCCCGAATTCTCATGGCTTTGGGTGCCGCGACCACAATTTGTGCGTTGCTCGGGCCACACGAGTCGTTTGCGGCCAATCCCGTTCGTGTGCGCCTACGCCCCACAGCCAGCGCAGGAGCGTCGAGCTGCGTTCCCAAGGGGGCAATCATCGCAGGAACGAACAAGCGTTTGAAACGCGAGGTGTTTACTCTCGAGCAGCCAGACGCCGAGGTCACGCTGTATTGGGACGTCGATGACGCGCACAAAGTAGCGCGCTTCCGACTCGAAGAGACGGCCACGGGGGCCCGCATCGGGCATCGCGATCTCAGCGCGGAAAGCTGCGCGGAGCTGGAGGCTTCCGTGGTGCTGGCGCTGACACTCATGCTCGATTTCAGCGCAGACGAGATTGCCGAGCGGCGCGAGCCCCAAAGCGAACTCACCAATGAAACTGCCGAGAATTCTGCGGGAACAACGCCACCCACCGATCAAACTGGAGCCGCACGAACGCCGAACTCGAACGACACCGCGAACGGGACGACCAAGACCGACGCGCCAGTCCAACACCCGGTAACGGCCGAAAATCTGCCGAAGAAGCCGACCCTCGCGCAGTCACCAACTGTTCACCAACAACCCTCAGTGAGCGACCAACGGCCGGCCGAGCGCAGCCGAGGCGCCTGGCGCTGGAGCTCGTTTGCCACACTGGACGGCGCTTGGGGCTGGGCGCCGAGTACCGATTTGGGCGTCGGTGTGTTTGCGCGCAGCGCGCGCGGTGAGCAACTCCAGTTCGATCTCGGCGTGTTGTTCTGGCGACCGGTTTCGAGCGAGCGCTCGGGGGGTAGCCTCGACTTGGCTCGCCAAAGCGCCGAGCTGTACGCCTACCCCATGGGATGGCGCGCAGGAGCTCTCGGAGCGCACGTCGGAGTGGTGATGGGAATCGACCACCTGAGGGCGGGCGGACACGATTTCTCGACCAATCAGACGAAGAGCGTGTGGCTCGGCAGTGGCGGTCTCGCGCTCGAGCTCGAATTCGAGCTGAATGCTTGGCTGCGCGCACACCTTGGGGGCTCTGCACGCACCCCGTTTGGGCCCGCGGACTTCGTCGTATTCGAAGACGCCAGTCGCCATTCCGTGTTTTCGATGTCCCGAGTGCTCGGTTCCGCCAGGTTTGGCATCGGCGCAGAATTCTAGAGCGTGCGTTTCGCGAGCTTTCGCGACAGTTTGTTGGGCGGATGATAATTTCGTCGAGCCGGCTCCCCTCAATGCTGTGCTTTGTGCGTACGCTTGCACCATGACCGCTCAACGGCCAACGCCCCGAAGCGACGCTCTCGATTTCGACGAGGTGTGTCGCAATGAAGCGCCGTACTTGGTGCGGGCGCTGCGCTACTTCGGCGTGCCAGAGCGAGATGTGCCGGACATCGCACAAGAGGTACTGATTGTCGTGCATCGCAAACTGCCGGAGTTCGAGCAGCGCTCCAGTGTGCGCACATGGCTATATCGCATTTGCCAACGCGCTGCCTCGGACTATCGAAAGAAGGCGAGCGTGCGACACGAGCGCGTACAGAGCGAGTTTGCTGAACCGGCGCCGTCCGAGCTGGGCGGCGTGGCCCAACTCGAAGCACGTTCCCAACTCTTACATGCACTAGATAGACTCGACGGGGACAAGCGCGATGTGTTCGTGCTGTACGAGATCGAAGGGCTCGAGATGAAGCGCGTGGCCGAGGTCCTGGAATGTCCGTTGCAGACTGCCTATTCGCGTCTGCACGCTGCGCGCGCGACGCTGGTGGAGGCCTTGCGTGGCGACGAGCCAGAGAGCCCCGAGCATTCGGAGGCTGGAGTTTCCGCGACCAGCGCCAAGGATGAAAGGGGCGTGGCATGAACGCCAAAGAAGATCCCAAGCGCTGGAGCGCCGAAGGGTCCGGGGCACCCCGCGAGCTACAAGACTTGCTGCGCCAGGCGCGCAACGATCTGCCCTCGACAACTGAGCTAGCCGCGATGGGCCTGTTCACCCCGCACGTGCCAGGGCCGATCAGCGGGACGAGCCAAGGTGCGAGCACCGGGACCTCGACGAGCGGAACAATCAGTGCGGCCAAGGTCGCTCTGATCGCGAAGATTGGCGCGGTTGGGCTCGGCTTGGCCGGCGCCGGGGTGTGGTGGGTGGCCTCGAGCGAGGCGATCGATCAGTCGGGGTCGACGGAGTCACAACCCAGAGCGACAACGCCAATGGCCGCTGCCCCCACGCAACAGCGGGCCGAACAACCAGACCCAGCACGAGCGGAACCTAGCCCCGAGGAAATCACGGCGCCCGCGCTCGCTTCGACGCCAATCGCAACCAGCGCGCGCAACGACGCACGTGGCCCTGCCGAGGCGTCAAAGGCACTGCCGAGCGAAGCGTCATTGCTCGAGCGAGCACAGACGCTGTTGCGCTCTGACCCAGCGCGTGCCTTGGCGCTGGCCGAACGCCACGCGACGTTGTACCCCTCTGGACACCTTGTCCAGGAGCGCGAAGTGATCCGC
>DATAHU010000239.1:0-27033 GCA_036263015.1 Polyangiaceae bacterium | reverse complement strand
GTCGATTTCGCAAGTTACGGCACCCCTACGGGCGATTGTGGGAGCTTTGCGCTCGGTGACTGCGATGCCGCGACCAGCGTGGATACGGTCGAAATGCGCTGCGTCGGCAGAGCCACGTGCAGTGTAACCGCAGCCAATGGCACTTTCAGCGATCCCTGCCGTGGAACTACGAAACGCTTGGCAGTGAGTGTTTCTTGCGCTCCAGGTGAACCAATTGAACCCGCGGTTTCGAGTGACGGGCCGTACAAGGGCGTCGCAAATTCTCCGAAGGATCAGCTCACTGCTTTGGGCGCGACCTGGTGTTACAACTGGGGCACTACACCCGAGAGCACCGATTGCGACGATCCGTACTTCGTGCCGATGGTGTGGGGTTCGGGTGACGTCGCCAGCGCGGTACGCAGCATTGGCCAAGCAGGGCACACGACGGTGCTGGGCTTCAACGAGCCCAACAAGTCGGACCAAGCGAACCTGTCCGTCGACGATGCGATCGCGCTGTGGCCCGATTTGACGAGCGATCCGAACATCCGCGTCGGCAGTCCTGCGGTTTCGGACGACGGTCGCAAATGGCTCGAAGATTTCATGACTGAGGTGAATGACAAAGGGCTGCGCGTCGATTTCATCGCCATGCATTGGTACGGATGGAACAAGGGCTCGTGCACCGCCGGCTCGCTCGAAGGCGCCGTCAATTGGGCCTCTCAATGGGGGCTCCCCGTGTGGATCACCGAGTTCGGTTGCATGGGTTCGAGCAATCCCGACGAACAGACCCTGCTCGACTTCTTCGCTGGCGCGATCCCCATGCTGTCGAACCATCCGCTGGTCGAACGTTACGCGTGGTATCCCTGGAATACGTACAACGAGTTGTACGACTCGAACGAGATGACGGCCTTGGGTAAAGCCTTTGCGGCGGCGCCCCAATACCGTCAATGATGTCAGCGGAGCGCCCTTAACTGGTAAAGGTTTACGCCTTGACCAGACCCAGCGCAGACAAGAAGGGCAGCGGGTCGTGATAGACGTGCCACGACGTCAGTTTGCCTTGCCGCACCCGGATGTAGTCGCAGGATTCCCAAACCACGCGTTTACCGGTCGGCGGCACGACGCCTTGTGGAGTCTGCATGGGCCCGGTCTGTGTGCCTGTGACGACCAGTTCTTCGGCCACGCTCTCGTCGTCGCCCACGAAGTTGACGATATCGTGCGTCAAGTCGGGAAAGGCAGTGATGTATGCCCGTAACATCTGAATCACGGCGGCTCGGTCGCGCAGCTCGATGCCGGGCATTTTGAAGTGGCATTCCGGGTGCATCAGCGCTTCGAGTTCGGCAAAGTTGCCCGCTTTGAACAGGTTCCAGAAACGGTCGGCGATGGTTTTGGCGTTGCTCATGCTCGAGGCTTAACCCGCGTGAGGCGCGCCAACCATCGGGCAAATACCCCATGCCCATGCCGAGGCTCAGTGTTTACCCGCGACGCCGTTCTGCATCGCCCAGACCGCAGCCGCCGAGCGCGTCGTGACACCGAGCTTGGCGAACACGTTTTCCAAATGCCGCCCCGCGGTCTTCACCGAAATCTGCAGCGCACTTGCGATTTCCTTGTTCGTCATCCCGCGCGTGACCAGGGCCAGTACTTCGACTTCTCTTTGCGTGAGCACGTCGGCTGCCTTCGAATGCGTTGCTGCCGACTCTGAATTCGTGGCTGTGCTGCCCTGGCGATTTGGGGTTGGGGGTGCCTGTCCGGTAACTTGCAACACTGCAGCTACGGCGTCTGGGCACAGTGCTCGACGGGTCGCCATTTCCTCGAGCATTTGCGCCGCGACCCGAGGCGTGAAGGCTGCGCGTTGGGGGCGCTGCTCGGTCAAGGCGCAATACACGTCAGCCGCGGCCAAGACTCGCGCGGCTGCCACGCAGGCGTCTCCCGCCACGCGTCGATGATAACCAGAGCCATCTACGCGTTCGTGCGCCGAGACCGCGACTTCCGAGATCGTGGCCAGCGCTCTCGAGCGCGCCAAAATGCGCTCACCCGCGTAGGTGTGCAGGCGCACCGATTCGCGCTCGGCGTCCGTCAACCGAGCGGGCTTGTCCCAGATCCCCGCGCTCACCACGACACGGCCGATGTCGTGCAAGAGGCCGGCGCGGCGCGCCAATAGGGCAGTTTGGGGCGCGAGCCCAAGTCGCAGCGCCGTTGCGGCAGCGAGCTCCGCCACGGCCCGCGAGTGCCCACGCGTGTAGTTCGACTTGAGATCCGCAAAGTCGGCCATCGCGCTCAACACACGGTCCACTTGCTCCTCGGTAGCGAACCACGGCTCTGCTGGTTCCGAGTCCAGCAGCGTTTGCCAAGGGGAGTTCACTTGTAACACACGGCAAAGTTCCGCCTTTTGTTCGAGCGCCTGCCTTACCAAATCGGGGTCCAACGCCGTGCCGCTGCGTTTGCGGAGCAGCCACGTCGGGTCCTCGGGGCGCGTGTGCTCTCCGATTTCGAGCGCTTCGGCCACTTGCGTCACTCGCATGCTCAGGGCGATTGTGTTGCCAGCGGTCTTCGCGGGCCAGCCTCGGCCGTCCCAACGCTCGAACGACTGCAAGAGCGCCGCTCGAAAGCTCGCGTCGAAGCCGATCTCACCCGCCAAACGGTCGCCCACTTCGCAGTGCGATCGCGCGCCGTTCATCAGTCTCGGCATCTTCGCCAGAGCTCGCACCAGCGCTACGGCTCCGCGCAGGTTCTTGCCAGCACCGAGCGCGCGCGCCACACCGGGTAGGAACTCGAAGGGCGACACCCAATCCACGCCGTGCAACGCACCGCGTACCCGGACCTCGTCACCCATGACGTCGCTGGCGATGTCCGAATCCGCGGTGCACCCCACGAAGCGCATCAGCGACAAGTAGAACGCCTCCTGGCGTTGCTGCGGCGTCAGGCCCCCAAGTTCGCCCAAGCGGGCGGCGAGCGAGGCGCAGCGGATGCCGTGATCGGGAGGCATACCCATCCCCGTGTCGGCGGCGATCGAAAGCGTGCCCAACAACTCTGCCAAGCGCATGCGGCAATGGGGATAACACAACGGCGGTGCCCCGAGAACACGGCGCCAAAAGACCTGGAAAGCCGAGGGTTGGCGGGCCCGTCTTGGGTGGGTGAAGGGCCGCCCTGCGACCCCATACTACCACTGAGTTGGGGCTGCAGCGTCACGCAGGGTTCACGGCGCGGCTTGGATCTCTTAGCATGCATCCGGGAGGCTTCGACATGGGTCATTCGAAATGGGGAATGCGCACCGGCACTGGTGGCGTTGGGTTACTGCTGGCAATCGGCGTCTGGGGAGTGCTCCAAGAGCCCAGCGCCACCGCCAAGCCGCGCGCTCGGGCCAAGACCAGCGAGCAGAAGCCGCAGCCTCCGGCGCAGAAGAGCGTCGCGGTAGTGAACCCGGGCGCCGTGCTGCGTAAAGTGAACGCGCCCGCGGTTTCTGCTAGTCGCGGCACATACAAGGGCGCCACGCTCGATCGCAGCGTTGCAGGTAAGACCGGAGGCAGCAACAGCTTCGGGCCGCACCGCCTCCAGATGGTAAGCACGACGAAGCTCGCGATCTACGACTCGCTCGGCGGCAAGCTCTCGCCCAAGAAGCCCATCGTCTTACCCGAGGGCTTCAGTGCTGACGACAATCTCTATGCAGGGCTGTTCCGCAAAGTCTCCGAAGCGCGACGCGCGTGGTTCAGCATGGATTGGGACGAGTTTACAAGCAAGTGGGATTCGAATGGTAAGGATGGCTTCTTGCTGGACGACTTCGAGCGGTTCACGATCGGCAGCAAGTCGGTCTACGCGGGACTGTTCAAGAAGGGCGGCGGGGGCAACGCCGCGTGGATCACGTCCGACTGGAAGGATTTCAGCGCCCAATGGGCGAGCTTCGAGAATCAGGGCCTGCGCATGGACGATTACGAGTCCTGGTTCGAGGGTGGCAATCAAGTTTACGCGGGCATTTTTCACGAGGCTGGTGGTGCGCACGCAGCTTGGATCGTGAGTGATTGGCAAAACTTCACCAGCAAATGGGATGAACTGGGCAAACAGAATCTGCGCATGCGTGATTTCGAGGCACTGCCCTTGCCCGGCGGCAGCGTTCAATACGCGGGCATCTTTCGCGAGGGCAGTGACGGCAACGCGGCTTGGGTTACCGCTGACTGGAACTCGTTCATCGGTAAATGGGGAGAGTTCACCAAGGCCGGCCTACGCATCACCGACTTCGAGACCTACATGGACGGCAAGAAGCGGATGTGGGCCGGGATTTTCCGCGCAGGCGGCTGGGAAGAAGCGGCCTGGATCGGCGTCGATTGGGAGAATTTCTCGTCGATGTGGCACCAACAAGACGCCCAAAACATGAGCTTGGTGGACGTCGAAGCTTACCCTTCGACGTGCCCGGCGGAGTGTCTGAATCAAGTCGTGATGCCCGGCTGCGAAGGCAGTCCCGAGACGGATTGCCGCTACGATTACGGCATCACCACGACGAAGACGCACTGCGCCGGAAAGCCTGGAACCTGCCCTTCGACGGTAATCAGCGGCAGCAATGTGATCTACCATCAGCCCGTCGACACCACCGCGAGCGACCGCTATGCACGGCTTTCCGCGCTCGACGCGCGTGACGCGATCTTCACGCTGCCGTTCTCGGACAGCGACTTGCAGCACAATGGTTGGCTCTACAGCGCCGGATCGTGGCATCACGCGATCGACTACAGCCGCCCTGGAGCAGGCAACTTCACGGTTCGTGCTGCCGCCCCCGGCACGGTGATTCACGTCGGTTGGGATCAGTGGTCGGGCAATACCGTGGTCATCAGTCACGACGCGGGGGGCGTCAAAGATGCCTATCGAACCATCTACATGCATCTTCGAAATGGCCCCAAGCACGATTGTACCGAAGCCTGGAACACGGCAGCTTGGCTTTCGACCTTGGACGAGCCGTTAGCCAATGACCACTATGAGAAGTACTTGAAGGATTCGGGCTGCCTGAAGGACGGTTCGGGCAAGCTGAACGTCGCGCGCTGGGGCTCGGGCAGCGATCTGATCGCAGCGGATCTTCTGGGCAAGACCGTCAACGCCGGGGACGTGATCGCGCATGCGGGGTCGACCGGGCCCGGCGGCTGCGGCTGTATGCCCAAAGACTGGTCATCCCCCGTGGGTACGGGGGGCAAAGGCCCCAACACTCACTTGCACATATTCTTTGCGCGGCGGGATCCCAAAGACGATCAATGGTACTTTTTCGATCCCTACGGTATGTACGCGCCGTCGGGCTGTTATCCTAGCGGCATGACTGATGGCCTCGGAGCGTGCGCGCGCTACCCGATTGCGTGGAAGGGTGGCAAGCCCGAGTACCCGTGAGCCCCCGAGAGTCGCGACGCCAGGCGGCCCTTCGCGGTAGAGCGGCGCCAGGAGCGAGCGCGCTTTCTCGGCTGCAGATTTGGTGGTACAGCCTCGGCGTGAGCCCGATCCGCTACGCACTTTTCGACACGGCGATCGGCCGCTGTGCGATCGCATGGACCAGCGCTGGCATTTGCGCCTTGCAGCTTCCCGAGGCCAACGACGAAGCCACTGCGCGGACGCTGCTCGAGCGCGTGGCCACCAAAGACGAAGCCACGCTGGCGACGAAGCTCCCGTCGGACGTTCGACGCGCGATCGCGGCCGTCGTTGCGCTGGTGGCAGGTGAGCCGCGCGATCTGTCGGACGTGAAGCTCGATTTGTCGCGCGTCTCGCCTTTTTACCGCAAGGTGTACGAGGTGGCGCGCAGCTTGGGTCCGGGGCAGACCATGTCTTATGGCGAAGTCGCGCACAAGTTGGGATCGCCCAAAGCCTCGCGTGCGGTAGGGCAAGCGTTGGGTCGAAACCCCGTAGCTTTGATCGTGCCTTGTCACCGGGTGTTAGCCGCAGGCGGCAAGCCCGGCGGATTCTCTGCTCCGGGCGGTGTTCGCACCAAGCAGCGTTTGCTCGAGATCGAAGGCGTCGGTGCAGCCGGAATCGCTCCTGAGGCAGCGAAGAAACAAGCTTTCAGCGCGAGTGCGTCCAACGGCTTCGACTTCGACGTCGAGCGTGCGGTCGAGCACTTGAGCGCAAGCGACCCGAAGTTGGCGAAGCTGATCGAGCGTGTCGGTCCGTACGGCCTGCAACTCGAAACTACGACGAGCCTGTTCGTGGCGTTGGCTCAAGCCATCGTCTATCAGCAACTCACGGGTAAAGCCGCGGCTACGATTTTTGGACGTGTGTGCGCGCAGTTCAAGGGCGGCATCGCGGCGTTCGACCCCGAACGCCTGCTCGTGCTTCCCGAGCCCGACTTGTTGGGTTGTGGGTTATCGCGCTCCAAGGCCGCCGCGCTGCGTGACTTGGCAACGCGGACGAGCGCGGGAGAATTGCCCAAGCTGGCGGATCTGCCGACAATGTCGGATGAGGACATCATCGGGAGCGTGACGCGGGTCAAAGGCATCGGGCGTTGGACGGTCGAGATGCTCTTGATGTTTCGGCTCGGTCGCCCCGACGTGTTACCGCTGGGTGACTACGGCATCCAGAAGGGGTTCGCCTTGACTTTCCCATCGCGTGAACCCGTCACGCGCGATCGGCTGGCGCAACGCGGTGAGCGCTGGCGCCCGTTTCGTAGTGTTGCGAGTTGGTACCTGTGGCGCGCGGTGGATTTGGCGAAGTCGGCCGAGCGGGAAGCGAAGGCGAAGTGAGCGCGAACCGCTGCGCGGGGCTGCTGCAGGGCGCGGCGCATTGATTGACTCTGGTTGAAACGCCGAGCAGGGCAGGGGTGGGGGCGCGTAGGTCGAATGCGCTGGCACGCGGCCAGCGCTCTGAACGTTTGGACATTGGGCCGTCCGTCGCTACGTTCCAGTGCGGAGCTGCTCGGGATTGTGTAGGCTGCAGCAGCCAAAGCTGCGGCCGAGGTTTGGGGTTTGCTCAAAGCTGCCCTTCGGAACAGAACGTCGTCAGGTCGTCATGCAAGAAGTACCCACGCGCCCCGCCAATCAAGCGCCGCCAGACACAGGTTTGCAGTCCGTGGTGTGGTTGGTCAGTTATGCCGAGGATGACGATCGGGAGATGACCTCCCAGGACATCCAGCGCGCGCTGGGTGCCGGCGAGATCACGATGGAGACCATCGTTTGGCGCGACGGCATGCCGGAGTGGCAAGCGATCGCGGAGATCCCGTCCTTGCGCCAAGAGCTGGAGCGACTCGCGGGGCCCCGCGCCGATAAGCGTCGCACCGTCATGGGCGGCTTTCAGGCGGGCGCGGCCAAAGCTGGCCCGCCGTTGCCGGGTCCGAACGCGTCTACGGCAGCGCAACCCAATCTTTCCCATCCGCCGGGGGGGAGCTCGTTGCGTGCCCCTCATCCCAATCAGCAGCTGTCCCCCCAAGCGGTTGCGGTTCAACACCGAAGCACACTGCTCGGCACCGGCGGGCAACCGGCGTTCGGCATTACCGGCGCGCAACCGTTGGTCGGCGGCGGTGCCGTTGGCCACGGGGCGTTGGGTCGCGGCGCTGGTGCGCTGAGTGCCAGTGCTCATGGCGCCAGTGCTCACGGCGCCAGTGCTCACGGCGCCAATGGCCCTAGTGCCCGTGGGTTATCGCATGCAATGCCGAGCCCCAAGGTTGCGGATCTCGATCGCAGCAGTGGCAGTCCCTTGAACGCCGGCTATCGCGATGAGCGACAGGCCAAACCCCAACCGCTTCCCGATCCCGCCGATGATGGACCCGAGTCCTGGGATCAGGAGCCGACGATCTCGTTGCATCACGATTCCGTGGTTTCGCTTCCACCGGAGGCACTCGAGTCCGTGGTCGCTTTCTTGCCGCCCATGGATTCGCCGAGCGCGCCACGCGGGATCTTCCAAATCGATTCGAACCCGCCCGAACCACAGATTGTCATTCAGAACGCGCCCGCGGGTCGCAAGGTGCAGGAGCGCCGTACGCGCACCAGCGAGCGGGCGAGCGAATCGATTCTGAACGAGCCGTCACTGCCCGCGCCGCAGATTCAAGTCGTTAGCCCAATGCACGCACCGGTGCGCGCCCCGCAGGCGCCGCACGCGCCCCATGCCCCACACCCGCCGCGGCCCATGGGACGCGAGACCCCAGTGAGTCCGGTACCCGCCGCGCCGGTCCCGCTCGTACAACCGCTGGGCTCGCTGCCACCACACGCCGCGTTGGGTGACGACACGTTCGTTACGCCGCGCCCGAAGCGTGGGGGCTTCGGCAAAGTCGTCGCGGCCATTTTGCTGCTCGCGGGCCTGGGCGCCGGCATGTTCTACATGGGCCGACAGTCCGCCGGGCCCGCGCCGACCACGCTGGGCGAGAAGGGCGCGAAGCCTGCGGTCGAGACGCCAGCGGCCAACTCCAATGCTGCAGAAGTGACGGCAAAAGCCGAGCCCGAGTCGACGAGCAAGAGCGCCGCAGCAGCTGCAGCCTCTAACCCAGAACCCGCAACCGGCTCGAAAGACGAGACGCCGGGTGCCGCCGCAGCGACCCCGCCGGCTGGTGGCAAGCCGCGTGGCAATTGGGCGTCGCGCCCTGCCCCTGAAGCGCCGACGGGCGGAACGAAGCCGCCGGAGACGGAGAAACCCGCGATAGATCCGCGTCCGCCTAGCCCACCCGCGAGTGATGCTCCCTTTGATACCGCGGCGGCGTCGGCAGCCCTGACGAAAGCCGCGTCTGCAGCGTCGAGCTGCCGGCAGGGCAGTGATCCGAGCGGCGTGGCGGCGGTGACCGTCACGTTCGCGAACTCGGGGCGTGCCATTAATGCGAACGTGAGCGGCCCGCCCTTTGCTGGAACCGTGACCGGCGGCTGCATTGCGTCCAAAATGCGCCAAGCCAGCGTGCCGCCGTTCGGCGGCGATCGCATCACGGTGCGCAAGCAAGTCGTAATCCAGTAGGCTGCAGTCGCTGAGGCTGTTATCCAGGCTGGTGTCCCGTTTGGACGCCAGCGGTTCCCGCCTCCGGGCGCTGCTGTCGCCAATCGCCGCGCACGCTTGGATTGCCGAGCGCACGATTTGGCCTTAATTGTCCCCCGTATTTTTCCAAAAATCCGTTTCGGAGATCCGTCGATGCTCACCCCCGCGCAACGCACCTATTTCGAGTTTGGTCAAAGCATTTGGTACGACAACGTGAAGCGAAGCTCGCTCGAAAATGGCGACTTTGCGCGTTTGGTTTCTGCCGGCGTGCGCGGTTGCACGAGCAATCCTTCGATCTTCAACAAATCGATCGGTGGCTCCAACGAGTACGACGGTAGCCTCAAGCGCTTGGCCCAAGAGGGCAAGAGCGCAGAAGAGATCTACTTGGCGCTCGCCATCGCAGACATTCAACAAGCTGCCGACCAGCTGCGCTCGGTTTACGACGAGTCCAACGCCGCTGATGGCTACGTCAGCCTCGAGGTGCAGCCGCGTGCCGCGCACGACCTCGGCGAGACGGTGAAAGAAGCGCGCGAACTCGTGCAGCGGGTTGCGCGCGACAACTTGATGATCAAGGTGCCTGCCACGCGTGCCGGGCTCGACGCGATCAGCGAACTGGTCGGTTCGGGCATTTCGGTCAACGTCACGTTGATCTTCTCACGCGTGCGTTACGTCGAAGTTGCCGAGGCGTACATCAAGGGACTCGAGCAAGCGCAGGCCAAGGGTCTGAACTTGGCGCGCATCGCCTCGGTCGCGAGCTTCTTCGTCAGCCGCATCGATAGCGCCGTGGACGGGTTGCTCAACAAAGCTTCGACCACGGGGGGCATCGATCCGAAGAGCCTGCTCGGCAAAGCAGCGATCGCCAACGCCAAGCTCGCGTACATCGAGTTCGAGCGCCTCTTCAAGAGTCCGCGCTTCGCAGCGCTGACCGCCAAAGGTGCACGCGCACAGCGCTTGCTCTGGGCGTCGACGAGCACGAAGAATCCCGCATACCCGGACACCCTGTACGTCGATGAGCTGGTCGGACGCGACACGGTGAACACCGTGCCGCCCGAGACGTTGACCGCCTATCAAGATCACGGCAAACCGAAGGACGCGCTCAGTGCCGGTCGCGACGTCGCCGCGCGTGAGCTCGCTGATTTGGCCAAGGTCGGGGTCGATTTGGACGCGGTCTGTGAACAGTTGCTCGACGAGGGCTTGCGCTCTTTTTCCGAAGCGATGGACGCGCTCTTGGCATCGGTCGCCAAGCGCCGCAGCGGCTTCTTGCAGAGTTCGACTCAGGGGTGAGCATGATGCGTCAGCGTTTTGTCGAATTGGGGTCCGTCGCGTGCTTGGCGTTCGCTTGCAATACGGCGAAGCCGACTGCTACCGACACAGGTAGTGGTCCGGCAAATCCGCCCGCCGTCGTGAGCCTAACTAGGGATAGTAACTTGGGCGCCACGCCCGGCGCACAGAACGGCACCGCGGCCAAAGAGGTCGGCGCAGTTGGCTCGACGGCGGCCGCAGTCAGCGCCCGGCTGTTGGGCAATCCGAGTGTGTCTGCTGGCGCTTCCGCTGCAAGCGCGGCGGGTAGCGTGGCCAGCGGCGGCTCGGGTGCTGGTGCTGCGACCGTTTCTGGCCCAGCGGCGCAGGGGGAAGGCTTCGATGTTCACTTGGAGGCGCAAGGGCCGTTCGAAGTGGGCAAGGCCGCCAGTGTGAAGGTCGTGCTCAAGGCGACGTCGCCCTTTCACTGCAACGAGAAGTATCCCTACAAGTTCACACCCACGCCCGGGGCGAACCTGCAGTTCAACGAAGCCGTCGCGCGAGGTATGAACATCACGCCCACGGAAGCCACGATGAACGTCGGGTTCACGGCTACTCAGGCAGGCAATTTGACCTTGGCGGGTGAGTTGTCTTTCTCGGTGTGCACGGACGACCGTTGCCTGGTCGAGAAGCAAGCGCTCACGGTTCCGTTGATGGTCAAGGGAGCCTCTTGACGGATTCGAGTTCGCCGATGCCAGTGGCGGTCGTCGATCTGAAGTTCGATGCGAACGGGCTCATCCCGGCCATCGCTCAAGATCTCGTCAACGGCGACATCTTGATGGTGGCTTGGATGGACCGCGCCGCCGTGCAGGCCACCTTGGACACCGGCAAGGCCACGTTCTTCAGTCGTTCACGCGGCCGCGCGTGGGTGAAGGGCGAGACGAGTGGGCACTTTCTGCACGTCGCGTCGATGCACGCGGACTGCGACGCGGACACCCTGCTGTTGCGCGTGCGCCCCGCGGGTCCCGCTTGCCATACAGGTCGGCCCACCTGTTTCTTCCGTGGGGTATCGGGTGGCTCGGAGTCCTCAGAGACACGCAGCCCGGCTGACGCGGCACCTATTGAAGGCACCGCGTCTCTCGAAGGCAAACCCCCCGCCACCTTCCTCGCAGAATTGGAGCGAGAGATCCTGGATCGGCAAAAGCGCTCGACGGGGGAGCGCAGTTATACCCGGTCGCTGCTCGACGCCGGCGCCAGCAAAATTGCAGCCAAGTTGCGCGAGGAAGCGGGCGAACTCGGGGAGGCCCTCGCCAGTGAGACTAGCGAGCGCGTTGCGAGCGAAGCCGCGGACGTCATCTATCACCTGCTCGTCGGTCTGCGTCTGCGCGACGTCTCGATTGCCGATGTGCTCGGAGTGTTGGCGGCGCGCGCGGGAGTCAGCGGCCATGCGGAGAAGGCAAGTCGCGGTAGGAGCTCACCCGAGTAGCCCATACGCTGTACTCATTGAAGCATTGCTCGCCGCTTGCACCACCGAAAATTCCTGTAAACTTGGGAACTTGATTTGAGTGATGCAGATATGTCGGGCGTTCTGATCTTCGAAAGCGATATGGAGTTTGCTCACGGCTTGCGCGGTGAGCTGGTCAAGCATGGGTGCAACGTCGACATCGTTTCGGACGCGAACCAGGGCTTGGAACAGGCTACGGCTAAGCCGCCCGATCTGATCTTGCTCTGCACCGAGCTGCCGAAGATGAACGGCTTCTCGGTGTGCAATCGCCTCAAGCGCGATCCGGTGCTCGAAAACGTGCCGGTCATCATCATGAGCGCGAACGCTTCGGAAGAGACCTTTCAACAGCATCGCAACCTCACGAAGAAGCGGGCTCAGGATTACGTTCACAAGCCCATCAGCTTCGAGGAGATGATCGGCCGCGTCGGGAAGTTCATCAACCTCAACGGCAATGCGGCGCCTGTCCACGCTGTAGCCGCGGGAGATGAACTCGAAGTCGAAGACATGGACGAACTCGACGAGGTGGGCTCCGAAGTGGCGCCCGATCTGTCGCCGAGCGAGTTCGACAACCCGATTCCGGCCGAGGCCACGAGCGCAGCGCGACCCTCCGAACGCGTGATGAACGAGCTCACCGAAGAGGTGTTCGGCGCTTTGATGCAGCAAGCTCCGGCCTCTGCGCCGCGCAGCGCGCCCCCGGCCGTGCCGCCTGGCAGCGGCCTGCGCAGTTCGCTGCCGCCGGGCTCGGTCGCGCCGGGTTTGGGGCCGCAGAGTTCACCTGGATCGCGCCCCCCGGCGGAAGCCTCCGCACCGGCGTCCGCGCGCCCGAATCCAACTGCCAGACCGGCTCTCAGCGCACCCCCTCCCCCGAATCACTTGCCCATGGAAGTGAACGGTGAGCTTCTGCTCAACGGCGATGCGCGGCGCAGTTCACGCAGCACACGCCGTCGCTCGGGCTTCCCCAACGTGGAAGCGATACCCGGCGCAGCGCGCGTCCCCATGATTTCCGAGCCCTCGGCCCCCGATCACGCGCCCGAGCGCATGTCGGAGCTGGAACAGACTCTGGCCGAGACGCGCGCCAAATTGGAAGCCGTCTACCAAGAGCTCGACGCGGCGCGCACCAAGGAAGCCAGCGGCTCGGCGCGCGCGCGAGAGATTCTCGATCTCCGAGAGGCGCTGAACAAGAAGGACAAAGAGATCATCGATCTCAAGGATCAGCTCACTCGACGTGACAAGGAGTTGTTAGCGGCAAACGACAGCCTGCTCGAACTGGAGCGCCGCAACACGGAAGCACGGGAGCAGATCGTCGAAACCGAGAAGCGCGCCAATGCCGCCGACCGGGCGGTGCAGGCGATGAGCCAAGACCGCGAGCAAGCGACCAAACGCGCCGACAGTTACAAGCGCAAGTTGGAGAAGGCGCTCGAGGATCTCGAGCAGCTCAACTTGGAGCACGAGGAACTCGGCACTGAGCACAAGAACCTGCGCGCCAAGCTCGAACAAACCGAGGCCCAAGGCACGGAGCTCACGGGGAAGCTCGCCGATGCGACGCGACGGGGTGACGATTTGCAGGCCGATCTCAACGATGCAGAGAAGGAGCTCGCAAGTCTCGAAGAGCAGAACGAGCGCTTGCAGCGCGGCAAGCAAGCTGGTGACCAGCAATTGCAACAGTTGACGGCCGCCTTCAACGAGCTCACGCAGCGACATGAACAGCACCGCAACGCCGAGGCTACGGTCCGCGAATTGCTCGGCCAAGCTGCGCGCCGCTTGGGTGAACTTGGTTGAAGTGGCTAGGGGTTGCGATCCTGCTCGGCTTTTCGCTGGCCTTGAACTTGTTCATGCGCCTCGAGCTGAAGCCAAGGGCGCAATTGCCGCCCGAATTGCGCGATTGGCGCCGTTTACCCGCTGACGACACAGAAGCGGATCACTACGTCGAAACTCGCGTCGTCGAAGTCGAGCGTTGGTTTGGGCGCAAGCGCTGGCTAGAACAGCAACGAGTGCGCCGCGTCGCGGATGGCGAGATCCTCGAGATCTTGCCAGAACGCCGGTACCGTCACCCGAGTGCTCTGAGTTGACGGTGGAGAAATCCGATTCCCGCTTGTTGCTCCGTTGGGTGATCGCATCGATTCCGGGAAGTGCTCTTGCGGGCGCACTCGAACTCGGCGTGCTCGAATTGATGAGACCGAGCGGTGGGTTCTTCTCGCTCGGCGACGCGCCGTTGCTTGCGGCCGCGCTGGGCGGAGTCTACGGCGCCCTATTGGGTCTGGTGCTCGCCGTTCCCAGGCTGCTCACGCTCAGACTGTGGGCAGTGTTGGCACGGAGTCTGGGAGACATAGACGTGTCCCGTGGACGCATCCTGATAGGGATGGTCGTTTGGTCGTTCCCAGTCGCCGTCTTCGTGGGCGTTCTGGGGGAGCCATTGCTCTTCTTCTTCGCTTGGGGCTGCCACTGTCTCGGGCTGTTCTTGCCGCGAGCCGCGCTGCACGCTCTAAGGCCCGGTGTTTTCCAAGAGTGAACGGAGGGCAGCGATCACTTCTTGCGAAATATCAGCGATTGGTTGTTCGCTGGCATTGGGATTCGCGAGCTCGGCATGAGCGAGCAAGCTGCAGCCAACTCTTCGATGGCTTCTGCCTCGCGCACTCCCCAGTCTGGATTTCGTTCGCGCAGACTTCGATCGAAATCCGCGTTGGACGGCGCCGTGTGTGAGCCACCGAGTTTGAAGGGACCGTAGATCACGAGAGTGCCACCCTGGCGTAGGTGCCGCCCCGCCCCCTCGATCAATGCGATCGCGCACTCCCAAGGCGCGATGTGAACCATGTTTGCACAGAAGATTGCGTCCAGCGGAGCTATGCCCCAATCGGCATCGCGAACGTCTAGCGCGATGGGCGCGTTTAGATTCGGCAGCGCGCTCTCGTCCACCCAGGCGCTGATGCTGGCCAGGTTTTCAGGATCGAAGTCGCTCGGTTGTATCGTCCAAGCCGGTAGGTTCTGTGCAAAGTGAACGGCGTGCTGTCCCGTTCCGCTTGCGACTTCCAGTAGCAACCCCGTACTGGGTAACTCTTTCTCGAGGACCGCGAGGATTGGATCTTTGTTGCGCTCTGGCGCGGGCCAAGTCTGCTTGGTCATTGGGACCCAGCCTTGGGCGTCTCTTTCGCTTCGGCGCGTTGTTTGAGTGCAGCGTTCATCTTTTCCCATCCCTGTTGGTACGGCTCGAAACCGACGAAAGGCACGAACAGACCCGAGAAGTCCTCTTCTTGCGTGAAACGTACGCAGCGCTCGCTGACGACGTCGATTCGAAACTGGTGGGTTCCGTCGAACAGTCCGGGGAGCCACAAGCGCCCGCGCCAACGCCAGGAATGATTCGGGCTCACGTCCAGCACTTTGGGCGTGAAGTCCTGCGCGTCTTTGCCCACGGGCTTCATCGTAACGTCCAGGCTCTCGCCTTCGCGCAACGCTCCTTCAGCTCGCACGAAGAAGGGATTCCACTCCGGGTAGTGCTCGAGCTCGCTCAGGACTTGCCACACGTGCTCGGGCGACGCCTTGATCTCGACTTGAGTGCGCATCGTGGCGCAGCCCAAAGCAAAACCCAGTGTCAGGAGCGCAACGCCCAACCTTTGCAGAACTTCTCGAGATAATGTCATCGGTTTGTCGGTGCGGTAAGGGTGGCGCTTCAGCGCGCGCCGTATTGCTCGCGATAAGCCCGCATCTTGGCGTGCAACGTTTCGTCCAGCACGACGCGGCCATCGACTTCGCGCCCGCGCAAATGCGCCATCACTTCTTCGACCGTGACGATCGCGAACGTCGGCATTTGGAACTGTTCACTCAATTCGTCGAGCGCGTTCTTGTCGCCCAGCCCGCGTTCCATGCGATCGACCGAAACGACCAAGCCACTGGGGATCACGGTAGCGGCTTTTTGCAGCAGCGGGACGGTCTCGCGGATCGAAGTGCCGGCTGTCGTCACGTCCTCGACGAACAGCACCCGTTCTCCGTTTTGAGGTTGATGCCCGATCAGATTGCCACCCTCACCGTGATCCTTTGCCTCTTTGCGGTTGAAACAGAACGGGACGTCGTTGCCCCGCGCGGCGAGCGTCATGGCTACTGAAACGACGAGCGGGATCCCCTTGTAGGCAGGCCCGAACAAGAAGTCGAACGCGACTCCGCGCGCCGTGATTGCTTCGGCGTAATAACGCCCGAGTTCCGCGAGTTGCGCACCCGTGCGGTAGCGACCGGTGTTGATGAAGAAGGGCGTTGCTCGTCCGCTCTTCGTCACGAAGTCCCCGAAGGTGAGGACGTTGGAGCGAACCATGAACTCGATGAAGCTCTGCTTGTATGCTGGCAGCATGGCGCGACTCTAGCAGGCTGCTTTGCAGCGGTCCTCGTTCAGTTTGCGCCACGGGGCGAATCGAGATCGAGCGCATCTGTTTCTGCCAGATTCTCGTTCGGCGCGTAGCGGCCGTTGGCGTCGCGCTCGATGCGCGAAGCTGCGACCTCAGGGTCGTGCGTGAAGAAAAGCCAGGTGCCCTCGGCTGCGAATTTCGAGAACAAATCGGTCTTTTCGTCGATCAGGCGTTCAGCGAACCGATCGTAGCCCATCGTGATCGGCAGATGAACCCAGGGACGTCCGGGCACCAGATCCGCACAGTAGAACAAGCTCTGCTCGGCGCCCCGTACGAGCGTATGCAGCATGCCCGGCGTGTGTCCATGCGAGTGCACGAACTCGAATTGCTCACCCAAGGTTGGCGTCGCGCGCTGGCCATCCTTGACGAGCTCCAAGCGTCCACTGTTCTCGAGCAGGGCGGGCAACTCGGGGATGAAAGACGCGCGGTCGCGCGCGTGTGGCTTGAGCGCGCGCTCGAAGCCGACCTCGCTCACGACGAAGCGAGCCCTTGGAAAGAGTAGTTCCGGAGCTTTGTTCACCTGGTACGGGACCAGGAGACCTCCGGCGTGGTCGAAGTGCAGGTGGCTCAAGACGACGACGTCGATGTCCGCATGCGACACCCCAACGGCTGCCAGTGATGCCAACAGCACGTGCTCGCTCTCGATCACGCCGTAGCGCTCTTTGAGCTTGGGATCGAAAAACGTCCCAATGCCGGTCTCCAACAAGATGCGACGCTTGCCGTCGCTGACTAGGGCCGCGCGACATGCCAGTGGCACGCGGCCTAGTTCATCCGGAGGCAGCCAGCGACTCCAGACGGCGCGCGGTGCGTTGCCAAACATCGCCCCGCCGTCGAGCCGCTGTCGATTTCCTGCAATGCATCGAACTTCGAGCGCCACGCCTGCTCCCTTCAGGGGCTCTGGGTCAAAGGTCCCCTACTATTGGCCTTCGTCGAACGGGCGAGGATCTCCCGCGCCGACACGCACTACACTGGCGCGTTCGCCGGTCAAGTCAACGATCGTCGTAGGCGTTTCGCCGCCCGCGCCGCCGTCAATCACCAAGTCTAGGCCGCGAAAGTCGATGTTGATCTCACGAGCGTCGACGTAGGGCGGGGCGTTCGGGCGAGCTGCGGTGCTGCTGATGATCGGGCGACCGAGCTCACGGACCAAGGCCAAGGCGATTTCGTGTCGCGGGATGCGCACGCCCACATGCTTGCGAGGCGTTTGCACGACCCGGGGTACCTCACGCGTCGGGTTCAGGATGAAACAGTAAGGGCCCGGCAGATGTTGCTTCAGGATCCGATATTCGTAGTCGTTGAGGACCGCGTAGCGCGCGACGTCGCCCAGATCCCGGCAGATGAACGACAGCTGCTGATCCTTGTTCATGCCCTTGATCTGATAGAGCTTGTCGATAGCTCGCTTGTTCATCAGATCGCACCCAAAGCCGTAGCAAGTGTCGGTGGGGTACGCGATGACTTCACCGCGCTCCAACGCGTCGACCGCGCGACGGATCTTTCGCGGCTCCGGGTTCTCGGGATTGATCTCGATCAACATTGCAGACTGCGCCTACCGCTGCCGAAACAAGGGACGGTCCTCTAGCACCCAGCTAGGTTCGCGAAAACAGCAATTTGGGGTCTGGGCCCGTATTGGTTCGAATTCTAGGAGGCTGGTGTCTCTTACCGATACCTCGGCTTCCTCGTGCGCAGCGTTCCCAACTGGCTCATCGCCCGTGAGTGCGAGCGGTCGCATGACGCGAGCTCATATTCGGCGAAAAGGCACCAGCCCAAAACCTCAATGCGAGCGGAGCCAGGCGAGCGCTTGCGCTTCGAGTCCCGCCGGGGCGTTTTGGCCGAGTGAGAAATTCGAGGGAAAGCCAACATGTCCTCCCCGCTCTGCGATCTCCACGCGAAAGTTCGATCCAAGGCTGCCGAGCACGTGTTCTACGCTCGCGAGCGGCACCATCGGATCGCCCATGGCGTGCACGATCAGCGTCGGAACCCGCATGCGATCGAGCACGCGCGCCGCGCTCATCTGCTCGTAGTAATCGGCTGCCGAAGCAAACCCCCAGCGCGGAACCACCACGGCTGCGTCCCATTCACGAATGCTGCGAATGCGCGCCACTCGTTCCAACTGCAAGCTCGAGGCCGATGGCCGGCGCGCGTGGAATTCACGATACATATTCACCAGCGAGCGCATCACGTGTACCCGGTACACTGAGTAACGAGGCGCGTCGAATGCCGTCGCCGATGCCGAAAGATCCAGCGGCGGACTGACGGCCACCACGCTTTTGAGGCGTGCACACGACGTGGTGCCCGCAAAGCGCAACGCGACGTGTCCCCCGAGCGAATAGCCGAAGACCGATACGCGTCTGTAGTGAGCGAGCTCGGGCGTTGCCAACGCGGCGTCCAGGTCCGAAGCGAGGCCCGCGTGAAACAAGTCTTCGCCTTTCAGATCTGCACCTCTGAGGTTAATGCGAAGGCACGAGAGCCCGGCGCGCGCCGCCGCATCGGCAGCCCGCAGCACATAGGCACTTTCGGATGAACCCCCGAGCCCGTGGACGATCAGGACAAGCTCGTCGCTGCCTTTTGCTTCGTGCAGTTGACCGGAAAGGCGTACAGGGCCGAGCTTGGCGTCCTCGACACGAGTCGACCAGGCCGCCGAGGCGGGCAATTGGGGAGGCGCGAAATGTGTCCCAAAGTGCGCGCGCAGAGTCCAGAAGTGTCCGCTGATCATTCTAGAAAAGGGGAAGGAGGGCAGGTTCGAGCGGCGCTCATCCACGAGGTTGACCCGAGCTATCCGTCTAGGTTACTGCCCGCATGTTGCAGCACGGCACCTCCGCGTTCAAGCGCGCCCGACCTTGGCCTTGGGTGCTGTCTCTGTCAGTGATCCAGCTGACTGCAGGTTGCGCCCAGCCGCAATGCGCTTGCGGCGCTTATGCGGCTAGCGCTCCTGCGCCCGTCGTCGAGGCGCAAACACAACAGGTGTCGGGCGAGAGCGCCCGGGTCCAGCCGAAGGACGGTGGAACCAGGGCCGAGAAACACCCGAGCGAAGCAGGAACCACGTCGAGGGTGGCGCGCAGCGAGTCGGAATTGCTTTCGCGTTATGAAGGCAAGAGCCCCACGCGTGTATTGAAGGGCAAAGCCACCTATTACGGCGATTCACTCGCGGGTCACAAGACGGCCAATGGCGACGTATACGATCCCGGGGCTTTCACTGCGGCCCACCGCACGTTGCCTTTCAACACGGTCGTGCGTGTCGTGCGACTCGACACCCAACGTTACGTGTACGTTCGAATCAATGATCGAGGGCCCTTCGGCAGCGCCGATCGAATCATCGACCTTTCGAGAATTGCGGCCGAGCGCTTGGGCATGTTGCGCGCTGGTGTCGTCAAAGTGCGGGTCGAGGTTCTCGAGTGACGCGCTTTCGGTTCTTCGAGCCAAACGACGAGGTCGAAACCGGGCAGCACTTGCGCGCCTTGCAAGCGATTGACGAGTTGTGGCAGCGCTTCTCGCGCGTCAGTCAGCAGCGCGCGGCTACCTGGCTGCCCAGTCTGCGCACGTTTGTGCAGGCTGAGTTACCCGATTTGGGCCTGGAGGTGCGGGACCTCGCAAACTCGAGGGCGCTGTACGTGTTGGCGCTCGGAGGCAGCGAGTTTGCGCCATTGGCCGAGAAGTGTCTCCAAAGAGCGCCGCGCATCGCCGGTTGGGAGTTTCGGGCGTCGCGCGAGCCGTGCGCCGCCGAGCAGAGCTTGGCGTTCATCTCAACCGACTACCAGCGCGACCTATCACGCGCGCGGGCCAAAGTTGGAGTGGGACGTGGCCATGGTTTGGAGATCGTCATCGCTTCGGAGACGTTCGTCGGTCTGGATCGCGAACAAGATCTCGATGTTGCGAGCGAGCTCGTGCTGCGGTTGCTCGGCGATTCGGTGTTCGACACTTGGATTTCGCACATCTCGACGCTGCAAGCACCGAAGCCGAGCCCGCTCAAGTTGCTTGGGGCAGATTCACAACGCTTGCCGCTTTCGATCACGGAACTTTCACCCAGTGTGAACGCCGGAGTGCGCGGTATCGAAGCCGAACTGCCCGACGAACCCTGTCACCGCAATTGTGAGCGCGCCGATTGGGTGATGTTCGAATGCAGCCCCGACGATGGCGCGCTGGCTCGACGTGCTCCGGATCTGCTGATGGCCTGCACCATGCGACCGGAGATGCTGAAGTGGTACCTGCAGGGCGGGGAGTTCAGTTCGGCCAGGTTCAGCCGTCAGGCGGAACGTTTCTGCTATCTGAAGCTGACCGAGCGGGAGGGCACCCTGGCTGAACGCGCCGAAAAGCGTGTTACCCTGGAAGAGCAAATCGATCGCTGGTTGGTGCCGGGCGCCATGGGCTGCGTAGTAGGCGGAGGCAGCGGCACCGAGTACCAGTACATCTATCTGGCGCTCACGCAGCTGGAGGCAGCGATTGCGGTACTGCGTCGTCATTTGCCGGTGCAGCTGTCAGAGCCCGCGTGGCTCTTGTTCTGCGATTCCGAGTGGTCGCGCGAATGGCTTGCGCTCGGCGATCGCACGCTCCCTGCGCCGTTGTAACCGCCTTGGGGCCGCAGTGCAGAAGTCAACCCGCAGGGCTTGGCAGTTCATCGAGGCGTAAGAGTTGCAAGTTTACGAGGGCCACTCGCTCTTGCGGCTCTGATTGCGCGACGATGGCGCGCAGCTCCTGAAAGTAAGCGATGTGCAACTCACGCAGACGTAGCCAATCCGCCTCCGACACGGCGAACAGATTGTACGAAAACAGATCGACCTTGTTCGGCTCGAGTTCGGGCAGGCGCACACGAGCGACCTCCGCCCAATGCTGTTTCAGCCGTCGTCCAGCTTCGGGATTGGACCGCGTGTCGACCGTCAGCACCTTGTGCACGACCCAGCGCTTCTTTTCCTGCACGATCAATCCAGAGGCGGCCAGCGCCGTCAGCGATTGCCTTTCAATCTCGAGACTCACGTTCAAGCGCTGCGCGATCCAACCCTCCTTGTGCGCGGGCAGTGCTTTGTACGCTTCCAGTTCGAGCGCGCGCATCACGGCATGGCTCCAGGGGAGCTCATAAGCCACTTCACGCTGCGCTTGCAGCTCACGCCACATGCCATGGCATTCGGGCAGCTCGCGCGGCTCGACGAAGATCGCGACGAAGTCGAGCAAACGTGAAGATGCGACGTCCACCAGTTTCAAGAACTCCGGCAAACGCGGCTCGGCCTGATTGTGCAGCCAGCGCGAGACCGAGACGCGGTTGGTTCCGACTTTGCGTGCCAACTCGACGATGCTCGTGCCGCCGCGCAAGTGTTCGAGCAGCGCCGCCGTCGCTTTGCGATCGACCGAGCCCGCTTTCAGCCAGTCCGGAGACGTGCCGAGAAAGCGTCGCAGTCCACCGTCCAAATCGATGCGGGCTTTGGCTGCAACCTTGAAGAAGGTCGCGGCGGTCGGCCAACGGCGCCCCGACTCCCAGGTGTACAAGACATTGCAGCGATAACCCAAGTGCCGACTGAACGCGGTTTGTGAACGCTTTCCACGCAGGGCCCGGATCAACTCGGCGGCAAGCACTTCATGGCGCATCGAACAGGAGCGTACAGCAGCAGCCGTCCCCACGCCATATCAGGAACCGAACTGAGCGAATCGCGGGTGCGCAGACGGTGTCCGCTCGTTCGGCGCGGGCCCGCGACGCTCAGCGCTTGCTGGCGTCCAATAAACGAAGCTCTCGACGAGCATCGCCCGAACGGTGCGGGCGCGTGTGAACCTCGACGTTGCCCAAAACCGCGGTTCCGATGATGCGTAGCACGGGTAGCTCAGCCTGATCGTCCGGGACCCGCCTGATGCCAGAAAAGCTCGCCAAGATGCCTGAGCCTTCACACTCGACAGCCAGTGTGGGCGGCACCGTGATTTCGACGTTGCCGAGCAGGGCGCGCACGAACAGGCGCGTTATGCCAGGGCGTAAAACTACATCGCGTAGATCAATTTCGATGTTGCCGAGCACCGCCACGGCGCTCGTGCCGTCTTCGAGCGAGTACCGACCACGGCGTTCGTTGCTCGCCAAGATCGCGACGATGCGCGACGGGCGGGGCTTCGAGATCGCGCGTTCATTCGAAACAGCTACTGGCTGCACGACCATGGCCGCCGAGCTCGGCTTCTCGCTGACTTGGGGCTCGAGGTCCGCTACCAAGTGCTCGAGTTCCGCGATCTCGCTGGCGCGATACGCGTCATCGACGCGAGCCTCGAAGCTCTCGAGTCCGAGCTCGTCTTTGACGAAAGCCGCCGACAGTCGCTCGAGAATCCGCTCTCGCGTGGCTCGAAGCTGGACACGAGTGGGGTGCTGCTCGCCTTGCATCGTCCGGGGTGTATCACAATCCGCACGGCTTTCGAGCCCGCGGTGTTCCAACCTCGAACGCTGGATCGCGAAGAACGACTGCAATTTCGCGTGATCCGCACGATCGCCCCGCGTCGCCCGTGGAGTGTGACTGGCTTCGTCACACGCTTTGCGGCATTCTGCGGGCCGCGGAAGGAGGCTTCGACTTGTTCAGAAGCGCATTCGGGTTCGGTCTCGTTCACCTGTTCACTTTGGGCCTGCCTAGTCTGGCCTACGCACTGCCTGAAATTGGGCCTGGCTTTCCCACCGATCCGTCGGTGGGTGTGCAGTCCAACCCGGGAGCTTCGGGGATCGCGGTCGCCAGCGATGGCAGCAACGTGTTCACGGTGTTCGAGGAGAGCGGCAACATTCGCGGCATGTTGGTGGATGCCGAGCGCAAGCCGCTGCTCGACGCGATGCCCTTCTACGCGGAGGCGACCGAGCAGAGTGGTAACTACTATCCCTCACTTGCGTTTGGCGGTGGCCGCTATTTGATGGCTTGGACGTCCAACGGCGTTTGGGCCGAGCTCGTTGGTCTGGATGGCAAACCTGCTGGCGAACCCATGCAATTGAGCGAGACGGGATACTATCCTGCGATCGCTTGGGTGGGGGTCAGCTTCGTCGTCGTCTGGCAAGACTTCGACGATGCCGGACGCGACATAGCGGGCTCGACCGTGTCCACCGACGGGAGCGTCAGCCCACCGACGTTCCTCTCCAGCACGGGAACCGTGGGGGAGCCGAGTATTGCGGCTCTCGGGTCTTTGGGTGTTCTCGTAGCGTGGGCCGACAACCCTGACACGATGAACACGGCGATCTCCGCCGTCCAGATCGAGGGAAGTTTGCGCGCTGGAAGCGAGCCTATCACCCTGCGCAGCGCGAACGGGGTCGGCACTCCGGAAGTAGTCAGCGACGGCACCGAGTATCTCGTAGCGTGGACCGAGTCTGGCGCGACCTCGAGCGTGGACGCGGTCACCGTCGGTTCGACTGGCACGGTGTCGGATCTGATCCCGCTAGCGACGCTCGAGAGCGTGGGCGATGTGTCGCTTGGAGTGAACGACTCATCGTTCATCGCGGTCTGGAAAGATTACAGTCCGGCGGACAGCGATCAGCTCGGGTTTCAGCATGTGAGTGCTGAAGGTGAATTGCTTGGGGGCGGGGTGCTGAACTCGTTGCCCACGACGGCAAACGCGAAACCAGCGCTGCTCGGGCAGACTACGGGTTACTGGGTCAGCTACGAGGGTGAGGGCGTTTGGGGGGCGACTGCAGATGACGATCTGAGTGTTTCGGGCGACCCGGTTGCGCTGAGCTTGGTGCCCAATAGCCAGAATACGCCGTATCTGTCTTTCGATGGCAGCCAGTACACCTTAGTCTGGGCAGATGAACGCGACGGCAGTTCCGTGTTTTCCGGACGCGCTGTTCGCGTGAACCAAGCGGGTCGAGTGCTCGATACTCCGCCACTGGCGTTTACCGACGCCACTGACCGCGGGAGTTGGTTCTCGACGGCCAGCGCAGGCGCCGGGAAGACACTGGTCGGCTGGCTCGCGAGCGATGACGGATCTGTTCATTTTCGAGTGCTATCTTCAGACGGCAGTTTGGGCCCGGTTCTCGATGCCGGCAGCGCGGTAACGGGTGGAGTCACCGTCGCAAGTGATGGTACGGGTTACCTGGCGGTCTACGCTGGGAGCAACAGTGGTCAGTTCTTGCGCCAAGCATTCGATGCGAGTGGCGCTGCAGAGGGCGATGCCATGCCGCTCAGCGTTCCTGCGGATACCTATGAAGCTCGCGTATTGGGGGGGCAGGGTCGCTACCTGCTCGTGTTGGTGAGCGCAACCGAGACACAAGTGGCGTCGCTCGGCAGCGACGGTACCATCGGCACACCCGAGACGCTCGGCAGCGGAAGCTTTCCAGTCGAAGCCGTCGCCGGAGGGGGCAAGACAGTGCTGGTTTGGGCCGAGGCCGATGGCACGCGAGTCGCGCGCTTTTGGGGTGACGGAACGTGGGCGGGCGACGCGTTCACCTTGGGCATGGATGGAATGTGGGGACAGACGGCTTGGGATGGCCAGCGCTTCGCTGCGGTCTGGCAGGATTCGGACTATTACGCTCATTGGACGACGTTCGACGCGGCTGGCACCGTCAGCCCCGTCGAAGATTTGTTCGTCGATCAGGAGTGCAACAGCCCCGCGTTGGTATCGAACGCTGCCGGGCAGCTCTTGTTGAGCTGCATTCGCTACGACGCCGACTACTCTCGGCGTTTGGTCAACTATCTGCTTGGCCAGCCTTTGCCGGATTCGGGCGGCCCGGCCCCCGACGTCGACGCAGGCGCTGCTGGTCCCGGTCCTGCAACGACTCCAGCGACGACCGAAGGTCCAGTGGTGAGCGAGCCCGGCAGCAGCTCGACCCCCAATCCAACGGGGCCGGCGACGGGGAACGCTCCCGAACCCTCGTTATCGACGCCACAGGCTAACGAGCCTGTGAACCCTGAGACCAGTGCGTCAGGCCCCGCTGCTCCGGGCAATGCTCCAACTACCGTCGCCTCGTCGCACGGTGGCTCCAAAGCGGACGACGCAAACAGCGGAAGTGCCAATGAAAACGACGCTGGAACGGGCTCGCCCGTCGGCGCTGATGGCGACGCTGGGGATTCGAGCTCTTGCGCGATGCGTGAGGTCGGTCGTCAAACGGGTGGCGTTGGCGGGCTCTTGGGTCTTGGCGCCTGCTTCTTCGTGCTTGGTCTCGCGCGCGCAACGCGACGCGGTAAGCATTCGACGTAGACCGAAGAAACCCCTACCGCTTCTTCCGGAAACCTACGACACGCCAACGTCATGCAGTCTATGACAGTCCCTCATTTCGACTTGGTCGTGATCGGGAGCGGCCCCGCGGGCCACAAGGGGGCTATCGCCGCCGCAAAGCTCGGTAAGCAGGTCGCCATCGTCGACAAGCTGCCCATGATCGGGGGCGTCTGTTTGCACACGGGCACGATTCCGAGCAAGACGTTGCGGGAGGCGGTGCTCTACCTTTCGGGTTTCCGCCAGCGGGCGTTCTACGGACGCGACTACACGTTGCGCGACCGCATCGCCAGCAAGGATCTGTCGTTTCGCGTTCTCGAGGTCGTCAATCGCGAATTGCAGGTGCTGCGCGATCAGCTCAAGCGCAACGGGGTTCGGATCTTGTCGGGACACGCGAAGTTCCTTTCTCCGAATCGTTTGCGCGTCGAGGGCAGCGATGCGACCGAGGAAGTGTCGATGGACCACGTGCTGATCGCGTGCGGCACCCGCCCTGCTCACGATCCGCGGATCCCGATCGATGGTCGGCGGGTCTTCGACTCCGATCGCTTCTTGATTGAGGAGCATCACCAAATCCCGCGCACGGCAACCATCGTAGGCGGGGGAGTGATTGGCATCGAGTATGCGTCGATGTTGTCCGCGCTGGGCGTCGAAGTGACGGTGGTCGAAGCGCGACCGGCGCTGCTCGAATTCGTGGACCGCGAGGTGGTCGAAGCCCTGCAGTACCACATGCGTCACAACAACACCGTGTTCCGTCTCAACGAGCGCGTCGAGTCGGTCACGATCGACGACCGAGATCGGGTGATTGCGCAGCTAGTGAGCGGGAAACGCTTGATCAGCGATATCTTGCTCTACGCCGTGGGCCGACAAGCCAATACCGATTCTCTGAATCTCGATGCGGCAGGCGTCCAAGTTGCCAAGCGTGGTTTGTTACAAGTAAACGAGTTCTTTCAGACCTCGGTGCCGCACATCTACGCCGCGGGTGACGTCGTTGGTTTTCCTTCCTTGGCCTCGACCGCGATGGAGGTATACCCGATCACTTGATTTCAGGGTTTGAGATTGACCGAATTTTGACGGAACGTGATGACCGGAAATGAAACCGATTCAAGTACTTACGCACCAAAACGCGCCTCGAAAGCGCCTCGGCCTTGGATCATTTGATTTCGGGGTTGGCCCCACGACCAAGCATTAACCCAGGGCCAATACTCTCCAAATTCGTGGCACACCCTGGCACCCAGAGACCTATCGCAGTTCATCCCGCTTTCGACCGCCCCACAGGCGGAACAGGTGACTGGTCGCCTCCATCGTGGTCCAGCGGCGACCCGCTTTCGCTTCCGCATCCTGGAATGCCATCACCGCTTCGGCAAAGGCGGCAGTGTCTTCAATGGTACCCAGGCCGCTCCCGGGCGTCCTGGCGCCAACGAAGCGGGTCGTTAGCGTCAGTGCTTCCGTCCCGGCCTCGACGAATTGGAAACTCAGCAACCCCACGCTCTTATCCCGTAGCGCTCGACGTGGTGCAAACCCACGCCTCGTCAGGCGCTCGCATGCCTGACTTGTGGTGACGTAGCGCCCCGCCTTGGTTTCTGCTTCCTGAAACTCGACGATCGCTTCAGCAAGAGCCTCTGCGTAGGCAAACGTGTTGAGTTGCAGCTCCGGCTTGGGACCGCTGAAGACCAGGTGCCGGAGATACCAAGAGCCCGGAACCGGATTCTGTTTCGAGCTTGGCGGATAGAACGAGTGCCGTGGTCCCACATACGAACCGAAGCGCAAACCGTTCTCCAGTTCTGGACCGGTCATCTGGCAATCAGCAACGAGCGCACCGTGTTCGAAGCTGAGTTTCTTGACCCAGCCCCACGCTGGATCGTCGTGCTTGGGTTC
>DATAHU010000238.1:0-20088 GCA_036263015.1 Polyangiaceae bacterium | reverse complement strand
GGATTGCCAAAGTCGTCATAAGCCGTGGAGCTGAGAGCCACCGTGACCGAGGAACTGGTGCCGTCGGACTTTCGAGGAGTGGCGTTTGCCGTACCCGCAACATCGCGCTGAAGCGCGACCGTTCCCGCTAGCTGCCCCTGCGTCGCAACCGGATCTCCGCTGGAGTTGTACTGGGTGATGCTCACCTGTCGCGGCAAATCGCCATGGCGATTGCCGCTCACGAAGCTCCGTTCGGTGCGCCACAGCCAACCGGAGCCAGCCGAGTCCCCGCTTGCTGCAACGAGAGTGGGCAGCGTACTGCTCGTGATGGTCTCATCGAGCGGTTCACTTCGGCCGGAGGCGACTTGCTGGAGTTTGTTACCAAAGGCGTCCACCCGAGATTCCTGTGTGAGAACCGCGGTGCCGGATGTGCTGCGCCGCTGCACGGCAGTGAATGTGTCCGCTACGGCGTTGCTCTTGAGGGTCGTCCCGTTCCACGATGGCAGAGTCGTTTCTAGACGAACCGTCGCTAGACAATCGACGCCGGAGCTACTCGGGTCACACGGCTCACCCGATTGCGCTTGGGTGGAGTTGCTTGCGGGAGTGAACGGCCCAGTGTCGTAGAGGTACGTATCTGTGCCCGATTCGAACGCGTAACGCACTTCGCGACCATCGAGTCCAACATACAGGCGACGCAAGTCGTAGCGTTGGTGAACGCTTGACAGCGTCACGCCGTTTTCGTCTGTGGTTTCGACGAGAAAGGGAAGGCCTTTTAGAGCTTCGCGCGGATTGTCGCGCCAGCGCTCCGACAACGCGCAAGCTGCGATGTCATCACCCGCGACCTCGTCTACACACTCACCGAGCAGGAAGTGCGAAGTGGTGGCGCTCGTCGGGCTGTTCGCGTCGCCCTGCTTCGTCACGGTCGTCGTCTTGAAACCGCGGAACTCGCGCTGCCTGCCCTCGAACACTGGGTCGCGATAGCTGTAGTCTGTGACGTAGCTCGCAGGCGGGCGGCCCGCTATCGTCAAGTTGTCGTGTTCGACAACGCGACTGACCACGTGCGTAACCGTGGGCATGGTGCTCGCCCAAGGCCGATCATCTCGCTCCGCCGCAAGCATCTCTTCGGTTGACGCGCGATACTCGAGCTCAGTCGTCTTGCCGAGCCCGTTGTCCACCTTGACCAGTAGATGCGGCCTCGTGCCGCCCGCCAAGTCGATGTACTGATACGACCCGGAATCTCCCCAAAGGATGTCGGGGGTTCCGGAGCCGTTGAAGTCCGTCAACCGCACTTGGTTCGCGAAGGAAGGGCTCTTCGGGGTGCCCTCGATGATGTGCCGATCGGTCCAACCCGTCCCGTCGATGTTGATCCAGATGTCGACGGCGTCGTAACGGACCTGCACGAGGTCGGCCAAGCCGTCGCCGTTGACGTCGTCCATGCGCAACGAGGTGCCTTGGAGATCGGAGTAGTTGGGGCTATTGCCCATCGCGAGTTCAGTCTCCGACTCCTCTGTATTCTCGGGACATCCGTTAGGATCAGCAGTGCCCCAATAGCCGTTACCTCGGCCCGGCCAGTAGATGATGTTGCCTCTGCGCAGACGAACGATGTCGACGATGCCGTCGCCATTCATGTCGGCGAGTTGGGTGTCCTTGTCGTCGAAGCTCAGGGAGGTCCCACTCCAAGGCAAGCACATGCGCACGGGATCGGAGGAGAGGTCCGCTGTCTCCGTGTCAGTTCTCGTGCCTAGACCGAACTGGCCGTCACCGCTGGGATAGCGCCCCAGCGCAAAGTACGTCTGCAGCTCGGTACCTGTGCTGCGGACGACATCGACCAGACCGTCGAAGTTGACGTCGACCACCCGTGTAAACAGGGCATCACTACCGAAGTCGATCTTCGCGGCGAGCGACGTCGCAGCCGGTACGTCGCGGCCTTGCCACAACCACGTCCCTGACTCTTGCTGCAGCGAATACACCGAGTACTTGCGCGTCATGGGCATGTGCAGCAGATCCACGGTGGCATCACCGTCGACATCCAACATCACGACGTTGGGGTTCGACAGCTTGATGGTGCCAGCGTCCGCCGAACCGCTCACAGCGACTGTACTCTCGGCAAAAGCGCCCGCGGCGCCCCCCTTGCCGTTGAAGAAGGCGCCGTGGCTGCCGTGAAACAGTCCTGCTGCCGTGACTAGGACGTCGGGTAACGCATCCGAGTTGATGTCGACTAGGATGGTTTGCGATTCATCCAACGAGTAGGCGGGTGAATCCGTAACCGCAAGCAGACGCTCATCGAAGGCTTCGTAACCATCGAGCGACGATGTGGCTGCGCTGCCATCAGAGAGGAAGCCCGAGACGTGGCTGTACTCAAAGCGCAGAGGCGGCAGCAGTGGACAATCACTGGAGCCGAGTTTCCCTTCCACTTCGAAAACCGATGGCGCAAGATCACTGCTTTCGCAGCGTCCCTCGACTTGGACTTGCGAGAGCAGCGTCGTGTGTTGATCCGGCTCGTAGCTCAAGTGGTAGCGTCGGACCAACGCGCGAGCGCTGCTCGTACCCGCTCCAAATACTTTGCTCGCGACGTCGACACCCACCAAACGAAGCTGCTCTGTGATTCGCCATCCACTGCGATAGCTGAACGTCGGATCGGTGCGTTGCTCGTAACGTAGCCTCACATGATGGGCATACTGATCGAGACTGGTCGTCGCTGCCCCCTGCGCGGGCGGCGTCCAGAAGATTTCCTCGAGGTAGGCCATCTCCCCATCGTGAAGGTAGAGATAACGGGCCAAGTTGAGAGGTGCGTCGACACTGCCGTGGCTATCGAATTGGCGACGTAGGTGCCAACGGTAGACTTGCTCAGGCTGGGCGGGATTCACTTCGAGGGCGTTGTCATCATTCGGATCGTCGACCGCGCCGCCGAGTTCCATCATCGAGCCGCTCTTGTCTTGGACCCGCCAGGTGCGATGATCGGGCGACCAGAAGAAGCGCAAGAACGAACCCTCGACCCTCGGACGGAAGTATTGCCACCCAGTAGCCCATTGCGGCATCGCCTCGTCGAAAGTGGTGCCCGGTGACCGCAAATCGGGCACCCCACTGAGGCCGCCGCTGCAAGTTACCGCGCCGCCCGTCTGGTCGCTACCGAGGGTGCAGATCGGGACAAGCTCTTGGCCACCGTTGAATACGAAGCGATCCTGGCCCTGGTGAAAGCTTGTTTGATCAAGATAATGGGGGATGCCCTTATCCGTCTGGCGAGCAATGAACGGGACTTCGATGTTCCACCCCATGCCCGCTGCGCTATTCCCACCACCCGATGAATAGGCAAGTCCAAGCGACGGCTGTGCCTGCCCGCGCCCACGAGGCAGCGCAAAAGGAACGTTGAAGGTCGCGATACCTGTGGACAGCTGAGCAGAGAAGCTCTCCCCGAGCCCCTGGGTTGTGGCCTCTCCCTTGGGGATCGAAATGGTTTTTCCAGTAACGCCCGTCTGATCCGCAGTGGGGAGCGTGGCCTGAGCCTCGAAAACTGCTTCAGGCTTCTCGTCCCCAGGCTTGGACTCACCGTGTCCTTCGATCGTACCGGTTTCGCTTTGCTCTGATTTCGAGGTGCTGTCCGGCCCCGGCGTTGATCCCTGGTCGCTGGTTGGATTGTTCTCGGACAGGTAGTCGTAAAGCGACTGAGTGCCCTGTGCATCATCATGCGCAGATGCAACAGGTGCCGTATCGAGTTGCTCCTGGGCGTAAACCGGAGGGACGAGTGCGTCCGTCAACCGCTCGGGGCCCTGGACAGACAGAACTCCCAACAGCGAACTTGCACCCAGCAAGCCCAGCCACCTGCCCGAGCGACGGCGTGGGGAGACGCTTATTCCTAGTGCCACAAACGGGCCCTCGAGTGATTCTGTCACTTGCCGACTGCTTCGCATTGATTCGCCATCTCCGCGCGCGTGACGGTGCACGTACGGCTTCAGTTGAACCGAGTCCAGTAGCTGTAGTTCAGCACGAGCTGGACGTCCTGAATCTGGTCGAAGTCGAAGCCCTCGTCCTCCCAAACGCGGATTACAAAGGTTCCGTCGAGCGGGCGCCCTTGGAATTCTTCGCGCATATAGTCCCCAATCAGGGACCGGTCGGTATCGGAAATGGGGTTCGTGAGATAACGTTCCGTCGCTAAGCCGCGAGCATGTTCAATGTTCCCAACGAACAGAGGCACATCGAAGTCACCCCCGGAGTAGTTGCGCACCGTGTACGGCCCGTTATGAATCATCGAATAGGGCACAAACCCTGCGGAGTAGCATGCCTGCGGAGAATCCGAGTCTTTGCAATCGCGCACATCCGTGCCGACGAAGTTCAAACCGAGAGTATCGATACGATAGTTGAAGTTGCCGAGGGCGAAGCCGGATTGACCAAAGAGTTCACCCTTTTCGATCTTGCCCTGATCGATGGTGAAGGTGAGCCAGCGGAAGCGGTGCTCAGACTTGAGGTCGTCCGAGCAGTTGCCGCTGAAACCGTTGTCACAAAGGGTCAAGGCGCCGGGTTCCCAAGCCGTCTCGCGAAACACTTGTCCGTCAGAGTCTTCACAATTGGGACGGGTAATGGTGCCCTGAGGTGAAGTAGATTCGAAGCTACTAGCGAGAGTCTTGTCGTTCGCCTTCTCGAGCATCAAGCCCGCGATTAGAACTTGGTGCGAGTTGGTTCCCGTAGGAACGATTGAAACCGTGCACGCCTGTCCGCCTTTGGTCAGCTTGTAGCGAGTAGTATAGCGTGTCCAACCGGTGGTCCCTACGGCTGCTGAGGGCGTTTGCGCCGTCATTGTTTGGAACGCCCCGTCACAGGTAAACGTGACGCTGGTTGCACCTGTGGGGTTGTTCGAATCAGCGTTTCCGCCGACGGTCACCTTCTTGCCATACCAGGACAACAAGTACTCTCCTGACGACAGCGCGACCGTTTGTCCTAGACGCGTGTCGGTGCTCAAACCGCAAGTGGTACCGCACGAAACGCGGTTTCCACTGGCATCGGGACGGTAGCCAAAGGTGATGAGGTTTGCGCCCGCCGAACCGTCACCGTCCTCAGGGTTGGGGCCGGCCTTGGCAGCAGCTGAAACATTCGCGCAGGAAGGCTTCTCATTTCCGTTCGAATCGACGCCACATCCTGTTCGAGTCCAGGGACTTGCGTCGTAACGGCCTGAGGTGAGCAGCAGATTGTTGGAGGGCACGTCGCAATCCCGGCGCGTTCGAAACACATCGTCGCGCAGCGAAACCACCGCCGTGTCTGATCCCTCATGAAAGTTCTTTACGAGTCGGTATGACTCGATCACGCCGTCCAGTTTACGAACATAGTCACCGATGAACGCGTCCGCAAAGCGGCTGGCATCGCCCTCTTCGTCATCTGAGGGAGTCCGGAGGGCGCTGTAGTCGAGCGGACTCGACTTGCAGAGGGTGTTCACCCAAGTGCGAGGGGCGTCCACCAGCGGTAGCGGCTGATCCATATCCTCCAACCGCTCTCCGATTCGCGCTTCAATCGAGCGGCGAGCCAGTGTGGCCACCTTCCGCGCATATCCGAAAGCGTCCAGATAGCGTTTACGAGTTCCGTTGAAGCGCCCCTTCAGAGCCGCCCCTATGTTGAACTGCTGGGACGCTTGATACGATGACAGCCAAACCGCCTGATCCAGGGCACGACGCGCTTGAAGTCGCAGGTTGTCAATACGCGCCAAGTTGCCATCGAGCCGCTCGCGAACGTCCGCAATGTCTGCGGCGATTTGGCCCAACGCTTGAGACCTATCTTCGAATCGTTGCCGAAAGTCGGACTGAAGGTTCTCGACGTCTTGGGCGGTCATCTCTGTTTGCAGCTCGCCGATCTGTGCGATCAACCCAACCTGAATGCCGGAGTTGATGCACGCAACCGCTGCAACGCCCAAGCCTCCGAGGCCTTGGCCCTCAAATAGGAGCTGGTTGGCCCCCTGTGCGATTGACTCGTGACAGCGCCCGATCTCTGCGAGAGCCTTTTGCTCATTCAACTTGCCGTTGATTTGATCCTCGAGATCGAGAGACTTCAGTTTACCGGTTAGCTGCTGCGTATCCAAACCAAGCTGATTGATCTGAGAGGCGATGAGCGGCGCCGCCGCATAGAGCTCAATGAGGTTAGACCGCACCGCCGTAACCGCCTCGGCCAGATCACCGCCAAGCTCCTGGGTCGCGCCGACGGCGGACAATTCTCGCAAGGCGTCGACAGCTTGCTGTGGAAGATCGAATATCAGCGACTTCCCGGCGCTTTCTTGGACACTTTGCCCAAAACAGATTAGGTCATTGGCTACATCGTTCAGATCCTCGAGCCGCCGGATCAATCCTCCTCGTGGCGCGCGCGGCATGCATTGACCTGTCGCCGCGGGCGATTGCGGCTCGGCTGCCGCCATGCAGTACATCTCGATACCATCGAGGAACGTATCTTCATCGAGAACTCTAGTGAGTTCGTTGTTGTCGCCGCCGAAGGTCTGAAACAGTGTCTTGATGTCTTTGTCAAGCGCACCCCGAAGCAATTGAGCAACGACGCCTGAACCGCCCTTGGCATCGATTCCGCCGGGACCGTCCTTGGCAAGTCCGCGCCACAACTCTGGATTTTCGCCCGTCAGCTCGTCACGAAAGGCGTTGTCCAAGTCAGAATAGCTCAAGTTTTGCAAGACCTCCGCGTCCCGAACGGTAATCTTGTCGGGATTCCAAGCCGAGTCTTCGGCAAACAGCCAGACGGAGAAGTTTGTGCCACTGGGTACACTTCGCTCCCACTGCTCGTACTGCCCCGTTCCTTTGTAGTAGCGATAGTAGCGGCTGTCGCCAATATCGAAGGTCTCAGTCACACTTCCTATGCCCTGCGGCGTGCTCGCCCCATCGCCCGGATACGCGTAGCGCACGTTGAGGTGGTTAACCTGCAGAGAAACAGCTTGACTAGTATCTCGTTGGCCCGTTTCGGTACCCTTGACGAAGGCGGGCGGGTCCACTTGGCGTAGCTCGATGTTGTCGCCCGCAAGCATGTTTAACGCAACCATTGCGTCTCTCACGCGGGACGCCATAGCTGCACGTTGCGACTCGTCTGTGCAGTTAATCGTCTTGCAAAACAGGGAGTGTTGGTTAGAGCCACCACAGGCAAACTCATCGTAACAAGGCCACTCGTGGGCATCGCTCAGGGTCTCCGGAGTGACGCGGTTGAGCCAAGAGCCCGTCGAGACCCAAGGCTGATCACCAAGGGTCACTGTGAAGTAAGTCTTTGCTTCTGCTTCGTAGCGCAACTTGTTCACAATGCGGCTCACCTCGTCGTACAAGAACAAGTTCTGCCGGCTCTTCGACGGGAGTTGCCCGACCTTCGTATCGCGTTCGTCACCTGGCGACAGTTCGCGCAGCGCGCGCAGCCGACCGCAGATTTCGTGTTCGGCCTGGCCCGCTATCTGCACGTCCTGAGATTCAGGCGTCGGAAAGTAGTCCAACCTCGCATCGGTCTTGTGAATCTCGGTCCCGGTAGGTCCCGCAGCGCAAAAGGTATTGTCGCCTTCACCTGTGGCCACAAAGGGACACCCTCGCTTCGTGCAAAGTTCTGGGGCACTGGTGGGTTGACTGAGACAACTTTCGTACGCCGGATCGCGGCAGACGAGGCTGGGATCCGTCGAGCTTCTCCAATAGCAAAGGTCGCGATCGCCCGCTGTAACCGCAGTTAGGGTGCCGTTTCGCTCTTCGCCAAGACAGCGCAGCAGCTTCTTGAGCTCTGGATCGACGATCTTCAACTTGTTCAACTCTGACACCGGCGAGGACAAGCACCGGTTGGCGTAACAGGAGTAACCGCTCGGACACTGGTAACCCGTCGCACAAGTGCAACCGCTACCCGTGCAACCCGTTGGGGCCACGACCAGCTTCGTGAAGTCGTTGCTTCCAGCACCGTCGGCACGTAGAGCCTGCAGGATCTCAGCAGGATCCACATTGGTGCCACAGATTCGTTGAACCGTCTCGAGCTCACCAACCGCTGCAACGTCGTTGCCGTGTTGGCGCAGTTCGATACTCTCGTCGCGTTCGTCCAGCGTAATACCGGCTTGTACGTATTCCTCAGCCAACCGATCAGCCTCGGTCGCTGCCGTTTTGGCCAGCTCGAGGTAGTGCTTCCAAGACGATTCGATCCCATCGTTATCCTGTGACAATTCATCCTCTAGCGGGATCTTATCGTTGGCGCTGGTGCCGTCGCACTCTTGCGCCGGCTCATCCGGCGAGTCCGGATTCGGTTGGAGCAACGCTCCGGCGCGTTCGTAGATATCTGGAACGATCGGGGCAACCGTACAGCGCGAGACCTTCGGTGCCGCCGACGCCGTCGCCTTGAAGTCCCCGGGAAGGCCGCGCGCGACGCTGGGGTCCCCAAATTCGCTCAGATACAACTCAGAGACGGTGTTCAAGTTGATGATCAGGTGAGGCGCTTCGAGGATGTGTTTGAACAGCTTGTCCTGACGAAGCGGGTTGCTCACCGCAGCGCGTTCGGCCAAAGTCCAGGTCGGTCTGTATTGCGCGAGGTCCGTGCCGCACCCGGCGCCATCGATGGTGCCGCCAACGGCGCACTGAAGGGCATCGGTGCTGTTCAAGATCAGCGCATTCGCGGGACCCTTGGCCGTAACGCGAAAATCCCCTGCGTTTGCCTCGCCCGAGAGATAACAGACTTCAAGACGGCCCTTGTAGGTGGTCGCAATTCGCTGAGTCAGCTCGCCGATCGTTCCTTCATAGGCGGCGCGGTTGTTCAACTGCGATAGATTGCCGCTCAGCAGCGTTTCACTCGCAAGAATGAACGTCCCATCCATGAAGTCGGCAAGGTTGTCGACATTTCCATAGGCAAGCATGCCTAATGTCGTGTTGCTCGTCTCGTTCTTGACATGTCCGGTGCTGTCTCGGCTGTCTCGCGCGGCACCAGCGTACAAGATGGTGGGCCGCGGGCTTGGCGGAGTCCGGGTAGCGGGAAACAACGAGAAGTGCTTGCCTGTCGGCGGGGGAATAGCAAAAGTGATCGATTTAGCGAAGAGCGCGTACTCTTGGACAAGCCGCTGGCGCGCCTCGTCGAAGTGGTCCACGGTCACAGCTTGCGTGTCGAAGAAGTATTCGTTGCCCGCGCTGCTCGACAACAACCCTTGATCGCTGAGCCGTTGGATCACACTTCCGTTCGTTGGCACACCAGCGCATGGAACCGTCGCGCCACCCAACCTGCACGAACTGGGACCATTGTAGTCGGTGATTGAGTAGATGAGGTCTTGCGTCGCGATTGAGCCCTGAGCGCTGCCAGTGGCCATGACGTCAGCCGGACAGAGCGCCGCTTGACGCATGAGTCCGAGTGCCTTTTCCCCGCCCTCGGACAGAGGGCGCAACGTTCCAAGCCCCAATTCGGAGCGCGCCCCCTTCAACCCAGGGTTTCCTCCTACGAGCAAGTGCGCGGCGGCAGCGTTCGACAACTTGCTACCGACTTGCTGACGTTCCGCTGCCGTCTCCCTATCGGGCGCACTGCGCGCAGCCTGTGCGGCTGCAACGGTGGCATCAACGGCTCCATTGGTGGCTTCGATATAGACGTCATATGCGTCGTTCAGAACCTGAGCGAGTAGATCGATCCTCGGCCTGCCGTTGATGTTTCCGGCGTTCGCGCCGACCGCCCCACTCATGTTGCCGTTGAGATCGCCAACGCTGCAGAATGTCGCGTCTTCGATGTCCAGGCCGTCGCGCAACCCGGCGAGTGCCTGGGTAGCCGCACCCCGCGCCGAGGTGCGTGCCTCCTCGAAAATCGCTTCGTTTGTTTCGGTCGACTGTGGAGGAATGCTGAATTCGCCCGAACCGCTAGGCCAGAAGGCGAACTTCGTCTTTATCGAGTCCGCACGGGGGGAGGCGATCTGAACCGCAGCATGCGCCCTGCACAAGCTGTTGAGCGCACCACACAACTTTAGAGAACAACTATTCGTCGGGGCGGAGCTTGCTCCACAGTTGCTTGTGAGCCCCTCCTGCTCGCACAGACCGGCCATCACCGCGGAATAGACACTGCCCGCCGTTGCTGTCTCGGTTACTATGTCAATTGCCTTGTCGTTCGATAGACAGACCGTTCCGGACGCGCAAATGCTGGAGACACAAGTGCCGTTAGCTTGCGCCGTACACCCCGTTGGGCAGGTGGCCCCCGCAGCCACAGGGCCGAAGTAGTAGTCGGTAGCGGGATAGCGTTCTCGATCCATCAAGTCAACGCCGGGGATGCAGCCGTTTAGCTTGGCGCTCAAACGAATGTCCTGGAGTTTCCGCAAACGTTCTGTCTCGGCGTCTTCCTCTGGGGTATCCGCCGGAGAATCCAAGAGACGAGGGTCTCTTTCAACAGTTTCATCACCGCAACCAGCTAGACCAAACAACGAACAGATGGCCGCGGCGAGCAGGACTTTCAACCGGATAGCAGTGGATGATCGCATAGGAACTCTCGTTTGGGGACGAATGCGCTCGGCATTCGACTTGAGGGGAGGGCTGACGCCCTGAGATCACGCTCGAGCTGCGCAGCGCCTCCGCGCCGCGAGAGCTAAAAGTATTGAGGAACAAGCAAACAATAGAGGCCACCGGAACCAGCTCGTGTCTGCGCGACGTGACGTCGCGACGGCCGCCGCGGGGACGCTGCAGCCGCCGTCGGTGGACTTATCTGGCGGCAAACATACGGCACGGCCAGCAACGAGATCGCATGTCCAATCCAGGGGGCACTCTGTCTCTCCCTCACCGCACCGACGGGTGCAAACCGGAGCGTCCGCTACATCAGCAACGCACTGCTCACCGAGGCATTGGTTCGACTCTTTGCAGTCATCGCCGAGAGCATGCAGTGCCGTAGAGCAGACCCGCGACCCGTCGAGTCCCGCTCGGCATTTGTGGCTCTCCTCACAGTCGTCGTTCTGTTCGCAGCTGGCCAGGCACACGCCGTTCTTCGAGCACGCCTGACTTGCGCATTCGCGGGGACTTGCGCAGGGATCACCGAGCACGCCCAATCCAGGGATGCAATGGCGGTTAGAGCAACGCAGACTCGCCGGACAGTCCCGGTCGTGCCTACAGGTTGCGTTCGCGCAGTCGCTCGTCGCGCAGTCTGCCACGCACTCGTCGTCCACACACGTCGAGCCTGCGTTGCAGACATTTGACCCGCAGAGGGGTTCACACCTTTGGTCAACGCATGTAAAGCCCGTGTCGCAACCCAACTGCTCACACGTATCCTGTTGATACAGGAAACAGAGCCCGCGCTCATCGTCAACCTCGAGCGTAGCCTGATCCGGATCATACAGAGGGAACATCGTAACGTCGGCATAGGTCGATCCGTTGCCACAATCCGGTGCTCCGCCTTCACCGCCAACTTCGCAGGGGTGCAGAAGCCCCGCGGCATGACCCAGTTCGTGCGTGAGGACGCTCAAGAGGTCATAGGTCACGGTCGAGGGGTTCTCGCAGGTTGACGGCTCGGAGCCGGCACTCGAATAAGCAAGCGGCGTCAAGCTCCAGGCTTGGCGCGCATCCAAATAGACGTCCGCCTCGGAAATCCGCCACTCCCCTTGCTTCTCGTTTCCGTCCGCGTCGGTAATCGTTTCGCGCGCATACTGAACGTCGGTCGTGGACGGCGCATTACTCGTGAAGCCCCGTTCCCGCCAATCGCGAACCCAGGCGATGGTGTTGACCCCGTCGCCCGCAATGGCGGGATTGTCGCTCACACCCGCGGGTTGGAACTCGAGACTACTGCACTCAGGCGCATTCCACTGCTGCATTGCCTCGAGCACAACGTCACTGACTCCACCGCCGACCGCGCTGGGTTCATTTTCCTCATTCAGTACGAAACTGACCAGATCGCGAGACCAACGCACCCGAGCCGTTCCCTTGAACTCAGGATCTTCCCCCGCAGTGCGGTAAGCGGCGGCCGAAAGTGTCAACGCTGTCACGCTGTTCACGACGGCTCCTATCAGGAGCATGCGTTGAGCACCTAACCTCCGCACGGTGAGTGTTATCCTTAGGCGATCGGTGATCCCACTGTCAATCAGCAATCGCTTTTCAAAGTATTGTGGCTACTGTGTGCAATCGGACGCGTCGCCATGGATCCCATTGACGA
Organism: Polyangiaceae bacterium; assembly: GCA_036263015.1. Taxonomy (GTDB): domain Bacteria; phylum Myxococcota_A; class Polyangia; order Polyangiales; family Polyangiaceae; genus SZUA-265. The sequence continues at coordinate 8,025 of DATAHU010000238.1, read as the reverse complement.
TTCAGTTACGCCGGTGATAGTGGTAACTCGCGACCATGGGCATCCGCTTTGGTTTCTTATCTGATGGTCGACGGGGTTGGGCCGCGGTGAACGCTCGACAGGCGCCGGGTGCGCGAGGCGACACTCGTGTCGCTCTACGAGTTGCTTTCTTTCTCTCTTGTTTCGCAGTTTCCTGTCTGGGAATATTTTCCTGTAACCGTGAATTGGACTTGCCAGAGACAGAACAGCGCCGCTCGGGCTTGAATGCGGTTTGCGGCGACGGTGATTGGGATCTCGGCACAGAGGAGTGCGACACTCACGGCGCAACCGACGCGTGTGCCGCAGACTGCACAGTGAAGTCCATGATCGCTGGTGCGGTGACGTCAGTGCCGTGGCGAAGCATTGGTGGAACGCGGCACCCAGTCGCAGCAAGCGGTCTTGCGGTGGCGGCGGCGTTCGTCCAGCAAGACCCTCAGAACGAGGATAGCGACGAAAGCCTTCTTCCTTCACTTCGTCTTGGTATTTTCGACCAGAACGGTAGACGTTTGGGAGAAAAGAAACTCCCGGGTGATTTCCTAGCAACTCAGCTTTCCGCACCGGCTGTGGCTGCATTGGGCGGACAGCGATTCGTAGTTGCGTCAGGTGTCCTGGGCGGAGATGCTGACGAGAGTGGCATTGCCTTGCACGCAGCGCGCTGGGCTGTCGACCACGTCGAGATCTCACCTTTCCAGCTCGCCAATCAGACAGAGGATTTCGCACAGTCAGATCCAGATCTGGTCTGGACCGGGAATGAGCTGGTGGTCGCCTGGGTCGATCACAGTGACAGCGACAGCGGACCGGATCTGCGATACCGCAAGTTCGATGAGGACCTAAACGCGCTTACCGACGAGATGACGCTAGCCGCGGGGGCGGGTAGCGAAGGCCAGGTCTCATTGGCGCGGTTCGGCAACAGTTGGGCGGCGGCTTGGCGCGCGACCACGCCAAGCGGATCAGAGGTTCTGCGGGTCGCTGCGCCAGATTTGAGTCTAACCTGGGAAACGGCGGCCTATGCCGCCCCTGACTCGCAGGAGCGCCCTTCGCTGGTCGATCTTGGGTCAGGCCGCTTGCTCACGGTTTTCACGCAGTTCACTCAGAGCACGTCTGACGACTTGCCGAGTACGGCGCAGTTGCGTTCGCTCGTATTGCGATCCTCCAATGCAGGTATCGTGGCATCTTGCGCAGTTGCCACTGGGACGACTGCGCCCGGCACGAGCATCTTCTTCGCCTCGAATCTGAATCAACGGCAACCTGCGCTCGCGCGTTTCGGAGCGACCGCGCAGTTGTTTTGGCAGAGTGAAGGGATCGTCGGCAACAGTCTTGCGCAAGAGTTGTGGCAGCGCAGCATCAGTTGGTCGTCCACGACGAGTGACTGCCAAGGTCTCACGCTGGGCGCTCCCGAACCCATGACGGATGGTTCGACTGAGCGAGATGCAGATCAGAGGCAGCCGAGTGTTTCATCGCTTGGAGGGACGGCAATCCTCGGCTGGGAAGACTACGGGAGCGGATTCGCGCGGCAGAAAAAAGCTGGTGAGCCCGATGTCCTGTTGCGTGTCTTTCCGGTAAATACGGTGTGCACCGTGGAGGAACCTTGCGGCTACGGCGAGGGCCATTGCGAAACGAATCCACAGTGCCAGACCGATTTGACGTGTGGCTACCACAACGGTGCGGCCTTCGGGAAGCGCAGTACCCTCAATGCGTGTATCCCGTGCGGTGACGGGATTGTGGAGCTGGGCGAAGAGTGCGATACGGCAATTCAAACAGTAACCTGTAACGCGAATTGCACATTGCCCTATTGCGGCGACGGGACCGTCAACGATTCTGATGAGCAGTGTGATCCCGGCCTACCAGACACCAACACTGCAACCTGCAATGCCAACTGTACGCGCTCCGCATGCGGCGATGGCTACGTGAACCAAGTCGCCGGCGAGGCTTGCGAACCTTCAGTCGCTGGCCAGAGCAGCTCCAGCTGTGATCTGGATTGTACGGCCCCGGTATGCGGTGACGGGATCATCAATCAAGCGGCCGGCGAAGTGTGTGAGACTTCGAATCCCAACTGCACCCAGAACTGTCACACGCTGACCACGCCCCCCTCGTGTGGAGCCAGCATTTGCCCTACCCTGGACTCCAAGCCGCAAGGGACGACGACGGACGGCGAAATCCACGTCTACGTGCGGATCAATAATCCCTCAACCACCGCGACGCTCAACCTCGCGAACTACCGAATGCGGTATTGGTTCGTTGACAGTACGGCGCAACCTTGGCAGCTCAGCTTGTATTGGAACACTGCCTACGCTGTCGAACAGTCGATGCAGGTGGTGAACCTCGCAACCGCGGTTCCGGGCGCCAACAAGTACGTCGACATCCCGCTCGAGGGCAGCATTCCGCCGGCGGGTAGCGCTTCGTATCTCGATTTGAGTTTCCACCATACGGGCTGGCAGACGATGAACGATAGTGACGACTATTCGTACGTTGCCGCGAGCAACTGGGTGAGCAACCCGAAGATCACGCTGTACAATCAGCAGTCACTGGTTTGGGGCACACAACCCACCGGAGTACCCTTGTGCGGCAACTCGGTCGTCGAAACGGGTGAAGGCTGTGATACGGGTGTGCAAAGCTCGACGTGCGACGCGGACTGCACCGCGCCAGTCTGTGGTGACGGAGTAATCAATACGAACGCTGGCGAAGTCTGCGATCCAGGCAACAACCCCGCCTGCCTTTCGAACTGTTCGGGACTCACCTGTTCCGATTCGACGACGTGTTTGCACGTCAAGTACAATCATTATTCTGACGACACATCCAGCAACAACTTCATCAAGGTCGTTGCATATGTCGTGAACAACGGGACTCAGTCGATTAACCTCAATCAGCTGGTGCTGCGCTACTGGTTCACGAATGAGATGACAGGAACGTTTCAGGCCGCGTGCGACTGGGCCGCGCTGGGCGGCTCTTGTAGCGCGATCCGCTCGAACGTTGGCACCGCGACGATCTCACCGGCGAAGACCGGAGCGGACACCCGCTGGGACATCGGTTTTCAGAATGCAGGCACCCTTGGCCCGGGGCAATCGACGGGAATGATCCAAGTGCGCGCCAACTCCAGCACCTGGAACAACCTGAACGACACGAACGACTACTCGTATCTGAACATAACTTCCCCACAGGTCACGACCAAGATCGCCGCCTATCTAAATGGCGTGAGAATCTGGGGACAGGAGCCCTAGGATGACGGCACTGCTGGTACCAAGGGTCTCAACCTGGACGGTACACACGGCGCTCGCGCCGTGTGCGTTCATGCTCGCGGCTTGTGGTGCGTACACGGAGGAGATTGCGAGCACCAATGATCCCGAAGTCGGCAACGGGACAAAAGTGAAGGCGAGTGCCCAGAGTCACGACGGTGATCGCTCCAGCCGTGAGACTCTTCCGCGAGCTGAGCCAACCCCCGCTAGCGCGATCCCAGGGGGCGAGGCAAACAACGATCCGACATTGGACCTCGCCAGACACAAGAGCGTCAGTCCGCAGGATAGCAAGCTACCCCTACCCCAGTGTTTCGCGCCGCTGAGCGCCAAGTTCGGGTACCCGACGTTCGGAACCGAGGCAGTGCGCCTGCTTTGGAAACCGGAAAGCGGCGAATGTCGGTTCGACTCTGGTGATGCTACGCCAGCGGATTGGTCGGGCATCGTCACGTTGCGACATCACGATCAAGATCTGTTTCTCTCGGGCATCGGAGATTGGCGCTACTACGCCCCCAAGGACCTCGATCTAGACGCTCTTCCTTCGGACCAAACCTTGACGTTCTACCCATACCTCGGGGATTGGCAGTTCGTGATCGACATCAGTTACGACGATGATGCCGTCACTATCGAGCGCTTCGAATACATAGCCGGGGATCCGCCGGAGAACTTCGGCTTGCCTGACGAGACCTCGAACGATCCCGTAGCCGACTCAATGCTGGTACCGTGCTCCTCGCTATCGAACGATGGTGAGGACCAGGAAACGCAGGCCCGATGACCCAGGGGTGTTCACTCGTACGTTCCATGCAACGCGGTGCCAGCTGTGTGGCTTGGCTACTCGCGTTCACCGGCTGCGAGGCTCAACAGAACAGCAATGCTCTGGGTGACTACAGGGATCGGCAATCGGGAACCCTGCGCCAAGCAGTGTGCCTAGTGCAACCTCCGGCACAAAATGTGTGCGCGAGTTCCGCTGCGACGACGATTAAATTGCCGCCGAATGTCCAGCTCGCCGATGTGACGTTGCTTGCAACAGACGTGATGGAGCTGCGCGATGTGACGGTGCCTGGCACCGTGGTCAGCTTGGGTTGGGCTGATACGGTCGTCTACTCGGGCGCCACGATCGGCAACATATACAGTCGTGGGCTGGTTGATCTACGATCCGGCGCGACGGTTACGGGCTTCATCAAGACGACGACGCCGGTCATCGTCCAAGGTTCCGCGAACTACAACCCTTCGCTGGTGAACACGAACACCCCCTTCGACCCCACGACCCAAGTGCAACTGTGCTTCCCGGAGCCAAGCGGGATCGACCAATCGCCAAACGTGTACGTCGACGTCAACCAGACACAGTCGTTGGCGCCGGGTGTCTACAACGACGTAAACCTACGAAACTACGCGCAGCTTGTCTTGTCCCCTGGCCTATACTGGTTTGACACGTTGCAGGTCGAGCCCTCGGCGTTCTTCAAGGTGAACACCGTCAACTGCACGAGCAACTGCAGCGTGGTCGTGAACGTGCGTGGGCAAATCAGCCCGGCGCTGCGCGGCAGCGTGCAACCGGCAGGGAGCAACTTTCTGTTGAACTACAAGGGCACGCAACAGGTCCTGCTCAACGCAACGTTCGACGGGTTCATTGTAGCCATGAATGCAGACCTGCGAATCAACAATAACGAGCCGCACCGGGGCGCCTACTTCGCAAAGCGCGTATACGTCGACGCGGGACAAACCATCACCGCGCGGGCCTTCCCCCTCGAGACTTTCCAACATTGGCAACCCTAAGCGTCCAGCCATCGATCACTCGGTTGATCAGCCTCATTCGTCCCTATGGCGGGCGTCTAGCTCAAGGGCGACCGTCCTGCAGGTCCGCGAGCGTCTGCCTAGGTGCGGGGCAGCAGGTTTTGAGATCTGCTTTAGGCAGCTTTCCCGCAGTTCTGCTAGCGGTGTTCACCGCGGGCGTGACCTGTGCTGCATGCGGCAAGGACGAAACCGTCGCCCCAACGAATAGCATCGACGGTGGAGTCGAGCAGCATAGCGCGCCTGACCAACGAGAGGAGGCAGGGCGATTTCTTTTCTCCGTCGGAGGCATTGTCGAAGGCTTGGGGGGCACGCTCAAACTGGGTTTGGGAGACGAGGTCATCGCAATCAAGAAGAACGGTGAGTTTGCTTTCCGCCAGAGATTGCGGCGTGGAACAGATTACGAAGTAGTCGTCTCCGAGCAACCCGAAGGCGAATTCTGCTTCGTCGACGGAGGCCAGGGCACCGTCGGAAGCGACGACGTCGGGGATGTTCTGATCACCTGCGACGAGGGCAATCCCGGACTCACAGGGCTGTCTCTGAGCAGTGGCGAAATAGCGCCTTCGTTCACGCCAGAAACTACGCGCTACCGGGTGGACGTACCCCTGTGGATCGAGCAGGTGAGCATGACACCACAGCTCACGGACAGCGACGTCAAAGTGGAGATTGACGAGGAAGAGTATCACGGCGAGCCCAAGTTGGTGAGCCTCGAGCCGGGCGAAAACAGTGTGCTGGTCCAGACGCACGCCGGGAACTCCGAGGCCCGGAAGTACACAGTGGATGTTTACCGGGCGACGCACGTCGTTGAAGACGCTTACGGTAAGGCAAATGCGCCGTCGGAGGCAGCACAGCTCGGCAGCAGCCTGAGCTTGGATGGAAAGTGGCTCGCCGTAGGCGCACCGGGCCACTCCAGTGACGCCCATGGGATCAACGGCGACGAGAACAACCTCGATCGACCCTTGAGTGGCGCTGTCTACATCTTCGAACACGACGACAAGGGCTGGCAGCAGCAGGCCTTCATCAAAGCCTCCAACCCCGATGAAGACGACTTATTCGGTTTCGCAGTCGCGCTCAAGGGCAATACCTTGGTCGTAGGTGCACCTGAGGAGGACGGGGACAGTCCCGGGGTCAATGGCGATGAGAAGAACAACAATGTCGCAACCTCGGGCGCAGTCTACGTGTTCCGGCGGGAGGGCATCGAATGGAAACAACTCGCCTACCTCAAGGCGTCCAACCCGACGGAGTCCGCGTCGTTCGGCCATAGCGTGGCGCTCGATCGGTTAGCCACACGCGGCTCGAAGGGGGGCCCGCTTTGGCGGCTCGTCGTAGGAGCTTACCACGACGGCAGTGCTTCTGTAGGCGTTAACCCAGAAAAGCGAGACACTGCGGCACCCAATAGTGGTGCCGCGTACATTTTCGAAGACGATGGCGGCGGTTGGACGCAGACGACGCTACTCAAAGCTTCGAACACCGATCCCGGAGACGCGTTCGGCAGCAGTGTTGCCTTGGCAGGTGATCTCGTCCTGGTGGGTGCTCCTGAGGAACAAGGGGCAGGCGAAGGGCTCGACGCAGATCCAGACGACGACACTGCGTTCGCAGGTGGCGCTGCATACGTCTTCGCATTCGATGGCGAGAACGCGAGATGGGCACAGCAAGCCTATCTCAAGCCGGAAAACGCCGCTGCCGACTTCCGCTTTGGAACTTCCCTTTCGCTGGATGGTGAAACCGTTGCAGTCGGTTCGTTGACGGAACCCTCCGCCCGTACGGGCGTCAATCCAGAGCCGGGGGATGTTGACGCCCCGGAGGCGGGTGCGGTGTTCGTGTTTGATCGCGATTCGGACGGTGTTTGGAAGCAGAGTGCATACCTAAAAGCTTCGAATTCCGATACCCGCGACCACTTTGGGGCAACTGTGTGCTTGAGCGGCAACGCCTTGGCAGTTGGAGCCCCGCTCGAAGCGAGCGCACAACCTGGTATCCAACCGCCACAAGACGACAACACTGCGCCGGGCGCAGGTGCTGCGTATCTATTCTTTCGCAAAGATGGTGTGTGGACTCAACAGGCATACTTGAAGGCCTCGAACGCGCAACCGGGTGACAATTTTGGATTGGCGCTCGGGTTCGACGGGGTGCAGCTAGCGATCGGGGCCCCCTTTGAGGACAGTAGCACTGGGGGGGTAACATCCGTCGGTGGCGGACCAAACAATGCGACGCGGGCTGCCGGCGCGGTGTACTGGTTTCGATGAGACTCGGAATTGGGCTGGGCGGACTATGCCTCGTGGCGCTGAGCTGCGATGTCGGGGGTGCAACCCCAACTCTGCCTAGCGAGAGCTGCAAGCTTCACGAAGAACGCCGATGTGAGCTGGAAGGCAACGAATGCTTCGCGGCCCAGCAATGCGTCGGCGCATCGGGCGATTGGAGCGAATGTCGGTGCGTAACGTCGAGGGTTGGCGCGGCTTGCCGCACCGACGACGACTGCGCATCGTTCGAAACGTGTTTCGGCAACGAGTCGTCCTACTTGGATGGGCATTCGCCTGTCTCGTTTTGTGCAATGCGCTGCGATCACGAGCCAACGCTTTGTTCGACACTGGTGCCGGCCGCGGTCTGCGTCGTAACGGACGATCGGGGAACGGCAGCCGAGGACGACGATGTCGCCCACTGCTTGGAAGCGTGTACGGTTGGAAGTGAACCCGAGAGCAAGTGCCACTCGAGGGAAGGTCTGGCCTGTGAGAGCACTGGACCGAGTGCGTGGCCCCAGAAGCCGCTGCGAACGATGGGGACAGAGACACGTGGCGAACAAGGTGTGTGTCGCCCCCTGTGCACTCGCGATGATCAGTGCCCCGAGGGGCAGTGCGACCCGCGCACCGGCGCTTGTTCATCTTCCACACGCACTGGCGAGGGTTTCGGCGAGCCGTGTGACCCGAACGTGGCGAACCCAACTTGCGCTGGGGTTTGCGTGAATATCGATGGCGTGGGCTTCTGTTCGCAGCGC
>DATAHU010000237.1:0-24817 GCA_036263015.1 Polyangiaceae bacterium | reverse complement strand
GGTTGGGGGAATTAGTCCTGGGTCGACACTGCGAGCGCCTGGTCAAGGGCGCCTACGAACGCCAGCGCGCGTCTTCCGCAGTGGTACCCACAAGTGAACATGATCCATTCGAACATGAAATCGAGCGCCCATTTCGCGGGCATTTTACTCTGCGCGTCCGCGCTGGCCGCCGGATGTGGCGATGACTCGAGTCCCGACTCGACCCAGAACGTCGATTCGGGCACGCAAACCGCAACAGCCAGCGACGCTGGCAACGGCGCTGACGACACTCGCGAACCCACCACGAAACCCAGTACTGGCCCGACGGCGAGTGACGCAAGCGTCACAACGATGGAGCCTGGCGCTGCGACGTCGAACAACGACGCGCAAGCCGGACCGACGACGCCGGATGCCGCCACTGACGACGACCGCAACACGAGCGAGCCCGGCGATAGCGGCCCTAGCGTAACATTCGATGCGAGCCTGGCGCAATCTGACGCTGGCGCGCCGGAAATAGCGGAACCAACGAGCTCAGAACCGATTGACAGCTCCGGACCGGACGCGAGCACCGCACCAACCGGGGGAGCCGATGCCGCGTCGGTGGATGGGCTCGACGCGAGCACTCCGACGGATGCGGGTCTCGACGGCAGCGTCGACACGCAAGACGGACCGCAGACGTTCGTGCTGTCAGCGACGGGACACGATCGTTTTTATGGCGTGACTTACGCGCCCGACGGCTCAATCTATGCAGTCGGCCAGCTCGGGAGCTCGAGCGACAGCAACGTCGATCTTGCGTTGCTTTTGGCAAAGTTCACTCCAGACGGCAAGCTCGATGCGAGCTTTGGCGCTGGTGGCTTGGTCGTCAAGAACGTCGCGACGGGCACGAGCGGTGAGCTCTTCCGCGGAGTCGTGGTACAGAGCAGTGGCAAGATCGTCGTCTCCGGAAGCGTCGAGCACGCGGGCGCCGCCGACGCTCGAGATCGTGACATCGCCGTGCTGCGTTTCAACATCGACGGCACGCTCGACGCGACTTTCGGCACTGCCGGCGTCGCGCTGTTCGACTTGAGCACTGGCGTCGTCAATGGCACCAACTTCTCCGCGGATAGCGCTTGGGGCCTCGTGCGCTATGACGACGATCGCCTCGTGGTCAGCGGTGGTCGCGTTCGCGAAGGCAACCTCGACACGGACTTCGTGCTCCTGCGCTTGACGCCTGAGGGCGCGCTCGACACGAGCTTCAGCGGCGATGGCATCTTCAGTCTCGATACGCAGATCGAAGGCGTCAGCAACCCAGCGAGCCCACGCAACGTCACCCTTCTGCCAAACGGGGAAGGTCTCATCGGTGCGGGTTACCAGCCGATCCCGGGGGCTGATACTGCGCCGGTCCTGTACAAGGTGGACGATGACGGCAACCTCGTCACGAGCTTTGGCAACGACGGCGTCTTCAGTGAGCGCGTGCTGAGCGAGCAGGCGGAGACCTACGCTGCGGCGGTCCAGCCAGAACCCGGTGGCGGCTACAAGCTCGTCACGACGGGCTACGGCCGTGAGCTCGAGGAAGAGCTGCCCGACTTGGTGTCGCTGCGGGTCACTTCCGACGGTCAACTCGACCCGACCTACGGCGTCGATGGCGTGGTGCGCATCGACGTGGGCGGCTTCGGGGACAACTCACGCAAACTCAGCGTGTTACCTGATGGTCGAGTGATGCTGATCGGCGGAGGTCGTCCGGCCGAGGCCAACGTAGACGGGTTGGTCGCGATCCTGACGCCCGACGGGGATCCCTACGAGCCCTTCTCGGAGAGTGGTTATCGCTTGTTCGATTTCGGCGGCCCCGCCGACTTTCTGTGGGGCGTCGCGCTCTCGCCAGACAACACGACCGCTGCCTTGGTGGGCATCCGTGGCGTGGGCATGACGCCCGTCCCCGCCTCGGCCAACGACGACGCGGTGTTGTTCCGCTTCACTCTACCGGAGTGATCCCAACCGTGAACTCGTCACACACACTGTGGGCGGCGGCGCTGCTTGCGCTGTCGCCCACCGCGTGCGTCGTAGTCCCGGACGCGCACCGTCGTCCTCTGACAGAGCGCCCGGATATCGACGCCGCAAGCGAGCCGTCGCAGATGCACGATGCAGCAGACCGCGGGGGTCCAGGGATCATCGCAGAAGCAGCTCGCCCGACGTTGCCCGCACAGAGCGTAGAGAGTGCAGAGCCAGTCACTCGACCACGACCTGGCACGCCCCAAGCCTCACCCAGCGAGCACAGACTGAAGGACGCAGGCGTGAGTGCCAGTGCTTCGAACAGCGACTCGCCCGACGCAGGCCTCGGCGGCGATTCACCTATGCCAATCACCTCCCAAAGGCCTGCTGTACGCGACGCGTCGACTCCCAGCGGCGCGCTCGAATTGGACGCGAGCTTTGAAGCTGCGGGGGATGCCGCAACTCCCACGACGGGGACGGGCGCGGTCCCAACTGAAGACCCTCTGCACGCAGCAGAACGTTGCACGAGCGGGCGTTTGCGCGACCCCAACGAGTCGGAGAGCGCAGAGATGATGCCCGGATATGCGTGTACGAGCTGCCACGCCGCTGCCAACGCGGCTTCGGGCGAAGGCGATGCGCCGATCTTCGCGTTCGCCGGAACGTTGTTCCCGACGGCTCACGAACCCGATGGCTGCATCGGTTCTGGTGCCGAGGGTGCTCGAGTAACGGTGACGGGGGCAGATGGTCAGATGTTCACCGCAAGCGCGAACGCCGCCGGCAACTTCTCTTTCGAGACGTTGGCCTTGGTTCTACCGTATACTGCCAAACTCGAGTTCGAAGGCCGAGAGCGCACGATGTTACTCTCACAAGTGAACGGCGACTGCAACGCGTGCCACACCCAGGCTGGCGTGCAGGGCGCGCCGGGCCGGATGGTGTTGCCATGAGCTCGATGACGCCCGTGGCCTCTGACGAATGAGGCTTACGGGTTTTCACTGTAAACCCTTGCAACGCGTTCGAGCCAGCCCGGCAAGAACTCGCTCAGCCCGCACACACTCCTGCGCGGCGTCGGGCAGTCGCGAGTCACGTCGTGCACGGTGGGGCACGCCAGAGCGATCGCGCTGAGCATGGGAACTATGCTCTGACCCGACGCGGCTTGACACAGCGCACGGCGCGCCGTCTCTCCTTCATCTACGATGCCGTGAGCGCCTCGCACGATGATCGGTCCGCCACTGGCAGCACAAGCCTTGGCGCGCTGTTTGCGCGCCACTTCGTCGTTCATGCTGAACCCGCCGCGCGCCAGTCGATGCACTGCGATCGTGGGTCCGCCGCGATCGAAACGTGCCCAGACATCCGTTTGCAGGCCGCAATAGTCGTTGATCTGCATCTCGTGATCCAAGATCGCGTCGGCTAGGCCGTCCGCGTCGATGTCCTGCATGCCGTCGAAAGGCGTATCCACTGTGCGCCCGTCGGGTAAACGACGCAACACGCGCGTCCCCTCTCCCACCCCCTCTGGATGAGCCGAACCCCGAATCAAGATCGCCTCGACCCCACCCCCACCTGTGAAGTCCTGGCTGAACATATCGACCGTGTACTCGAGATCGAACTCGCTATACTGTTCACTAGAGCCGACGGGAGCTTGGTCTTCCGATTTCGGAACGAACCACAATCGCCAGGCGCAGGTTTCGTCTTCGGCGGCGACGGGGACGAAGTAGCCGTCCGGGGTTTCCAAGCAACGCACTCTCGCGATGCTCGGACCGCAGGGGTTGATCAACGCTGGACCCGACGCCGCTGCCGCCAGCGGGCCAAACCCTGTAAACCCATCGCAGCCCGCGTGGCGAGCGCGCGCGTCCGTCAGCGCCAGCACGAGTTGGTCAGCGCCATGGGTGATCGGGTTCGAGGTCGTGAGCTCGCCGGCGCCGCTCACGGCGGAAGCCGTCGGGATTGCAAGATTCACCGTGCTCGGCTCGCTAGGGTTCGGCGCTGGCGTCTTCGCAGCGTGAGCGCTGGTTGGGTTTGCCGAGACGGTGGGCGCGGCTGCAGGCTCCGGTGTGCAAGCGAGCGCAATGATGGCCAGCACAGGACTCCAGTTTTGAATGCGCGACATGACCCTACCCGGCGGTGGTGGCACACCCAAGCGTGCCACGGCGCGTCAACGTTAGCCTGGAACTTGCCACGATGTGCGGATTTCTCAGCCGTGAATCAGCACGGCATTGCAAGGGAAGTGCAGCGCTAGCACAGTGCTCACTCGCATCCCGCATGCGAGTCGAATTCGAGCGACCCACGAGGCGAGCCAAGGTCCCGATGACCCAAAGAATCGCGCTACTAGTTGCCTGTGCCCTACCGTGTCTGTCTAGCGCGTTCCTGTCCGCGTGTGGTGAACAGTCGAAGTCGAACGGCAGCGAACAAAGCTCCACCCCTGACGACAAAGGCCCGGGCGTCAGCCCTAACGGCAGTTCCTCCAATGGGCCCGCCAAGGGCCCTGACGGCCCTGGCGCGAGCAGCGATTCTGACGGCTCGCTGGATGGCACCCCGCAAGCCGGCCCGACCCGCGCCAATGCTCCGCAATGCGGCAGCCCAAGCTCCGCAATCGAGGGCTCGAGCGTCGTCTCACCCAACGCTGGCGCCCCGGCGGGAGGCGCGCCGGCGACGAGCTCGAGCCAAGGAATCGGTGGTAGCTCCGCCGGGTTAAACGGCGGTAGCAGTGACGTGGCGAGCGGCCCGCTCAGTGAGGCTGGCGGGGCGGGCGGAGCCAGCGCAGCCGGCGGAAGCAACGGTGCGACCAGTGACGCGGGCGGCGCGAACGGCAGCGTCGCCACGGGCGTCCAAGTTCAGCTCGATAAGACCTTTCAGACGATTCGAGGCTTCGGCATCACTACCGCTTTCACGCCCAGCAACGTGTCCCTGCCGATGGACGACTTGTTCGGTACGGATGGCCCCGACGCAATCGGATTGTCGATCCTGCGGGTTGGCATGAACACCGACGGGAGCCTCACGGGGATCGAAGTCTCCGAAGCGAAAGCAAGGGGCGCAAGAATCATCGGAACGGTCATGAGTCCGCCCAAGGAATGCAAGACCAACGGGAACACTCAGCAAGGGGGACACTTGCTGCCGAAAGCGGAGAGCCCGTGTTACGAGGAATGGGCCACGACGATATCCAAGTTCGCGCAGACTCAGCAACTGTACGCAATGTCGCTCGGGGATGCGCCCGATTTCGCATCATGCGCAGCCAAAGGCCCTCCGTGCAGCAATGACTTCGATTCCACGCTCTTCACCGCCAAAGAGATGGTGGAGTGGGTCAAAGTGGCAGCACCGAAGCTCACGGCTGTTGGTGTCAAAGTGATCGCTCCAGAAGTATCGGAGTGGATCCACGCGTGGAGCAACGCATCGGCAACTGGCTCGGCGGTCACCGAACATCCCGACAGCTCGGACCCGCTGGAGTGTGGATGCTTCTCGAACACGCCTACCGACACAGGTTGCGCATCGACTTGCCTGGATGGGAACGGTTACGACTATGGCCATTGGCTTTGGGGCGACCAGGATGCGTGGAAGGCTTTCGATATCTTCGGGGTTCAACAATACGATTCACTGATCGGGTATGCATGGCCGTCGGACGTGAACGGCGGCAAACCGGACAAGGAGGTTTGGCAAACCGAGATGTCCGGCATGCTTTACTGGCCCGAACAAGGACCCTCGACGGATATCGGCAATGGAGTCGCGGTGGCAAGTTGGGTCCACTCGGCGCTCACCGTCGGAGGAGCGTCGGCCTGGATTTGGCGCTTTTACCAAAGCTACTTCTTGGACGACAACGAGGGTTTGGCGCTGACGAAGGGCGGCTCGAGAATCGCCAAGCGGTACTACGCGCTGGGCAACTACAGCAAGTTCGTACGCCCTGGATATATAGCCGTCCAAGTTAACGGCAATCAAAACTCGGAGCTCTCAATCTCCGCCTTCAAGAGTACTGAAGACAAAGTGGTCGTCGTAGCCATCAACAAGGGCGCCACCGATGCCCAACTGCCGATCACGATTGCGGGGGGAACCGCACCCACCAGCGTGACGCCCCATGTGACCGCGGTCGACGAAAACCTCGTGGAAGGCACGCCTATCCCAGTCGAAAACGGGGCATTTACCGCCGTACTCGGAGCGATGACAGTGACCACTTTCGTTGGGGAGTAACGGCATCGGGACCCTTCAGCTGAAGTCGCCAACGCTGGGTCGCGACGTTAGCGTTCAGCACCAAGCATGCTGCGCAGTACTCGAAGTTCGGCATCGCTGATGCCGAGCTCGGCCAAGTACGCGGCTGCACCGCCCAGCGAGGCAATGTCGTCGAGCACGGCTTGCAGACTGTCTGGATACGCGCCGACCGTGGCTTGGGACAGCAAGTACTCGTCGAGCACGTCTGTGGGTGATGCGCCGAGCGCCAACAGCACCGCTGCGGCCACGATGCCCGTGCGGTCGCGCCCATAAGTGCAGTGTATGTACACGGGATACGAATCAACCTTGCCCAAGGTGTGAAAGATCGCCGCCATCGAGTCGTCGGTGTGCAGATCCCTGAGGTAGTCTTCGGCGCTGACCGTGTATGGGACGGGCAACGGCGCGAGCACCGTCTTGGCTTGCGTGGTCACGCATTCTGCGTCGGGCTTAGCCTCGACTTCGGAAGCGATGCGCAGATCAATCACCGTGCGAATCCCGAGCTGAGTGAACTCGGCACAGCGCGCTTCGTTCAGCGCCGCCAAGGGTGGTCCCCGAAACACTCTGCCGCAGCGCGTGCTGCCATCGGGTAAACGAATCCCCCCGAGATCACGCGCGTTGACGATATCGGGCTCGAACACGCTGCGGGGATGGTGACAGGACAACTCCGTCGTCCCAGCGTCGTCGCTCAATGCCGTGAGCGAAGCCGAAGCGTCGTCAGCGCTGGGCAAGGTGAGCTGTGCGCCGGCATCGACCTTCGACGATGGGCTCGTCTCCGACTTCACTTGCGTTGAGCTCGCATCGCGCTTCGTGGCTGCGTCCGTCCCTGGAGCGCCAGTGTCGTCTGGAAGGCTGGCGTCCCGAACGACTTGGCCGGATACGGCGTGGCCCGCGTCAGTGCGGGCGTCGGGTGCGGTGCTAGGTCGAGCGTCGACGCTCCTTTCGAGCGGGACTTGGGTACATCCGAGCAATAGCCCGTTGAACGTCACAAAAAATAACTCGGTCGCACGCGCAAGGCTCACCCCAACATCCTCGCCGAGGCCAGCGCACTGTCAACCGTTTAGTCCCCTCGAGAGTCCGCGTGTGGCGCGAATGCTCGAACGTGATGGGTCTTCAAGGACCTTCCTGATCGGGATCGACCCCCAAGTCCGCAGCAGCCGTGCCGACATAGATCGCGCGTTCACCACTTGCGGTTCGGTAATAAGCTGCCGTAGGAAAGTTCTTGCCGAGTTGACCCGACAGATTCTCGACTGACGCATTGACGTCGGCTTCGCTCTCGGCACGCAATTCGAGCTTGCAGATCACACTTCCGCATTCGAGGGACTGCAACTTGCTGCTGCCCAGGGTTTCGGCTGTCAGGATTTGCTTCAGCGACGTTTGCAGAGCCTCTGCTTGGCGCGCATCGACGGGAACCTCGAACATGCGCACATCGAGCGTGCGACAGGCGATCTGTATCGCGTCGAGTGGCGGCTCCATTCCGCTCGAGGCCGGAGGCGTGGGCGGCGAATCCTCCCGTGCCGCCAACGCTCCGAGCAACTGCTCGCGACTCTGCAACTCTGCCCGCAAACGAGTGATGGTGGCTGCGTTCTGGTCGCTAAGGGAGTTCGGCGCTCGCAGGTCGGTATCCGCCGCAGATCGAACGCCAACAGGGCGTGCATCCGCCGGCGGACTCGGGGCTGCGTGCGTAGGGATCTTCGAGCCCACAGCGGGCCACAAAGCGTGACCCAAAATCATTCCAGCCAATCCCGCCGCCACAGCGGCTGCGAGGGAAGTGCTCGTCTTCACGTTGGACCTCTATTCTTCAGCTCGCCGTGGTGCGGGACCGCTACTCAGGGGGGAGATTCGGGCTTCGCGCTCAGCCGCACGCGGACGTGAACATGTACGAAGGATTCACGGCCCCAGCGTAACCGACGACTTTGACGACGACGACCGCCAGGTTCTGGGCGATGATGTTGACCGATTCCTGATTCGTGGTCGAGGTCGACGATGCGATCTGCGTGCCGGTCGCGTTGTAGACGAACATGTCCACATCGCCGACGCTGTGCGTGAAGTTCAAAGTGATGCCCGTCACGATGCCCTTGGGTCGACCTTGGGCGGCGTTCGGGCCGCAACTGACCATGAAGTAGTCTATGTCGCCCGAGGGGGTGATGCCTTCGAACCCCGAAAACTGACCGGGCCCGTTGAAGACGGACATGTCGAGGTGCATCGCGGGACCCGCGTTGCTCCACGGTGGGTTGTTGTTGAGCGGTTCGGATGCGATGCCGAGCGTCGTGCTCAGCACCAAACTCAGCCCAAGACTCGATGCTACAGCGGCCTTTGCTAGACTTTTCATGATTCCTCCAATGTTGTTTGTGAACACACTAAATCGTCGATCAGAGGCCCATCCCCGGCTGGTAGTTCAAGTCGGTGATGTTGCCGCACAGACCATTCTTGAAGAAGCACGTCATCAAAGTGCTGCCCGAGGCGGAGCGATAGAAGACATCCCCCGTGCCGTCGTTAGCCTGCGACCAACCCGTCAATTGGCTGTTATCGGATAGGACAGGAGCCGAACTCGACGCTTGCGCAGACGACTGACAGCTTCCGGGCAGCCCGTTGATGATCAGCTGACTGGCATCGAGCGACGCAATCACCACCGCGTGCGTGTTCGCCGTGACGCTGCCGAGAGCCTGCTTGCTCGTGCACAGGCTCGTCGTAGCGCGGGTGAGCAGACTCGTGGATGCTCCCCGGTAGTAAACCCCTTCCACGAGCGAGCCGGATTGGCCAGAAGCAAAGCGCCCTGGCACCGGTAACCCACCCCCTCCAGGAGTGCTCGCGGTCCAGTCAACTGCGAAGTGCGCCGCGCCGCGCGAGGCCTTCCATACCAGCGCCTCATTGCCGTTCGACAAGGTGTTGCGCCCGGCAAGTTGCTGTGCGTCCAAGGACAGCGTTGCGGGATAACCACGCGTGTTGACCTGCGCGCCCGCGGCATTCAGCACGGTGTGCAAGCCCCACCCCGTCGCGCCGAGATCGTTGAAGTCCAGCGTGTACAACCTGTTGCTGGTGTCTGCTACTACGAGATTGACTTTTCGACTCGCGCCGCTGCCGGTCGTCACTGCCGAGTGGATCATCGGAAACTGTCCAGGAGCCAAGCCCGCGGCGGCTGAGATGTTTTCAAAGGTGCCGGTACTGCTGACTGAAGGGTCGATCGTCAGTGACCAAATGTTTTGGTCGGTCTGCAGCAGGTACACGACGATCTTGTCGTTGCCCGAGGCTTGCTTCCAGACAGTTGCCAAGGGTCTTCCCACGACACAGCACGAGCCTTGCGTCGTCCAGAGCGAGTCCCAGGCTCCGGTCGCGTGGCTGCGCCGTTTGCTCACGAGCGTACCGCTGACGCCTGTTCCGCGAACGAACGCCCAGGTCCAGTGGGCACCGTTCACGTTGACGGCGACCGCGCTGACGTGAGCCGGCAGATCATTTTGCAGAAGCGTGGCCGCCTCACCGAGCTCGTCAGTCTCGTCCATTTGCGGCGCGGGAGCGCCCGCGCAGCCACTCGCCATGATGAGCAATACCAAATATGCGAACCAACGGTTGCCAATTAACATTCTGCCCTCCTCGTCTCGATCTGAACTCGAGCGCGGCCACCTTACGCCTCCCGACGACGAGGCGTAAGGTGCGTTCGCTGAGTTGGAGATGATATGTGAAACGAGTTAACATTGCGTTAACTCAACGGGAGTCTTCTTTGACGCAGCGCAGGATCTCTGTCGCCGCGCGTCAAACGCACGAGGAATGACTCTCTGCTTGGTCGCGAGCAACCGACGCCACAATGGTGAGCAAAAATGTCTCGAGCGCTTGCCGTGCGGGCAAACCGATCCACGCCATCATTCAGGCTGCATCTTCTTCGCTCCGCGAGAGAAAATCAGGCCCGGTACCATTGGAAGCCAGAAGCTCAGCCCGCGGAATAGCAGCGTTGCGGCGAGCGCAACCGGCACTGCGACTCCCGCGAGCTTCAACGTCACGACCGAAGCCGCTTCGAACACGCCAAGCCCTCCCGGCACGATGCCCACGGTTCGCAACAACGTCGAGATGACGAAGCTGGCGAATACGCCGGTTGGCGACGCGACTTGACCGAGCGAGAGGATCAGAATCCAGACTGTGGCCGCGTCGAGCAAGATGATCGAGAGTTGGAGTAGGCCGCTCTTGCAGAGCAGCGGTAGGCCGCGAGCGAGCGTCGGATCTGCCTCTCGAATCAACGAGAGCACTTTGCCGAGCCCGGGAATTCGGTTGAGCCATTCCGGTCCGCTGCGCTTGCGTCCCGACAAGGCAAGCGCAGTCGTCGCGAGCGTTGCGCTGATCACGACGAAGATCACACTCGCGGCTAGGATCAGCGGGCTCGCGTGACCGAAGGCGATTGCGATGACGAGCGCGACCCCGAGCATCAGCACGCAGGCCGCGTAATAGCCAACGCTATCGACCACGACGGCCGCCATGACGACAGAGCGCGCAAGTCCGCGCTGCTCGAGTGCGTTGGCAACGACGACGGTCCCGCTGATGCCAGCCGAGGGAAGAGCTTGATCGATGAACAGCTTGGCGAGACTGAGTTTGAAGGCGACCAGTGACGGCAGGTCGACGCCAGCCGCGCGCGTAACGACGCGCCAGGTTTCCCCTTGCGCCAGATAGGTGCCCACCTGCAATGACACCGCCAGAGCCAACCACCACGGTTCCGCTTCTTCTGCGATACGCAGCAGTTCGCGCTCTTGGGAGAAGTGGATCGCAGCAACGATGACTGCCGCCAACATCGACAGCCCGAGCAGCCACGAGAACCACAAAAGTCGTCGCGTCGAACGGTGGGGTGCGTTCTGCTCGGTGTGATGCGTTTGGATCCGGTTCATGGGCAGCAGAGAGTCGTGCAAGGGCGTCGTCCGAGCTGCACGCTCACACCGTGCATGGGTCGTGCCGTAGTTCGCTGCTATCCTGGGCATTTCGGTCCCGATGGGCAGCGTGATCCAACGACAGCCGATGCATTCATGCCCCAGCCAAAGTGCACGTTGCCGAGGCTCATTATCGGCCGGACGTGGCTACTCCGATGGCCTCTCACTGATAACCCAATACACGCAACTTGGCGGAACTTCTGCTAAAAGTTCGGATGGGGCCCGAAGCAACGAGGCCTGTGACGAAGCGAAGTCAACGGTTCGCCGCGGTCGAGTTGCGGCGCGCGCCGTGGCTGCGATGAGGGGTGGCAAGATGGCGTCGTCGACTGCTCGGAGGAACATGACGACGGCTCCACTGTAAACACCGACCCTTGTATTGCCGTGCAGGGAAATCGGCGGCGTGCGGTGACGGCATGGTCTACAGCGTGCCACGAGCGCCCGTCGGGGTGACCGAAGCGTGTTGGGGCGCGACGGCAGATGCCGTGTACGGTGAACACAATGAAGAAAATGATCGCGCGTGATCTGATTGTGATCGGCACTTCGGCGGGCGGAGTGGAGGCGCTTCAAGTCGTTGCTCGAGGACTGCCTCGAGATTTACAAGCCGCGGTGCTGATCGTCATTCACCTGAGCGCTGAGAGCCCCTATCTACTCCCAGAGATTCTGCGCAAAGTGAGCCCCCTCGAAATCGCCAACGTCAGCGACGGAGTGCGGATCGAATCAGGGAAGGTCTACGTCGCTCCACCGGATTGTCACTTACTGGTCAAAGCGAACACCCTCAAGCTATCGAAGGGGCCAAAGGAGAATCGCTCGCGACCTGCGATCGATCCGCTCTTTCGAACGGCAGCGGCGGCGTATGGCCCTCGCGTCATCGGCGTCATTCTGACCGGCATGTTGGACGATGGCTCAGCGGGGCTTTCGGCGGTGAAGGAGTGTGGTGGAACGACTGTCGTTCAGGATCCAGCGGACGCACTCTATCCGTCGATGCCACAAAGCGCTTTGCGGTACGTTGGGGCGGATTACACCGTTCTGCTTGCAGGGTTAGCGCCCCTTCTGACGCGGCTAGTGCAGGAGCCAACGAACGCCCTCGAGAATGTCCCACGCTCGAAGCTCAACCAGATCGAATCCAGGTTCTCCGAAATGAGCACGATAGACAGGCACGAGATGGACGCGATCGGCTCGCAGGCAGGAGTCTCCTGCCCCGAATGTCACGGCCCGATGTGGAAGATCAAGGATGGCAAGCTACAGCGCTACCGCTGCCACGTCGGGCACGCGTATACGGCGCAGACCATGGCGGAAGGGCAAATCGAGGCCCAAGAAGCTCATCTTTGGCAGGCACTGCGCTTGATGAAAGAACGCATCTCCCTGATCGGGGAGATGCGACGCCAGGCGGAGGATGACCAACGCCAAAGCGACATCGACGGGTGTGACGGGCAGATCCGTTACCTCGAGCGCAGCATCGCAGAGCTGCAGGGAATCCTTCAGTGCGCAAAGTGACGCGTGCGCTTCGCTCCCGGGTCGTCGCGACGTTCCTGGGCCGGCCTCCTGCTTCGCTCCCGGGTCCCACGTCGCTAGCCCTTGGACATCACCAAAGCGTCCCGACGAGTCATTTCGGCCCTTTCAGAATGGCGGAATGAGCGAACGGCGGCACTTGGGCGAGCAGGAACTGCGGTGTCACGGCGATCTTCGGCACCAGGCGTCCGCTGGCTTGATAGCTGAACTCGATTTGAACTCCGCCGACGGGTAGTACTCCGTGCTCGAGTAAACCCGCGACGCGCGCGCCGAGCGCTTCCGAGACCTTCTGCAGATCGGCACCCCGCTTGCGCTCGACCTGACGTTCACACGCTACACGTCCCTTGCAGGCGTCTTTTGCGGCGAGCGCATCGAACTCCGAGCGCCACATCATCAGCCACATCTGCAATGTGGGGGGCGCCGCATTGGCGCGCGTCACCGTCAATAGCAAGGCTTCGAGCGCTTTGGCATGCTGAGCGCGCTCCGCGGGGTTTGCCATGCCCTTCAGGACCTCGAGATAACCATTGGCGACTATCAACAGCTCTTGCTCGTTGTTCGAACTCACGCTCGAACGCGGCGTATTGGCCACGATCGGTTCGAGGATTGCCGCAGCCCCCGCGAAGTCGCCCTTGCGGGACGACAGGCCCGCGCGATCGATCGCAGAGCGCAAGCGCAGGTCGAGCGGTGCCGCTGGATCCGAGAGCCGCTCGGCGATGCTTTGGAGCGCTTGATACGTGGTCTCGGTGGGCGCCAATTGGGCTTCGGCTTCGGCCCATAGAAATAGCCAGGTCGAGCGCTCGAAGGCCGACGCGTCGAGGTCGAGCGTGAGCTCTGCAAAGTAACTCTTCAGGGCCTTGAAGCGCTCGACGTCAGCGTCGGCCAAGATGTCCCAGAGTAACAAGGAGCCCACGGCGGTGTCGGTGCTGGGCGCGCGTGTCGCGTGCAAGACCTCGAGCAGATTGCCCAGCTTTTCGTGCTGCGCGACAATTGCCGCAACTCCGAGCGCCGCTGCACGCGGCCAAGTGCCGTCTTGCGCGGCCTGCGTCTGGGCCGAGGCAAGCAGCGATTTGCGCTGCTCTGGCGCGATCGCCGTAGGGCCTTCGGTGTTGGCGTTTGCCGCCACGGCCAAACCCAAAGCCCGCGAAAGCAACGCGATGCCGGCGAGGCCCGGGTCAATGCTTGCCCCCTGTTCAGCTACGACCCGCATCGCTTCGAAGTCGTCCGTGACGCCCGAGAGCTGGAGCTCTTTGCCGTCGCGCGTCAGGCCGTACATCATCGGCGCGACGTAGCCCACGCCCAAGTACGTCTCGATCGACCAGCTGTCGCGCCCGGTCGCCGATGCCCAGGCCCGATCGAGCCCCAGCGGAGCGAGTTTCGGCAAGACCTCCGCCCAAGCCTCGCGGCACATTCGCTCGGTCGCGATCGTCGCTGTCAGGGTGGGGCAGGCACTGCCGAGCGTCAGCACGCGCGCTTTGGTCGTCGCGTAATCCAGACGCTCTCGCAGACTCGGGTCGGCGTCCAAGAACTGGCCGGCGCGCTCGACCAACCCGAGCTCGAGCGCATTGCGCGCCAAGGCGATGCGCTCACCGGGATCGAGCGCGACTTTGCTTTGCGCATCCGCCGCGTGAATCCGTTCCGCAGCCACGATCGCTTGTTCGACTGCAGCACGCCCTGCCTTTTGATACGGCAATGGCGTCTGGGTGTGGGCCACGCTGCGCGCGAGCAGTGCCTTGGCGAGGTCGGGGTCGAGCGAGCGCGCGGCCAGTTCGGCTAGCCGCCGTTCCCAATCCGAGGCTTGCTCTGGACTCGTCTTCAGGAGCTCCTCCAGCGCCAGACGCTCGATCTGCGTGAATTCGAGGAAGCGCGCGGCGACCGTGATCTGTTCCAGATCACGCGCACGACGCTGCACGTCGCTCGAAACGTCGACGGCATGCGCATGGAGCGTCCACTGCGCAGCGCGGCGCGCGAGCTCTTGGCTCGCCCACGCCAAGCCGGGATAGCTGGCTCGTTCACCCAAAAGCCCCACCATCTCGTTGGCTGCCGACCCCGAGATGAAGATCAGGTGGATGACGTCGGGATCGATGCCTCCCACCGCCAAGTGCAATAGCGGCCGAAACTGAACGATGGGGTCATTGGCTTCGAGCAACAGCTGACGTTGCTCGGCGCTCAGCTCGGCCTTCTGCTTGTCCAGAGCGGCGCGGACCTCGGGGGGCGCTGCGTCGAGCAAGGGCGGCGGTTCGGCAATGCGCGAGAGCGCGGCATGCAGGGCGTCGGCGGTCGCTCGCTTGGGCGCGTTGAGCGTCGGGTTGACGGGAGCCTTGGGCGGCGCTGCCGCCGTCGCGCATCCAGACAACAAGAGGAACAGCCATCCCACTGCGTAGCAGCGAGGTCTATGCCCGGTCACGGCCATGCCGCGCAGTTACAGGGCTTCGCCCAACAAACGCAAACAAACCCGCAAAGATGGGTCCCCATGGCATTTCGGCGGTGTGCCTCCCGGGAGGTCTCCGGTGCCCGGCAGCAGCTTGCCGTGGGAGCGCTGTTTTGGCGCGTGCGGACGCGCCGTCGCAGCGGCCCTTTTGGACCCTGGCACGAAAAAAGTCTGTTACACCTGCGCCCGCGAGCGACCCCGGTCCGGTCTCCCAAGTGCGTATGAACTCACCCGAACTTCCTTCCGAAACCGGTACGACCTCAACTGCGAACGCAGAAGGCGCCACCCAAGAGACGGCAACCCCAAAGACTGGTGAAGCAGAGACCGGCTCGACCGAAGGGACCTCCGATGAAGCGATCCCGGCGGCGGACGTCAGCGGGACCCCCGAGGGGCACACCGCACAGAGCCCGCCCCGTAAGAAGCCGTCGCAGCGCAACGCCTGGCTCTTGTTGCTAGTCGGGCTCGGTCTGCCGTTTCTGTTGATGGCGACCGATCGACAATTCCCGTTCAGCGTCTCGCTCGTGGTGGCGTGTCTCAGCGCCGGATCTTACGGGCTGCTGCGCTTGCTCGGGGCTTGGCCGGAGGACGTCGATCGCGCCGAAGCGCGTAGCGATCTCCGCCCTTGGGTGTGGTTCGCGGTCAGCGCACTGACGTTCCTGCTCGTCACGACCTTGGCCGTCAAGGGTGTTTACCCGTGGCCAAAACTGTGTTCCGGCACGCTGATCACGGGCGCCTTCTTGTGGAGCGTGGTGAGCGTGTTTGGGGTGGGCCGCAGCTTGGGTTATTGGGCGCCCGAAGCGGACACCGGACCCGGGATCCTGGGGCGGCACGGCTTCTGGCTCGTCGCGATCACGAGCTTGATGTACTTGCCCTGGCTCGGAAATTTCGGACTGATCGATCCTTGGGAAACGCACTACGGCGAAGTGTCGCGCGAGATCATCGCGCGCGACGATTGGATCAGCTTGTGGTGGGCCCAAGACGGCTGGTTTTGGTCCAAGCCCATCCTCAATTTCTGGGTGCATGGCCTCAGCTTCAAGACCTTCGGCGTCAATGCGATGCCGGATCAGATGATTGTCGGCATCACGCGTAGCCTCACACCCCAGCCGGAGTGGGCGTGTCGATTGCCGGTATTCTTGATGACGTTGCTCGGTGGCTACACGCTCTACCGCGCGATGATCGCGCCCGTCGGACGGCGCGCTGCGTTCTTGGGCGGCCTGATCCTCGCGACCTGTCCTTACTGGTACATCCTGGCGCGCCAGACCATGGCCGACATGCCCTACGTGGCCCCGTTGAGCGCGGCCATGGGTTTGTTGATGCTGGGCATCCAGACCGACGCCGAGATCCGGGTCAGGGATCGCAGCTTGGTACTGGGTCGACTGCGCTTGGGCTTCAACGGCTTCCACCTGTTGTTCGTGGCCGTGCTTTTGTGCACGCTGCCGCAAATCCTGTACCTGTTCAGCCGCAACCTGACGTTCCACACGACGGACATGTTCGGTTTCCGCGCCCACTTGGACGAGTTCATGCGCGGCTCGGGCGGCGGCAACTGTGGCCAACCGGGTAACAAGGGTTGCGCCGAGACGTTGCCCGTCTACGTCTGGGGCCAACCCTTCGGTTGGGCGCTCTTGTGGACCCTGCTGGGCCTGGTGTTGATCTGGTATCAGCGCAAGGAGCGCCGCCTGCAGCGCCTGTACTTCCTGGCAGGTTGGTTCTGCACGGCGATCGCAGTCATGGCCAAAGGTGCACCCGGACTCGTGTTGCCGATGGGCACCGCGCTCGCGTTCATCGGCACGAGCGGCCGCTGGCGCGACATCACGCGCCTCGAACTACCGGCGATGTTTCTGCTCGTCTTGGTCGTGGCCATGCCTTGGTACGTGCAGATGTACATGCGCCACGGCTACGGCTTCTTCGATCGGCTGATCATGCACGACATGGTCAATCGTGCCTTTTCGCACGTGCACGACACCAACAAGGGCGATGAGGTCACGTTCCGCTACTACATCTGGCAGCTTGGCTACGGTCTGTTCCCTTGGACGGGCTTGTGCGCAGGCGGCTTGATCTGGTGGGCCGCGCGCCGTGAGCAGTACACGCGCGTGGTGAACGAAGCGATCGTGTGGCTGGCGTGCTGGTGGTTGGTGGCGTTCGGCATGTTCTCCGTGACGCTGACCAAGTTCCACCACTACATCTTCCCGCTCGTGCCGCCGACGGCGTGCATCGCTGGTTTGCTCTTGAGTGAGCTGTTGCCACGTTTCGACCGCGCCGAGTGGCGCAAGAACCTGACTTACCTGGGCCTGCTCGGTGCAGGCACTACGCTCAGCCTGATCGGTATCACGCTGAGTTTGCCCGGGCGCTTGAGCGCGGTCGCGATCCCGAATCAAGATCCGCCCCCCGGTCACCCAGCCCTGGGCGCGAGTCTGTTCGTGCTTGGCGCACTGGCGATTGCAGTCGGTTGCTTACGCTTCGCGCCGAGCCGCGCGCCGACGGCTCTGGGCAGCGTCGATCTCGACGACCCACAGCCCGCGCTCAACCGGGTTGGGCGTGGATTTGCGCTCGCCACCATCGCGATCGGCGCAGCGACGGCCGTCGGGCTCGCCGGGCGCGATATGTTCATCACGCGCCCGGGAGACATCGAAGGCCAAGTGCGGCTGTTGCACTTGTTCACCTACAACTACGAGCGCGCTTTCCCCAAGACGCTCGATTTCCGCCCGGTGTTGTTGGCGTTTACCGTGATTGCCACGGCTGCCTGCTTGCTTTTGGCGTTGCCGCGTTGGCAACGCCACGCCGCGACGATCTTGTGCTGGGCGTCGGCGCTGTTCAGCTTGTGGTGTATGAACGTGTATCTCGTCAAGTTGACGCCACATTGGGGTCAGCGCGAAACGATGATCACCTATTACCAGAAGCGCCAGAACGCCAACGAGAAGCTCGTCGCTTACCAAATGAACTGGAAGGGCGAGAACTTCTACACGGGCAATCGCATGGCGACCTGGGTGTCGTCGGGCGCGAAGTTCAAAGAGTGGATTCAGAAGCAGCGCGAGAAGGGCGTGCGCAGCATGTTCTTCACGACCGAGCACGCGCGCCTCGCGACCTTGAAGAAGGAGCTCGATAGCCCGAAGCAGTTCGAGATGCTGACGGACGAGACCCTGAACAACAAGTTCTTCTTGGCGCACGTGGTGTTCGACGAGCTGCCGCCGGCCGCCGGCACGGGTACCGCCAACGAGGCGTCTACCGCGCCGGGCAGTGCGAAAAAGAGCACCCCCACCCCCAAACCTGCCACCGGGGCTGCCAACGCTGGGGATTGATGCCAAGCGCCAGAGACACGCGTGCTTTCGATGTGCCGGCGTTCTTGTCGGCGCTTCGCAAAGCAGGGTGCTCTCTAGGTGAACCCTTCGAGTATCACGCGCTGGCAACTTCGACCAACGACTTGGCCAAAGCTGGCGCCCGCGCAGGTGCCAGCGCTGGTGCCACGATCCTGACGGATGAACAGAGCGCAGGGCGCGGCCGCCACGGACGCAGTTGGCAAGCTCCGCCGGCCAGTGCACTGTTGTTCTCGGTCGTGCTGCGACCTCAACTCGACCCAGCGAGGCTCAGCCTGTTGACGCTCGCCGCGGGACTCGGAGTACGCGAGGCGATCGCCGCAACGGTCGACGCTCCGATCGGCATCAAGTGGCCGAACGACGTGTACAGCGGCGGGCGCAAACTCGCGGGCATTTTGGTCGAGAGTGAGATGACCGCAGGACGCGCGAGCGCCGTCGTGCTCGGCATTGGCATCAACGTCGGGGTGCATGAGTTCGCAGCCGACTTGCGCGGCCGCGCCGCGACCTTAGCGGAGCTCGGAGCCAGCGTTACTCGCGAGGCGCTACTGGTTTCGGTGCTGGTCAAGGTCGAAGGCTGGCTCTGCGCGCTCGAAGCGAACCAGACGCGCCGCGTGGTGGCAGAGCTCGAGCGCTGGGATGTGCTGTTGAATCAACCGATTGGGGTGGAAGGCGAGCAAGGGGTAGCGCGCGGCATCGACGCCGAGGGGCGGCTGCGCTTCGAGGTTGGAGACACGATAAGAGCAGTCGCGTCGGGGACGATCAGTTGGGAGCCAGCGCGTATCGACCCGGTTTCCCAATGACGAGCCAAAAGTGAACGACACCGCGATCACCTGAGGCGCGCCGCACAACAAACGACGATAACAGGCGAGTGGCAGCTGCGATCGAAGGCTTCGCTGCCCGGATCGCCACTGAAAGATCCCGAAAGATCGACCGGGAATTTCAGAAATCACCTGGTTTTGTAGGGATCTAGACGCGTGCCAAAAGGACACGGAGAGCTCCCGCTGCGCGCCGTGGCGTGGGAAGCATGGAATCGGGTCGAGCGTAACCTGCACCCGAGCGAGAAATCAGAAGCTCGAGAGCCTAGCGGGCCGAATTTTCTCCCCGGACGCGGGGGGCGGTCCGCAACCGGATCAGATCCGTAATTGGCTTCAGAAGCTAGCTAAGCTAGATTGCGGGATACAGTTCAGCACATGGCCCGCTTAGGGGTCGGAGGTCTTAGAATGAACAGGAAGCAGTTAGTACTCATGTTGGCGCCGACCCTGGTCGCCGTGGTCGTGGCCGGCGCGTGCGGCGAGAAGGGCGACGATACGGGCGAAGGTACGGACACCACCAGTTCGACGACTGGCACCCCGACGGGACCAGTGACCCCGGGCGTAACGACTCCCGGCGCACCGACCCCGGGTGGAGCACCGACTCCGGGCGCAACGACTCCCGGCGGGACTCCCGCCGCGCCGCCGACGGGTGTCACCCCTTCGACCTCAGGAACGGCAACGGGCCCCGTGTCGTCCTGCTCGAACACCGACAACGATGGCGTCGATCCGACGACCATCGGCATCAGCGGTGCCAACTGGGTCTACACCTACTCGGACGGAACCGAGGCGGCGTGCATGATCAAGACCACGAGCTGTCTCGAGTCGACGCAAGGTCAGTTGTGCCTGGGCGGCACCGCCGCCGAGTCGCAGAGCGACTACAAGTGCTACGGCGCGGGCATCGGCATCCAGATGGCCGTCGTGACCGACAACATGGTGCAGATCGCATGGGATGCCTCGATGGCGGGCGTTGCGGGCGTCAAAGCCACGCTCAGCGGCGTCGCGGGCGGCCCGGGTATCCGCGCGCAAATCTCGCAGTCGGATTTGCCGGATGATGCCTCGTTCGTCTACGGCGCGGGCACCAAGGACATCAAAGCCGACGGCGAAGTCACGATGATGTTCACCGACTTCGAGTTCCCGAGCTGGGTGCTGTCGGCTCACACCGACTACTCGGCAGACACCCGCATCGACCCGACGAAGGTCAAGGGCCTGCAGTTCCAGGTCGTGACTTCGGGCAAAGCCAAGGACTATCACTTCTGCATCTCGGACCTGCAGTGGCTCGACGCCAGCATGATGCCGGTCACCGTCGCTCCGCTCACGAGCGCGTCGGGCAGCCCCAGCGGCGAAGCCGGCGGACCCAGCACGATGCCCAGCGGCTCGGGCTCCAGCGAAGCTGGTGGCGCGGGTGGCGGCGGTCCCGTGGGGCCAGGGCCTGCTGAAGCGGATGCCGGAACCGACACGAGCACGGACACGGCCACCGATACCGAGACCGACATGGGCATGGGCGGCGCTGGCGGCGCTGGTCCCTGATCGCAGCAATCGTGTCAATTCGTGCGATTGAGGGCGGCAGTTAACCGCCCTCCTCGCAAGAATCCAATCGGACAAATCAGAACGCGCGGTGATTCAATCACCGCCCCCAACGCCGGCGTGGAAGCTCCTTTCACGGCCGGCGTTCGTGTACCTTGCGCACATACTTCCTCACACCGTGCGCTCTCGGACGTCGTGATTTCCGAGTCTTCGGGCGCCGCTCACCCGCAAGCACTACATGAAACACCGTCGCGTTCTCGCCCTAACGTCCCCCTTGCTGGCCGCACTCAGCGTCGCCGCAGCCTGTAGCTCGGAAGATCCTGCGGACACCTCTTCGACGCTCCCCTTCGTCACCGCCTCGGCAAGTGATAGCGGCAGCACCGCAGTGCCGCCCGCGTCGACGCCGGTGACGCCGGTTCAAACCCTGCCGATGCCCGCGGTCCCCACTGTGGTGACTCCCGCGACGTTGCCGACGCCCATCACCCCCGCTGGGCCCCCCGCCGTGTCCTCCAGCGTTGCTCCGATGACGGTCCCGACGCCGAGCACGACGTCCTCCTCCGCAGGCATGAGCGCGTGCACCGACACGACCTACGACGCCTCGAACACGGACAACAGCGTCACGGCCTTCAGCGGCGCGGACAGTATCTACTTCTTCGGCGATGGAGCCACGACCGCGTGCGGCACCGCAACCGCCGGTCAGATGTGCATGACGGGTCAAGCTGGGCCCGCTGGCGCCGATTCGGCCCATTGGGGTGCCGGTATGGGCATCTTGCTTGCGACCGACGCAGGTCCTTTCAACGCGACCGCGCAGGGCATCACCCAAGTGAAACTGCACTTGAGCAACGTCATGGGTCGGCCCGTGCAATTCCAGATCACGCAAGTCGACGACCCAGCGATCACCGACACGAGCTTGAACTACGAGGCCAACGGCTTCGTCTGGGGCGGCGGCAGTCCAATGCAGAAGAGCGCCGATGGCGACGTGATCCTGCCGCTCAGCGAGTTCAAACTGCCGAGTTGGACGAAGGTGGCGAACGGCGCTGATCAAGTACTCGACGCCAGCAAGATGCACTCGCTGCAGATCCAAGTCTCGAACAGCTCCGACGCCGCGGACGCTTCGTACAACGTGTGCGTCAGCGCCGTGCAGTGGCTCGATATGGCGGGCGCGCCTGTTACCCCGATGGCCACACCTGCGCCGAGCTCCACGAGCACGGCCCCTGCTCCCAGCGGCAGCGGCGGTGGCGGCAACGAGCCCGCACCCGAGACAGGCGGCATGAACGGCGTGGGCGGCGCTGGCGGAACAGACAGTGACGCGCTGTTCGACGCAGCTCACGAAGTACTGCAAGCCAAGTGCGCCAGCTGTCACAGCATGTCGTTCGGTTCGTCGGACCGCGCGACCTCTTTGATGTCGTCGACCAAGGAGTCCATGCAGCTCAAGGATCGCGTCACCCGCCCGACCACCCAGCAGGGTCACATGCCGCAGGGTGGGATGCTCAGCGACGACGAAATCAAGGCGATCACGGACTGGGTCGACAGTCTGTAATCCATCGAGGGCAAAGGCCCTCGAGCACGCGAGCCTCGGTCCCTGGCCGGGGCTCGTTGCATTTCGGGGTCGTTGCACATGATCCGCTGACGCAGTTTCTCACGCTGTTCCGCGCCCAGTCAGCAGCTCATACTGCTCGTATGATGAACACCAAGGCGCTGATCGACGGCCTGGTCCGTCAAACGACGGTGTTGATCGCCCACGTCGCGACGTCTGCCGGGCTGCGCGCCCCGCTGGCCCACGTCGCCAACCAGATCTTCGTCGATCTGACGACCGAACTCGAACGTCAAGGGCTGGGTCAGAAGGTGATCGCCGACATGTTCGGCCTGGCGCTGCGGTCTTATCAGCAGAAGCTACAGCGCTTGGCGGAAAGCGCGACGGATCAGGGGCGCACTCTGTGGGTCGCGATCTACGAGTACCTTTCGGAAAAACAAGCGGTGCGGCGCGGTGACGTGTTGCAACGCTTCTGTCGTGACGATGAGGCGAGCGTCAAGGCGATCTTGAAGGATCTGTGCGAGAGCGGGCTCGTCTACCGCACCGGTAAGGGTGATGCGACGGTCTATCGCACGACGCCGGCCGAAGATTTGGTCGCGAGTGACGCGTCGGATGAACAGACTTTGGCAGGCTTCTTGTGGGTCATCGTTCACCATGAGGGCCCACTGACGCTGGAGGCCTTGGAGCAGCGCTTCTCGGTCGAACGCGGGCTGTTGGAACGCGTGCTGGAGACCTTGGTCGCGGATCGCCAAGTGACGCGCGACGAGTCGACGCCAGCCCAATACCGCAGCAATCATTGCGTGATCCCCTTGGGCGCTCGACAAGGTTGGGAAGCCGCCCTACTCGATCACTTTCAAGCAATGGTGCGCTCGATGTGCATCAAGTTGCGCAACGGTGCAACACGCGCTTTACCGGACGACGAAGTCGGTGGCAGTACGTACACGTTTGACGTATGGCCGGGTCACCCACGACAGGAGGAGGTCAAGGCACTGCTGCGCGAAACGCGCTCGCGCCTCTCGACCCTTTGGGACAGCGTGACCGAACACAATAGCAAGGAGGCTCCCGCGCCGGGCGCCCTCGAACGCATCACCTTCTACTGCGGCCAAGCCTCTACCTCTGAGTCCGCCTCACGCGACGAGTAAACCGTCCCGCATCGATCTGCCAGCAAGGAACCCATGACCATGAAACGACACAGCCTGCTTTCGCTCTTGCTCCCTTGGGTGCTCGCCACCGGGCTCTACGCGTGCGCTAGCGACAAGACGTCCGACCCGATCACCTCGAGCCAAACACACTGGCTGAGCAAGTGTGACGATTCGAGCGATTGTGATGGGGATTTCCAATGCGTTTGCGGGCTCTGCACGGCTTCTTGCAAAGAGGAGGCCTCGTGTAGCGAGCTCGGGACCAACTCGACCTGCGCTCCGACGGATGGCGCGAGTGCGTGCGGCAATGCAGCACCTGACAACATCTGCGTTCAACACTGCAAAGCCGGCAAATGCGCGGCAGGCCTCGAATGCGTGAACGACGCCTGCCTGCCGATGGCGTCGACCGGTGACGCTGGAGGACCTGCTCCTGAGCCCACTACGCCGTCCAACACGCCGCCGGGGGTGAACTGTGACGCCTACCCCACCTGTGACGTCAATACCCAGTGCGCAACCGGTGAATGCTACAGTTTTGCCGAATGCAGTAGCGCGATCTGCATCGACGGGAATGAGGCGTGCACCCTGAGCTGCCCGAACCCCGACACTTGCATGACGTTGGATAGCTACCCTGCGCAGCTGGCATGTGAGGACAAGGTCCCGGCCATCCCCAACAGCAAACCCGACGCGCCCGTGGGTCTCGTGTGCAGCGACTACTACGCCTGTAGCCTGGACCTGCCGTGTGAGAGCGGCACCTGTTTCTCCTTCGACGAGTGCGGCGGAGCCATCTGCGTCGAACAAGACACCGCCTGCTCTTTGACTTGCCCCGATCCGGACAACTGTGCTCTTGCCAAGAGCATCCCGCCGCAGATCACGTGCGAAGGCCGAGTCGCGCCGAAGCCGGGCAACCCGAAGCAACCCGAACCGACCGAGCCCACGGATCCCAATTCGAGCACCGATGGCGGCATGCCGGGCCCCAAGGGCGTCGATTGCAGCGAGCACGTGGCCTGCGGTGTCAACTCGCCGGCTTGCCCAGAGGGTCAGGATTGCATGTCACTGGGTTGCAATGTCGCGATTTGCATCGAGACCGACATCGCCTGTGAGGAGTCATGTCCGGATCCCAAGCAATGCGCATTGCTCGAGAGCTTTCCAGAGCAGATCAGTTGCGACGGGCGCGTGCCCGCCCACGGCGAGGCCAATCCGGGTCCCGATGGCGGCAGCGTCGTGACCTGCGGTGATTCGGTGTGCACCACTGGCGGACGCTGCTGTGATCACTGCACGGGAGAATGCAGCTCGCTCGAGCTCGTGTGCCCGGATGACGTCGATCCCAACCACAGCTGCGATCTAGACGCCGGCGCAGGTGAAGTTTGCGGCAACACGGTGTGCGGCGCGAACGAGCGTTGTTGCAATCCCTGCACCAACTCCTGCGCTTCGATCTTCACCGACATCGCTTGCCCGACCGACACCGGCACGCCAATGTGCGACGAGAACACGGCGTTTGCCTGCGGCGATCAGACGTGC
>DATAHU010000236.1:0-8642 GCA_036263015.1 Polyangiaceae bacterium | reverse complement strand
CGGTCGAAACCTTGCGCGGCTTCGTAAGTCGCATTCTGGACGAGGTCGCCCATCGCCCGGCGTAACGCGGGCGACGCTTCGGCCCCGGTCTCGAGCATTGCTTCGCTGGCGCCGGTGACGGTAGCTCGGGTGATGGATTCCGCGACAGTGCGCAATCGCGCCTCGGTCTCTGCGTTCAGTGCGCGACTGAACGATTGGTCGATCGCGTCCACCGCGGCCTGCGAGAGTTGGGGATGATGTCCTTTCTCAGGCTGCGCGCCAATGTGACGCCAATCCGCTCCGTCATCGCTTCGGCGAAGAGCGGTTTGCAGGTTGGAGAGGGCTCAGCGCACGAAGGCGCAGAGACTTTCCGACGGGGTTGCACCACATGCGCCAGGAGTGAGCAATACGGATGCCAGCTTGGCGGGCTGGCGCGTTCCTTTCATGTAAACCCAACACGCCCACCCCTGGACCCCAAAGTGCAAGTCGTCGATCCCCCTTTGCGTTTCGCCGTCTATTGCATCTCGGCGGATGCGCCGCTCAAGAAGTCCACCATCGAATACGGGGCCTGGTCGTTGAAACAGAGCGCGTGAGTTGCGGCGGCCTCGAGCGCGCCCTTGGCGCTTCGGGTGAACATGGCTTCTTCGTAGTCGCCGAGTGCGGCCTCGAGATCGCCGGGGTGCCCCGCGATCGCTTTGGCGAGTTCCGAACCGTCGTACATTGCGAAGTTGGCGCCTTCGCCATCGGGTGGCGCGAGGTGCGCAGCATCGCCAACGAGCGTGACCCCCCGCACGCGCTGCCAACGATGGCCGGCAGGGAGCGCATGCAGGACTCGCGGAACGAGCTCGGTTTCTGCATCGCGGATCAGCCGAGTTAGTTCGGGGGCCCAATCCTCGAACTCCTTTGTCAGTTGGGCTTTGGCCGCGCTCTGATCGGTGAAGTCGATGTTCAGGGCCCACTCTTTGGGCTTCTCGAGTGCGACGTAGACGTGGAGCTTGTTGCCAGCCTCGCGATGAGCCGTGATGCCTTTGCCAGGCGCCAGAGCGAGCATGGCCCCCTCTCCCACGAGTTTTGCGCTCGCCGGATGCCGCGCATCGGCGTCCAACAGATAAGTTTCGACGTACGTGGTGCCAACGTACGCGGGTTTGACGTCGGTCAGCAGCGCCCTGACTTTGGACCAAGCGCCATCTGCGCCCACCACGAGGTCGGTGATCACGCGGGACCCATCGGCGAAGATCAATTCGTGCTGTTCGCCGCCGAGTGAGCGGGCCAAAGTCAGCTTGCGTCCCCAATGCACGGTGCTGTCGGGAAGTGAATCGAGCAGCATGTCTCGCAGATCGCCGCGCTGGACTTCGGGACGACGTTGGCTGCCGTCATCGGGCTGGTCGAGCAGTAACTTGCCACGCCGATCGAAAACGCGCGTGGCCTCGGCGCCAGGGCGGATGATGCGTCGAAATTGCTCGAGCAGCCCGGCTGCTTCGAGCGCGAGCTGCCCGTTGTACTCGTGAATGTCGAGCATGCCGCCCTGTCTTCGGGCTTCACGCGACTCCTCGGCCTCGAAGATGCGCGAGGGGATGCCGTGGACGTGCAGGACGCGGGCCAGCATCAGCCCACCGAGGCCGGCGCCAACTATGGTGATCGGGTTCATCGGGATCCTTGGGTGCGGATTGCTCTGCGTAGAGCTGACTGGAACGCTGTTCCAGTCAGGAGCTTGGAACGGCGTTCCAGGTCTGTCAAGATGCGAGCATGGCAAAGGCAAAGCGCTCTTCCGGGCGTGAAGAAGGGCTCTCTCCCGAACGCATCGTGACTGCCGCGATCGAACTGCTCGACGACGCGGGCGAAACCGGTTTGACCTTTCGCGCGCTTGCCGCTCGCCTCGCTACGGGTTCCGGCGCTCTGTATTGGCACATCGGGGGCAAGGACGAGCTGCTCGTCGCTGCTACCGACGCCATCGTCGAGCGCGCCTTGGGGGACGTCCGTGCCACCACTACGCCGCGCTCCGCCATTCGCACGATCGCGCTCGGCGTGTTCGACGCGGTCGACGCGCATCCCTGGGTCGGTGCGCAGCTTTGGCGAATCCCGTGGGAGACCGCGACCCGGCAGATCTTCGAGCGCATCGGGCGCCACGTGCAAGCGCTGGGAGTTCGACCTAGCGCTCAATTCACATCCGCCTCGACCCTCGTGAACTACATCATCGGCGTGAGCGTACAGAACGCCGCCCAAGGGCGCGTGCTCGATCCGCCGATGGACCGCACTCGATATCTCGAAGCGGAAGCCGCACGCTGGAAAGAACTCGACGTCGCAGAGTATCCGTTCACGCGTAAGATCGCTAGCCAACTCACCAAGCACGACGACCGCGCAGAGTTCCTCGCCGGCATCGAGCTCATCATTGCCGGGATCGCGTCGACGCTGTAAACCTGAAGCCGTTCCCTGTTGCCCCAGTGGTGGCGATCGCTTTGCGTCGAGCGTCGGGGTGCATCAGACGCGCGGTCAACTTGGCCATGAAGGCGCGGGGCACCAAGCGAGAGATGAATACCATGAAGGCATTGGCGAAACCGTGGATCACGCTGGGCGTGCCGCGCGAGAGTGACCTGAGACCCAGCTCAGCCACGGCGCGTGGGTCTGCCTTCGTGCCGAACGCCGCTTCCTCACCCACACGAGTGAAGAACGGTGTGCGCGTTGCGCCTGGGCACAACGCAACGATGCGCACGCCTCGCGAGCGGTATTCTGCCCAGAGCGCTTCGGAGAACGAGAGCACGAAGGCTTTGGTCGCCGCGTAGACGGCCATGAAGGGCACGGGTTGAAAGCTGGCGGTCGACGCGACGTTGAGCACGGCGCCACCTCGCTGCTCGATGGTTGGAAGCAACAGATGACAAAGCTCTACGAGCGCGCGCACGTTCAGATCGATCTGCGCGAGCTGTTCACTGAGTGAAACCTGGGTCAGGGACCCATAGGTCGCGAAACCGGCATTGTTGATCAATACGTCGACTTGTCGCTGCCGGTGCTCGAGCTCATGGCAGAGCTGTTGGCACGCGCCAGGCTGAGTGAGATCGAGAGCCACATAGTCGCTGTTGGGAAGCATTTGGCTCAGGTTTTTCAGGCGCACTTCGCTGCGCGCCACCAAGATCACTCGCGCCCCAAGCTCACTGAGTCTGCGCGCGAACGCCTCGCCAATCCCCGTCGAGCCACCGGTTACGAGCACTGTCTTGCCGTCGAATTCGTACTGGTCCATGCCGCTGTTGTGCGCCGAAAACGGAGCGACAGGAACGGATATTAGTGCTAACCAGATTTGCAAAAATGGAAACCGGATCCGCGCTCAGTTGGGACGACCTGCGCATTCTGCTCATGCTGCGCCGCGAAGGCAGCTTGCTGGCGGCTGGCAAAGCGCTCGAAGTATCGACCTCGACGGTGTCGCGCCGCGTGGACGCGATCGAGGCCGCGCTGGGACGTCGTTTGGTTCAGCGAGGCAGTGCAGGCGTAACGCTCGAGCCCACGGCCATCGCATTGGTCGAACTGGCGGAGGAGTTCGAGACGAGCCTCTCGGCGCTTCGGCGCGACACCCAATCCGAGGCGAGCGGCAGCGTTAGAGTTTCGCTCGGTGAAGGGTTCTTACGACCGGTGACCGCGGTCCTGGCCGAGGTTCGTCGGCTGCACCCCGCAATCGAATTCGAACTCGTGTCTGAAGCGCGTCCCGTCGATCTGTCGAAGCGCAAGGCCGACATTGGGATTCGAACGTTGCGCACGGCGTCACCCATGCTGATCGAGCGAGCCATAGGTTCGTTGTCCTTTTCCGTCTATGCCTCGTCGCATTACGTGGAACGCCGTCTTCGGGCAGCAAGGCTTGCACCCGCTGACTTCGAAAAGCACGACTTCATCGGTTATGACGGGCCTCTGTCGGGATCGCCTCAGTCTGTATGGTTGAGACGGCAAGGTGCAAAGCGCTTCGTGATGCGCTCGAACTCGGACAGCGTAATTCAACGGGCCGTCGAGCTCGGGCAAGGAATCGCGCTGCTTGCGGACGCACAGGCTCGAGCGGCATCGAACTTGGTCCGCTTGCTGACGGAAGAGGAGGCACCAGCCTTGACGGCGTACGTCGTGTATCACCGGGACTTGAAGTCGGTACCGCGTATTCGCATCACCGTGGATGCGCTGCAAGCTGCGCTGCGCGACGCCTTGCGCTGAGCTAAGCTGAGCTGAGCTGAGCTGAGCTGAGCTGAGCCACGAGTGGACCGTCCGAGTCCCGAAGTTCCGTCCTTCGACGCAAAGCGGCAGTCCGGCTCCCAATCGCAGTTTCGGACAGCACCCCGTTCAAGGCGAACGAGGATCTCGAGCACCGATCAGTGCTTGGCCGCGAGCCAGGGATGAAAGTCGCCTGCTCGCAAGGCGTAGACTCCGCCGCCGTGGGCTTGGAGCGCGTATCGGTCGAATTGATAGCGCTCCCCGGTTTCCGCGATCAGCACTTCAGAAGCGCGAGCTCCATTGGCGTTAACCAGCGCAGCACCCCACTTTCGGAGCGCGGCGCGCGCAGGACTAGCAGGCGCAACACCCTCTGCAGCTGCCGCGCTCGCGGCAACGACGAAGACCAGGAAGTCTCCCGCGTAACGCTCGACGCGCAACAGCTCGAAGCCTGCGGCCTTCAGCACACTCCTTACGGCTGGCGATGCTGGAGCCGCTGTGGGTGCGCCATATCCGAGCGGGCCAGCGCCGGGATGGAGATCGGGAAACGCTTGCTGTTCGGCCCCCAAAGTCCGAAACTCTTTGGTCTGTTCACTGCGTGCGGCAATGCGCTCGGCGTTGCGCCAAGTCCCGTAAGCGAGCGTGCTCTCGCCGGTCTCGTCTTTGATGAACACGAGCTGTTGTTCCGGGTCGACCTCGAACTCGACCCAGAGCCCGCCGGCGCAGCTGCCACAGACACGCATCGCCGTCAGTGTGACGCGACACGCTGGGGTGCCGAGCTGACAGTCGGCTGCGGGATCCTGTACCGCTCCGAGGCCGAGCACCGGCTTCAGTCTGTAAGGATCCGGTTCACGTCTGACGCGAGCTGCGTGTGCGCCCCACTCGGGAGTCGACATCACGAGCTCGATCGCGCACAGCGAGCGTTGCTCCGGCGTGAGCCTCGGCTGTGGCGCGGCAAGCTTGACGCTGGGCTCGGCAGAGGGCGCGCTCGCGGGGGCCGAAGGCAGCGGCGCAGTCGCCACGGAAGTTTCAGCACGGCTGGGTGCAGCAAGGCCCGGTGCAGCAAGGCCCGGTGCAGCAGAGCCGGGTGCGTTGGGCGCGAAGGGCAGACTGGTGCTTGCAGGAGCGCGTCCCGTTCCGACCTCTGCGGAGCGACAGCCGTTCATCTCGAACGCGAAGAGCCCGAAGACCACCCAAGCGATGTGGCGCATGACTCAGATTATCGCGCCCACACACCAAGTCTGGTACGCGAGCGCGACTTCAGAACGCCGTCAGCGACAATTGCAGGAGCAGGCTCGCGTAGTGCAGATCTGGGTCGCTGTTGAATGCCGCGTAGTTTCCTTGCAAGGCGAGGCCCATCCCACCCTTGTTGCGGTGTTCGCGATCGTCGTCAGCATGCCGCTCGCGCCGGTACCACTCCTTGCCCAACGTCAGCCCCACGCCGGGGCCAGACGTACCCAGAGGTCGATCGCAGAAGCACGGGATGTTCTCGCGCCAAAGGATCATGCCTAGATAGCGCAGCTGCGCGCCGATGAGGTAGTCGTCCTCTGTGTAGTAGTTCGCTCCGAGCCCGATGCCGAACATTTGAAAGCCAACGTTGTCCGGCTTTTCTTTGTCGACGAGCATCACCTCGTACGAGAGCTCTGCGGCGACAGAGAAGTCTCTCCCGCCGCCGCCCAACTGCAACGAAGTACCCAACACGGGCGCCGAGAAACTCAAGTCGTCGATCGGGCGAAAGCCAGGCTCTGGGCCCAGCGCACCGCCCAGGATGAAACCGTAACCGAGGCCGAGATCGAGGTGCGTGAAGACGCCCGAGTGCGGCACGACCCGCTTGTGCTCGTTATCACTGCCGCTCGGGCGATCGACGCTCCCGGCGCTGGACGTCGCGCCTGTTGCTTCAGGCTGTTCTGCTGCGAACACCAACGCCGATTGCGACAACAGCACCAGAGCGCTCACGACCGTTGCCAGTGCGCCCCGCAGATTCACGGGCCCTAGCTTCATTTCACCACCTCCGAGCAATCGTCGCTCTTCAGGGTGCCGCAGGGTGAATCGAGCAGGCTCAGGCCGTCGATGCTCGAGTAGCAGGCCTTGACTGCGCTGAGGTGGCCCGAGCACAGCTCACTGCCTTCCAGCTTCAGCGCCAGCCCGCACAAGGAGACGCTCGCCTCGATCACGCTCAATTGATCCATGCACGTGCGATACGCCGCCGATTGTGTTGGATCGGGTTCGGGCATGGGGCTGGCATCGGGGGCCGGCATGGGGCTGGCATCCGGTTCGATCGAAGCATCGGGCTCAGCCATCGTGGGCGCGCCCGCGTCTCTTGCAACGGGTTCGGGCACGCTGGCATCCACCTCCGCGGCGTCGGCACCGGCGTCACTCTGAGCCGGGGGTTCACTCTCGGGCTCCGGCTCGGGCAGGCGGTCCAGCTGCTTGCTCCCGTCGCTGATGCACTCATCCACGGTCGTGCCGTCACACTTCGAGCAGCGCCCCGCCTCATCGCACACTTCGCAGCTCACGTCCTGCAGATCATCCGCAGGGCTCGTACAAGTGAGCACGGGGCCTTGCTCGTCGCAGCGTCCACTGAGCAGCGTCACCGTGTTCGCTTTGGAGACGAGCACGTAGCAGTAGCCATCGTCGAAGGTGTACACATCGCCCTTCCACGTCGCTACCACCGTTTCGACGTCATCGGGATCGCCCTCGCCGAACCCGATCACGGAGACAGACTCCTTCACGCCATCGTCGTCGATGTCGATGTCCCGCTTCTGTGCGTAAGCGACCTTGCCGCTCCAATCGATGCCGAGGCTCACGGCAGTGGCGGCGCTGAGTCCCGACCACCCCGCAAAGTCACCATCGAAGTTGAACTTCATGTGCGCATCGAAGTCGAAGCGAAAAGCTAGCTGACCGCTGAACGCCAAGCGGCCGTCCATGTCGCCGACGTTGAACTTTGGCAGGGTGCAACAGCCCGCGACGATCAGCGCCACGAGTGCTCGCAAAGGGGGCTTCATGAAGTGCGATCGCATTCACTCCTCGGTTGTAGCAAGCTACCGTAGCAATCTGCGTGCCGAATGAAAACGCCGCAAAGAATGTAGTCGCACGGGTTCATGCCCTGATCTTCAGGTCGCGCTCGAAGCAACTCAGAGCAGATCTCAAACCCTGCACTGGTCGCGGGTCTCAAGGTTTTGAGACCCGCTCTCAGCGCGGGACCAAGCCGAAGCGTTCCCAGTCTGGGCCGCTCTGTCCGAAGGACGCCCAAATCAAGGCCAAGCGTCCCTTGATCGAACTGCATGCCACAGCGCCGAAGTGACGCGAGTCCATCGAGTTATCACGGTTGTCCCCGAGCAAGAACACGGAGTCCGGCCCCAGCGTGACGTCGAGCGCCTCGCCCCAGGGGTGAGTTGGATCGCGCAACGTCAGGTATTCGTGATCGCCGAGCTTTTCGCGCCAGAGCTCACCCCGCGGCGCGTCCGCTAACGGAGGCACGTAGTTCGCCTCGTCGAGCGTGGCCAGGAGCTCTTGACCGTTCACCCGCACGCGGTAGCCGTCGAGCTCGATGTGATCACCCGCGACACCGATCACGCGCTTGACGTAGTCCATCGAGGGTTCACGCGGCGAGCGGAACACGACGATGTCACCGCGCTGTGGCGCAGGAGCACTCGGGCCTTTGACGACGAACAAGTGGTCGCCGGGTAACAACGTGGGCAACATCGACCCCGAGGGGATGCGGAAAGCCTCGATCACGTGCTGCCGCAGCAAGAGCGCGCGGCGCTCGCTGGGGTTCGGCAAGAACAGCGTCAAGGCTGCGCCCTCGGCCTTCGCCTCGATGTCCCTGAGCTCAGCCGTGGGCTCACTCGCCAGAGCGCGCTCGGTCCATTCAGCGGCGGCCAGTGCTTGCTCGGCCGAGTGCAAGGCAGTGCGCAGGGTTATCGCTCCAGCTCCGTCGCTCCAAAGCTCGTACTTGCCACCCGGCGCGAGATCCGAAACCAGGACATTCTTCGACCGACTCGCGAGCGCATCGAAGCTTCGCGTCAGATCGGACGAAGCGGCAGGCCCGTCGACGAAAGCTCGCTCTGTCGCGAGCCGCACGCCGTGCGCGAGCGGGGCCACGCGGACAGCGCCGGCAGGCAGCAAGCCACGCTCCGTCAGCGCGTCGAGCACACACTGCGCGGTCGCCACCGATAGCGTGCCGCTCAGATCGATGCGGATCTCGGCCGGCTCGCTCACGGCAACCTCGATACGCTCGACGTCGTGCGCGAGGTCGAGCTTGCACTCGGCCATGAGCAGCGACAGCGCTCGTAGCTTCGAGTGATCGATCATGGCGTTCAGGTCCATGGCGAGCAGCAGCCGTGTGTGCTCTGGAGCCCGTGCGGCGAAGGACGACGTCACTGCCGGGGACGGCACCGGAGCGCTACGGGCCTTGGAGGGCACGACAGGTTGCGGAGCGGGCGGAGCCGCAGCGCAAGCGACGCAGCCCATCAACGCCACCAACG
>DATAHU010000235.1:0-18219 GCA_036263015.1 Polyangiaceae bacterium | reverse complement strand
CGTGCGAGCAGGACGGAATCGATAACAGTGCCAGCCCCAGGTGGGACCGGAACGCACGTTGCAGCATGAAGTCAGAACCCGCAATCGGTGTCGTGATGAGTCAGCTTGAACAGACCAAACGGACCTTGCTCGTCGTGCTTTGGTCCTGCCTGGCTGCGCATCAAACGCACTTCGACGTCGTCGTTGCGCATCAACGAGACCACTGCCAAGTAGGTGCCGTCACACGTGGAATCCACCCAGGTGAGCAAGTTCATCTCACTCTGATCGCCGAACGTCAACTGGCTCAGTGGATCGGCTTGCAGCTTGGTCGAGACGCGGAGTTGGGCATTTTCGAACAGTGCTTTGGGTTTACAAGGTCCGTCTTTGGCGTCGTCGGATACGAGGCGGCCGGGTAAGCGATCGAGAGACGTCATGTCGAGCCGCAGCTGTAGTCGAGGAAGGTTATCGAAACCTTGGCGCACGAATTCCGCGGCAATCACGTTGCCGCAGAAGGCGCTCCCGTCGCGATTGTCGAAACGCTCCAAATGGTTGCAGCCAAAAAGACTCGGCAGCAAGACCACCAGCCAAAGTCCCCGGACGCACTTTCGACCAAGCAGTCCGCGCGGCTCGCGCTCAGGCAGCGTAGCTCTCGCTTTCATGGCCTCAGCTCATCTGCAGTGCGACGCACGCGTGGTTCGGGGTCGCGAACCCGCATTCGCGCCAGTACCGGTCGACTCGCCTCGGGATCGAGAGCAACCAGCGCACGCAAAGCTGCTTCCCGAACGTAAGCATTGCCATCCGATTCCGCGAGTTTGGCGATCGCTTCGAGTGAATGCTCGGGACCGGCCTGTGCGGCGCTCGTCAGAACGGGGAATCGCGCTAGAACGTCGAGCACCAGCACGCGCTGTGTCCAATCCGTACTGTCGTTCACCAGGCTCGCCAACGGTTCGAAGGCCTCCAGGAACGGCTCTTGTCCGATCGCGCCGAGCGCTAGCCGCACCACTTGAGGGTCTCGATCGTGCAACGCGTCGAGCAAAGCGCGTTTGGCTGCGGGCTCGCCTCGGTGAGCCAGAAACTGCAGTGCCGCACTTCGTACTTCCAGCTGCGGGTGTTCAGCTAGCACGACAAACGGCCCGACCAGAGTTGCATTCAGGCGCGCCAGTGCGGCTTCGGCGTCGCTGCGCTCTTTACTCGAAAGCGAGTCGAGTTCGCGGCTCAGCTGACCCAAGATCAGCGGTTCACCTTGGGCCAACAGCGCGAGCGTGAGATCGGGCGCGCGTTCCGGGCTGCCCTGGAGCAGGCTTTGCAGGGTGCGCGTGAGCGCGGGCTCCAGCATCACGATCGCCCGGGCGCTGGCACTGCCCTTGGGCGCTTCCGGCACGAGGCTGTCTTCGAGCTCCTCGATGTTCACGCGGCCCTGGGGCGCAGTCAGCGGGTCGCGCTTGGCTTCGTAGTTGCCGGTCGCGAGCACCCCTGCGGCGCCCAAGGCCGCGCGAGCGAGCCGTGGATCCTGAGACGTCAGGCGGGCGGCGATCGCGTCCAAGACGTTGCTCGGCGGGCTTGCCTGCGCGCTCGTCGCTACCAAGCGAGCCCACGCGACGATCGCGGTCGCTTGCACGCCCGCATCATCATCGCTCAGCGCCTTTTGAATCAACGAGGTATCCTTCGTGCGCAGTTGCCCGAGCGCGAAGATGGCGGCGGCGCGCGCGGACGGCGCCAGATCGGCCTCGCCCAACTGTCGCACCAGGACGGGCTCGGCACGCTTGAAGTTGCGCTGGGCGAGCGCAACGCTGGCTAGCGTTTGCGCGCTAGGTGAATTGCTCTCCAACAAGCGGAGCAAGAGCGCGCTCGAGGCTTCGCTACGGATTTGGGTCAAGCCCCAGACCGCGGCGATCGCAATCGGGCTGCCCTCGTCGACACGGGGCTGCCCACGGTCGAACAAGTAGTGTTCGAGTTCCGGCAATAGGCCCACTTGTCCCGGGGCACCGGCCGCGATCATCGCACGGACGCGCAGCTCGGGGGTGCCCCCATTCGCGTCATCATTGGTGGCATAAGTAAACAGCGCCTGGCTCGCGTTCTCGTTTGCGATCTGGGTCAACAGCTCGATCGCGACCTGCTGTTCGCTGCCTTGACCATCTGCCAACGCGTCGAGCAGGGGCTTCACGGCGCGACTGCCGATGCGCGTCAGTTGTTTTTGGGCCTCGCCGCGCACTGCGGCATCGTCGCTCTTGAGCTGGCTCGAAAGCGAGAGCGTCACGGCGCCGTAGAGTTCGATCAACAGCCGTCGGTAGATGGGCTTGGAGCTGTTGGCGAGAGCAATCGGCAACAGCTCTTTCTCCAGCGACTCTGCGGTGCCATGTGCCACGTTGAGTTGTGCGCTCTTGCGTACCGCGCGCGTGACGAGCTCTTCGTCGCCTGCCGAGCGCATCACCCGGCGCAGTAGTTTGTCTGCTTCTTCATCTTGGCGTTCGGAGATCAAGAGCTCCGCCAAGTCGAAATAGGCGGGAAAAAGCCGATCATTTTGACTGATCGCCCGGCGATACTCGCTCACCGCGCGCTCGACGTCGTGGCGGCGCGCGTACATGTCGGCCAGGTTCTTGTGGCCGATCGCGTCGTCCGGATTGAGTTCCACGGCCTTGGACGCGAAGCGTATCGCGTCGTCGTCGTGATACAGCTCGGTCGCGTAGTTGGCCATGCGCTGGTAGTATTCGCGCGCACGGTTGGGATCGAGCTGCACCAACTTTGCCAGCACGTCGATCGCGGGCTGCAGCTTGCGTTGCGCGGCCAACACGCGTTCGAGTCCTAGCCAAGAGGCGCTGTCGCCCGGAGCGAGCTTCGTGACTTTGTCCAGCACGCGCTCGGCTTGCGAAGGACGCTTCAAGCGCTCGTAAATCAACGCCAGCAACCGACCCGATTCGAGATCTGGCGGATCTGTTTTCAAGTTGCGCTCGAGCGGCGGTACTCGGGCTTCCAAGCTGCCCCCGAGACTCCAGAGCGTGACCATGTGTTGACGCGCTTCGCGAGCCAGCAGCGGATCACGGCCATTCGTCGTGAGCAGGCGCTCCCACAAATGCAGGGCGCGTTCGTAACGCTCGTTGCGCACA
Source organism: Polyangiaceae bacterium (assembly GCA_036263015.1). Taxonomy (GTDB): domain Bacteria; phylum Myxococcota_A; class Polyangia; order Polyangiales; family Polyangiaceae; genus SZUA-265. The sequence continues at coordinate 15,136 of DATAHU010000235.1, read as the reverse complement.
CCCTTGTTGGCGCCCGAACCACTGCGTTCGAGCGCCAACGCGAGTGCCTTCTGGTAGCGCGTCTCGTTCGGCGCTAGCTCCACCGCTTGTTCCAGCGCGGTCAGTGCTTGGTCGACCAGGTTGTGTTCGAGGTAAACGTCTCCCAAGCGTGCCAGCGCTGCTGGGCGACTGCCAGAATTGAGCAAGCGCCGCCAAGTGCGTTCCGCTTGTTCGGCGTTGCCCGCCTGGAAGTAGCGGTCGCCCAACTCGACCAAGTGATCGGGAGTGTTGGCGCCGTGCTTGGCTAGGGCCTCCAGCAATTTGACCGAGCGCTCTTGTTCACCCAAGCGCTCGTAGAAATCGACGAGCGCCGTTTGCACCTGTTCGTCTCCTGCCGAACGCGTTTCGAGCTTGGTCAACTCTTGCAAAGCTTCGGTGCGCTTGCCTTGCTGCAACAGCGATTCCACGAGCTGGAACACGAAATCGGGATTGTGCGGCGCGATCACCGTCAAGCGCCGGTATTCTTCGAGCGCGAGATCGAGTTCACCCTGCAGCTGCAAGAGGCGCACGAGCCTTTGACGGACTTCGAGATCCTTCGAGTTCAGTTTCAACGCTTTTCTGTACGTGGTTAGCGCTTCGTTGAGTTGTCCCCGCTCTTCGTAGAGACTGCCGAGCAGCCGCAAGCGTGCAAAATCTTGACCGGGTTCTTTCTCCAAGAGCGAGATGATCTCGGGCAACTTCTCTTGATCGCGATACACGTCGACCAAGAGTTCCAACAGCTCACGCCTGAGACCAGACTCCGCTGACGTCAGACTCAAAGCGCGCCGCAGCACGCTGATCGCTTCGTCGTTCTTGTGTTGGCGTTGCAGCGCACGTCCCAAATCCTTGAGCGCGGGCGCCAACGCGCGATTGTCACCTTGAGCGACCTTGACGACGCGCTCGAACTCGGTTTGCGCCTCTGGTAACTTGGAGCGCGAAAGTAGTTCGTTGCCCAGTTCGGCTTCGACGAAGAACGAGCCCTTCGCGCGCTGGACCAATTGACGATGGAAGCCGCGCGCGGCATCGATGTCATCGGCCTCGATCGCCAAGACCATCAAACTGCGCAGTACTTGCTCGCGTTCGGTCTCGTCACTCAATAGCGGCAAGGCCCGCTCCAAGACCTTGCGCGCCTCGGCATTGCGCCCGCGATCCGATAGCACGTGGGCTTCGGCCATCAACGCTACGGGGTTCTTCGGTTCGAGCGTCACGGCTCGCTCGAAGATCGCAACCGCGCGATCGGGGTTCGCGGTCTGTACGAAAATCCCGCCGAGCACGATCAGCGCGGCGTATTGTCCGGGGCCGGCCTTCTCCGCGCGAGCTTCGAATTCACCTTGTAGCTTGTCTAGGTTACCATCGCGCTTGCGCACCAACTCGACCAAGCGCTGCAGTGGGAACTGCGCGCCCGGCTGGCCGAGGACGATGCCCTTGTAGCGTTCAATCAGCACCGCGTCCGACGGGCCGCTGGCTGTGCCCTCTTCGCCCTCTTCGCTCGCTTGTGGAGGGCTCTTGGGAGGCTGCGTCTCGCTCGTGGCTTTGGGCGTGCCGGGCTCAGTTTTGGGCTGTGGTGTTTTCGAGTCCGTCTTCGGCGTCGACTTTGGGGTCCGGGCTGCCGAATCGGATTTCGGCGTCGCGCCGGAAGTTGGTTTGGGAGGTGAACTCTTGGGGCGGGCTGGGGTTGGGGTCGAACTCGAACCCGATTTGCCGCGCTTGCGACCGTGCGGATCGAAGTCAGCGTTGGCGGATTGGGCGGCAAAGACCAACGCGAGCACGACTCCGACCACGCTCCGCGAGCGCCCAGACAGCATGGGGTGAGCCTAGTGCGAAGCTCGGGCGCCCGCAAAGCCCGTCCCATCCGAACCTTGGGCCCGGGCGTTGGGAAGCAGCTCTGGAACTCCCAAGGCGGGCGGGTGTCTTGGGTTCAATGGGTGTCGCGTTTCGGTTCTCGGCACCCGTTGGTCGTCCGGCGGCGTTGGGTCGCATGGAGGGCAGACGTACGGCGCGATCCGGGTTACGGTGCACGACGGAGTGGTTTCTGACGATCAGAACGCTGAGCGACGTTTCCTCGAGCGCTTGAAACAACGCGACGAGCGAGCGTTCAACGACTTGGTGCGCGCCTACGAGCGGCGAGTTTTCCGCGTCGTCCTGCGCATGTTGGGGCGGCGTGACGAAGCCGAAGACTTGGTCCAGGAGGTGTTCGTCCAGGTCTTCAAGTCAGTGGATTCGTTTCGCGGTGACTCCAAGCTCTCGACCTGGATCTATCGAATCGCGATCAACCTGTGTAAGAACCGCGCCAAATACCTGTTTCGTCGCAAGAGCGAGGCCCAGGACGAGCTCGAGGCCGCAGCCGAGTATCGTTCGCTCGGTGAGGCGCGCGGCGTTACCAGTGGCGAAGCGGCAACGCCTGACCAGGTATTGCAAGGCCGCCAGTTGGAACACATCCTCAAGCAGGCGATGACCGAGATCGAGCCTGATTTCTTGGAGGTCTTGGTTCTGCGCGACGTCGAGGACTTGGCTTACGAGGAGATCATGGAAATCACGGGCCTCGCCGAAGGCACCGTCAAGAGTCGGATTCACCGGGCGCGCGCCATGCTCAAGGAAAAGGTCGCGCGGCGCATGGGAGAAAAGCTGTGATGGCCAAGGACGATAGCGAGTTGGAGCCTCAGAGCGCAAAGAGCGGACCGCCGTCGCTGCGCGACACAGAGTTGAACGATCTCTTCAAGCGCGCTTTCGAGACCGAAGAAGACGTATCGAGCGTGGATGTCCTGCACGGCGTTCAACAGCGCTTGCACGATCGCAGTGGCGGCAAGTTTTACCGCGACGGCTGGAGTACGGCGCGCCACCCGCCGTTTGGGACCTACTTCATCACGTCGCTGATGATGCTCGCCGTGATCTGCATCATCTACGCGATCTTGACGCCACTCGTCGGTGATCCCGTGCGCGTTGACCCAGTGCCCGCACCGGTGCGGATCTTGCCGCCCTGAAGAGGCGTTGTCCGGATTGGTCGTCGACGCGGATGGCTCATGGACCCGCGCAGCCGCAGGTCGTCTCGGCCGTCGAACTACGGAAGACTGTGGAGAAGCCGTGCTGCAGGCAGCATAGACCACACGCCAAATCTGGTGCCGTCTGTGAACCACAGACCTGCGTGTCTTCTGGAGTGTTGCAATGACACGCTGCTGGCTTGCTGGCTTCGCCGTCTCGAATGAAACCGTGGAACCCGGCATCGCCGCAACATTCGAGACAGGCGTCCTTGCTCACGCTGGCGGCTGGGGTTGCACAAATGACGTCACGGTTGTCCGAAGCGGCCTTGGCGCAAGTGCAGTGGCCGTCATTCGTGAAGGTGGCCTCGATGAAACCCGCGTGCTGGCAGCACGCGAAACACTGATCCGCGATCTTCGAATCGGCTGGAGTTTCATAGGTGAACATCGCGCAGCTAACGACATCGATGTTCTCCGGCACGGCTAGCGTGCTCTCGGGCCTCGCCGACTGGGTGCCCTTGGAACTCGTCTCGGAAGCACTGGATTTGGGCGAACCAGAACCGTCGCTCGGTTCATCGGGTCCGCAGGCGACGACGGCGACCACAGCGGTTAGCGCCGAACTCCAATCCCAAAATCTCACACGCTGCAACGTAGCAACCCGAGCGCGACTGCTCAACGCCGTTCACCCCATTCGCAGTTCTTCGTCTTGAAAACGCAGTGCTTCGAGCATCAGAGCATTCACGGACTGCGGGGGTTCTGCGTCGTCTTCGCTGTTGTCGCGGTGAAACGAGAACGTACTCACGCGCCAGGTTAGCGCCTCGCGCAGCGCGCTGCTGGCCGAAGTGCGAATGCCGTCGAGTTCAGAGCGTACGACTTGGCCGTCCTTGACGATCAAGTCGAGCCGGCGTTCGTCGTTGTGAACGCTGAGCGAACCCGAGCTGCGTTCGAATTCCAGCAAGCTGAACAAGGATCCAAGCGACAAGCCGCTGATGCTACCCGAGAGCAAAGGGCCAGCGGGCAAGCGCGCGGTGTTTCGCGCGGGTCGTTCGGTAATGCCGCTCACGGGTCGCGGCATGGCACCGAGATCGAGGCCTTGCGGGACGCGGGGCGGACGCAGGGTGCCTTCGTTCTTGGCCGCTTCGACGGCACTGGGCTTGTCGGTAACGGGCGGGCACTCGACGGGCCTGTGCTCGACGACGCCGAGCGGTTCGGAACTTTGGTGCACGTTGCTCGCGCGATCGGTGAAGCGCGCAGAAGCTTCCAACTTAGAGACTCGATCCAACAGTGCAGTCAACTCTCGTTCGTTGCTCGACGTTACGGCACGCGCTGAGTGGTTAGAGTTAACGGCGCGTCGCGGACGTGCGGCTCGCACGCGCTCGGCGAGTAGCTCGACGCGCTCGGATAGCAGCCAAACGCGCTGCTCTACGTTTGCCAGGCGAAACGAATCGGGGAACGCCGCTCCTGGAGCCGGGGCATCGGCGAAAGGGGCTTCGGAAGCTGCCGCAGGGTGCGCGCCGCTGCGTTCGGCAGCGGTTGGGGGCAGGCGCGTCTCCGACCCGGTTTCGCTCTCGATCGGGGCCAACACGCCGTCCGCTGCAGCGGCCTCTGATTCATTCGAGACCCGTTCTTGCTGTCGCGCTTGCTCGAGACTCTTCAACAATAGCCCCACTGCCGCGCGCGAACGCCGGACGAATGAGCGAACTCGACCCGCAGGTTGCGCCTGTCCCATGACGTAGGGCAGTGTGGCAGATAGGGCACCAATTGGGCAAATGGTTGACTCAACGCGCCGCTCGATCCCGCGGGCGCGCCGGGCAGCTCGGCACCCTGGGCGCCAAGCGCCTGCTCAGATTGCCGGCGCACTCGATCGCGGCCGTCGCGTTCGACACGAAGGAGCAACCACGCTCAGGTGCGTGCGAGCTCGGAGCAACCTCAACCCGAGTGCCCTGCACGCGGCTTCGAGTTCTTGCAACGCGGACCGATCGGAAACCCGTCGGCGGGCGCTTGCTCTAGCCGACGCTCCGTTGCCGCATCGTAGTGTCCGTCTTCGGCGATTCGATCATCGGGATGATTGCGGTTCCACAGCAGCTGAAAAGCGCGCACGTCGGCGCCGAGCTTCTTCTGGATGCTCGCTGATTCGTAGTTGAAGTGAACTTTGTCTTGGTTGCCGAACCAGTGAAAGCCCTCTTTCTCGAGTGCCGGTCGCCACAGGTTTTCGTCCGCGATGTCGAGCGCGAGGCCCAACTCGTGGTCGCTCTCACCAGGTTGACTGGCGAGTTGTACGCCGCAGCGCTTTCCCGCACTCCAGCGCCAAACCAGGTACTGCTGAGCGATCGTCCGCAGCACGCTGTTGACCTTCATCGTGCGATTCTTGTGCGTGTCCAGTACACGCAACAGGTGATCGCGGGCGGAACGGTCGAGGTAGCCGAACACTTGCGCGCCGAGCACCAAGTTGGGCCGCGTCGGCAAGGCGGTGAGGCGTGCCGAGTCGAGGCATCGGCTCTGCTCGATCAATTGCCGGCTGAGTTTCTCTACGCTATCGGTATTGCAACTGCGCACAGCCGCGTCGTGGACGCTGACGATTCGCACGCTCGGCCGCGGATTGAGCTTCTGGTCCGATTGCTCGAAGTCGTCTTCGAAAAGCGAGGGATCAGCTCCGACGTCGTTGCTTGGTGACGCTGTTGGGGCGCTGACGGCGGGCGCAGTGCCGTCGTCGCTCGGGTCAGTGACGAGCGCCGCGCTCGTCGCGGCTTGCGCTGGTACCTGCTGGGTTTCGGCCGCAGGCGCCGCGCCGGGCCGCTTCGCGCGCGCGATGAAGTAAATGTCGACGCCGATCACCACGCACGGCAAGACGAAAGCCAGAACGAGCCAAGGGCTTCGGGGTCTCGGCGATTGGAGCGTCACTATCTCTGGGCTCTATGCTGGGAGCGAGGCGCGCGACTCAGTGGACGCGCTGAGCGCTGGGCGCATGCACCAGCGCGGCTCTCGCTTCACGCCGAACGGTGCCACTGGGTGAGCACGGCCGTGATGTTGTCAGGGCCGCCGTTGTCGTTCGCGGATTGAATCAGACGTTGCGTGGCAGTCGCGAGATCCGGTGCGCGCGTCACGATGTCCAAGATTTGAGCGTCGCTGACCGGTCCGGCCAGACCATCGCTGCACAACAGGACGATGTCGTTCGGCTCGGGTTCGTCGAAGCGCGTATCGACCTTCACCGTTTCCTTCATGCCCAATGCGCGGACGATCACGTTCTTGTGCGGAAAGGCTTCGATCTCCTCCGCGCTCAAGTGCTTCATCTTCTTGTAGTCGTTGAGCAGGGAGTGGTCTTCGGTTAACTGCGTGAGCTGACCACGGCGAATGCGGTACACGCGGCTGTCACCGACGTGCGCGACGTACATGCCCTCCTCGACCGCGAACAACACCGCCAGCGTCGTCCCCATGCCACGCTGTTTGGGATTCTCTTTCGCCGTCTGATAGATGCGCAGGTTGGACAACATGATGCCGGTGATCAACCGGTTCTCATCGTAGCCTTTGGAGCGATCCATCTTGTACGGCCACGTCTTGTCCGGATCGTTCGACGTCTGTGCGAAGAAGTCACGCATGGTTTCGATCGCCATGCGCGAGGCCACCTCACCCGAAGCGTGTCCGCCCATGCCATCGGCGACCATGTAGAGACCATGGTCGGCGTACACCGCGAAGCTGTCCTCGTTGTGGGCTCGCTTGCGACCCACATCAGTCTGTCCGGCAACCTCTATTCTGAACGCCACTAGGCGTGATCCTTCCTGGATTTGTCGAACCTCGTCAACGCTGCCCTTGGTGTAAGCCCTGCGCAACTCAAAGAATTTACGGTCGGCTACGCCCAATGACTCCGGTCGAGTAAGTCCCTGCACACATTTTGTCGGGGTGCTGCGCGTCTTCGTTGGTCCCCGGGCCGAGCTTGGTAGGGGTGTGCATCGTAGACAGTCATCGCGAAGTGTGGTCGCAGCGCCCTAATCGGATCGGTTCATGCTCTGGGTTCGCGTGTCGGCTTCACGAAACAAACCGCGCCCCACAGCTCCGGGTCGACAGCTCAAGGAGCTGACGGCGTGAGCTTGCGAATCCCCTCTGCAGCAGCGACCAAGACGACGTTTGCGCGCTGGATGAACAAACCGGTCTCCACCACCCCCGGCAATGCCCGTAAGCGTTGATCCGTCGCGGCCGGGTCGGCGATCACTCCCAGCGACACATCGTAGATGAAGTTGCCAGCGTCGGTCATCCAAGGCGCGCCGTTGCGCAGCCTGAGCTTTACCGACCCCAGTCGCTCGAGGTGAGCCCGCGTCGTCGCGTGCGCGAAGCTGAGCACTTCGACGGGCACAGGCCATTTCATCCCGAGTTTTTCGGACAATTTCGAGTCATCGACGATGATGATGTTGAAGCGCGATGCGAAGTTGATGATCTTTTCGCGGGTTTGGCAGCCGCCACCGCCCTTGATCACGTCGAGTTCGCGACTCACCTCGTCGGCGCCGTCGACGCACACGTCCACTTGCCACGGCCCGCTGTCGGAAAGTAACGGGATGCCCAGAGCCTCGGCTTGGTCGCGGCTGTCTTGGCTCGTGGCCACTCCCGTCAACTTGCGGCCGGAGCGCACGAGGTCGCCCACCAGATCGATGAACAGCTTTGCCGTCGAGCCCGAGCCCAGCCCGATCACCCCCGCCTGCGGCAGATATTCGATGGCGGCCTTGGCCGCCGCGAGTTTCTTGTCGGCGCTCATCGCGCGCCTATTAACCCTTGGGCCTGGGCGGGTCCACGGAAACCTGCACAGCGCACCCTGGGATCGCACCGACGTCTCGGGCGGCGTCGCTTCGAGCACGACCTCAAACAGGCGGCTTCAAACGCGGGCCTAGCTCACGAAACCGTTCGGCGAGAAATGCCGTTACGGCGCGCACGCGCGCAATGCTGCGCGCATCTTTGTGAACGCCCATCCACAGGGTTGGGGCCGGCGGAGCCGCCGCCAGCGCCATTCGGTGCAGTCTGGGTTCGGCATCTCCAACGATCCGGGCCAGGCAGGCCAAGCCGATGCCCGCGAGCGCGGCCGCGCGCATCGCGTCACGGCCATTGACGCGCAGCACGACGGTGGCGTTGGGCAGCACGCTCTCGAGCCATCCACGAGCGACATCGCCGATTTCATCGGCCATTGCGATCAGGTTGTGATTCGTGCCGTCGTGTTCGCGCGGCGTGCCGCGTTCGGCAATGTAATCCCGAGACGCGTATAGTCCGAAGCCGAGCTGCGCAATCGTCCGCTCGACTATTGCCGCTTGTTCGAAACGCCGCGGACGCAACGCGATATCGGCCTCGCGCCGCGCAAGGTTCAAATGATTCGGATCCGCGCTCAGGTGGATGTTCAGTTGCGGGTGGCGAGTCAATAGCGGGCCCAAGCTGGGAGCGAGCACGCTGCTGACCAGCCACTCCGATGCCGTCACCCGTACGCGTCCGCGCACTCCGGCGTCACGACCCGCCAAGAGTCGTTCCGTTGCGAGCACGTCGAGCTCCATGCGTTCGGCGTGTTCGAGCGCCTGTTTACCAGAAACAGTGAGATTGAAGCCGCTCGTGCTCTTACTGAAGAGTTTGACACCCAGTTGCCTTTCGAGCGCCGTGAGCCTTCTGCCTACGGTCGGTTGAGTCACCCCGAGCTCGCGAGCTGCCGCAGATAAGGTTCGACGTCGTGCGAGCACGAGCAGAAAGCGCATGTCATCCCAATTCATGGATCGTACTCGTGGCTGCTCGTCTCTAGTGGACGCAGTGTACTTTGGCATTGCACCAATGCGATGGCTTTCATCGGTTCTGGGGTTGTGGGGCGTCTGAAGCAGAGCAGGGGCGGGAGTGCCCGTACGCCACTCGACATCCATGAACAGCTGTTGTGCAGCAATGTCGATTGAGGTCACCGGGGTTGGCCTTCAAAGTCACGAGCATGTCGAGACGCCGATTTCTAGGCCTTGCCGCAAGCTCACTGGTTGCGCCAGCTTGTGGCTTCGCGCTAGCCGCCACCAATCCGAAGAGTGCCGGCTCGAGAATTTCTGCCGTGGCCTTCGATCTGTTCACCTTGTTCGACCCGCGGGGCATCGATCGCCGCGTGCAATCAGTGTTGGGGCAGCACGACGGGTTGGCGACGACTTGGAAGAGCCGCCTCTTCGAGTACGCGTGGATCCGGGCTGTCGCAGGCCAGTACGCGGACTTCTCTCAATTGGTACTCGACTCCTTGAGCTACGCTTCACAGGCCCACCAGATCGAACTGACTCGAGCGCAAATGCAAAAGCTCGCGGCGGGCTTCTGGGAGCTGGAAGCTTGGCCCGACACGGAAGAGACGCTGCACGAGCTGCGACGTGAAGGGCTCAAACTTGCGCCTCTGGCCAATTATGCGCCGCAGATGATCGATGACCTACTTGCGCACAACGGACTCGGCAGCGCTTTCGACGCCCGCATCAGCACTCACTCCGCAGGGACTTACAAACCCGATCCGCGCGCTTATGCGCTTGCCGAAACCACGTTCGCTCTGCCGCGCCAAGCGATCGCCTTTGCTGCGTTCGGCGGCTGGGATGCGGCCGGCGCTCGCTGGTTTGGCTACCCGACGTTTTGGGTAAACCGCTTGGCCCAGCCCATGGAGCGGCTCGTCACTGCCGACGCGTCTGGCCCCGATCTCAAAGCACTCGCGGCCTGGCTGCGCGAGCGCCGAGGTTCAATCGCTGGCTGATGCAGTGTTGCGACCAACCGAGCAACGGCGCTAGCCCACGACGCGACATTCGCCGCTTCGGCCGTCGACCCGTACGCGCATGCCTTCGATCAATTGCCGTGTTGCGTTGACGCAGCCGACCACGCCGGGGATCCCGAACTCGCGGCTGACGATCGCGGCGTGAGAGAGCGCACCCCCGCGATCGGTGACGAGTGCACCGAGCAAGGGCAGCACGACGTTGTACGTCGGGGACGTCGAGCGCGTCACCAACACGTCACCGGGACGCAAGCGGTGGAAATCGTCGGGCCCGACCACCAAGCGCGCAGGCCCTTCGTAGACTCCCGCGGAGACCCCGATGCCGCGCACCACCACGTCGTTCTCGGTGCGAGTACGCTCGGCGAAGTTGGCGGCCAGGCAAGCGAGAGTCGCGCGATGCGACATGCGTAAACCCGCAGGCAACCATGCGGCGGGTGGAGGGGGCACGGGCTCCGGGCCCAGGTGCCGAGGCGCGTCTTCGGTGTAGGACTTTTTGCGCTGCCGCCAACGCTCGGCCATCTCGCTTGAGTTTGGATGCTCCTCACCCCGGGCGGCGGCCAATGCTTCGTCGAGCGAAAACAGAGTTGCGTGCACCCTCTGCTCGAGTTGTCCTCGCGCCTGCAAGCGTGCACCGAGCTCGAGGAGTCCGCGGCGCATCACCCCAGCCGACCAGTAGTCGCCATAGAGCACCCGCTCGTCGCGTAGCGGAGCGACGGCGCGCGCCTCGTCTACCAGGTAGCGCAACTCGTCGTGATGGGCCTCGGGCACTTTCTCGAGCAACTCGCTCAACGCTTGCTCTGCTCGTTCGTGGACTTGCTGCGTGTAGAGCGGCCGTCGCAAGCGGGCGCGCAGACCCTCGACAATCAAGAACGGCAGCTCGACCCCGCGCGGCTCTGCGACGTCGTAGTTGTTCAGCGCGCGTTCACCGACCACATCGAGGTATTCACCGAGGCGCTGCGCGACTTCGCTTTCGCCTGAACTCAATTCAGCGAGAATCGCGCCTGGGTCGGCGTCACGACTCAGCACGTCCAGAGCGCGCGCATCGGCTTGCAACGCGCTCAACAGGGCGCTGGCGACGGGTTCATCCCCGGCGGACACCGGCGAGAAGCTCTGAACCGCGGACAAGGCATCCGAGGCGTCGATGCCCGCCCAGTCCTGCAATTTGACGATCAGTTCGCCGATCGTAACCTGGCACGAAATCGTGAAGCGTCCGTGTTGCCGTACCGAGTCTTCGTAACATTGCGCGCAGCGCGCCAAGTGATCAGCCAACTCTGGCCCGCTCATTTCTTGGGGACGCTCCCGCAGCAACGCGCGATGGGCCGCGATGCGTTGCGGCTTGATCACTTCGTTCCACTCCTTCATCGCCGTGCGCCACGGCTTGTCGACGTGCCGCTTCTCGGCGGTACGCGTCCGCTCGCGGATCCCCGGGTGCAGGCGTGACAACAGCTGCAACACCCACTTGGGTGGCGGCGGGGCACCAGCAGGAGCACCCACGACGCGCACTTGGTTGTACATGAAGCCCGCGTGTTGACCGTACGCCAGACGGTCCAGGAGTAACCCGTTGCGAGCAGTGTCTTCGGCGAAGCCAAGCGGAAACGCCGTTTCGTACATGCTTGCCGTCAAGCGCGACGTGGGGCGCGGGAAGTGCGCCGCGTCGAGCTCCCAAGTACCTTTGCCGAGTCGATGTTCAGTCATTACGCATTGGCCTTTCGCTTGCTGGGTTTCAGGATGCCGTTGTCGCTCTTCTTCGTGATGGGTTGCGCGCCAGCCGCGGCCGCAGCGAGCTTGACTCCTAGAGCTCGAACTACGTCCGGTCGCTTTTCTGCCTCGCGCACCAAGGTCGATACCGCCCACGCCGCGAGTTCACCTGCAACCTCACCCTGCACGCCCCAAACGTTGCGCCAGAGTTCCCAGGTCGCGGACGACACGAACACCTGAAACGCCGCGGTCAGCCCGAGGCGCTCGGCGTCGGTCCAACGCGGCAGTGCGCGCGCCAACACTTCGGTCACTGCGCGCGCACGTCGCTGACGACCTTTTTCGCGCAATGGCGCGGCGGCTCGCGCGCGCACGTAAGCCATCATCGAGCGCTCTTCGCGCGCAAAGCCACCGTGAATCCGCGGCAACGCCGTCAAGAATTCCTCGACGGTTTGCGGGTATTCCCCAAAGTCTACGCGGCGGTCGAACTCGTCGAGCACGGCTCGCAAGAGATCCTCGGTCGTAGGAAAGTGCCGATACGCCGTCGGCGCCGAAACCCTTGCGACCTTGGCCACGGTCCGCAAGGACAGCTCAGCCGGGCCTTCCTCGCACAGCACGTCGATCGCGGCTTCGAGCAAGCGGTGACGCGTCTGGGCCAGGTGCTCTGCGCGCAGCGTTACTTGAGACGACTTGTCTTTCAGCATTACAGAATGAACTGTAGCGTTACAAAGTGTAACGTCAAGAACAAAACTGTTGCGCCAGATTCAACGCACCCGCACCCGCGTTTTCGCGCCCCATTGCGCCAACCCAAGGTATCCGGCAGGCTAAGGCTGCGACCGTCGTCTATGGGATCGTTGGCGCAGAATCGAAACTCGGTCACACCCTATCGCCTTCGCGCGTCCAAGCCTCGATGCCCCATAGTCCCCACATGATGCCATCTCCCGCGCTCGAAGCCGACGTTCGCGCCGCAATCACCGGTGACCGCGCTGCGCTGACGCGGGTAGTCAGCGCGATCTCACCCCAGGTGCGGAGGCTCGCGCTGCGTTTCTTCGGGTGCCCGGACCACGCGGACGACGCGAGTCAGGAAGCGCTGACGCAAATCGTCACGAAGCTCGATCAGTTCGACGGACAGAGCGCGTTTCTCACTTGGGTCTATCGCGTGGCGAGCAACAAGATGCTCTCGATGAAGCGCAGTCCAGCCGAGCGAGCGAGTCGCGGCTTCGAAGCATTCGACGAGGAACTCTCGCAAGCCCCCGTGGTCGACGGCGACCCGGTGCAGGCAACGCACGACGAGCTCTTGGCAGCAGAGGTGCGGATCGGATGCACGCTCGCGATGCTGTTGTGTCTGGATCGCCCCGCGCGCATGACCTACATCCTGGGTGAGATCGTCGAACTCGATCAGCGCGCGGCTGCGCAGATCCTGGGCACGTCTGAGGCGGCGTACCGCAAACGGCTAGAGCGCGCACGCCAGACGATTACGAGCCTGATGAAACGTCGCTGCGGCGTGTTCGACGAGCGCAATGCTTGCTCTTGTCAGCAGCGCATACCGATCGCCATTTCGCGAGGGCACCTGCGACCGGACAACATTCTCTTTGCAACGTCGCGCCAGCAGGCAGCGGCTTTCCCCAAGCTGCTCGATCACATCCAGAGCGTTTGCGAGCTCAGGCGTGCGGCTGCGATTTACCAGTCACACCCTGAGCCCCTTGCGCGTTCCGACTTCGCGGCTCGCCTGAACGAGTTGCTCGACGCTGCTTGGCTTCAAGGATGATCGATCAACACCCGGAAGCTGCCGTCGGGTTTGCGTCTGAGGACGTCCGAGCTCTTTCCGCTCTGCGATACTTCGCTACCATTGGGAGCTTTGCCTTGCAGGTTCCATTCGACGATCACGAGGGCAATGTCGTCAGCCTCGTGTATGGCTAGTACCCGCGTTTGAATCTTCGGCTCCAGTGCGAAGAGACCATTGGCGACGGACGTTCGGATCTCTGCGAGTCCGCGGTGCACGACTCCGGGCGCGGAGATGAACACTGCGTCCGGCTCGTAGAGCTCCATCAGGGCGTCCAAGTTGCGTTCGTTTACGCAGCTCGCAAAGCGTTGCATGAGTGCGCTCGGGCTTTGGGGTGGGCTGCTCGTTTTGATGTTCTGCATGTCGAGTTGGACGCAGCCGCGGATCCCCCTGTGACTCGAAATCGCGTTCTCGGATCGGCGCCAGCGCACAATAGGCCGCGGCTGGTGTGGCGAGGCGTTTGGGGGGTCAGATCTCGGGTGGCGGGGTTTGCTGCAACTCCAAAAGTCCGCGCGTGAGAGTGGCTGTTTTTGGGCCTGACCCGAGCTCTTCGGGTCGGTACGGCGACCGTTGCAAAGCCTTACGCGGAGGCAGATGATGCGTCGCCGAGCAGGAGCTTCTCGATGACGATCACCATCACCGCTTTCGAACACTCACCGGATGGTGGCAAGGGGCTTGCGCGCGACACCCGTGTGCGCTGGGCACTCGAAGAAGTGGGCCAGCCCTACGCGGTGCGCCCGGTGTCGTTTGGTGCGCTGAAAGAGCCGGCGCATTTGGTGCTTCATCCTTTTGGGCAGATCCCAACCTATGAACAAGGCGATCTAACGCTGTTCGAGACGGGATCGATCGTCTTGCACATCGCTGAGCACCACGCCGGGCTGCTGCCGAGCGACGCAAACGCCAGGGCGCGAGCGATCAGTTGGATGTTTGCGGCCGTCAATACGCTAGAGCCTCCGATCCTCGATCTGGTCATCGTCAAGCTGGTCGAAGGCGACAAGCCGTGGAGTACGGAGCGTTTGCCATTGGTCAAGGATCGCGTTCGAGCGCGGTTCGCTCAACTCGCGGCTCGCCTCGGCGAGGCCGAGTGGCTCGATGGTGCATTCAGCGCCGGTGACTTGATGATGGTATCGGTCTTGCTCAGAGCGCGAGCATCGGGCCTTCTCGACGAATACCCGAACTTGGCTGCCTATGTTGCGCGCGGCGAAGCGCGCCCTGCCTACCAGCGGGCCTTCCAGGCTCAGCTCGCGCAGAACTCCAAAAAGCCGTCGCAATAGGATCCTCATGACGTTCGTCGTGACCTCCAACTGTGAGCGCTGCCGTTACACGGATTGCGTCGAGGTCTGCCCCGTCGATTGCTTCCACGGCGACGACCAGATGCTCTACATCGATCCCTACCGCTGTATCGATTGTGGCGCTTGCGTCCCGAGCTGCCCGGTCGAAGCGATTTACGACGAGGGCTCGCTGCCGCAGGAGGAGGAAGCTTGGCTCGAGCTGAACCGCGAACGCTCAGCCCGCTTACCGGTCGTCAATACGAAGTGTGAACCGTTGCCGGGAGCGAGAGACCGCCTGAAGTCGCTGGGGTAGATCCTACCGGGTTCGAGGTATAAGGCCGCATGGCGAGGAACCCGAGTGCGTCGTGGTCGGTACTGGGACGGTCCAAGTCCGTTCTGCTTGCCTGCGCTTGTCTGAGCGCGGCAGGTTGTGCGGGCAGCAGCGGCACCGCACAGACCCCGAGCGACGCTGAGCCACAGAGCGAGCAATACGATCCCAATGCCGAGCCGTTGAGCCCGGAAGCCAAGCAGCGCTTCGGTGGCATGCCGTTCGGGGCGTTCCTCGGTGCACTCGGACCCGAGTACGAGCAACAGCAGCAGCGCGACTCGGAGCTCAATGCCGCCGCCAGTTATCGCCCGGTCGCCGCGGGCGCCAACT
>DATAHU010000234.1:0-9833 GCA_036263015.1 Polyangiaceae bacterium | reverse complement strand
GAGCGGATCTACTTCGTCGAGGGCCTCTCCGACGTGAAGAGCATCCCGAAAGCGGGCGGTGCGGCCACGGCCGTCGGAAAGGCAGGCATCACGATTTGGGAGCCCCACATGCTGCAAGATAACGGGTCGCTCTACCTGACGGACGGGTCCGACGTCATCAAGCTCGAGATTGCGACGGGCGACAGCGCCGTGCTCGCATCGTCGCAAGCGCAGTTCGCCAACGGCATCGATCCGGGGCTCGCCCTCGACGAAGAGAACGTCTACTTCGCCGACCAAGTCGACGACGACGATGGCACGCCGCTCGGTACGATCAACCGCGTGCCCAAGGCCGGCGGAGACGTGACGATCTTGGCGGAGGGACAGGCTGCCCCGGGTTCACTGACGCGCGACGACGCACACCTGTACTGGGTGAACAACGGCACCGCGACGCGTTCACTCGAGGCGCTCCACAACGGGGGGCTCGGTTCGATCGCACTGAGCGGCGGTAGCGCGCAGGCTCTGTTCAGCGTGTCGGCGGACGGCAAAGGGGTTTCACCCTTTGGCGACCTCGTCCTGAGCGGCTCCGACTTGTATTTCACGAGCATGAACCTCGACGACTTCGAAAGTTCGGGGCTCTACAAATTACCGAAGGCCGGCGGTACACCCATGCCCTTCAGTAGCTACTCTGCCCAGTCCGGTTTCGTCCTGAACGGCTACCTCTACATCGACAACGGGGACCGCATCGCGAAGATCGAACTGTCCACGGGTAACAGGACCGATCTCGTGTGCTTCGAGAGCGGATACGGCTCGATCAGCATGGTCCACGACGACAAGACCATCTACTACGAGAAGATGGATCCAGAGAACGCAGGCGACCCTGCCGGGTCCATTCACTCGATTCCGATGGAGTAGAGGGCTTCTTCAACGGGGCGCCGCGTTGAGATCGTCATCGGGGAACCCGTCTTGCGGGTCACGTTCTGGCGCAGCGGGCGCGCCGTACAGGGGCATGGCCGAACCGCCGCCGCCCTTGTCGGGGGCGCCGCCGAAGCCTTCGGGCTCCGTGCTCCCGACCGCAACCGCGCCGTACAGCGGTTGGATACTCGGCCCAGGATCCGTCGTCGTCGGCGTGGGGGTTACGGGTGAACTCCCGGGGCTCGGGCTGCTCGGCTTCGTCGTGCTCGACGAGGACGAACTCGCGCCTTGCGATTTACTGCCATCGTCGTCACTGTCTTCGCCGCAGCCCGCGGCGGCCACCGATGCGCTCAGCGCGAGCAGCGCGGCGCGCTTGAGACCGCGCGATGGTGCGGGCTTCGCGCTGAGTCCGCTCAGGGCGGCGCCGCAGAATGGACACTGCGGATCCGTGACTCGCACGTGACGCTGGCATTGAGTGCAGGGAGCGAGCGACATCTGAACCTCCTAGAGAAGCCAGCCTTGCGCGGCCGTCAGCGCGGAGTTTGCCCGGCATCGAGTCGCGATTCAAGTGTGGGTCCGACTCGCACGTGCCTCCGCGGTGCGCAAGAGCGGCATTTACTCGGGGATGGCCGGTGCCCTTGCGCTTTTGGCAGCGTTTGACCATGTCGGAGCTGCCAACAGGAGGGCCAAGCCCATGAGCTTTACCGAGTGGACCGTCTTACGTCACAACCCGATCGAGAAAATCGCCAGCAATCTTTGGACCGTCGAAGGCTTCATGCCGAAAGGCAACCAACGCCGCATGACGATCGCGCGCTTGAACGATGGTCGGCTGATCGTCCACAACGCCATTGCGCTCGATGCCAATGAGATGGCCGAGCTCGAGGCGTTCGGCAAGGTCGCGGCGATCGTCGTGCCCAACGCCTTTCACCGTCAAGATGCGCGAATTTGGAAAGAGCGTTACCCAGCGGCAAAGGTATACGCGCCGAAAAAGGCGTTGAAGAAGGTCGCCCAAGTCGTCGCAGTGGATGGGGATTACGACGCGATTCCGCACGATGATCAAGTGCGAGCTTCGCACTTGGATGGGCTCAAAGGCGCCGAGGGCGTGATCCAAGTTCGCTCCGACGACGGCACGACGTTGGTCTTCAACGACGCGCTGCTGAACATGCAGCCGATGAGCGGCTTCGGGGGCTTCTTCATGGCGCCGACCGGGCGCCCCTCGGTTCCGCGCTTCATGCGCTGGGTGATGATCAAAGACAAGAACGCGCTATCGAGTCATCTGAAGCAGTTGGCAGACTTGACACAATTGAAGCGGCTGATCCCTGGACACGGCGCAACGATCGACAAAGACGCCGTTGTGACGCTGCGCAGCGTGATCGACGAACTCGGTTGAGAGTCACCCGCGTGCCCATTGCTAGCGTGCCATCCAGCCGCCATCGACCAGCAGCACTTGGCCCGTGACGTAACGCGCCGCAGGTGAGCACAAAAATACCGCGGCGCCCGCTATGTCGTCGGGTTCGCCCCAGCGTCCAGCGGGGATGCGCTCGAGGATTTGCCGGCTGCGCACGGGATCTTCGCGCAGCGCCGTGGTGTTGTTGGTGGCGATGTAGCCCGGCGCGATCGCGTTCACGTTGATGCCCTTGGACGTCCACTCGTTGGACAAGGCCTTGGTGAGCTGCCCGAGCCCGCCTTTCGACGCCGCGTAACCGGGCACCAAAATGCCCCCTTGGAAGCTGAGCAGCGATGCGATGTTAACGATTCGCCCGCCACCGTGCTCGAGCATGTGTTTGCCTGCCGCGCGACACAAACGAAATGGTGCCGTCAGGTTTACCTCGAGCAGGAGATCCCAATCGGCGTCACTGTATTCGGCGGCCGGGGCGCGGCGAATCGTGCCGGCGTTGTTGACGAGGATGTCGAGCTTACCGAACTCGGCCACGGCGCGCGCCACGAGCGCGTCTTGCGCCGCCCGGTCCGACAACTCCGAGCCGAGCGCGAGTCCGCGTCGGCCGAGCCCGCGGATCTGTTCCGCCACGCCCTCCGCGCCGTCCCCGCGGGCGTGACAAATGACATCGGCGCCCGCGCGCGCGATCCCCAGCGCAATTGCGGCACCGATGCCCGTTGCCGAGCCCGTCACCAACGCCGTCTTGCCCTCTAGGCTGAACCAATTCGTTGCCATATGTTCTCGTCTTACGAACCCTCGCAACTCTCTGCGTAGGGCGCGCGACTTTACTTTCTTACGGAAGAACGTCCAGCTTCAAACGG
This sequence comes from Polyangiaceae bacterium, assembly GCA_036263015.1. GTDB lineage: Bacteria > Myxococcota_A > Polyangia > Polyangiales > Polyangiaceae > SZUA-265. The sequence goes on along the minus strand of DATAHU010000234.1, from coordinate 6,683 downwards.
TGAGGCGCGTTTTCGCCTTTCGCAGCTCCTGGATCGCTTGCGATACTCGGCCCATGAAGAGCCGACGAATTGTCTCGATTGCTTTGACTTGGCCAGTCGTTGCGTGTGGCCCGAAAGCTCCGGCACAGGGGCCCGAGGTTACCGCGCAGGTCGAGCTCAACACGGCGAACTCGTCACCTCCCGCGGCCGCCGCAGCGCCGAGTGTCGAAGCCCCTGGTTCGCCCATCGCCCCCGACGCGATCGCGATCAGCGTGACCAATCCGTTGCCGGTTGCGCGTGAACACGAAACCGTCAGCGTCAGTGCTGCCCAGGTGGGCGCGGTGTTCCCCTACTTCGACTTGGACAAGACCACGGTCGTGGATGCGGCCGGAAACCCGCTGCTCTCCCAGCTGATCGACATCGACGGCGTAGAAGGGCCCGAAGAGTTGATCTTCCAGGTCGATCTCGGTCCCTCCGAAACCAAGGGCTTCAAGTTGCGGCCAAGCGCGCGCGAAATACCGGCGCGGGAGCAGTTCAAAGTCTACGGGCGTTTCGTGCGCGAGCGCCACGATGATTTCGCTTGGGAGAACGATCGCATCGCGCATCGCATGTATGGCCCCGAGCTCGAGACGGCGGCGAAGGAACCCTTGGTTTCGAGCGGCATCGACGCTTGGTCGAAGCGCGCAGAGCGTTTGCTGATCAACGAGTGGTACCAGACCGACAACTACCACGACGATCACGGCGACGGCGCTGACTTCTATTCCGTGGGCAAGTCACGCGGCTGCGGCGGTCTCGGCGCTTGGCAGAACGGCAAGTTGTTCACTTCCAAGAACTTCACGACCTCACGCGTGCTCGCCAATGGGCCTTTGCGCCTCGTCTTCGAGCTCGACTACGCTGCTTGGTCGACGGGTGGGTCACGGGTTAGCGAGACGAAACGCATCACGCTCGACGCGTCGAGTTCGTTCAACCATTTCGAGAGTCGTTTCAAGGGGGGCACGTTTGCGGCAGGGCTCGGCATCTCCAAGCACCCGGGCAGTCAAGTGCACGTGGATGCGACCGGGACCAGGATGCACACTTGGGAGCCTTTGAAGAGCGGGGAAGCCGGTAACCTCGGCTGTGCAATCGTTTTGCCCGAGGGGCAGGGCGCAGCTCAGCAAACGGAGAGTGACTATCTGCTGGTCACCGAGGTCCCGAAGAGCGGGGTCCTGTCCTATTACTCGGGCTTCGTTTGGGACAAGGCAGGGCGGGTCGTAGATGAACCCAGCTGGGGCAAGGCGGTCGAGGGCTTGCAGGCGCGTTTGAAAGCGCCGGTTCAGGTGCGTCTCGAAGTGTTGCCCACGGCACGCACGTGGGCGCTGCTCGGCGCAGATTCGATGGCGACCAACGGCGCGCAAGTCGATGCCAACGGCGCGGTGCACATCAATAGCACCGAGCTGGTTGCGCTCGCCTCGGTGGCGGCCGCGAGCAAAGCGCCGGTCTACGTCGATCATCTGAAGCGCATGGCCGCCGCGTCGATTCAGGCCGACGGCATGTTGCTCGGTGCCAACGCGCCCGATCTGAGCGCCTTCGCGCTCGGGCGCGCGCTGTTGACGCTGCGCCGCACGAACGCGGGCGTGGTCGACGATCAACGTGCTTTGCCAGCCATTGGCGCCGTTCGCGCGCGTTTGCAGACGATGGCGCGCACGAAGGAGGGCCTGATTGGCCGTGGTTCGGCACAGCCCGTCCAAGTTTGGCTCGACGATGCAGCGACCCTGCTGCCGTTCATGGCCGAGTACGCCGCAGCCTACGGCGAAGTCGCTCTCTATGACGACATCGCCAAACAAGTGGCGCAAATCGACCAACGACTGCACTCCAACTCTGGATTGCTCGTGCGTGCTTGGGATTCCGCCAAGCAGCAGAAGTGGGCGAACCCGAATACCGGTGCCGCGACGATCGTGTGGAGCAAAGCGCTCGGTGCTTATGCTAGTGCGTTGGCCGACGTGATCGAGTTGCTGCCCGCAACCCATCCCCAGCGTGCGGCAGTGGTCGCTTCCTTTACGCGCCTCGCGAGCGCCATCGTCAAAGCCCAGGACCCCGCCTCGGGTTTGTGGTGGCAAGTTACCGATGCGCCCAAGCGCGACAAGAACTACCTCGAGGCCGCGGGTTCCTCCGAATTCGTGTTCGCGCTCGGCAAGGCTGCCCGCAACGGTTGGATCGACGCGGTCAAGTTTCACGCGCCAATCGACCGCGGCTTTCGCGGCGCGGTCGACGTGTTCGCCGCGCTCGACAAGCAGGGACGCCTCGAAGTGAAGCAAGGCTCGCCCAACATCGACGTCGCTCCGGTGCTGACTCCCGACGCCTCCTACGTCGCGTACGTGGTGCCGTCGCAGAGCAACGACCCTGACGCCATCGCGGCTTTTACCCGCGCCGCAATCGAAGCCGTCGCAATGCCGCGCTGAGCGCTGAAGCAGGGGGGCCAGTGGGTCGGGGTCAGCGCTCTGTGCTGCCTTAACGCTGGGCTAGCGCTCGCGGATGGGAGCGAAACCTGGCGCCAGCAGGTGATTGGCTACGAACGCGATCAAGTACGCCGAGCCGCAGAATCCGAAGAGGATTGCGTAGCCGGCCGTGATGTCGTGCGCGGCTTCGAAGTGATCGAGCAATCTGCCGGTGAGCACCGGAAAGAAGATGCCGCCGAGCGACCCCGCCATGCCGCCCACGCCCACGACCGACGCGACGGCACGGTTCGGGAACATGTCGGAGACCGTCGTGAAGAGGTTTGCAGACCAGGCCTGGTGTGCAGAACCGGCGAGACCGATCAACAACACCGCGCCCCAATCGCCGACTTTCGTCACGCTCACGATCGGCAGTGCCAGCACCGCGAAGGTGAACATCGCGATTTTGCGCGCACGCGTCGGCGTCATACCGCGCTTGGTGAGATAACCTGCAAACCACCCACCAACAATGCTGAGCACCGTTACGATGGCGTAGATCGAGACCAAGTGGACCCAGCTCGATTTGATGTCGAGACTGCGGGTCTTCTTGAAGTAATCAGGAAGCCAAATCAGGAAGAACCACCAAACCGGATCGGTCAGAAATTTGGCGACGATGAACGACCAAGCTTGGCGGTAACCCAAGATGGATAGCCAAGACACCTTGGGCTCGGCGATTCCAGTCGCGGCTTCACCGGCCCTGATGTGCGCGAGTTCGGCGGCGCTCAGGCCTTTGGCTTTCTCTGGGGTCTCGTAGAACGCCAGCCAAAGCCCAATCCACAAGAAGCCTGCGATACCGGCGGCGACGAACGCCGCCTGCCAACCCCACTTGAGTGCGATGGCGGGGATCGTGGCTGGTGCCAAAATCGCGCCCACGTTCGCGCCCGAGTTGAACAGCGCCGTAGCGAGTGCGCGTTCAGATTTGGGGAACCAGAGCGCGACTGCCTTGATTGCGGACGGGAAGTTACCGCCCTCACCCAGTCCGAGGGCCATGCGCGCGCGCAGGAAGCCGCTCACGCTGCCCGCAAACGCGTGTGATGCCGCCGCCACACTCCAAGCCGCAATCGAGACGGCGTAGCCGATCTTGGTTCCGAAGCGATCGATGAACACGCCGAACAGCAGCAAGCCGATCGCGTATGCGCCTTGAAACGCCGCGTTCACGCGCCCAAAGTCTTCGCTGCTCCAGTGTAGCTCGTTGTCGAGCATGGGCTTGAGCAGCGACAGGATCTGGCGATCGAGGTAGTTCACCGTCGTTGCCAAGAACAGCAACGTGCAGATGAACCAGCGATAGCGACCGATGGTTTGCGACGCAGTCGTCATTGGCGGCACGTTAGCGCGTTCACGAGCCGTCCGTCATGTGGCAGTTCACGATTCAAAGTTCTGTGGTTTCTGGCCCGCGTGCTTCAGGTGCGCGCGGTGGCTGATCCAGGTTTACGGCTGGCCTCGAGCCCCGAGCCCGCTTGGTCGAAACCGGGTTGCACGTTCACCACGCCGAACTGACGACCCTCGACCTCGGTGTGAGCCGCCATCATCCACACGAAGTTGATGCTGTGCCCTGGCGCCGCCACGTTGGGGTGATAACCAGCGGGCATCAATACGGCGTCCCCGTCGCGAACGATGCGCACGAATTCGGGTTTGTTGGGCTCGGTGTAAACCAGTTGAATGCCGAAGCCAGGCGGCGGCATGTCGAAGTAGACGTAGAGCTCCTCGAGCAGTTCGGTGTGCTCGTGGGGTGGCCAGCTCGTCCAATTGCCGGGCGCAGAGCGGGTAAATCCAGCGACGATCCTGCCCGCTTGGATGTTCTTCCCGAGCACGATGTTGAGGTCACGCGAGGTGGTTTCCGAGCCCGCTTTGAAGCGCAACGAGGGATCCTTCATCACGTCGGCGTAGCGCACGATCTGCAGCGGGTACTTGCCCTCGACCTCTGCCGAGCATTCGATCAGATCGACCGCGCTATCGGTCGATACTTCGACCTTGGAATCGCGCGGGATGTAGATCCCGTCGTGTTGGTTGATCGCAATCCGTTCACCATTGACGACCAAAGTGCACTGCCCATGCAAGCAAATCAAACCGGTTTCACGGCGCTCGGTCGAGAACTCGGTGTGCGATTGCTCACCCCCCAGACGAATGCGCGCGTAGTTCAAGTGCCCGAGCACGCTGTTCTTCGGGGAGACGGCGACGAAGCGGCCCCACTTGGAGGCGGTGTCGTTGAAGATGAGGCGATCGGGATCCAGGCGGGACATGCGCCTGAGTCTACCAGGGCCGATCCAAACCCAGTTCTCAAAAATCGCGGTGCGACCGCGCCGCCCCAGGGCTCTATTGAATCGCGCCGCTCAGGAACGCGCCTGCCGCGCCCGCCGCCAAGACCAAGACGACGACGATCGCCAGCGTGCTCGAGGAGACCGGCTTGGCCGCCTTGGTCAACGAACTGGCTGCCGCGCTCGGCAAGGAGCCGACCGAGACGCTCGGCGCTTGTGAGGGCGTAGCGTTGGGGACGGCGCGGGCGGCACTCGGGCTCGAGCCCGCGGGGGGTTGGCCGGGCCCCGAACTGGGCATCGGAGTGCGGCCTGGGAACGGCCCCGGTGCTGCCGAAGGGATCAGGCTCGAAGGCCCCGTGCGAGGTTGGAAGGAAGGCACACCCGGGGGACGCCCAATCGGAGGCAACGAAGGCTGATAATTGCCGTCATCCTCTAGTGCCGCCAAGTTACCAACCGCAAAAGAGCCCGTGAGCTCCGCGGTCGCGCTTGGCCGCTCGAGACCCAGCGAGCCCGCCCATTCTTGGCCGCCGCCCAATACGTCGAGGGGCTGAGACGCCAATGACGAAGTGGTCGAGTGCAGAGTGCGGAACGAACGATGCCGCTGATCGGGATCCAGGGAGGTGAACTCCATCATCGCGTCTTCGATCATGGAACCGATGATCGATTGGCGTTGGCGCGACTTACGTCGATCGCGTTCCTCCGCGACTTCACCTACGAGCTTCGCGACGTCGAAGGCGGATACTGGCTGCGCGGCGCGGAACAACAGGTTGTTCAGATCGATGCAGAAGTCGCGCGCCGACTGGTAGCGCTGACGCGGATCGCGCGCCAAGGCTCTCATCAACACCGCTTCGAGATCCGGGGAGACTTCCGGGTTGAACTTCTTGATGTCGGGGATCTTGGCGGCTTGGACTTGGCGCACCGTCTGCAGATCGGTCTCACCCATGAACAAGCGACGCCCTGCCAACATCTCCCAGAGGATGATGCCCGCGGCGAAGATGTCCGAACGCGAATCGACCGATTCACCCAATGCTGCTTCGGGTGAGAGGTAGCTGAACTTGCCTTTGATGATCCCGGGCTGGCTGTGTTCGAGTTGCGAATTGGCCTTTGCCAAACCGAAGTCGACGACTTTGACCTCGCCGTGTCGAGTGATCAACACGTTGGGCGGTGAGATGTCGCGGTGCACGATGCCGAGCAAGCGACCACGATTGTCGCGCGCGTCGTGCGCGTACGCCAAACCGTCACAGATGCGGCAACAGATGAACAGCGCTGCGGCGAGCGGCATGCGCCGCTCCTGGTGCGCCAAGTGTTCGAGCAGCGCCTTCAAGTCGGAGCCGTCGACGTACTCCATGACGATGAAGTACGTTTTGTCGCCCACGCCGATGTCGAACACGTGCACGCAGTTCGAATGGTTGAGGTGCGCGCTGAGACGCGCCTCGTCCAAGAACATGCCGATGAACTGCTTCTTCTCGGCCAGGTGAGGCAGGACGCGCTTGATCGCGACCGTTTTCTTGAAGCCTTCCAGACCGGCGCTTTCGGCGCGGTACACTTCGGCCATGCCGCCCGCGGCGATGCGTTCGAGGACTTTGTATCGTTGCTGCTGATGTGACATGGGCGAGAGGAACGGATGGCGGACCGGCGCTGCAGCAGCTTATCGCCGTCGCAGTGCGCACGAGTCAAGCCAACGAACGAACGCCGCGAAACGAGCCCTGTTGCGCCGACTCCGGCCGCCTAGACAGCGTGCCACAGTTTCGGGGTGGTGCCAGACGCGCCGCGCGCTCAAGACACGCGGGATTCAGCGGATTTGGTGAGGCTCTGACAAAACCCCTCGCCTTTTGAATTTCCCTTCGCTACGAAGCGCTTCCCGCCGGGGCCGTAGCTCAGCTGGGAGAGCGCCTGACTGGCAGTCAGGAGGTCAGGGGTTCGATCCCCCTCGGCTCCACTGAAAGCCCTCCCTTTGGGAGGGCTTTCTTGTTGGAGC
>DATAHU010000233.1:0-11412 GCA_036263015.1 Polyangiaceae bacterium | reverse complement strand
TCGGATCGAGCGGTTTGCTGAAGCTCGGCCAGCCCGTCCCCGAATCGAACTTGTCGCGCGAACTGAACAGCGGCTCACCGCTCACGACGTCGACGTACAAGCCGTCCTCGTGGTTGTTCCAGTAAGCGTTGGCGAAGGGGGGCTCGGTCGCGGCGTTTTGCGTCACTTCGTACTGCAATGGCGAGAGCTTCGCATGCAGGACGCTGTCCTCGGGCTTCGTGTAGTTCGTGGGGTCAACGTCGAGTTGCGCTTTGAGCGGCACTTTGCCGGACGCTGGGTTCGGACTCGACGCGGTCATCGGCGTGCCGTTGCTCGCCCTAACTACGCCGTCACTGGAGACGCTGGTGGGCGCGCGGGGCGCCGTGCCGCCGTTTCGCGCCGTCTGGGCGTCGCACCCGAACAACACGCAGCCCGCGAGCAGCAACGCACACACGCGCACCCATCGGATCCGAGTCAGGAGATCGGTCATGCCCAACCTTACGCCGGGCGAGCGCACGCGGTTACATCGCGCGTTCGAATCGTGATTGCGTTTCTGCCACAGGGAGCCGGCTACAGCGAGATTGGGGCTAGAAGCCCCCGTTCACGGCGGCGGGTGCTGATCCAACGCGCCCTGCGCCGAAGCCGCAATTTCCCGGTCCTGGCTCTGCACCAGAGTCTGCAGCGCGGCGCGGGCGCGGGCGGCGCGTTGGGCGCCAACTACGGCTGGTCCTAGGCCGAGCAATGCGTTGCCGGCAGCGGCGCGCACCAATTCGTCGCGGTCGCTCAGCGCGTGATCGAGAGCCTCCAACGATGGCTCTGCCGGCGACGCCAGACTTCCGAGCACTGCGCAAGCCAAAGCACGAGTCTGCGAGCGCTCGTCGTGCTGCGACAGCTGACGCAGCTTGCTCAGCAGTGGATCACTCAACCCGCCGAGCATGGCCAACGCATGCGCCGAAGACGTGCGCACGCGCGCGTCGCCGCAGCCGAGACCTTTGATCAGCTCGGGTGCGGCCGCCACCGCTTCGGCGCCGTCCGCGTTGCGCTCGAGGATCAGACCGATGGTCGTGGCGGCCAACACATCGTCGCTCAAATCGATGGTGGCGTTGGGATCCAGAACTGCACCCATGCGCCCCTGACTGCGACTGCATTTGCCGAGCGCGGGCACGAGCACCGGCACTGCACTCGCACCGAGCGCCGCGAGCGCGTCCCAGTATTGTAGGCCTGCGACGGCTCTGAGTCCTTTCACGTCTGCCACCGCCTTTGGTGCATGACCTATGGCGGCCGCGACTTTGGCGTACGCCACCACGGCTTGGGCTCTGATCCCCGCCGGACGCGAGTCGTCGTGCGCCAGACGCAGCAGGGCACTCTCGCTGTTCAACGTGAAAGGACCGCGCTCTGCGATCTGCAACACGCGACCGAGCACGACCGCATCATCCGCTCCCTGGGCTAACTCTGACTCTTCACCTACCTCCGGCTCTGCCGATGCTGAGAGTCCAGGCTGTTCACTTTCAAAAGTGATCTTCAGTTCGGCCAAGCGAGCGATCCCCGGGCATGTCGGCAGTGGCCAGAGAACCCGTTGCAGTTCCCACTGTAGGTTGTAAGTGACGCCGACAGAGCTGCGGGAGGTCAGAGCGTCCGCACAGAACGAGCGCATCGAGACGGAACTTGCTTGCTCCCCAACGCGCTGCAGAGCAAGTTCGATGGCCTTTGGAGTGGCGGGGGCTGGGAGCGCGCCGAGCTCTCGACACAGCCGTTGCAGATCGTCTTCGAGACCGCGACTCGGTGCCCAGGCTGCGGCCGGCTTTGGCTGGCGTGTCAACCACCCGTAGCCGCGAACGGAGAACACTTGGGGATCCGCATCGCTCGAAGCGACGAGGAATGAATCAGCGTCGCCTTCGAGCGCACGCAGATCCAAGTGCACGATCGCGTTGGCCGAACCCGGGACGGGAGCATGCACGTGAATCAGCTGCGCGCCGATCCCTCCAACGACGACGCCTTGCGCAACGTGACTCTCGCCGGACAGCTCATCGTGTTGCCAGGGCAACCGCCAACGGGTGCCCGCAACGTCTACGTCTCCATCCAGAGAAGGGGCCATGAACCCAAGCAGCGTGTATTTGCCTTGGGGTGCAGGTCTACTCTGCTGTCCAGCATCCGCGTTGCTCGCGGGGACCGCGCGGGCCTTCTCGCGCTTGACGAGGGTGGTGGGAACGACAATCCCTTGCCGATCCTCGAGCTCGAACACGACCCCTCGAGGAGTCTTCAGCAGGCGCAGTACTCCTGCGAGATCGTCGCCCCGGACCATCAGTGCGACGGCGTCGCCCGCCGTTTCTCCAACCCCGACGACGTCGAGGGTCTGGCTCTCACCGTTGCGACGCTCCAAGCGCACGACGTTCGCGCGCAACTCCACAGCGGAATACTCCACGGAGCTTTCGCCGATTAGGTAACGCCCAAGCGCTGCCGCGGGCACGGCACCTTCTCGGTAAGCCACGACGCCGTGCTCGAAGATCGAATCCATGAAGTACCCGACCGACTCGGAAACGACGACGAACCTGGCCCGTCGCGCAAAGCTCATGTCGAGCTCGTCGCCGTCCGGCGGATGCGTCGGATCGGTCGCCTCGAACTCGACGACGTCCCCTTGCGCGCTCACCACGACGAACTTGCGGCGATGCGAGTCGTCCGGCGCCCCCCAAGCGAGCGTTGTAAAATCGTCCGCAACGTGAAGCTTGGCGAGACCCCCGAGTGACCAATCTCCGCGAATCCGATCTGCCGCGTCGAGGGCCACGCCAGGCACCGCGGGCCTCGTCGAGACCGGTTTCGTCGACGACGCGACCTGCGGCTGAGGCCCGCACGCCAATACGCCGAGGCCCAGCAACAAACAACGCGCACACTCCTCGAGCTGGCCCATGGCCAGGGTTTTCTACCGTTTGCCGCTGGCTTGCAAGCCACTCACCAAGGCGAATCCCTCGAGCGTGCAGAAACTCAGAACCAGGACTCCTGATTCATTTCCACAGCCTCATTTCACACAAAGGAGACCGTTTTGATTCTTCATCCGCGGGCGCCACGTGAAAGCAGTTCGCTCAAAGCCGCCATTGCGCCACTGGCAACCAAATAGCTCTGCGTCTCACGCCAGCGTCCGCCGTCGAAAAGCCAAGTCGCGAAAACCGCCCCCTGGTCCGGCAGGAGCCAGGCCGAGTGCTGAACGCGCAGATTCTCTCGCGTGAGCGCATCAGCGAAGATCACGCACTCCCCGCGCGCGACAGCGCGCAACATCTCATCGTGCGCCTCGTTGTTGGGCTCGCGCTGTGCCCGGCGTTCTGCCGAAATATCAGGGCCGGGAGCTCCCAAAGGGTGAGTTCCCGACACGCGCTGCGGCTCGTCTTCTTGCATCCGATCGAAGAAATTCGGCATACCTTGTCGGTCCCGTCCAAACCGGCAACTTGGAATCGTGTCCTCCTCGGGGAGCGCGTCCTCGTTGGTCATTACGTCGAGTATCGCGAACTCGTGGGCGCTTTCCAAGCGTGCGCTCTTTCCGGTAATCAGTGACCGCAACCGCTCCGACCAGCCGCTCCACACGAGTTCGGCGCTGGGCCAACAACGAATGACTAGTTCACTTTGAGCGGCAGTTGCTGTTTTGGACAAGTGGGTGTCGTCAGGTCACCCTGATTGTCCCGAATCGGGTCTCCCTTCGCAAACCCGTGAAGCTGGGAATGTTTGTTGCAAAGTATGTAACCCTCTTAAGCGACCATCCAGCTCGGCCGTCGCCCGTCTGGATAGGAAGGTTCAGGCCGTGAAGGGGCATACCATCAACGCAGCAGATACGAGTTCGGGTTCATTCGGCGCGGAGCTTGCGGCGAACGATCCCCCTGACACCACCCCGACTGTGCTCGTCGTCGACGATGAGCCGGACTTGGTGCGGATCACGCTGCGCTGGCTGAGCCGCGCCGGCATCGACGGCATTGGCTGTAGCAACGGCTCGGACGCGCTCCAGGTTCTCGACACGCGCGGCGTGGACGCCATCATCAGCGACATCTCGATGCCGAAGATGACGGGCATCGAGCTCGTGCGTGCGATTCGAAAGCGCGACGCCGATGTGCCCGTGATCATGGTCACCGGAGGCCCAACCGTAGAATCCGCGATTGCGGCGATCGAGCACGGCGTTTACCGCTATCTGCTCAAGCCCACTCCTCCAGAAGAACTAGTCCGAACCACCAAACGTGCGATTCAATTGCGGAGACTCGCGTGGGCCAAAGACGAGGTCTTCCGGGAGCTTGGCTCGAACACGGGTCTGCAATCGGATCGCATTGGACTGGAGGCGGTGTTCGATAGCGCGATGAATACGCTGTGGCCTGCGTTTCAACCGCTCGTTTCCGCAAGCGGCAATACCTTATTCGGCTTCGAAGCATTGCTGCGCACGGACGAACCTTCATTGCCCCACCCCGGCGCAGTGCTCGACGCGGCCGAGCGGCTCGATCAGTTGCCACGCCTATTTAGGACCATGCGCGATCGGACGGTAGAAGTGCTCGCGCAATCGGAACCGAGGTGGAACCTATTTCTGAACCTGCATCCGCGAGACCTCAACGACATGGGACTACTCGATCCCAAGTCCACCGTGAATCGTCTGGCCAAGCACGTCATTCTGGAGGTCACTGAACGAGCCACCCTCGACCATGTGGTGGACGTGCGTGAGCGGATCGCGCGCTTGCGTGAAGCGGGTTACCGCATCGCAATCGACGATCTTGGCGCGGGCTACGCCGGTCTCAATAGTTTTGCGTCACTGGAGCCTGAGTTCGTCAAGTTCGACATGGCCCTCGTACGCAACATCCACAAGAGCGACGTCAAGCAGCGTCTGATGCGCGTGATGTCCAACCTCTGCCACGACATGGGCATGCAAACCGTCGCAGAGGGCATCGAGACCAACGCGGAGCGCGATGCCGTGGTCGAGCTCGGGTGTGACCTGCTCCAGGGTTATCTGCTCGGCAGACCGGCGAAGATCCCCGCGGCCCCTTCCGGGACTGGCTGAGCTAAACTCGTCGAGCCGCTCGCTCGTGAGGCGCAATGCCTCTGCCGTTCCGCCACGGCGTGGCAAATTGCCCCAAGTTTACCTTTGACACGCAGTGCCTTGGGCGTGTTCCGCGTCTAAGCTCGGTCCATGCCGGACCGATCACAGCAGCGGCGCGTGGATGTTCATATCCAACTGCCAACCCGAACCATCGTCAAAGGCCTACTGGGCGCATTGTTGGTTTGGGCAGTTCTTCGTGTCTGGCCCGAGGTCGTGTTCTTGGGGATATCGCTGTTGCTCGCCATTGCGCTCGAACCGTTCGTCGCTTGGGTGGGAGGACGGGGCCTGTCACGCGTTGGTTGCGTTGCCCTGATCGCGATCGTGTGGCTCGGGTTGATTGGCCTGGGTGTGGGATTGGTGTTGCCGCCGCTCGGCGAGCAACTGGCAGAGCTTGCGGCAAACTTCCCCGAGTTTCGCGCACGAGTCGAGCACCGGCTTGCACCCTCCAACTGGATCCTACGCACGATCATCGAGCAGATGTTCGAGCTCCCCTCCTCGCCCGAGCTCACTGCCCATTTCAACACGCCCCTGATCTGGGGCAGGATCGCCGTCTCGACGTTCATGACGACTTTCTTCGTGATCGTGACGACTCTCTACTTGTTGATCGACGGCAAGCGCCTGTACGCCTGGCTGCTGGCGTACGTACCGCGCCGACATCGAGAGAAGATGGCAGAGACGGTCTCGTGCGTGTCGGTCGTGGTCCACGCGTACGTGCGCGGGCAGGTTACGACCTGTTTACTGTTCTTCGGGTTTTCTGCGGCAGTACTCGGCGCGATGCGAGTGCCCGCCGTCTTACCCTTGGCGCTCTTGGCTGGCATCTGCGATGTCGTGCCAGTCGTGGGCATCATCGTTGCCACCGTGCCAGCAGTGTTGCTGGCGCTCACGGTGTCACCAAGCGCAGCCTCGATCGTTTTGTTATCTTACGGCCTATACCATCTATTGGAGACCTATTACGTCGTACCTCGCTTCTATGGGAGCTCGCTGCGCCTCTCGACACTGGCAGTGCTGCTGGCGCTGATCGTGGGCGGCACGCTGCAGGGCGTGATCGGCTCGGTCCTCGTTCTCCCCCTGGTCGCCGCCTATCCGATCGTGGAACGCGTCTGGCTCAAAGACTACTTGGCCCGCGAAGTCCTCGCCGACCACACCGCCTTGGCCCGAGCTGCTGAAACCGGGAGCGAGGAAGTGGTCGACGCCGTCCTGCAAGGCGAAAAACACGTCGGTGAGCCGCGCGAGGACGCGGGTACCTAGGGCGGGGCTCAAAACCTCGAGACCCGCGACCCCTGTAACAGGGTGCGCGATCGAAAAAATGCTGGCCCTAGCGAGGAAAAACGACCGCCTCGCGCGATCCGCGCAACTCGCCGGTCCAACATATTCCTTTACAAGAATATATGCGCATGAGAATATGCGCGGGTGCTAGAGACTCTGGTCGCGCTCGCGGAACCCAATCGCCTACGCATCGTCGAGGCGCTGAGAGCCAAGCCGCATTCGGTGGGTGAGCTCAGCGATCGCTTCGGCATCCGCCAGCCCCAAGTGTCGAAGCACTTGAACACGCTCAAGGCGGCAGGCCTCGTCGCAGTACGCGCGGAGGCTCAGCGCCGCATCTACGCGCTCGAGCCCAAACCGTTCCAAGAACTGGATCGTTGGCTCGAAAGTTACCGCACGCTGTGGGCGGAGCGTTACAGCAGCCTGGGCGAAGTCATCCAAGAGATACAACGGAAGAAGCGAGGTACCAAGTGAACGATAATCTGGACACACAATCCAAAGAGACGCAGCTGCAGCTGGTGGGCGACACGGATATCGTGATCACTCATTCGTTTGCCGCACCCGCCGAGGTCGTCTTCGAGGCCATTACGGATCCCGAGCACGTGAAACGTTGGTGGGCCCCGAAATCGCGCGGGGAGATGCTGATCTGTGAAATGGATGTGCGCGTCGGAGGTAAATGGCGACACGTGATGCGCACCAACTCAGGGTTCGAAGCTGGCTTCTCTGGCGAGTATCGGGAGATCGCTGCTCCGCACCGCATCGTTTGCACCGAGGTGTTCGATCCGTTCCCCCAAGTCGTCTCGCTGGTCACGGTCACGCTCGAAGAGCGGGCTGGTGTGACGACTTTGACCAATCACGTGAGCTACCCGTCGAGAGAAGTGCGCGATCAGGTGCTGGCCACGGGCATGGAGCACGGCATGCGCGAGAGTTATCGCCAACTGCACGAGCTGATCCGCCGCCTCGCGGCGTCCAAGAGACGCTGAGCAGGCTGGCGCTGCCGCTAGAACGCGACGGCCTGTGCTGGCGTCAGGCTATCGCGCGTCGAGGCATCCCCCAATTGCCCTTTTCCGTTCCAACCCCAACATTGCACGGCGTCGGGTCGGCGAGCGCAAGTGTGGGCAACGCCTGCCTGCACTTCCAACACATCGTGAGGAAGATCGTAAACCTTGACGGGGCGTGCGCTCTGTTCGGTCGAGTCGTTACCGAGTTGGCCTTGCATGTTTCTGCCCCAACACCACACTTCGCCTTGAACGATTGCGCACGTGTGCAGTTGCCCCGTGGCAATGGACTCGACGCCCCCAGGCAATCCTTCGACCGCCAGAGGTAACGCGCTACCTCGCACCTCATCGTTACCCAAGTTGCCGTTGCCGTTCCAGCCCCAGCAATACACCGTGCCGGCCGCTAGCGCGCAACTCACCTGTTGCCCAGTGGCGATTTCGGTAACCTGTGACGGCAATGTATCCACCAGCACCGGCACTGCGCTGTTTATGTACGAGCCATTGCCCAGCTGCCCATCTTCGTTCCAGCCCCAACAATAGACCAAACCCTGCTGCAGCGCACAGCTGTGAAGATGACCCACGCCGATCGCGCTGACGGCGTTGAGCCCTTCGACCTTGACCGGCTTGCTGCTCCACTCGGTCGCAGCGTTGCCAAGTTCCCCATAGTCACCGCGGCCCCAGCAATAGACGTCACCCTTCGCCAGTGCACACGCGTGTGCAGTCCCCACCGCGATTCTGCTCACTCCCTGCGGCAACCCCACGATCAAGCTTGGGGTCGAGAGCGTCTCGCTCACGTCGCCCAAGCTCAAACCCCAACAACGGACTGCACCGTTCACCACTGCGCACGAGTTGTTGGTGCCCGCGGCAACCGCTGTTACGCCAGAATCGAGGCCCGCGACGCGCACGGGCACCGAGCTGTCGGTCTTGGATCCATCGCCCAGTTGACCGTACATGTTCCAACCCCAGCACGCCACGGCGCCTTGCACGATGGCGCAAACGTGATCGGCGGTCGTAACGATGGACGTCGGCACGCAGTCGTCCTTGCAGTTTTTGGTGTGGTGCGCGGGCTCATCGGCAGGCTGAGAGCCGTCAGTTTGCGGGTCCTCGCGTGGCAGCGCTTCGAAAGGCGAAGCAGCATCACTACAAGCGAGCCCGAACAGCGCTGGCATCACGATCCTGCGCACCAATCCGAGTGGGCAACTCACCTGGCGCGCGGTGCAACACTGTAGCGAGGCCACCGCTGAACCATAGCACGGTGCGGCGCTGCAACAATCCGAGCCCCCGACGTCTGAGGGTTCGACTGATTCGCCGTTCACGGACCACGACTCCGACGGCCTGGACCATGCCACAGGCGAGTGAGCGACACCAGTCACTGAGGAAACCCTGTTGGAACCTCGGCGCGTTCTTCTAGCCATCGTCGATTGCCAGTCTCTGGCCAGCACGTCGATGGGAGTCGAAAATGGACACGAAACAGATGACGCAGGTGATTCTAGGAGCCAAACAGAAACGCGCAGTGAGTTGGGCGCGGCTGAGCGAAGCCGTGGGACTCAACGAGACGTTCGTCGCGTCCTGCGTGTTCGGTGAAAACACACTGAGCAAAGATGCCGCGGAGAAACTGTGCAAGCTCTTGGAGCTCGACCTCGAAGTCGCAGAAGCGTTGTCGCGCTTTCCCTTGAAGGGTCAGTCCCTAGGACAGACGGTTCCAACGGATCCTCTCGTTTACCGCTTCTACGAGATCATGCAGGTTTATGGCTTGGCGTTGAAAGAGGTGATTCAGGAGAAGTGTGGCCACGGCATCATGAGCGCGATCGATTTCACGCTCGATGTGAGCAAGCTGCCCGATCCCAAAGGCGACCGCGTGGTGGTCACCATGAACGGCAAATTCCTACCGTACAAGTCCTGGTGAACCGGTCCGAACCCGGGTCGAGTCTTCGAACAGAACCCGGCCTGAGCAGTAGGTGCCTGCCGGGGTTCGCTGCTTCCAAGTCCCTGCAGCCGCCCCATGCCGGCACGTTCTGAGCCGTGAGCGTGAAACGAACGTAATTTCAAACGTCGATCGGTCGACCGAGGGTGGGCTGCGACGCGTTCCTCGACTAGCGTGAGCCGCGCATGAAGACGGCTCTCTGCCTGTCACGCTCGTTGCCCATCGCTGCTCTGACCAGGATCTCTGGGGGTCTGCTGCTGATCTTGTCCGTCGGCGGCTGCGCTGATGATGCTTCCAATCCTCGCGATGCGGGCTCACAGCTGGCCACCGACGCTGCGACGCCCAGGGATGCGAGCCAACCTAGAGACGCTGCAGCCGCAACCACCACGGCCACTAGCGCCGACGACGCGAGCCTCGCCGCGTCGGATGCGACTGTCGAGTCCCTCGATAGGGACCAAGACGCCAGCGGCGCCGAGCGCTCGAACGCGACGAACGACGCAGCGGACGCGGGCAGCGCGGCCTGGTGCGCCGAACTGAACGCCGAACTCGACGCGGGCACGCTCGATTTCGAACGCGTTGGGGAGCTGCTCGGGTTGGCCGATGATTTCGCCAAAGCAATGGCCAGATACCCGTCGAAGCTGGATCAGTTCACCCAGGCCCTGCAGGGGGCTTGCACTGGCGGTCCTTCACCGGCTGAGATTCGTCGAGCGACCATCCTCGCCTACATGCGCTTTTGGGAACAGGATCCAGTCGTGCTGGTGTGTGCTGAAGCGAAAGAACCGCACACGCAGCAACAGATGGCCTCGATGTTCGGGGTGCCTGCCTCTGACATCGCGTGGTTGGCGGCCTATACCGGCCTCGGCATGGAAGAGCTCGGGCGACGCTTCGCTCGACTGGCCGAAGAAACCCATTTGACGGCGAAGAACCTCCACAGCGGCTTGTATTTCGAGATGCGCTACGTCGTGCGCGACATCGTAAATCCGCCGCCAGCCCAAGAAACACCCCAAGTCGAAGAGCTCATCGACATCAGTGACCTGGTCGAGATGGCGCAAGACCCGGCGGGCACTACGTTCGGTATCCGTCAACCTTACGACCATTTCCACGAAGGCGGACCGAGCTTCGTACAGAGCGTGCGAGTCAGCTTCGCAGCGACGGGCGAGAAGTTGCACGCGCCCGTGATGTTCGTCCCGGGCGGCTATGCGAGCCTCGACGGGAGCCCCGCACTGAACCTGCTCGACAACCCCGAAATCAACGTCGTATCGGCCGCGCATCGCTTCTATTCCGAGTGGCCCGAGGACCCCGAGCAATGGCGCTTTTTGACCCCGGAGCAATCCGCGGCCGACTTCCACCACGTGCTCGAGGTCCTGCGCCCGCTGCTCGACGGCGCGTGGTTCTCGAGTGGAGTGAGCAAGGACGGAAGCGAATCATTAATCCACAGGCGCTACTACCCGGACGACGTGGTTGGAACGATCGCGTTCATGTCGCCTCTGGGCTTCCAGGAGGATCCAGAAAAGGGAGTTCTCTCGATCCTCGCGAGCGCCGCCGAATGCCCTCAGCGCGTCGTGCAAGAGCGCAACCAGATGCTCGAGGGATTCGCGGATCTGCTCTCGGGTAGTTCGCCCAACTATTGCCCGTCTCAATCTGATCCCTTTTTCCTATACGACAGCGCAACCCAATTTCACTGGTCCTTCTTTACCAACCAAGACGCTTTGCAAAGTAGCGGGGCGTGCAAGGCACTGACGGGTGACGCGGCAGAGCCGGCCGAGCTCCAAGAATCGCTGTTGCTCGCTGGCGAACTGCAGCAGGCCATCGTCGACTCGGGTGAGGCGATCGGAGTTGCGGGACAGTTCGATGCTTGGCAGTACGAAATCGAGGCCTACTGGGGCGACTTCACGACCGAGACGGCCGATTTGAGGTCCTTCGATGCGCGAGCCGCGATGAGCCTCCCCGCTGCCCAGACCTCTTCGGATGATGCTGACGCATCGCCGTCCGCACAGGGCGACGCGGGCCCAAGTGCCGCGCCTTGGGGCAATGCCCCGGCTTACGACTCGAGCGTGATGAGCGATCTGCGCAAGTGGATCGCGACAAAGGGCGAAAACCTCGTGTTGTTCTATGGCGAGTACGATCCGTGGTCGGCGTGGTCGATAGACTTGGGCGAAGCCAAGAACTCACTGATGATTCGGATCCCA
>DATAHU010000232.1:0-20139 GCA_036263015.1 Polyangiaceae bacterium | reverse complement strand
AACCGACGCCGACCGCACACGCGTGATCGATGGCTTGGCAGATAGCAGTCGGACCACGGACCACCTGCTAGAAGACACGATCAAGCACATCGCGCCGCGCTGGTTCGTGGTGCGCGACGTTCACCAGAGTGGCGCACCGGTGCTCTTGCAACCGCGCTACGCGATGTCGCTCTTGCGCGGCCCAATGACGCGCACTGAGTTGAAGCGGGCGTTGGAACTGCAGGACGCGGATGGGTTGGCGAGCCGCAGCAGGGCGGTTTGACAAGGTGGCCACTAGAGGCTACCTCTTCATGCATGCGCAGCGTTGGCATTGAGGCCTTGAAAGATGATCTCAGCGAATACATCCGTTTGGCCTCTTCCGGCGAAACGATAATCGTGACCGATCGAGAACGGGTCGTGGCGGAGCTCACACCGCCACGGCCTGAGCGAAGTGCGCTGTTGGCGGACGCACAGCTCGGTGAGTTGGTGCGCAAAGGTTGGCTTTCCCCCCCGCTGGTTACCAGTGCGTCGCCGCCGCAACGGGTACCGCTTGCCCCCACCGCCGAGTTGTTGGGCGGTCTCGGTCATGACCGTGCGGACCGATGATACACGTAGACACCTCCGTTTCGTTGGCGTCCTCTTTGGCGAAGTCCAGCAACCGCCAGAGACTGTCCCAAGGCTAGCCGTGGTCGGGCATTGTGTTGCATCCAGCCGGACGCTGAAACAAGTGGAGTTTGCTCTGCGTCGAACAGTGACGGCTCTGGGTCTTGCTAGAGCACCGAACGGGTCGAAACCCGAGCACCGCGCGCCTGAGGCGCGAGCACCGGAGAACTGCTGGAGCAATTTGAGGAGCGGAGCAACGAGGCCGTGCGGCGCAGCGAGAGGATCTGCAGTATTGGCCGGGTTTCAACCCGTTCGGCGCTCTAACTCTCAATTGAGCCAAACGTCCGCGGGCAGTAGTTTCTTCATCGCGTAGAAGTGCGCTTCGGCGATTGGAAGTTGAAGCGCCGAGAGCGGGTTCTTCTCATCCGTAATCACCTGTCCGCCCTCGCTGGGTTTGGGCAACTCCCATTGCGCGAGTGAACGCGCGATCTCTGCGCAGCGAGCGCTCTCGAAGTGTTCACCCGCTGAAAGCACCAGCTCGAGCGCGGAATCGGACGAAAAGAAGACGAGATTCGATAGCCCATCGGGATCACTATCCAGAGGCTCATCCGTGAACACTCGGGTGTTGGCAAAACGAGACTCGAGGGTCGAGCGGATTGCGCGCGTCGCGCCCGCGCCAGGCCCGTTGCGAAAGCCCACGAAATTGAGTGCCAAGATCCCGCCCGGCTTCAGCAGTCGCTTGACGTCATCGAGCACCTCGACCGATAGCAGGTGCTCGGGCGTCGAGCCACCAGTAAACGTGTCGTGGACAATGACGTCGTACTGATTCGCATGGGATGCGTGACGCAGGAACGTCCGCGCGTCCTCCAGGAACACTTCGCCGCTCGGAACGAAATTGAAATAGCGCTTCGCCAGCTCGACGACCGTCGGATCGAGCTCGACGACGTCCACCGTGTTTCCGCGAGCCGCCAAGATCTTCGGCAGTGAACCAATGCCGAGACCGATTTGAAGCCAGCGGTTTGCGTCCTTGCGCATGAGACGCGCTGCTTCGAGCACGTGGACGAACGCAAATCCCGGCGTTCCGTCAGCGGGAAATTCAGCGCCGATGATCGAGTGATCCGCGCGCAAGAAGCGCACTCCGCGCTGAACGTCATCGATCACCTGCAAGCGTCCATACAAACTCTGCTCCTCGCGCAGGATTTTGAAGCCGGCGGGCGGCTCGCGGCCGCCACTCGCAAGTGTTAACCCAAGCACTAGAACCCCACCCAACGCGCTGGGCCGGGAGGCAAGCGCAAGCGGAACCGCGCCCAGCGCTCCCAGGATCACCGCCAGCGCCACCAACACGGCCTCGGTGCTGAAGGACGGGATCAAAACAAAAGCCGTAAGCGGGGTGCCAACCAGACTTCCGACCGTCGACAGAGCATAGATTGCACCAACGCCGTGCCCGGCGTGGCCCACATCCTTGGTCAACAAGCGCGTCGCGATCGGCCCCAGAGCTCCCAAGCACGCTAGCGACGGTCCGAACAAGATTGACGCCGCAAGCAGCGGACCAAGTCGCGGCCCGAGTCCCTCCGAGATGCCGAGGGCGTGAGGGCTGAGCCAACAACTCAATGCGAGAAAGACACCCGCGCAGAGCAACGCTTGATACAAACGTTGCACGTGGGGGAAGCGATCCGCGAGGACCCCGCCCGCGTAGTAGCCGATGGCGAGCGCCGTCATGGTGACCGACAAGAGCGCGGCCCAAACGAAAAGCCCAACCCCGAATACCGGTCCCACCAAACGCGTGCCCAGTACTTCGATCACCATCACGGCGGCGCCGCCGGCAACCACCGCCCCGTAGACGAAAGGTCGCGATGCCATCGCGGATTTCTGAGGCAGCGACGCGTTGGGCGCGGACGGC
The DNA here is from genome assembly GCA_036263015.1 of Polyangiaceae bacterium. Lineage (GTDB taxonomy): Bacteria > Myxococcota_A > Polyangia > Polyangiales > Polyangiaceae > SZUA-265. The sequence continues at coordinate 17,657 of DATAHU010000232.1, read as the reverse complement.
TTGGCAGGTTGGTTCACCCGTGCATGCTACGAAAGCTCCGCAACCTGGCGAAGCCTTTTCTTGTCTGTGTCACGGCAGACAGACTGTTGCGTTGCAGACGAGGCCGTCGTCGGTGGCCAAGCACGAACCGTTCTGGCAATCAGCGCCGGTGTGGCACTGGTCCCCTTTGCCCGTGCAAACGAAGCTGAGAGTGCCGCAGGCGACTTGACCTGAGCTCGCACACGCACTGCCGTTGGGGCAATCATCGGAAGTGCGGCATCCCGCGTAGTGGCATTCTCCAACGGGATCAGCGCAGTCGCAAACGAGCCCCTCGTCACAATCCGCGTCAGTGACGCACCCGTACAGGCAACGAGTGCGGTACTCCGTTTCGAAGTCGTTGTTCGTCCAGAACGAGCAATAGCCGTAAGGGCGCTCGTCGCAATCCGCATCCTCGTAACACTCGTAGCGATAGCAAGTTCCACCTTTTGCGCAGAAGTCGACGGGAAGCGGCGGTCGGCCGCCGTCAGGCAACAGAGACGCCCCGGCGTCCGCGCCGCTGAGGAACGGATCGGGTTTCGTGCCGGTCGCGGCAAACTCCAGAGGGATCACCTCTGATCGCGGCGTGGCGTTACTGCAAACCGCGGATGCGGTTCGCACTCGCAAGCCGTCTTCACACTCGAAAAGGCCGTCCCCGATTGCGCGCACCGATGAACAACCAGGGGGTGAGTGATCGGAAGGCAGCATTTGCGCAGTACCGGCGTCAGCGCGCGTTGCTGGCGATACGTTACCAGGCATGGACGCTTCCGCTGGTGAGCTGTCTGACGGGCGGCGGCCTGCGTCCAGGGAAGCGTCCAATGATCCGACGTTTCGCGGGAGCTCGGGAGGTAGTTCCACGCTCGTAGTCGCGTTTGGGGTGCGCGGCTCGGATGCATCTCGAAGCTCTGAGCTGCCATTCGGGGATCCGGCATCCGCGGGCACGCCTGAAGAACCCGGGGCAGGAGCACTCATCGTTCGAGACGCGGATGGGGTCTCATCGATGTTTCGCGTTTGCCCTACCTGCGGGTCAACTTTGTGCGACCGGCAACCCGCAACGAGGCACCAGGTCGCCAATACTCTCCGAAACAACTTCGATCTGCCACGGGCGGCCGTGCGTGACTCGGACATGGAGACCATGCTCTTGCTGTGAGTGGCACACGTTGACACGATAAATCCCGTCGCTCCCGCCCGAAGGCTGTCGTGTTGTGTGGTTAGCAAGTCCGATGCCATACCTTGGGCGTTTGGATTGGGCGGGGCTCTGGTTGGTGTGCACCAAGTGATCGGCGGCGAAGGGGCTGCGGTGACGGGCTGTAGCGAACGGCGGGCAGGCACCTAGTGGGCTCTTCGCCCGCCTCGAGATCCGATGTGCGATCGTTCGACGACGCGACCCCTACAGCGAGCTGCGTTCCGACACCGTCTTCTCGCTGCTGCTGCATCCCACAGGGGGGATAACCTGCGGCAACGACATTCACACTGTGAATGCATGACACGCTCCATCGATCGCCCACTCGAGCAGTGACGGCATAGGAGTAACTAGATCTCCGATGCACGCGGTTTCGTGCTAGTAGGCGAGCAAGTAACTGGACCCGGGTCGCAGAAACGCGCTGCGGACGGCGTGGGAGGTTTCGGATGCATCATTTGTTTGAGGCAAACTCGAGCTTGTGTTTTCGGCGCCTAGCGCTCGGGCTTGCACTGCTTGCACTTTGCACGAGCTGCCTATTCAGCCCAGCGAATGAACAGCAATTGTGCGGCGCTAACCAGCCCGTCGTATTCAGCGGGTACGTCGCACGACCGGGACAGACCATTCGTCTGCAGGCGCGCACTTCAGCCTCGTCAGTTTGGACGAACCTCGGCGCAACTATGTCTTCCACGGCCCCAACAAATTTCTTCTTGGGAGGGACCGCTTACGGATTCTCGGCTACACGCTCGGTAGCTCTCAACGAATCCAATGGCACCGCACTTCATATCCTCGTGCGCGCCCTGCAGGGAAGTGCCCCGCTCACCACCTTCGACGTGGTGACCCCCACGGGCCAAAGCGGGCCCGGTTGTCTTTCGACGCGCTTGTTGCAGGGCGATTCCTTCCCGGTAGCGCTGACCCATTGTCGCTCTGACGAATCCCCGATTGCCGAGGTGACCGCGCCGTTTGCCTCGACTTGCGGCTGTACGCACACGACGGTCAAAGGCAACTTGATCATCGACAGCGCAGCAAAGGCAGCAGATTACGTGTGTCTACAAACGGTCGACGGGGCACTGACGATCACGGCGCAGGCGGCGGAGGTGGTCTCGTTTCCTGAATTGACTAGCGTCGGCGGGAACATCGACTTCAACTACATTTACAACTTCGCCAGTGGTTCCTACCGCGCACGAACGATCGACGTACCTTTGCTTGCCACCATCGGTGGCGATGCCAAGCTCCAAGCGCGCTGTCACCCGCAAGCTTGTAGCGCGATGGTGCCAGCGGGACTCGACGCGGTGCAATCGGTGGGAGGCAACATCCGCATGCTCTTGGGTAACGCCCAACCCCAGGTGTTCAACCAGCTCTCTACGCATACCGGCAGCCTCAGCGTCGAGGGATATCCGGGCGGAATTATCGGCAACTTGGATGTGGACGGCCAATCGAGTTTTCAGGCCCTCACCCACGTGAGCGGTGATGTGAATGTCGGCGGCTTCTACGCGATGATCCGTATGCTGGATGCGCTCGAGACCCTCGACGGGAACCTCACGGTGAGTTCGGTCCGCCTCTCCCCGCTGCGGAGCTTCTCGTCGCTTCAGACGGTGGCGGGCGACGTTGAGTTCCACGCCATCAAGCAGTTCGGGCCGACTTGGCCTTCGTTGCTCAGCGTTGATGGTGAACTTCGCGTGAAGAACGATTCGACGTTGGGAAGCCTGAGTGAACTGCCCATTGGTAACGTCTCGGTCGGCGCGCTGCGCCTAGAGAACAACCCATCCTTGAACACCTTGGACGCGCTCTTTCAGGTCGAGCTAGGGGATGTCAACATCTCGGGCAACCCGAGCTTGACCGCGTGCGACGTGAAGAACTTCTTGGTGGATCAGCTGGCGGGCGGTTGGAGTGGTGACGCCATCGTCCAACCCAATCCCGCGTTGTGTCCCTGACGTTTGTAAGTCGACCCGTTTACGTATTCTCCCCGCGGCTCACGAACGACAGTAGCAGTGACCAGAAGCACAACACCAAGTTGAAGAGCGGTAGCTGCAACGCGCTCGGCAGCGAATAGATGATGCTCACCGCTGGGATCCACACTCCCCAATTTGCGAACAGCACGCTGACGAGTCGGCGCCAGAACGGGCCAAAGCCGCGCTCGTCGCGAAACATCGCCAAGAGCCGATTGTAAGAGAAGCCCGAGTCCTTCCATGCGAAGAACAGGGTTTGCGTCGGAGCCGCCCATAGGGGCGTGTACAACAGTTGATCGAACGCGGCTTTGGCGGCGATTTCAGGGGCACTGCCCGTGGCTCCGAAGAGCAACGCCTGCGCCCGATAGAACGCGTCCACCTCGGCTCCCTTCCAGGCCCAAAACGCGACGTAGAACAACAATTGAGCGCGCCGTTGTCCCGGCGCCAACTTGCCCATGAACAGCAAGATGCAATACGGGATCACGCCGCCAAACGTCACCGTCGACAACGCGGAGAAGGCGTATCCGTAGGCTTGCTTCAAGCTGCCGATGTCATCGAGCAGCCGCGTGAAGGCGGGCACTTGGCTGTACCCAAGCACGACGGCGAGCGCAAATGCTTGCAACGTCAACCCCGGAAGCAGGTTGGCGCGCGCGCCTTTGAGCGCGGGGCGAATGAAAGTACTCAGCGACGTCAGAGCTGCAGCATAGTCGCCCCCAGCTCGCCGCCGATCGAGAATCGTCTCTTCACGACGGCAACGCGGACGCCAATAGACGCTCGAGAACGGGCAGTAGCGCCGTGTAGTCCAAGGGCTTGACCAAGATCTCGGCGATGCCTACGGCTTTGGCCGCTTCGTCGCTGAGATCCGCACGGGAGCCCGTCGTCAGAACTACTGGTAGGTCTGGGCGCAACGCGTGAATCGCGCGGGCCAACTCGGTGCCGGTCATCTGGGGCATCGTCAGATCAGTGAGCACCAGATCACAGCAGTTGGGTTCCGTGCGCAAGCTCTCTAGAGCATTGCTCGGACTAGTGAACACCAGGGTGCGATAACCGTGACGCTCGAGCAGCTTGCTCAGACCCTCGGCTATCGCACGTTCATCGTCGACCAGCAAAATGCGCTGGCCGCGCCCCATGACCGTCGGTGCGCTCCGGGCAACCTCGATTTCTTGGCCGCTGGAGGCGATCGGCAAATAGACGTGAAAGGTCGTGCCCTTTCCCAACGCGGTGTCCAAAGTGATCGCCCCGCCGTGCTCCTGCACGATTCCGTGGACGACGGCTAGGCCTAACCCCGTGCCCTCACCCAACGACTTGGTCGTGAAAAACGGTTCGAAAACCCGCTGAGCCACCTCCTCACTCATGCCATGGCCGCTGTCTTTGACGGTTAGATGCACATAGTTACCGGGCGCGAGTCCTGGGACACTGCTGGGCAAGGCGTTGACGAAGGTCGAGGCCTTCACTTCCAAGGTTCCCTGCTTGCCGCGCATGGCGTGCCCGGAATTCGTGCCGAGATTGATCAGGATCTGATGCAGCTGCGTAGCATCTGCCAGAATGTTGGGGAGCTGGGCTTCGACGTTCAGCTCGAGTCTGATCGTGGCCGGCAACGTGGACCTGAGCAGTTGTGCGGCCTCGCGCACGATGGGCTCGACCCGAATACTGCGCCTCTCTTGCGGTTGTCGGCGGCTGAAGGTGAGGATCTGTTGGACCAAGCGAGCCGCGCGCTTCGAGGCGCTCAACACCTCTTCGACATTGGCTTGTAGCTCTGCGTCCTGGGGGTGATCGAGGCTCATCAACTCGGCGTTGGCGATGATTGCGCCCAAGATGTTGTTGAAGTCATGAGCGATGCCGCCAGCGAGCGTACCAATCGCCTCCATCTTCTGCGCTTGTCGCAACTGAGCTTCGAGCGCGCGCTGTTGCTGCTCGCTGGCAATTCGCTCGGCCTCGGCGCGCTTGCGCTCGGTGATCACCTGGGTGAAGAAGATGACGCCTGCGACCGTGCCGTCGGCTCCATACCAAGGCCGTACTTCCCACTGCAGCCACTCCAGCGCGCCATCGGCACGCGGAAACGCGTCCTCATCACAATGCTCCACCGAGCCCTGTAAGACCCGCTGGTGGATCTCCTTCCAGCGCTCTGGGATGTCCGGAAACACATCGTGGTGGCACTTGCCGATGATGTCTTGGCCCTCCATGTGATAGTCACTGAGCCAGCGATCGCTCGCCTGCAAGTAACACAAGTTGCGATCGGTGATCGCAATCGCCGCGGGTGCGTGCTTGATGAACTGCCGCAGCACCTCCTCACGCGCACGCAGCTCGGCTTCTGCTTGCTTGCGCTCGGTCACATCGCGCAGCGCCGTCATGCGCACGGTGCGGCGCCCCATCTTCACCACCCGCGCCTGCGCTTCGGCGAAGAAAGTGGTGCCATCTCGGCGCAACAGTTCGTGCTCGTAAGCGGCTTCGTGGCTTTCCGCGACGGCGCTAGCAACGAGCTGCCGGGAGGCGGGCGCGATGAACTCCATCAGGCTCTTGCCGATGAACTCGTCACGCTCAACGCGAAACATGCGCAGCGCCTGGTCGTTGCCGTCCACGATTCGGCCGCGTTCGCTGATGCACACCGCTTCGAAGCCCGCACTCGTGAGTTGCCGGAACCGCTCCTCGCTGTCCCGCAGCTGGACCAACGCACGCTCGCGTTCGTCGATCGCGATCGCCGGAATGATGGCGACACATGCGGACACCGCCGCGAACGTCTGCAGCGTCAGGATGTACGTGCTGCCAGCGATCTGTTCCGGCGTAAGCCCGACCTTGTAATACGCGGTGAGAAACGCCATGAGCAGCGAGAAGCCGAGCGTGAGCGCCGAAGCGACTCGCGTGCCCAAGCGCAAAGCGGCCCAGAGCAGCAACGGGAACAGCCGCGACTTGTAGGGCGCATCGATCCCTCGATCGAGGACGAGCATGTACCAAGTACTCAGGCCCAGCAGCAGACACAAAAGCGCGGTCTCCCAGCTGTGCCCAGGCCGACGCGGTACGACGTCGCGCGGGTCGGTTGGCTGCAACCAACTGAGCGCGAATGGAACGACCACGAAATCCGCCATTGCACAGCTGGCAAACCACGTGCGCCAGGTGCTCGCAAAGTTAACGGTCGTCCCCGCACAGCTGACGATCGCCGCACCACTCAACGCGCCGATCGCTGCGCTCGCGAGCGCGATCCAAGCGATCCCCAAAAACTCGCGCAGATCGCGCAACCGCGGCTGCTCGCTGACGAAGCGCTGCGTTAACCACGCACCGAGCAGTGCCTGCAGCGTGTTATTGAGACAGAACGCGGCGATCAGCAGCGGCGGCGTGCCATGAGCGAGGTCGAACGCGACGTTGCCGAGCACTGCGCCCCCGCACACCCAGGGCCAGTTGCGACGAGGCGTAATCAGCAAGGCCGCCAAGTAGATGCCAGAAGGCAACCAGAACGCGACGTAGACGGAGCTGGTGGCGAGCAGCGAACCAAAGACTGCCCCCAACCAACACGTAAGCCCCGAGGCGAGCGCCAGCTCCCACCCGCGGCGCGAGGGGTTCAGTACAAATGTTCCCGTCGCCGAGACTTCTGCCATCCGCTCTGCACTATACGCGCTCCAATGCCCTGGGCAATTGTGGGTTCGACAACCACGATCGCACTCAGCCGTCTGCGGACGCTTCAGTCCGGCTCCGGCGTGTTCACTCATCCCCCGTCACGCGCGAGTTCGGCCACCAAGCCCTGCCTAGTCCAGGGCGGCGACGGGGCTGAACGCCCTTCTGAGCGTTGGGGGGACCCGTCGCCCGTCACAATTCGCACTTCTTCACGCTTCGCTCACCCAGCGCCAACGCGCCGGATCAACAACCAGGGTGCGGCGCTGAAGCCGCTTGGACCACTGAGCGAGCAGGAGTCACGAAATATGACGAAGAAGAATCGATTGTTGGGTTGGGTCTTGGCGCTAGGCAGTGTGGCGGCGATCGCCAGCGCGTGTTCCCATGGTCATTGGCGATCGCCCTCAGACCTATCGGATGCCGAGCTCGAAGAGAAGATTGGCGATCGCGTCGAGCACGTCTTGGGCAAGGTTGACGCGACCGATAAGCAGGTGGGCGATGTGAAAGCGATTCTCACGGCGGCCATTCCAGACGCGCGAGCGCTGCGAGCCGATCGCAAGCTGTTGACGCAAGAGTTTCAAGCTGCGCTCCAGAAACCACAGGTCGACCCAGCGGAGCTCGAAGCATTGCGCCAAAAAGCGCTCAGCCTCTTCGACCGCGCGAGCGCTCGCGGAATGCGTGCGGTCGTAGACGTCTCGAGTCAACTCGACGCGAAGCAACGCTCCCAACTGATCACGGAGTGGAACGAGCACATGGGCTCCTGATTTCCAATCAAAACATGAAGCCCAGCTCGCAGAAGCCCACCATCGACAGCGCATACGCAGTAGCTTCTGAAAGCATCAGCGCATTGACCTGCGCGTCCAACAGGCAGCCAATAAAGAAGCGCTCACTCGTAAACCCATAACCAGCACTCAAGCTCGCCGTCGCGCCGACTTTGACGCCCCGTTCGCCCGACCCTTTGGCACTGACGTAGCTGACGTTGGGGCCCAATCCCGCGCCCAGCGAGACGTAGCCGCCAAAGGGGGCGACCAGATAGAGTTCGCCACCGACAGGCGCTGCCAGTGTCGTCGCATTCAGCGAGCGCAGCTTGGCCAGGCCGCCGTAGTTCTCCGACAGCTCGGTCGGGATTAACGGTGCCTGGTCACTGACTCCAAAGTGCGAAAGCGAAAGAGCGACGGCCAGCGAGCCCTCGCTCGTCAGGGGATGGCCCGCGTGCTGGGACGACGAGAACGCCGGATTGAGGTAGTAAGTGCCTGCGGCCCCGTAGAAGTACGAGCGCATCCCGTCGCGCGGCAACAGCAGGCGATCGCTGGGGCCGTAAGGTTGTGGGTCTCGGTACAGGCCAAGATAGTTCTGCACGGTGGCCACCAGCATCAACTCGCGATCCATCACGGAGATCGGGTACGCGGCCACCAGATCGAACCCGCGCGATCGGCCATGGGTTTCTTCCGGCTTCAAGTTACCTGCGGGAAACGACGCGGATAGTACGAAGTCGTCGTAACCCGCCGTCAGGGACTGCGAGACGAGGATGTTCGTCTTGTAATCGACGTACCCGGGGTCGCTGCCGTCGAGGACGAACCTCAGGCCGCGCAAACCAAGTCCTGCACCTGCGAGCCAATGCGTCGGCGCTGGGGCGGGCTGTGGAGGCTCCGGCGCCTGTGGCGGGCTCAACTCGCCGGCGAACGCGCTGCGCCCGAGTGCGATCGATAGCACGAGCAGGGATGTTATTCTGAAACACACACTAAAGCGCCACAGCGTTTGCCTTGGACCCGCAGCGGGTGTGGGGTCTAGACGGTGTTGTGGTTTCGCTCGCAATGGGGCACCCTCCGACGCTCACGGAGCGCGCAAGATTGTAGCCGAAAGCTGAGCCAAGATCGCTGCGGGTATCGCGCTCAGTCAACGTGTCAGCCACGGACTCCACCGCAACGGCGACGCGCGGATCCGGACCGGTCTGACGCGCTCCCGTCAGTACGACGGAGGGAAATTGGGTCGCGCACTCCGCCCATCTATCGCCCAATTCCCTGGGATTTCAGACATCTAGCAATCGTCACCTGACAGGTAAGGTTCGCAATCCGGCATCGGAGTAAAAATGCCTGGCGACACCCCTAGGCCTTGCTCTTCGCGTCCTTGCTGGGTGACCGTGGGTTGGCTCGGAAACCGCCGCGGCTCGTCACGAGGACGTGTTTGTCACTCGACCAAGACTCAAGCTTGCTGCGCAATGCGGCGTCGTCCAGCCCGTGGAACTGTTTGTCTGCCAGGTTTACACAGACGTAGCGGCCGTTGAACTCGGTCGACGCACGGGCGCCCTTGCTCGCGCTGCGGCTCTTACCGACGAGTCGAAGGCACTTCAGATTCGGTAACCGCTGTTGATCGAGGAACATGAACGCCACGGCTTTGGTGGCGGTCGCATGATCGTCGGGGCCCACGATCGGAATGCCCTCGTCGAAAGCGGTACGCAGAGTCTTGGTGAAGCGGGGGGTGAGCACGAGCGGGTTGGCGGACCAACGATGACCATGACCACGCAAACTCAGCAGCGCCAAAAGCGAGCAAAAGCCAACCAGCAGCGCGGGCTGAAGCTTCGATGGGATACGTGCCAGCGGTCGACGCGACGCGTGCACCGCGAAGCCGCTCAGCGTCAATGCCAAGAACGGCAGCGCGCACAACAGGTAACGTTCGCTCGCGGGTTGTGCGAGCTGAACGGGGTGTAAACTCTTGAGCGCAAAGGTCGTGAAGAAGAAGTAGCTCCACGTCGTGAGCAACATCAACAGGTAGGGCTCGTGGTTCAGTCTTGGGGAAGTCTCCGCCGGTGGGGCGTCGCGCCAGCGCCGCCAAAGGGGGTAGAGCACTCCGACGACCAGCGCCGCATAGAATAGTTCACGCACCCCGCTCGACAGCTGCAGATAGCGTTCGAACAGTTGCCCCAAGGAGCGGATTGGCACTTTGAGCTTCGCATTGCCCAAGTGATGTCCGGCGATGATGCTCAAACGACCGAGCGGAAAACCGAACACGACGCGGTAGAACATAGTCTCGAGCGCGACGAACGAAAAGAAACCCGCCGTAAACACGACGCAATCCATGAGCCGGCGCCGCGCGAGGTAGTAGCCGAGCAACAGACCGGGAAAGTAGAAGACCGTCGTTTCCTTTGCCAGGTATGCGAGGCAAGCGCACGCCAATGAAACGTAAACCCAACGTCGACCTGGCCCGTCAAAGGCTCGAAGCAAGCCGTAACAGGCCGCGAGCACGTAGGCGGACTCGAACACCGAGGGCAACAGTTCCGACCCGACGTAGTTCATCTGCGGAACGATCGAGAACAGGATCACGGCCAGAACGCCGATGGCGCGTGAGCCCAGCAACACCCCGACCCAATACGTGAGCGCGGCCTGCAACAGGTCGAAGACCAATATGGGCACATATGCGACGACGGGGGCCTTGCCCAGGATCAGTTGCGCAAACGCGATGGGCAGGTTAACGGCCCAGCGCGCCGCGTGATGATCGAAGCTCAGAGCGGGTTGAAGGTGTCCTGACGTGAGTTCACGCACGATGTCCCACTTGTGAAAGCTGTCGGGACTCGATGGCATCTTGAGTTCGAACAGGCGTAGGACAAGCGCGAGCACCACGCTGAAGAGGAGCCCGACGCTGTTTGGGTTGCTGAGGCGGTCCCAGCGTGAAACGGAGGGACGCGCGAGATTCACTTGACCTTCGTGGTCCGACTTTGGTCCGTCCACGCCCTGGTCCGCGTTTGCCGTCACGCCCGCTGCTACTAGTCGAATGCGCGAGGCGAAAGGTGACGAGGATGTGGCTGCTGTGCGTCAAACGCGCATGCGCGGGGGTTGCTGCCGTCGACCGAGCCGTCGTCTGCCCGCGTCTCGTCGCTACTAGAAAGTCGGATGAAGGTTAGCCCGCGCAGCGCCCTCAGAAACACCCCAAGCGCAGCTCCCCCCCGTAAACCGTGCGCCATGAAATCCTGAGCCCCGAGACCCTGAGCCCCCCCGGGATCGACTGAGATACGGAATCGCCCGACGCGGAGGTCAGGGAAAACTCGTGTGTCGTCGTGTCGACACATTCGACTGCGACGTTGACGGTCGACACGCGACCCACTGGGTACTCGTCCTTGCCGGGCCTTGCGAGTGGCCTGAACGTCATTGTATGTAAATGCAGTGGCTGCCGGACTTCTCGAGAACCCACGTGGGGCTCCAGCTCCAGTAACAAAGGCCGGACTTCGTTGCCGGCTGGGGTATTGCTGGGCGTCATGGATCGGCGTTCTCGGGCAGTACTCGGCTGGGCGCCATGACACGACATGAAACCCCCAGCGGATAGCGTAGAAGCGCCACCTAGCGAACAGAGCGATACGGACGCGGCGACATCCGGCACGCGCACGGCGCTGAGCGTACCTGCCCGCTTCAAGCTCATCCGTCACTCGAGCAGCAGCGGCTCTAGTGAAGTGGTCGAAGCGTTGGATCGCTCGACCGGGCGGATCGTCGTGTTGAAGTTAGCCGCGACCCAGAGTTCTTCGCCTGGCCAAGCCGCGCGCGAAGCCGAGATGCTGGCGCGACTGAAACATCCCGGAATCGTGCGCCTCGAAGCCAGTGGCATCGAGGGCAACGTGACCTGGCTCGCCCTGGAGCGTCTGCAGGGCCTGGGGCTGCAAATCGTGATCCGCGATCACGCACCGCTACCTTGGACGTGGATCCGCTCCACGCTCATCCAGATTCTGGACGCGCTCCAGCACGCGCATGAGGCAGGCATCGTGCATGGGGACGTGAAACCCGCCAATTGCTTCTGCTGCGAGTTCGTGGATGCCCGTTCACTCACGGGACTCAAACTGCTCGATTTCGGCGTTGCCCAGAATACCGCTGAACCGAGCCTTCCGGAAAACGCCGAGCGCTTGCCCGATGGCTCGGACGGCATCGCCGGCAGCGCCGCGTATCTCGCACCGGAACTTGCAGCCGGTGGGAAACCCACGACCGCAAGCGATCTGTATGCGGTGGGCATCATGGCGCACGAGCTGCTGCTCGGATACGTTCCGTTCGCAGCTGGCGGCAGCCAGTCCGTGCTGTGGCAACAACAACACACTCCGATCGCCCCGCTAGCGGGCCGCGCTGAGCTGTTGGAGATTCCCGAGACGGCGCTGAAAGCGCTCGACCAAGCGCTCGACAAACGCCCTGAACACCGACCAGCCAGTGCGAGGGCGCTGAGAGACGTGCTCGCGGCCAACACCGAGGACTCGAAGCGCTCGAAGCTGCGCCCTTCAGGGAAACGCGCACCCGTCGACTCGCAGGCCGTGGCCCTCGTGCGTTTGGGCGAAGCCGTGCGGCGCATCTGGATCGATGACTACTTGAACGAGACGCGCAGGGGCTTCGTCGACGTCCGCCAAGCGCATCGTTGGCAGCGCCAAGTGAACGACCCCGTCGAGGGCAACCCCGTCGACGCCAACCCTGGCGAAGCAAAAGTCGTCGACGCCGAAGCGCCCGAAGAAAACGCGCTGTTGCCGTTGTTCGAGCGCGCAGGCGGACAGCTGGTCGTGCTCGGGGAGCCAGGCTTTGGCAAGACCGTGGCAGCGCTCAAGCTGTGCCGAGCCTTGCTCGACCTGCGACAACGCTCGCAGTCCTGGCAGTCGACGCCGGTCGTGATTCCACTCTCTGCGTGGCGCGGCGCACCCACCAATGTTTCGAGCTGGCTCGCGGGCGAACTGCACACGCGTTACTCGGTCCCACGACGCCTCTGTGCACAGTTGCTGCAAGGACGGCGCTTGGTTCTACTGTTGGACGGCCTCGACGAGGTTCCGTCGGCTTTGAGGCAAGGTTGCGTAGACGCGATCGATGCCTTGATCCACAGCGCCAACTTCGCGGGGGTCGTCGTCACCTGCCGGACCCAAGAATACCGAGCACTGACAACGCCGTTGACGGGTCCGCATCAGGTCGAACTGCAACGCCTGGAGCTGGCCGAGATTCAGCGGCGCGTTCGTCTGCAAGGGTTTACGGCGCTGGCAGACGCGCTCGAAAGCAATGCGCGGCTCGCGGAGCTGGCGACCGTACCGCTCATGCTGCGACTGCTGCAGGGTGTGTCGCGCGAGGCCTTCTTTCCCGATTGGGTGCAGCGCGGTCCAATCTCCGCAGAAGGACTTCTGGATCGCTTTCTGGAAGGTCCCTTGAAAGCGATCGCGCAAGACCAACGCACGGCTGATCTGGTCCGCGTTGCACGACTCGCGGTGGCAGAGGGTCAGGACGTGCTGCGCTGCGAAGCGCTGCAGCCGCGAATGCTGAAAGCCGGGTGGAGCAAGCTGAGCTATGCGTTGCTTGGGCGTATGGGGGTCGCGGCAATCGCCTGCTTCGGTCCGCTGCTCGCGGTCGCCTATTCTCCTTTTTCCAACGGTGACTTGGTCGTCACTGAGGCATTCGCATTCGAGTTGTCTGCCAAGAGCACGTTGGTTTCGGGATTGTCGTTCGGCGTCGTGGCGCTACTACTGCGCTCGAGCTTCGGCTCGCGCAACACGAGTCGCTGGGTCAATGCCCTTGCGGGATTGCTCACCTTCGCCGCTGCTGCTCTGTGGGTGGGTATCCACCGCCCACCAGCGGCCGCCGTGATGGCCGTCGAAGCTTCGCTGCTGGCACTGATTGCGCTGTGGTGGGCGCGACCTCCGATCAGCAGCGTCAACGACGACGTCGCGCTCGACAGAGATCTGCGCTTCCAACTGCCCTCGAGTCGTGGACTCGTCTTCGCCGGCTCGCTCGGGGCCATTTGGGCCGTGCTGGCGTTAGCCTCCACCCAAACCTTCAGAGCCGCCGCCTACATGGGAGGTTCGTTTGCCGCAGTAGGGCTATTGCTCGCTGCGCTCAGGACGCGCCGCGACACGATCGCGATCGTTTGGAATGCAGCATTTTGGAAGGCTCTGCGCAGCGCTTACTTGGCAGCCGCACTCACTGTCGCGGTCGTTACCGCTTGCTTTGCGCCGGCCTTCGGATTGTTTTACGGCGCGTGCGTCGCGTTGACGTTCGGCGCGATCGTGTTTCTTTGGCTGGGTGGCACGGACGCGATCTACTACGCGCTGATGCGACTTCATTTGGCCGCCGAAGGCACGCTGCCGCTGCGCTCGCAGGCGCTCATGAGCCGTGCCGTGTCCGCTCGACTCATGAAACGCGTCGGAGGCGGCTACGCCTTCGTACACTGGGAACTCGCGGCGCGTTTGCTCGACGCTCCACAAACGCGATCCGCAGACTGATGCGTCGTTCTCGTTTCGAGTGGTTCCAGCTTTCGAGTCAACCGGGGGAAGGCGGCGCGCCGCTGTCATAGCCGGTCATGTTCGAGAGCGTCGCGCCGTGGAATAACGCCACACATGCGTCGCGGGTTGCTCCCCATTGCTCTAGCGTCGGTAACGGTTTATCTGACCCCGCTCTGGGGCGGCTGCGGATTGAGCACTGTTGCGCGTGCCGATGACCCGACTGCGTCAGGTTTGGTGCCCCAGAAAATTGGCGAACACTATCCGGAAAGCAAAGCTTATTCCGCCTGGCGAGCGCTGAGTCTGGATAGTTGCCAGAAACCCGAGGACGTCTCGGACTTGGCAGTGGGCGACTTGGACGGGGACGCTCTGCTGGAGGTGGTCTTCAGTTCGTTCATCATCCAGAAATCCAAAACCGTCTACGTCGTCAAACGCAACGCGCGGGACGGCAAGTGGGGGTGTCCCGAAGCACTGAACGTGTCGCAGCCGGTAACCCGCGTAGCGATCGTTAGCCTGGAACCGGATCAGCCCCCGGCGATCATCGCGGCCTCGAGCTGCGATGATCGCCCTTGCTTGCTGAAGCTGCAAGCCAAGCCGAGCTCAGCCTCGACCCTATTGTACAAGTACGACGAAGCCCCGAAGGGCAGCGTAGCGACCGACTTTCGCGTGGCGGACCTCGATGAGGACGGCGTGCTCGACATCGCGCTCAGCGCGGCAGACTTGAAAACGCCAACCAAAGCAATCGCGCCGGTCATTCTCACGGGTCGGCTGAAGGATAACACTTGGGGTTGGACGCGGTCGCTCTTGGAAAAGAAGATCAGCTACGGCCTCGCAATCGAGGTCGGGATATTCTCCGCTGAAGGGCATCCTGGGCTGTTGTTCGGCGGCATTTGGGACGGCTGCAAGCACGACACGCGAGAACGACAACCCGTTGGCGTTCTCGCTTTGCACGCCGGGTCCTCATGGCAGACGTCCGAGCTCGAAACCAAAGCCACGGGCGAATCTGACCAACCCCGTTGGGTCGTCGATCTGGCGCTCGGCACACGCGGTACCGAGGTCGGTCTTGCCGCGGCGCAAAGCCATTGTCCTGGCAGTGCCAACCAGAAACAGCCCTACGGCTGCACCGCGGACTCGCGCCCCGAGCTGAAGGCCATGTCGAGTTCGCCCACGCCCAGCGAGCCAGTGACGTTCGCAAAACAGAGCGGCGAGTGGCGGGCGTTGAATTACTTTGCTCCCAAGCACTGGGCGGTCGGCTTCGTCGAAACCGAAGCTTACCAGTCGGACGGCGCAACGTTGTTCAGAAGCATGCTCGGGGGCGTGCTCTTGGTCGAAGAAGGCGCCACGACGCAAACCTCGAGAGTCCCTGGCGCTGCGATCCAAACCCAAGACATCGTGGCCCTCAGCCTCCGACCGCACGAAGAGCTCGAGCAACTGCGCGTGACCGCGAAGGCGGGCACGCTATTGACGGCCTACCCTCTGCAGTTTGCGCCCGAGCTGTTGTGCAATGGAAAGCCGACCCCAGTGGACGGCCTGACGTGGGTGCCCGAGTCGCGACTCGTTGGTATCGCCAAGCTACCGTCTCCTTGCGCAAAGCCCGAGCTTGCCTACCTGGCAGACAGACGACCTGCGCTCGTGGCACTCGATCGCGCTGATGAGAAAGTACTCATTTCAGAACCTCAATGATCTATCTACAAAGGAGCATCGCCCATGGGATGGGATGAACCAACCCTCGAAGTCAACGCACTGATCCCCGCACAGTTGGCAGTCAGACAAAGCAAGGACCCTCTAGATCGGGTAACGGAAAGCAACTTGGTGGACTTCGAAGTGCGCGGCACCAACCTGACCGCAGGTGCCGACAATCTGCGTCTGATCTTGGTCAGACGCGATCCACGCATCCATTATCTCGCCAATCAGGGGGAGGTCTCGTTGGGAGGACTTCGTCCCGCCGAAGTCATTCCGATGATCAACGTCAAGACGGACAGCGCACAAACGGCCAAAGCGCAGGCCATGATTCGCGAGCGCGCACCGGGAGCGTACGACCTGATCGCCTTTCGGTCTCCAAAGACGGATGCCAAGGGCGTTGCGACGAACGAGGTCAACGTGCTGCGCTCGGCGCTGGTGATCTTGGAACCACCGCCCCAAACTTAGAAATCCGAGCAACCACGACGTGTCGGGCGCACTTGCTCCAGCGTTAACCGCTGACGATAAGCGCGTAGCAGCGCTTCTCGGCGCTGTGCTCGACGTACTTCCCCAAAGCCTCGTCGCTCAGCGCGAGCGTGCGCATTTGGAGCTGGCGGCCAAGCCATTCGCAGAGCTCATGGGCGAGGCGGTGGTCGAACTGCACTTGGGAGGCCTGTCGCAGCGCGATCTCACTGCGCGCATTTGGCCGATTGGAGCGCGCGAGGTGTTGGCTCGCGCGCAACGCGAGGCAGAGGCAGTCGCCCCGCTCGACCGCGCGCGCAGTGTTCCCGCGTCGACCCTCTCGTTCTTGTCCGATTGGTTGCATGCGGAAGGCGCCTTGGCGCGCGTCCCCTACGTCGAACTGGAACAGGACATCGTGGATGGCCAGCCTCAGCAATGGGTGGGTCCCGCGATCAGGCCCGACTTTCGGTCTGGGGGTAACCTCTGCTGGACCAAAGCTGAGCTTTACGAAACAGGTCTGGCCGTTCTGCGCGCGTTGCCGGACTGGCCGCTGCCAGGCCCCTTGCTCGAGCGTTTCCGACGCTTCGTCATGGCGTTGCCCGAGGGCACGCGCTTGAACATGATGAGCTCACTCGGCGCGCGTGCGCATGGGCCGCGCAGCGGCTTGCGCATGATCTCGAGCGGGCCGCCCGACGTCGCGCTGCAGCTGGCGAGCTTGAATCCAACCAACCACGCGCGTGCAGAGCGTCTGCTGACACGCTACGCCCAAGGCAGCATCGGTTTCGATCTGGAACTCACAGTCCACGGCATGGCCGACTACTTCGCCTTTTACCGTCGCTTCACGAACCCCGCGTGGTCCGACTCCGAGCTGCGCATTTTTCTGGACCACGCGCTGGGTGACCGCCTGCTCACCCGTCAAGAGCTCCAGGGCTTTCGCGAGCTGGCTTCGCTTACGCATCGCGGGCACTTGGCATTGACCTTCAAGCTGGTCCTGCGCGATCATGCCCAGGTTCGGCTCAAAGCGTATGTCGAGCGGCTGGTGTACTAGCCATGGGTCGTTTGAAGAATTCAACGGGTGGCGGCGTCTACGAGCTCGGGACTCTGACCTCGATCGGACGTCACGGTCGAAGCGACATCGTGCTCAGCGACGCGAGTGTCTCGAATCTGCACGCGACGATCTCGTGGTCAGAAACGGGCTGCTGGGAACTGCGTGACGCCGGCTCGGCCAATGGCACGCAGCTCGACGGAGTGCGGTTGGCTCCCGGTGAACGGGCGCGCGTGTCGGTCGGTGCAAGGCTGTGTTTCGGCAACACCGAGTTGGAAATGCTCGACGCGACGCCTCCAGTTCCCGAGTTGCGCAGCGAAGACCAGAGCCGGGTGCTGCGCGCCCAAAGCGGCATGTTCGACCTGACGCCTCATCACAGCTGTCCCGCAACCGTGGTCGAGCACGTCGACGGCGATTGGTGGCTCGAGGCCGGGGACCGCACCGAGCTTCTGCGCGATGGCGACACGTTCGCCTTGGGCGACTTGCGCTGGCGGCTTCACGCAGCGA
>DATAHU010000231.1:0-9115 GCA_036263015.1 Polyangiaceae bacterium | reverse complement strand
GAAGTTTCGGATGCGTCCGGTGCCAAGTGGCTTGATCTTGCCGTGCAGCTCCACGCCGCTGCCGTTGAGAGCGCCCCAATTCGAAAACGGCGTCTCGGTCGGCGCTTCCTTGAACAGGGTCTTCGTGAAAGCGTCGTTCTGCGTCTCGAGGCAGGCCTTCTCGGTGAGCGTCGGTGGAAAGAACGCGATGGTAACGTGACACGTGTCGGGACCGTCGATGTTGAAGTAATGATCGAGGTCGAACGACTCGGCCTGGTCATCGAGCTTCCAATCCCCAGGGTGTTGTAGGGTGTACGCGGGGCGCTCGATCCTTTGATTCTCTAGTGCCGCCGGCACTGCTGAGACAGACCCCTCGGGGCTAGTTCCGTGGCCTTGCGTGCCGCGACACGCGACGCAGCCCAACATGCAGCCACACCACAGCACACAGAGCCGGTACCCAAGAGTCACTGGCGGGATCATCATCGGACCAGCATAGGCAAGCTCACCGCGCGGGATCCAGCAAGACAGTAGTGACTCTTCTTGCCAATCGGGCAGACTGGCGCCCATGAGAGCTTCCCCGCGTTCGTGCTCGATTCTTTTCACTCTCGCTTGCGCTTTGACGGCGCTGCCCGCTCGAGCGGCCACGATCAGCTGGAGCGGCCTCGAGTGGCAAGTAACCGACGGCGGCATGGCGGGCGTGTGCGAAGGCGATCCCAACAATGTGACGGTGGACGACCAGGGTTACCTGCACCTGCGGATCACGAACCAAGGCGGCCAATGGCGAGCCGCTGAACTGTTCACCAAAGACAAGCTGGGCTTCGGCACCTACCAGTGGCAAATCGACGGTCCCATCGACACCTTCGACAAGAACATCGTCTTGGGTCTCTTTCCGTATGGCCCGGCCGCGAACATCGGTGAAGACGGCACCAACGAAATCGACATCGAGTACTCGCGCTGGGGGCAGGAAGACGGCAACAACGGCGATTGGACGAACTACCCTTCGACGGGCGAGGTCATCGGGGAACACTCTTACACCTTCTCGCTTGGCGGCGAGACGCTCTCGACGTCGCGCTTCGTTTGGGCGAGTACACGCATCATAGACTACCTGTTCTCGGGCCTCGAACCGCTGGACGGCAGCGGAACGCCGCTCGAGACCTGGAGCTACGTGCCCGCAACCACCGCGAACATCCCGCAGCAAGCATTGCCGTTGGGGATGAACTTGTGGTGCTTCGAAGCGCCACCCTCGGACGAGCAAGAGCTCGAAATCGTGGTGCGCAATTTCAGCTTCGTGCCCGAGGGCGGCGTTACGCCGGCGCCGATACCAGACGCGGGCGCTGGCGAGAGTACTGCCACGAGCGACGCCAGCACGACGACGGCCGCTGAGGGCGCAAGTGGCGACGATGACCCCGGCACGGCAAGCGCGCTGGACGCTGCCGCGCCCGGCGGTAGCGCAGCGGACGGCGCGGATGCGAGCGCAACGGACGAGGTGACCTCTCCAGAGCCAACACAGCCCGCTGAGGGCCCCACGGCGAGCTCTGCCCCGAGCACGACGGCCCCCAACTCCACTCCCGCCCCTGCTAACCCGGACCCCACCGCCGGGGCGAGTGCGACGGCTCCCGCTGCCGGTGCTTCGCAACCTGCAACGGGCTCGGCGGCGCCCGTCGGCAGCGGCTCACAGGATGCAGGCGCGCAAACGGCCGACACTGGTGCGGCCGCGAGTGAATCATCGAGTTGCAACTGTCGCGTGGGCGCTCCCACGACGCCAAGTGGCGGTGGGTTTACTCTCGCCGTGTTACTGCTCGGAATAGGCCTGCGACGCGCGACCAACCCGCGGACGTCGCGGCGTTGCCCGAAGACGTGCGCACGCCGCCAATCGCAAACCTGGGCGCCATGCCGGTCAACGAGTTCGTGCCCAAGCGCGAGCGCCAAGCGCTGGCCACAGGCTTGAACACGCGCCCCGGCCCCTACTTCTCGCTCAGCCAGGGCAGCGCGTTGGCGACGAAGCCCGCCACCAGCGGCGCAAAGATCGCGATCGCGTCTTTGATCGACTTGTCCACGCTCAGGTTCAAGCCCAACAACTTGGCGACTCGGGCGTTACTCTCCCCCCACTCCTTGACGTCAGCGATTTCGCCGAGGATCGCCGCCTTGAGGCGCTCTCCTGCGCGTTGGACGATCGCGTAGGCAGGCAGGTAACACGCGAGCAACAGCATCGTGAAGAACGCGCCATAAGCCAGCACCAAGGGTGGCGGATACGTCTCTTCGTTCGCGAACCCGGACGCCAACATCGACTGTCGCAACATACCTGTCGACAGCACCGCGATCCCAATCACGGTGCCCACGAACCAAAGCAGCCCCTGCAAGGTCCCGCGCAAGCCGAGGTATTCGGAGATCGTCTTGGTCGTGGCCGTGCCGTCGCCCGTCAGTCGTTCGGCGGCAACGGCTGAGAGCCACATTCCGAAGACCGCCACCAAGGTCGGCGTCATCACGATGGCGCTGATGACGCCGATGCGAGCGGTCTGTTGGTCGCCCAGAGGCCACCTCACGTTCAACTCGAACGACCTGGGCACGAACAGCGAATACAATGCGAGCAAGCCGATCACGACGCCCAAAGTCGCGCCGAGCCAAGTGCGCGTAGAGGCGTCGGCCTTGAGCCAGAGCCCGCGCACGGTCCAGAACGAGGGGAGCAGCCCACTCCACGCCACGACGCCTTGCGCGACCACAAGCGTGCTCCACGCCAGATACAACGCGGAGCGCCCGAAGGCGTCTGCAAAGTCTCCACTCGTCGAAAGCGTCAGCGAACACGCAAGCCCGCCCACGATCGCGAGCGTGACCATGCCGAAGGTAACGGTCCCCGCGGCCTTCTCTTCGCTCGTAGCTCCCTGCATCGGCACAGACTACCTCCCTCCAGGGGGCAGTGACCATGGCCTTGCAGCAGTGCCGCGAAAGAGGGCGAGTAGCTCTTAGCACGGTTGCTCTGCGCTTACTTCTTCTTTGCCTTTTTCTAGGCAGCGGCCGCGGGCGAGATCCTGGTTGAAGACCCGCTGACCCGCTCCAACAGCGGATCTGACTCGCTCTTGGCTGGCTTGCGCCGGTCACATGACGGTGAGCGCTGCGAGCAGCACACCGCAATTCTTCCTATTCGCCGCGTGACGGAAGCAACCTCGGTTTGAACCCGGACCAGGTTATCACGCAGCGAGGATCTCGGCTCAGCTCCTTGCCGCCAGGACGCACAGCGGCAACCAAGCGGGTCCCGCCGTTGACGTAGAAATGGGCACCGAAAGCCCCAGAGTCTTTCACAGGCAGGAGCCAATCAGGTTGAATGCGGAGTTGGCTGTCTACGTTGTCTTCCAATGGGGCCGCTCCGAGGTAGAGCAAGTCGGGACATCCGCCGAGCGAGGTGTAGTCGGTCAGAATGAACGGACCGTCCAGCAGCCGGACGCACAGCGCATCTGAGCCAAACACCGAGCATCGCGCCCCCCCGAGCGTTAAGCTCGTGGATCTCGTTTCCAAACGCGAAGGATCAACGGGCGCCACGGCAACCCGGTCAGCAGCGGATCGCAACGCGGCTTGACGCTCGCTCAGCTGAGCGTCGTATGGGTTGGACATTGGCGGCGACTGCTGCGTCGTTGAGGGAGCAGAGGTCGAGGACACGCCGACTGCAAGCTGAGCGCTCGCGTCGATTGCGGGATGCGCGCTCATGCTCAGCAGCTGTTTGGCGACGTCCGCAAACGGTTTAGCGTAATTGCGTGCCGCGGGTATCTCGGACAGCGCCACAATCGCCTTTGCAGCGACTTGCACTTGTTGTGGGCTATTGGAAAGCGCGACGACGCGAAGCTGTTCCGTGCTACCCGCTTTGTCGCCGTCGATGTAGAGAGCGACGCCCTCAGACAGCTCGGGGCAAGCCTTGAGTCCCGCGCCCTGGCATTGCTGCTGCAGTGGCGTCTTGATCAGCGCCCCCGACATCCCTGCGCAAGCTGTCAACAGTAGTAGGGCGAAGGCTATTTTCATGTGAGTTGGTGCCTTGCCTAAGTTGTGGTTGCAGGTCAACGCCCAGGGAGGCAGAGCCATCGCATTTCGTCAGGTCGAGTCCGACCTCGACACACCGCAAGCAAGCTTGCGTCAGTCCGGCAAAGAGAAGATCGCCGCTACCGGGTTCATCAGCAATACCCTGGCTCAGCGTAAGGTGCGCGCCAAACGAAACCCAGCTGACGTCCCGGCAGACGATAGCGGATTGGCCGTCAACCGGATTGCGGCCTTGGTCCAGGCGGAGGGCATTCCGATCGAACCACCGCGCGCAACCACGCTCGCATTCTTTCCTCTCTCACCCACGAGATCGGATGGAAGCAAATCGTTCCCAGATCGACCGTCCAGCATTCGCCCGATGGGATTGACGCGAGGCTCACGACCGTACCCCAGTCCGTCGAACTTGAAGAGATCAGTGGTCCACTCCTGCACGTTGCCGAGCATGTCAAACAAACCCCAAGGGTTTGCATGTTTCTGTCCAACAGGATGTGGAGCCCCGCCCGAATTGAAGCCGTACCAGGCGATGTCCACGAGGTTGGGTTCCTCGTACGCTGACGTCCAATCCCCATGTGGCGGTCCCAGATCCCCCGTCCACAACGCGGTCCTGGTGCCGGCGCGCACGGCAAATTCCCACTCGGCTTCGGTTGGCAGGCGGTATCCTTCACACTCGTAGACGTTGCTCGCAGTCGCGAATACTCCACCACAAGAGAACGGCGCGCCCTCGCTAGTGCATCTTCGCGTGCCGTCGGTGTCGGGAATTCCGCATTGGGGCCCGCTGCCGATTTCTCCGACGCAGTCGCGCAGCTCGTAGCAAGCTCGCAGATTTCGACTCTCGCTATAGCGATTGGCGAAAGCCATAGCATCTATCAAGTTCACGTTCGAAATCGGGCAGTCCGCATCACGACAATCGCTCGGTCCGTCAGGTTCACTCCTAGTCGGCGCATTGAATCCCTCCGCAATCCACTCCTGGTAGGTAACCTCGTGTTGTCCGAGCACGAACGGATGCGTGAGCGTAACCTGCACCTGCACGTCATCGGACTGCGCCGCACCGAGTTCGTCCCGCGGCGCCCCCATGATGAAGCATCCCGGGGGCACGCAACAAAACCCGAACTCACATTCCTCTACGACCTCTGGATGTTTGCAGTCAGGCCCCGGATCCAAACGGACGGGCGGATCCGAACTGACGCCTGCGTCATGGGAAGCAGCTCCGGTGGAAGGTGGCACTCGCGTCGCTTCAAGCGCAGTCGTCATCGAAAGGCACGACGGCTGCGCGCTGTTGGCAGAAGGAGCAACGGTGGTACTCGCAGGTGCGTCGTCGATTTGGCGAAGGCTCGAGTCGATTGGTTTTTTCGGCGCGCAATTCGCTAGCGCTAAGACGAGAACGCCCCACAACGCACCGCGCGCCCGTTGGTGACCACCGATTGACTGCATACGATTGGTGCCGACTGTTCCGCAACGGCCTCTCTTACTCAAAGACCCGCAAAGACGCCCGCAAAACGACACGCGGCCGGCAGGTCCTTACCCTACTCCAACTCATTCGAGCTACTTGGCGACGTCGCTGCTCTCCGTCTTCATCAAACACTCCGCCCGCGTACCGGCTACCAGCAGCAACTTGCAGACGGCCGGATCTTTGGCGTGGCGCCAATTGATCATGGCGCAATACCGCTGATGACCGGTATCGGCGATGCGCAAACAGAGGTCTGCATCACGCTGGGCGACTGCCGCCCAGCATTCATCCGTGCGCTCCCCGAACTTGCCTTCTTCACAAG
The DNA here is from genome assembly GCA_036263015.1 of Polyangiaceae bacterium. GTDB lineage: Bacteria > Myxococcota_A > Polyangia > Polyangiales > Polyangiaceae > SZUA-265. The sequence goes on along the minus strand of DATAHU010000231.1, from coordinate 3,344 downwards.
CGCGGACATCTTGGCTCGCGGCGACGACGCGAAGCTGACAATCCTGTTGTAGCCGGATGTCGCCGATCTTGGAGCAGTACGCTGTATTCAGTTTGTTTGCGGGCACATCGGAGACGGCCCGAACGTAACAGGTCCGCCGCGCGGCAGAGCCAGGCCGGGTGCTCACTCGTTCACAGAAAGCTGGGTCCCGGAGCCTGGCCAGGTTGGACCAACACGCAGACTGGCGTGACTTCACCCGCTCACAAACGTCCTCGGGGGCGTTGTTCTGAGTTGCCAAGTCGACGTAGCAATCGTCGCGACGGTCGGTGTTGTCGATGGATTCACACGCGGCCACGATTCCATCTCCCACCAGGGCGATCTCACTGAGGCATTCATCGCGTCGAAAGGGGTTCGCTATGCGCGCGCAATCCTCCGGTTTGCGCGCCAACGTCTTCACGCATTTGTCCCTCGCTTGAGGCCTGGGAATGCTACTGCACAACCCGGGATCATTGGCTTCGTGCGCAACGGCCTCCATGCACTCCTCTCGCGTGTCGAGCCGGCCCAGTACATTGCACAAGTCGGGCTCATGCCGTTTAATCGCCTGCTGCCGAAGACAGCGCTGACGTTCGTGCAGATTCGGATCTTTGCAACCGGTGACCTTGCCGCAAGCGAGTTGCCCGCCCAAGAGGGTCGCAATCGACCACCCCAATACGACATGGCAGCCTCTCATGGCAACTTCTGCGCTTTCAGCCGTTCGGAGAATCGTGCCCCCTGTTCACATTCATCACGCAGCGTCGCGTCGTTGATTTTGGAGCACGTCGCGTCGTGGAACCCACCTCCACCAACGAAGCGCAAACACACGTCTCGCGTCTCCGGGTCCAAGAGCTCATCGCAGCGTGAATCTGCAACCCACGCGCCATCGAGCTGAAGCGACTCACGAATGCAATCTTGCTGCTGAGTATCGTGGGGGACCCGGGGAATGTAGCCGCAGATTGCGACGTCGCCGCGCTTGGAGAACTGCCGCAAACAAGGGACCGAACCACCGCAGGCAGTGCCCGGGTCGTCAATCTCTCCGAAGTGACTCATCAGGCAGCCACCACGCTCTGTCTCGCCGCGCTGCAAACACTGCGGCAGATCGAGTCTCGCGAGCGACACCAGGCAACCATCGTGCAGCCTTGGCGTCTCCAGCACATCGCAAACCGCGGGCTTCAAGCCGCGCTGGATGTTCTCACTCAAACAGCGCGCGCGTGCGTCCTCTTGGGTTAGACGTTTGCAGAGATCAGGACGGCGCGCAGACCGAGCCACCGCTTCGATGCACCCCTGTTTGAGCTCTGGCTTGACGATTCGATTGCACAAATCGGGGTCCTCCAGCTGATGAGCAACCCCGCTCACGCAAGAGTCCACGGCTTCGCGCTCGGCGAGCAGTTTGCACGCGCTCGCGTTGGCGCTGGTCTCAGCCACGACGCGCAAGCAATGCTGTTTCGCAGGTTCACCCGAGGGCCCCAGCTCTTTGCCGATCTGTTCGCAGATCTCCGGTTCGGCCCACATGACGGCATGGTCTTCGTAGCACTGCGAGCCCTGTGAGACGCACGCTTGCACGGTGGGACGCCGGCAGGCGTCCACCCCCGACGCGGCAACCAGCAAACCCAACGACCCAAGGACGCGCGTCCACCAGTTGCCCCCGCTGGTTAGCGCAACCCGGGGTCCTCGGCGTCCCATGCAGCTCAGCATACGCTCTAGCGTGACGCCCAGCCGTTGTCGCGGTGAGAAAAGTAAGTCTCGTTTTCGGGCCCAACTCACTCGAGTCGCTCTGCGGCGGCGCGAACCTGAGCTTCGGTGGGCGCTGTTGCCACACCGCGCGGATCCGGTGCGTCTGAAAGCCCACCCTCCACCCGGATATTCAATCGGCAGAGCGTTCCGACGTAGCGCGCCTTGAAGGCACGCGCAGATGTGCGGACCGGTACGTATCGTGGCTCGAGCACAAACAGGGTGAAGCCGGGTTCAGTTTGCGCCGTTTGTGATCCTTGCAGGGCGGGGCGCGGAGTCTCGCCGTCATTGGTTCGCTTACACCATGTTCGACCCCAGAGCGGCAATCGCAGAGCTAATCGCCAGGCGGTGCGTGGAGCTCCCACCGTATCCGGCCATCGCCATGCGTTTGAACCGCATGTTGGAAGGTGATGACTACACGCTCACCCAAATCGCCGAGGTGGTCGCGCTGGACGCTGCGCTGACGGCGCGTGTGCTGCGCTTGGCTAACGCGTCCGCCTTCGCCGGTGGCCCGACGGGCGAGCCGTTGTCGCTCCCCACTGCGTTGGCGCGAATGGGCGCGCGCCGTATCTCGCGCGTGGCGCTGGCGGCAGCGCTCGGTGCAGACGCCTGCGCCGAAGGTCCCCTCGTCTCGTTGAAATACCTCGCGTGGCGGCAGAGCCTGCTGTGCGCGTTCTTAGCGCAGCGGCTGGCCAGCGGCAGCGTCGATGCGGAGGAGGCCTTCCTGTGCGGGTTGCTCCAAGGTTTGGGGCGCACGATCACCCTGGCGTATTTGGAGCAAGCAGCGCTCGACCACTCTTTCTTCACGCTGCTCCCCGCAGAGACGTGGTTGCTCGTCGTATCCAGCTATGAGCGCCGCATTGGCGTGGAAGTCGCCAACGCGTGGCAACTTCCCGAGACCATATGCCAAGTGATCGGCGAAGCGCCGGGGAACTCGCTCGAGGCAGAGCGGTTGCTCGAGACGGTTCGCTCTGCCCGTGCGCTGGTCGACTTGATGGAGCGGCAGCCCTCTGTCGATGATCGCGCGCTCGAGCCGCTCATCGCCGACGCGAAAACCCGGGACGCGCTATTGCGCTTCATTCCCACGCTGCCGGCCCTCGTCGACTCACTGAACGATCCGGACCAGCGCCTGACCATGACCCCACGCAGCAGCTTGGTGGCAGCCGACGCGGAGCTGTTGCCAGCGCCCTTGTTCCCCGTCGACTTCGATGTCGTGCTGGTGAGCGGCAAACGCGAGTTTCACTACCGCGCGCAACGACTCGGCCCTGCGGGGTGCCTTGCCGCGGGCACTCAAACCATTCCCGAGAACTGGTTCGCGAGAATGCGCTTGAACGCCACATCCGAGGCCTTCGAGCTGTGGTGTCGCGTGACACGCTGCGAGCAGACTCACAACGGCGTGATGATCGCCTTCCAACCGTACGCGCTGACCAGTGAACCACAAACGCGCTGGCAGGGGCTGGTGCAATCCGTATCCGCCCACGCCGCGTGAACCAAACGCGCTGAGCGCTCAGCTGCCCCCCCGGCGGGGTCAATCGTCTTTCTTGGCTTCTGCGTCGCGTTCGAGGAACGCGCCGTCCACCTTGGCGGTCAACTGCTCT
>DATAHU010000230.1:0-9998 GCA_036263015.1 Polyangiaceae bacterium | reverse complement strand
ACGGTCCGGCGACGGCGACCACTGCGAGTCTCGAATGCCGTCCCAGGCGCAAGGCAATGGACAGCCGTTCGAGCCCGGACTAAACGCCTGTGCATGATCAAGACACCCAGCGGGCTGCAATACGAAGACACCGAGGTCGGCACAGGGGACGCCGCCGTCGCCGGCAAGTCCTGTGTCATGCACTACACCGGATGGTTGTGGGAGGCAGGGAAAAAGGGGGCAAAATTCGACAGTTCACTGGACCGCGGCAGGCCCTTCACGTTTCAGCTCGGCGTAGGCCAAGTGATCAAGGGTTGGGACGAGGGCGTGGCTTCGATGCAGTGCGGCGGCAAGCGCACGCTGCTGATCCCGGCCGACCTCGGTTACGGCGCGCGCGGCGCCGGCGGAGTCATTCCGCCCAATGCGACGTTGCTGTTCGAGGTCGAGCTGCTCGAAGTCCGTTAGTAACCACACTGAGTTGGGGCTGGCCTAAGCGCTGCCTCGCAGCCAGCGTTCGCTACGGTCCGTCCCTATCGTGCCTCTGACGGGGCAACGCCTCAACGCGCATCCGCGACCTCTTCGACCAATTGACGCCACGCGCGTTGCCACTTCTCGAACGTCCAATCGTCGAAGAACGCGCCCTCGCGTCCCGCGAGCGCACTCTCCAGGTGTTCGGCGATCAACTTGACGTCGTCGCGCTGCTGCCACGGCAGCACGCGCGCTGCGCGGTACTCTTCGCAGTTGCCCACGTCCGTCGTCACGAGCGCGAGTCGTGCGGCTTCTGCGTCGGACACGGAGTAGCTGCCCCCCTCGGAGAGACTGAGGCACAAGTACGCATCGGCGGCGTGATACGCCTCGCGGCGCGTCTGGTAAGTGCACACCAGGGTTCGAAATTCGAAACTCGGCAATCGCTCCTGCAGCCGCGGGATGATCTCCGAACCTTTGTTGAAGTTGCGCCAATCACCCAAGACCACCGGTTTGGCGCCAAGTGAACGCTTGGGACGCACCGGCATGTCGACCCAATTGGGAATGATGCGAGGTTTGGGCACCGCGTAGTGGTTCGCGAATTGCTCGGCAGTCCACTCTGCCAGCGCGACGAACCAGCGGCGCGGACGTTGGTACATCTGGCGCTGGGCGTCGCACAGTTGCTGTTCGCGCTTACCGCGCCACGTGGGATCGCGATCGAAGTGGGTTTGCGCACAGCCGTGATGCACGACGATCGTGCGCAACGGCTCTGGTACGAGCAAGGACGTCTCGTTGCCGGTGATCACGATTGTGTCCGGCTGCTTCAGGGCAAGCCAGCGCAGCCAGGCGCGCGACGGCCATTTGGTGTTCTTGCTGACGATCTCGGGCAAAATCTTGCGCAGCTCGAAGTCGAAGCGCGGCACGCCGCTATGGGCGCCATCCTCGAAGCGCTCTGGAACGAGGCTGACGAGGGGAGGCAAGCGGGCCATTGGCGCGGGTCATACTCGGTCTCGGCCATGACACCAGAAATAAATTTGGCGCAGAAACACCATTAACCCGCCAGTGCACGCCGTGCAAAGCGGGCGCAAACGCTCGGTCGAGAGTGCCCGCCGTTGCCAATGCCTTTTGCCGACGCACAATGGCGGAATGCGGAATGAAATCCTCAGCGGCCTGGTCGGTGTCGAGCAGCTGCTGCAGCACCTGCCTGGCAGCGTCGCAGCAGGGCTATCGGCGCGACTCGCCGAGCTGCGACGGTTGTTGGTCGAGCAGCGCTCGCCGAGGCTCGTGTTGGTGGGCCGCCGCGGGGCGGGCAAGTCCTCACTGGTCAATGCGATCTTCAACGAGCCCATTGCGAGTATCGGCCACACCGGCAGAGGCACACTCGAGCCGCGCTGGTACCCGTATCGTTCCGAGCGCGGCTCACTCGACGTGCTCGACACGCGAGGCATTGGTGAAGCGCGCACCGAGGGCGAGAGCGATGGTCGAGCGGCCGCGGTTTCGATGTTGCTCGATGCCGCCCGCACGAGTCCGCCGGACGCGCTGCTGTTCTTGGTCAAGGCGAAAGAGATCGAGTCCCGCACCGACGAAGACGTCGCAGATCTGAACAAGATCTGTCGCGAGTTGGGGCAGCGCGCGGGCTTCCAATTGCCGATCATCGGCGTACTCAATCAATGCGACGAGCTGAGTCCGCCCACGGTGCGCCTCGACGCTCTGGACACTGGGGCTCGCTATCTGCAGAAGCTCGAGGCCGTTCGACAAGTCGAGGGCAAGTTGTTTCATCGCCTGACCCCGAGCGTCGTGCCGGGCACGCGCTTGGTCGGCACGCTCGGCGTGGTGTCGTACGCAGAGTGGGATGCCCAGGGGCACCTGATCGACGATCTGAGGTGGCGCATTCCAGAGTTGGTGCGCGTGATCTTCGATCAGTTGCCGACCGAGGCGCAGCTCGAGCTCGTGCGCTTGTCGCGCGTGCGCAAGTTGCAACGCGAAGTCGCAGTGCGTGTCGTGCAAGCGACCTCGGCCATCGCGGCAGCGATTGCGGCGGTGCCATTGCCAGTGGCCGACATGGCGCCGATCACGAGCGCTCAAGTCGCGATGCTGATCGCAATTGGCCACATTGCTGGCCGTGAGTTATCGGTCAAAGCCGCGACCGAGTTTCTGGTCGCCTTGGGCGTCAATGTCGGCGCCGGGTTCGTGTTCCGCGAAGTCACGCGGCAGTTGCTCAAATGGGCGTTCCCCGGCGGCGGCTCGGCCGTTTCCGCAGCCGTCGCTTACGCTGCGACACTGGGCTTGGGCACTGCCGCGATCGCCTACTTCATCGACGAGAAGAGCGTTGCCGAAGCCAAAGAGGCTTACAAAAAGACGCGCCAGGAAACCGAAAATCAATATCGGCCCGAGGCGCCTTGATGCAGATCATTCAATGCGGGACAAGCGGTTTCACGAGTTGCAACACAGGGTGAACGGGAGTCCATAGCTCAGGGAACACCTCGAGGGGGACGTAGCCCATGGCGGCATAGAAACGTCGAGTTTCCGCGTACTCGGGACTTGGCGCGCTGTCGGCAATCGTCTTGACTTGAAGTACGCGAGCGCCTCTTGCCGACAGCCATTGCTCGACGTGGTGGTGCAGAGCTCTGCCGGTTCCAGAGCCACGCCGGGCGGCGTGCACCGCGATGCAGTGGATCTCCCAGGCTTCCGGGAAGTGCTCGCGTAGCGTCACAAACCCCAACACGGACTGTTCATCTCGAGCCACGAACGTCGGCAGTCTCTCCGTATCGCGGACGTACTCGAGCAGCGACGCTTCGATGCCGAACCACTTGGGCAGAGAGCGGAGCACGGCCTCACACTCAAAGGCTACGCCTTTGCAAGGTCCTTCGAGCTGCATTCGCTGTTTGCCTTCCCGCCGAGGTCTGTGCCGCGGACCCTACCCCTGCGCGCCGAGCGCACGCGAAAGCTCCAGGACCGATTCGCGCTTGGCCTTGGTGTGCTCCGTGATGCGCGTCAACATTCGCGGCAGCGCGCTGCGTTCACCTGCGCGCCACAGATCGGCCTCCCACGTGGCGTGCAGGCTGATCACTTCGGGGATCGCTACATCGTCGAAACCATTGGAACGGCCGTAGAAGTCAGAGCCGAGCGTCGGTAGAAATCCGCCCGGCGCAGCGCGTTCGGACAAGCAGAGTCTGAAGCCGAGCTGATCGAGCGCCTTGGCCGTCGAGCGATCGCAGCGGTTGCAGGGCGGGATGTACACGTCGACCTGGGTGCTGAGTTCGTTTTCGAGCCGCGATTTGCCGTCTTTCAGCTTCTGTAGAACGGTCTTGGGGAACTGCCAGGCAAATTCGTTGAACGCCCCAACCGTGCCGTGCTGGTTGTCCGGATCGCCGCGCCGTTCGAGCAAGGCAGAGTACTTGGGGTATTGGTGATTGAAGCCGTGCTGGGCCACCCTCATGCGTCGGAAGGAACGCAACACGCCGAACATGTCGCTCGTGGTGATCGCCGGCACGATTCCCAAACGGTACTCGACGTCGTGTGCGTCGAAAAGGCCGAGTACGTCGTGCAGCGCGCTCAGATCGCGCGCTATGGGGCGGACCCCGGTGGGATAGTCGTCCACGCGTAACAGGGGGCCATCCAGATCGCCTTTGATCAGTGCGCCCGCCTGTGTGCCCAGAGCTCTCTGGTGTTCGGTCGAAATCGGAAATCGCGCGAGCATTCGTTCACCCAGCGCGGTGAGCGCCTCTGGTTCGCAAATCACGAGCAGCGCGCGGCACGAGCCGAGCGCATTCTCGAGCCGCCACTCTGGAGAGTTGCGCACTGCCGACAATGTGCAGGCTACGAGCAAGTCACAGCGCAGTTCCGGTTTGGGCCGCGACAGGTCCCACTCTTGGTTGGTCAACTCGAGGGCGGTTGGAAAGATTTCGCGTAGGGCCGAGCTCGGGGACAACAGCACCACGCGCTCCAGCGCCCCGAGCGAGCTTTTGACTCGAGCTGCAACCTGTACCTCTAGCGCCGTCATCGTGAGCCTCGAAACTAGCAGTAAGTCAGCTCGGCGCTCAAGGTTCGCTGCGCGCCGCACGCAGGCGAGGCTTCAGGGGGAGGGGACGCCGCCGTCGCTCTTCGGCGCCTGCAACAGATCCGGTTCCGCGGGGAGCTGCTTTAAGGGCAACGGCATGTCGACCTCGACCAAGAGTTTTTGGCCTGGTTCGATTTGAATCGTGCGACGTTCGGCCGCCGCGTTCGGGTGCTCGAAACGCAAATAGTGTGTGCCGGGACTTAACGGGATGGGGTGGGCGAACGGCGTCGTCTCCACCATTTGACCATCGACGAACACGTGCGCCCAAGGCCTGACGACGCACGACAGTTGCCCTGCGTTGGGCGGCATCAGCTCGAGCGTTGGCGTACGCGGCGCTTCGTTTCGTTCGCCCACACGCGCGCTGCGCTGAATCAGCCCCGCCCCCATCACCAACGCCAGGAGACACGCCCCGAACACCAAGATCGCGCGCACGATTGCGCTCTCGGGCTCGGTGGTCTTGAAGCTCCGCTCGACTTCGTCGTTGGCCTGCGCGACCTGCGCGAAGAGTTCCTCCTTCAAGCGCTGCTCCCAGGCCGCGTTGCCAAACGAAGCCTGGACCTGATCCAGGATCTTCAGCATCTCGTTGGCGTCGTGGAAGCGATCGGCAGGGAGCTTCTGCAAGGCACGCACGACGATGCGCTCGACGTTCGGGGGCACGTCAGGGGCAATCCGACTGAGCGCAGGGGCCGGCTCGTGACGGATGCGCTGAGTCGTGGTGCGCGTGTCGGATGCATCGAACGGCCTTTGCCCGCTCAGCATCTCGTACAGCACGACGCCGACCGAGAACAGATCGCTGCGCGCATCGGTAGTTTCACTGAGGAGTTGTTCTGGCGAGAGGTACGAGGGCGTATCGAAGCCGCTGTCCGCTTCGAGCAGCTCTGGCGGGATTGGCGCTGCGCGCTCCTGAGCCAGGAAGAAATTGGCGAGTTTGACTTCGCCGTCTTTGGAGATCCAAATGTTCTTGGGTTGAACGTCGCGGTGAACCACGCCGTGTTCGTGGACGTAGGATAACGCCAGCACGAGTTGCGAGGTGATGGCCAGCGCCGTCGGCACGCTCAGGCGCTGAGGCCGCTTCAGCAGCTCGTCCAAGGAGAGCCCGTCCACGTGTTCCAGGACGAGCCACATACTGCGCGCGTTTTCGACGAAGTCGTACAGCTGGACGATGTTCTTGTGCCGTAGCCGCGCGAGCAGCTGTGCCTCACGCCGCAGCGGGGACGCGAAGGGCGAATCCGGAGAGACGTTGGGGCTCAGCGCCTTGATCACCACGCGCCGGCCGAGCGAGCGCTGGCGCGCCGAATACCAATCCGCGGCGGGTCCGGAACGCAGCTTTGCTCCTAGTTCACAGCCGTCGAAATGCGGCTCGGTCGCCATCGTGCGGGGGTCGTCTCACAGACCCCACCGCTTGGCAACTGTTTCGCCGCCCGAAAACCGTCGAGTTTCCAGCCTCTTTTCCCGTGTTCGTTTGGATTGCGCCGGCTGGTTTCGCGGGCTGGGGCCGGGTTATAAGGCGCCCGGCATGAACCTCCCCGACCCGCCTCCGTCCCCTGACGAAGCCGCCCAGCCCACAGCCGATGCACTCCCTGCAGAAGCTGCCTCACCCCCTGCAGGTGCTGGGGCGAGCCCCGCGGCGAAGGTCAACCCAGCGCCCGCCAAGGCGCCCGGCGCCGTGGCGCGGGCCATTTCGGGGTTTGTTGCGGGTGTACGCCGCGAAACGGGAGCTCTGGCGCGCGAGCCGCAAGTGACGTTGCCACGCTGGGGACGCGCGATCACCGCCGCCGTGCGCTCGAGCGTCGGCGGCTGGCGCGAGTACTTCGGTAGTGACGTCAACTTCACGCTGGCGTTGGCGCCCTTCTTGGTGATCAGCGCGCTGGTCTACACGCGCAGCTTCTGGACCAACTACATCTTCGACGAGCAAGAGGCCTTGCTCGCAAATCCCTACGTCAACGGCACCGATCTGCACTTCTGGGATGTCTTCAAGCGCGATTTTTGGGGTTTGCCCCCAACGCGCACGATCGGCAGCTATCGCCCGTTGCCCAACATCATTTGGTGGTTGGTCTGGAAGATCAAGCAACACGCGTGGCTACCCCATTTCGTGAACGTGATCTTGCACGCGGTCAACGGCGCGCTCTTGGCGACGATCGCTCAGCGCTGGTTCTCGTCGCGCTTGATGGCCTGGCTCTCGGGCTTGGCGCTGGTGCTCGCTGCGGTGATCACCGAGGCCGTCGCCGGTGTCGTTGGTTTGGCCGACGTGATGGGCGGCACGTTCATCTTGTTGTGCCTATGGGGGCTGCGCTGGCGTTGGTACTGGTCGGGTGTTGCAACGTACCTGTTCCTGTTTCTCGGGCTGCTCTGCAAAGAGAGCACGCTCACCGTGACGCCGATCGTCGGCTGGGCTGCGCTGGTTGCAGCTCCGCTCGACAACCCCGTTCGCCCACAACGCTTCCTGCGCTTCAACGTGGCGGCGTTGGGCGCGGTGGCGGCGGTGATCACCTACGAGTACTTCCGACGCCACTTTTTCCCGATCAAGCTTCCACCGGAGTTGGAGCAGCCGCTGCCCGACACCGAGCCCTTCGTCAAATGGGCATTTCACGAGTTCCTGCGTTGGTTCCAGCAGCCGAAATTCGCGGCCGATCCGATCAACAACCCGTTGGCAGTCGTCGATCCGCCGTATCGCGTGGCGGGCGCGTTGCGCATCTACTTGAGCGGTCTGTGGCAAGTGATCTGCCCTTGGACGCTGAGCGGTGACTACTCGTTCCCGCAAGAGCCCGCGCCCGAAAAGCTCGTGTTCTTCGGCTCGATCTTTGGCGGCTTGTTGATGTTGGGTCCGCCCCTGCTGGCCATTGGGATTTGGGGGCGCGGGGTGTGGCTGGAGTTCACGCGCAGGTTTCAATTGGCGACCTGGTCCGATGAAGCGCTGCTCAGCGAGGGCACGTTCTTGGACCAGAGCGGCACCAAGTTCACGTGGCTTTCAGCGCGCTTGCGGAAGTACGCGGTGATCGCAATCGCCGCCATGTGGGTGCCGTTCACCTATTTCCCGCAATCCAACATTCCGATCTCGTTGCCGACGGTGCGCGCGGAGCGTTTCTGGTACGTCCCGGTGCTCGGCACTTCGCTCTTGATCGCGTGGGCGTTCGCCGAACTTTGGAAGTGGGCAGACGCGCGCGGCAAGGGCAAGTACGCCGTGATCTTCATGGTCGTGTTCTTCGGCTTTCAGGGCGTGCGTGGGCGCATGCACGCGCTCGACTACCGCAACGATCTCACGTTCTGGCGCGCCACGGCGCAAGCGGTACCCAGAAGCGGCAAAGCGCACTTGAACTACGGCGTGATGCTCGGCGCGCGCCAGCGACTCGAAGAGCGGCTCGTCGAAAACCGCATCGCGATGGAGCTCGCGCCGAAATGGCCGATGGCGAACATCTACTACGGCGACACGCTGTGTCGTCTGCACCGCCCCGATGAAGCGTTCCCGAACTACCAACGTGGGTTCGATTTGGGACCCAACGACCAGTACATGATCGCTCTGGCGCTGCAGTGCTTGTGGGACGAGAAGGCGTTCGAGCGCCACAAGCCCGAGCTGCAAGCGCAAGCCGACAAGTACAAGGGCTCGTGGGTCGCGTTCTTGGTGAACGACATGATCACCAACGGCGAGAAGAACGCGGGCGTCGATCCCAAGTATCGCCCGCGCGGTTACAATCAGGGTCCGCGCAAAGAGTGAGCTCTCTCCACGCTGTTCACGGCGGCGCAACGCTTTCGAGCGCGTAGTCGTCGTGGGCTGCGCGCATTAGCGTCTCGACCAACTCCGGTTGCGTGATGGCGTTCGTCGAGCGATCGATGAGTCCGAAGTTATCGGCACCCGAGCCTTGCCCGCCGTTGTCCCAATACACTGGCAGAAAGTGCCGGTCGTGCGCGACCTTCGTCACGTATTCGAGATAGTAACGGCGGTAGTTCTCGTAGCCCGTCTGGTTCACGGCCCCGAATTCGCCGATCATCACCGGCAAGCCATTGGCAGTGTATTGGCTCTGGAGCTTGTCGAACTGCGAAGCGAGGTAGTCTTCCTGTCCCCAGTTATCGGTACCCGGTGAGTTGACGCCCCAAACGTGGGTGCTGCCGTCACCTGCGAAGCTCCAGGGATCGTAATAGTGAATCGACAAGATCAGATGCTTGGCCTCCGGATCGTTTGGGATCTCGAAGCCGGCCAAGGTGTAGTCGATGTTCGTGTTGTAGCCGGGCACGATCAGGAAGCGGTCGGCGTTGGCGCCGCCGCTCTGTCGGATCGTATCGACGAAGACTTGGTTCAAGTGGTTGATGATCTCGTAGTACGCCGGATCGGGTGCGTCATAGCCGTCGTGGATCTCGTTCATCGATTCGAACAGCAGTCGCTGATCGCGCTGGGCGAAGCGTGTCGCGATTTGGCTCCAAACTTTGACGAAGCGCGCCTCCACTGCCGCGTTGGTATCGGCTGAGAGATTGCCGTCCGCGTCGGTCAAGCTGAGCCATTCGACGCCGTCGTAGTCGTCCGCGCCGTCGTGGTGCAGATTGATGACCGCGTGCAAGCCGGCATCGAGCGCATAGCCCACCACCTGATCGACTCTGTCGAACCAGCTGGCGTCGATCGCGAAATCGGGTTCGCCGCCCATGTGCGTCGACCAGGTCACTGGGATGCGCACGACCCCAAAGCCAGCGTCTGCGACCGCTTGCAACAACTCGGGCGTCACTTCGGGATTGCCCCAAGCGGTTTCCCCTTCGGGCACGTCGAGGCTGTTGCCGACGTTCCAGCCAAGTCCGAGACTGTCCACGAGTTGTTGGGCGTCCGTCGACTCGGCGCTCGCGGCCGGGGCCGGCTCGGGCTCGGGCGCCGGAGCCGTGCTTGACGTCATTGACGTCATTGACGCCACTGGGTCGCTCGCCGCCGGGTCGCGGTCGGGCTCAGCACTGGGGGCGCTGGTGGGTGACGCAGTCGTCGAAGGCACTTCGGCGCTCGGTATCGACGGCTCCGAAGAGCTCGGCCTCGTCTCGCTACGAGGCACGTCGGACGCCGACGTCGGGATTGCAGGTTCAGGGCTAGGCGCGACTGGCGCTTGCGTCGGCGCAGCGGTCTGGCTCGCTTGGTCAGTGCTCGCGGGCGCGTTCACCCCAGGCGACGCCGGGGTCTGCGCGGCTGACGTTGCGGCGGTGGGCCCGGTACCGGGCTCTGCTGCCGATTCACTCGAGCACGCAGCGACGTTGGCCAAGAGGGCAGTGCACAGCAACCCGAGCGAACGGTCGAACATGGCAGTCCATGCGCCAGCCGCCTGGAACGATCTCGCCAATGATGGAATTACGAATTGCGGCTCGAAATGGGCCATTTTTTGTTCACTTCACGCACTGCTTGCAGGGCTCCGGGGCTCCCAGTCCGCCGCCGGCACCTGCGCGTCTAGTCGTCCTTGTGCCAGCGCCGGTCCAGCCGACTTCCGAACACGTGCAGCAATTCGACTTCGGCAGCCTCGGTATCGATGCC
>DATAHU010000229.1:0-25935 GCA_036263015.1 Polyangiaceae bacterium | reverse complement strand
GAGCAAGATACTCACTGTCGTCGTGCTCACACATCTGCGCGTCGTCGCAACCGCAGCCACAGCTGTCTTGAAAGTAGCTCTGACAGTTGAAGTCCGCGGCCAAGCAAGCATCACCGAGCAGCGCATAGTCGGATAGCGGCCTGGGGCAAGCCATGCCAGCGTCACTGCTAACGTCTGTAGGCTCTGGGTTACCGCTCGCGTCCACCGGATCAGGGGTGGGTTCTGCGCTCGGACTCGGTTGGGAGCCGGGGGAGCTAGCAGGGGTATCGCTTGGCGTTGGGGTGCCAGGTTCCCCGCTCGCGCCCATGGGCTCGTCGTCAGGGCCTTGGCTGCCTGCGTCATTTCCAGTCACTTCTGGGGCTTGGCAGACGCGTTTGGCGCCCGTGCATTGGCTGCTCGCGCGGCAGGCGGCGCTCTGTCCCAAAGATGAACATTCGTCGGTTTGCTCGCAGCCGCGCGTGCACATGCCGCACAAGCATTCGAGCCCCTCGCTGCACTCCGAGTCCTTCTCGCATTGACCGAGCCAGTTCGTCTTGGTGTCGGTCGCACTGGTCGTGCTCTCCGCGCCGCAGGCCGCGACGCACACCAGCGCGATCGCACCCAGCAAGAGCTTGCGCAGCGATCCCACCACGTCCTTCGGTAAGACGGGCAGCTTGCTGGCGCGCTCGGCTCCCGTTCCCTGATGCTTGATGCGTGTGGGCTTCATACGTCTGGCTCCGTCGTGACATCCTGCGCCGCACTCGTAACGTTCTGGCCGAAGTAAAAGGTCACCTTCGGTGCGTCCTCGGGCGGTGGCGACTTCTGATTGTATGTCGAAACCTCGGCCCACAGGGTCTCGAGTTCACCTCGCATGCGCTCCAGCAGGCCGAATACGCGCTGCGCGGCCGGGTGTTGTTCGTGAACCGTGAACGTGAACGTCGCGCCGCCGATCTTGTCGCCGCGCTCGGAACGCCCATAGCGAAGCTTGGCCGCGATCGCCGTCGCGACGGCCCGAAAGTGGTCGCTGACGGCTGCTTCCCAACCGAGCTCCGAGCCTACCGGGATGTCTAGGCTCTCGGCGGAAAGGTCCGTGCCTTGTTCGCGCACGCGCCCGTCTGCCAAGAGCGAGCCCAACGCTTGTTCGAACGTCTCCGGGTCGACGTCGAGTTGCGACATCAAGCCTTCGCGTGAATTGCCGCGGCCAGTGGCCACCATTTGCCACAGCAGGTGAGCGACCGCCTGTTGTTCGTCCAGGCGGGACAAGCGCTTGCGATCCGCTTCCGACGTCAGACCGTAGACGGCCGAAGCCCCACGCCCACTGACGTACGCGATGCCGCTGCCCACCAAGTCGTTGAGGACGGTGGTGACGTCCGTGGCTTCCGCTGAACGCAGCGTCGCTTGCAGCTCTGCTTTCGTGCGAGCGCCGCCGCTGAGCTCGCGGTGAATGTCTTGCCACAGCGACGTGTGCGGGCGCGGGGTTTCCGAGAGGCGTTGGAACTTGAGTTGATACGACCTCAGTGCGAGGCCGAACATGTCGGCCACCACCGTGCGTCGAACCCCTTGCGCCTCGAGCTCACGCGCGAGCTCCACGAAAACCTGGTCGGCCAAGTGCGACAGTGGTGCTCGGATCCCCGCAGCCGTCGACAACTGCGCGATCAGCACCGTCGTCTGCCGTACGATTTCGTCGATCAACAGTTTGACGTGCATGAGCGAACCGAAGCGTACCCTGGCTCGAGGCTGGGCCCAGATGAAAAATACTTCGGGTGGGGCTTGTTGTATGACCCACCACGAAACTTCGTCTGTGCCCGGGTCGCCTACACGCGCTGGCTACGGTTTCGTGCTGGCTCAGAACACGAACACGGCTTCGCCCGATTCCAACTTGCAAGCACCGTCTTTGGGATCGCCGCCCGTGCGAATGATCGCGTCTGCATCGGGTTCGCGGTACTCCGCCGTCATCTCGATGTCGATCATGCGCAGTATCGCGCCGTCCAATCGCGTGACGAAGTAACAAGGGATGCTGGGTTCTTTGTGATCACCGCCGACGCCCGAGTCATTGGTGAGAAACAGATAGCGCCCGCCCGTGAGTTGAGCGGTCGAGCGCATCGCGAGTTCCGTGAAGTCGTCGATACCGCTCGAAGCGACGGGGTAGACGTGCACCCCCTTGTCTTGCGCGCCGCGCACCGCGTCGCTCATGTCATCGGCCTTTTCGTTGTGATACGGCGCATCCGCGACCCAGAACGCCAGTCGCGCCGTGCTGTCGCTGGTGCGCCAATCCAGATGGTTCATGGCAGCCAAGCCGACATCGGGTGACTCGGGGAAATCGCCGCCGCCGCTGGCTTCTTGTCCGTCCAAGACGGCGCGGAAGGTCTCGAGGTCGGAATCGAAGTCGTACGATTGGCTCACGTACTCGTCGCCAACGTCGCGATACACCACTAACGCCCAACGCTGCTTCGCGTCCGGGTAGCTCTTCTCGATGCGCGACGCAATCGAATCGATCTCGGTCTGCAGGTAGCCGATTTCGTCCCCCATGCTGCCGGTCGTGTCGATCAACAGCGCGACGTCCAGCGTTTGCTTGGCATCGCCCAAGTCTTTGAACAGAGTGTTGGCCGCTTGGTAGTCCTTCTGTGCGAAGTCCAAGAGCCCCGGCATTTGTTGATCGACGAAACCCTTTTTGAAAGACGTAAAGCGATCGAAGTTTCGATTGTCGTCCCAAGTTCCCGCCGTCAACAAGCCGGATTGTGGTTCTGGGGTAACGGTCGGTGTGGTGGCAGTTGGCGCAGGATCGCTGGGGGGCGCGGGCGCGACGGCGTCGTCGGCAGCGGCGCCTGCAGGGGGCGCCAAAGGAGTTGCCGGTGAAGCCCCTGGAGACACGCCGGCTGGCGTTGCAGTGACCGGCGTCGGACTCACAGCAGACGCAGGAATTTCAGCCCCGGGTCCCGGGAGCGGGGCGGTGCCTGGTTCTGCCAGCGCCGGAGAATCCCCTTCGCTGATGTCCGAAGACCCTTTTCCCGCGCCGGTTACTGTTTCACCAGCGGCGACGGCGCCGACTGGTGCCGTTGCGGGTGTCGCATGCGAATCCGTACGAACAGGCCCAGCTGCGTCCTTTGCGGCCCCCGACAACGCATTGTCGCTCGCCTCCCCCGAGTCGCCCGAGCAACCCGAGCTCAACAACCCAACCATCACCAACCCACTCAAGTAATACGTCGTTCTCATGGCGCTCTCCTGGTGAATGGCTGTGCAACGTGGATGCCAACCGCTCGAGCTAAGGTCGCTCCGGTGCGGACATCAATGAGATCCGAGAGTTGCGCGTGGTTAACCCGGACGTTGCCGCGCCACGGCCAAGTGCCGATATGTGCCGCCGGAGTACTTCGGGCCAACCCTGGCACACGAGCACCCGGTGTGAATGTGTGTGCCCGGTGCTCGGTGACTCAGCGCTTGCGTCGACGGATTAACGCGAGCCCGGCCAAGCCAAGCAACGCCGAGCCGGCCAACGACGTGTGACGGGATGCGGCAGCAACCGCACAGCCGTCGTCGTAGTCTGGGCCATTTTCACCCTCGGTCGCTCCGGCATCGGCTTCGGGCAATTCGTGGCCGCTGTTCTGATCGCCCTTGCTAGTGGAGCCACTCTTGGTGCCCGTGCCGTCGTGTTGGGTGTCTTCGGTGCTGTCGCTAGCATCGGCATCGTCACTGACAGGCGGCCCGTCATGGCCGTTATCCGCGCCAGACGCGGTTGGCGCGCTGCTGGGATTCGACGATTCGGGGCCGCCATTGCTTGGCGCACTCGCGTCTTCGTCGTGTTGCTGTTCTGTCGCTTCCGACTCCGGCCGGCCCGGATTGGCGCCCGCGTCGAACACCACTTCGTGTTCGCCGGGGCCATCGTCGGCTGCGGCGTCTCCCGGCTCTTCCGCGGTGGGCGGGACACTGCCCGACCCCTCATCGACGCCGCCCGCGGTCGGCTCGGTGTTGTGGACGTCGCCATAAGGCGGAACGCAGTAGCGCGTTTGCGGTGCGGGGGCCCCCGCGTCTTCCACGACGGGTCCAGGCCAAACGTCATCACCCGCTCCGTCATCCGCTGAATCGTCCGCAATGGGTGCGCTCGTATTCTCCGTCGACGGGGCTCCACCATTCGAGCCGCCACTTTCTACGGCGCTGCCAGCATCAACCGACGCGCCGATCCCCGTGGGCGCCTCGGACGGCACAGATACGCCTCCAGCACTCGGACTCTCGCCGCAATGCCAGTCGCTAGGGCATTGCTCGTCGCTTTGACATTCGATCTGCTTGGCTTCGCAGTAGGACAAACTGTTCGTCGCTGAGCAGTCGCATGCGACGAGTTCGGGCACAGCAAGGCCCGCATCGGCTTCGGCTGGTGCGCCGCAATCGCATGGCTCGGCGACGCAGTCGAAGCCGTCTCCGCAGTCAGCGGCTTGGCTGCATGGGAGCTGGTAACTCGGAACACACTGGCTCATTTTTCCAGTCGTGCACACGGGTTCGCTCGGCACGCAGTCGGCCCCGGGCGCGCAGGCGGAGCCGCTGCACGATTCGTATTCTTCGATCTGACAACCCATCCCGGGAGCGCAATCGGTGTCGTCCTCACAACCCGTCCGCGGCACGCATTGGCCAGTCTCCCCAGCTTCGCAGACCGTGGGCGCACACTCGGTTCCAGGTTTACATTCTGGCACATTGCAGATGGCTTGGGCTGCGGGGTCACAGCTAAAACCGTGTCCGCAATCCTCGTCGGTCGTGCACTCACTGGCTGCCAGTGCGTGGCCACTAATGAACAGGCCCAAGGCACCGGCGAACAACGCCGAGACCGTCAGGCGGCGAGCGTCGAGCGAGCTTCCAAGTCTAGATTCGAATTTCAAGCGTTTCATTTCTTACTGCTCCCATCTCCGAAGTACGAGCTTCCCCAATCGGTAATCGCGCGCGCCTACGTGCGGCGACGCGCGCGATTCGAACCCCGCACAAGCACGCGACATGCCAAGCTGCGCTCGGCCCGAGTTGCAGAGCTTTCCCCAACCTTTGCCAAGACATTCGTGTCGCGGCGTGGTGTGCCAGTGGTTCACCACGCCCTGGCTGGGTTCAGGCTAACGCGACCGATTCGGGTAAGGTCACGCGCATCGCTCGCACATGTCGCGGCGTGGCCTCGGTGACTTCGATCTTCACTCCGCCCGGCAGCTCGAGGGTCGACCCAACCTCTAGCATTCGCCCCGCAGTGTGTACCACCAACCCAGCCAAGGTCGTGAAGCCCGGTCCTTCAGGCAAGCTCAGCTCCAGCTCTCGATTGAGTTCGTGCAAAGGCGTTGTGCCCCGCACGCTGAAAGCGCGTCCTTCGAGCGCAACGATGCGGCGTTCCTCCGCCGAGTGTTCCGCGATCACGTCACCGACGAGCTCCTCGGTGATGTCATCGACCGTGACGATGCCCGAGAAACTGCCATGTTCATCTACGACCACGGCCAAGATCGTGCGGTTCTCCTGCAGCTCGCGCAGTGCATCCATCGCGCGGCGCCCCTCGATCAGGAACGGTACCGCTCGCACGCAGCTCTCCCAGTCGATCTGGCCGCCCCGCACGAGTTGCGCGTACAAGTCACGCGCCAACACGTAGCCGCGAATGTCCTCGCTGTTCTCACCGACGACTGGGTAACGCGCATGCGGCGACTTCTCGAGCGTGCTCAGCACTTCGTCTTTGGTCGCGCCAAAGGGCAACGTGACCACGACCGATCGGGGAACCAAGATCGCGCCAACGCGCAAGCTCCCCAGATCGATCGCGCGGGAAGCAATGTCACCCGCTTCCGGGTGAACGGTGCCCGTCGCTGCCGCTTCCTCCACGAGCGTTTGCAGTTCCTCGGGCGACAGGCGAGCCTCGCTGAACGTCGTTTGATCCTTGAAGGGCCGCAGCACCAAGTTCGAAATCGCCGACAACAACCAAACCAGGGGTCTGGCCAAGATGGCCAGGGCGCTCAACGGCAACGAGACCCACAGGCTGAAGCGCTCACTCGAGCGCAGCGCGAGAGACTTGGGCACCAGTTCACCCAAAACGATGGATAGTCCCGATACGAAACCGACCACCAACATGAATGCGATCTGGTGCGCATAGCGGGTTAGACCCAACCCCATGAGCCAGTCCTCCATTGGCTGCTGCAAGGCCGAACCGCCGAACGCGGCCGCGGTGGCGCCGACGACTCCGATGCCTACCTGAACGGTCGCCAATAGTCGTTCAGGATCACTGCGCAGGCGCAGCGCGGCGCGGGTCGCTGCGCGACCGTCCTTGGCCAACTCCGTAAGCCGAGTCTTGCGAACGGACAACAGCGCAATTTCGGCTCCAGCGAAGAACCCGTTCAACAGCACGAGTCCAACGATGACGAGTACCTCGGTCGCGATGTGCACGTGCCCCTCTTATCAGGACTGGTCCATGTGTCCAGGGACCGGCCCGCGCCGCGGCGGTGTTTCCAGTGTTTCCGGCGGGCTGCACACTCAACGATTCCGACTCTTTTTCAGATGGCGGAGCTTTCGACAACTGCTCTAAGATCGCCGTCGTGCCAGAGGCGACATACAGGGGGTTGGCGTACGAGACGGCGCGCCTGAAACTTGCGCAAATCCGGATCGAAGGGCGCCAGTCTCGTCAACGCGCCTACGGCAGTCTCGCTCAGATCAGTGCTGAAGCGATTGGATGCGACAGAGTCAGTGTATTTTCGATGCTCGCGGATTCGGACGCCCTAACGACCGATTGCACCTATGTATCCAAGACCAAGCAATGTGCACCTGGAGGACAGATAGAGGGGGCACAGGCATTGATCGAGATCATGCGCAACCGGCGAGTCGCTGTCTTCGAGGAGCTCACGAGCCAGAACCTGGGTCGGTTCGCTGAGACTTATCTTGCGCCCAACGCAGTCATTTCACTGTTGTGCGCGCCGGTACTGCGTGAAGGTCGCTGTACAGGCTTGCTGACGTTCGAGAGTTGCGCCAAGGGCCGCAGTTTCGGTCAGGAGCAATTGGCGTTTGCTTCATCAGCTGCCGACCTGTTGGCGCTGATCTTGGAACAGGCAGCGCGCGTCGAATTGGAGGCCGCGCTGCATGCCAATTCGGAATTGAAGCACGACACCTTGAAGATGCAGGCTCTGGCGCGTTTGTCACGCGTCGTGGCTCACGACATCAACGGCTTGCTCACCGTGGTCGGCGTAGTCGCGACCGAGTTGGCACTGGCACCCGACGGAGGCACGTTGGCTTGGGCCGACGATTTGCGCAAGGTCGTCGAGATGGGGCGGCGTTTGACGGAGTCTTTGATGACGTTCAGCGCTGATCGTCCACCGCTGCAAGATTCGGTCGATCTCAACGCAATCGTGAATGAAATGCTGCCGGTGTTCCGAAATCTGTTCACCGGCAAGCGCACGCTGAACATTGCCTCTCAGCTGCGCGAAGCGCGAGTCTTTGCCGATGTTCTCTCGGTACAGCAAGTGCTGTTGAACCTGGTGACCAACGCCCGTGATGCGATCGGGGAAGTCGGGACCGTAACGGTTCGTATCCGCGAGCCGCAAAGCGAAGATGCCTTGCGGGTTGGGGCGATCGTCCTGGAGGTCGAAGACGATGGGGTCGGCATGGACGAGGAAACGCAACTGCGCGCCGCGGAGCCCTATTTCTCGACCAAAGCCGTCGGGCACGGTCTCGGATTGTCGACGGTGTTCGGCATTGCGCAGCGCTACGGTGGCGGGGTGAGACTGAGCAGTTCACTCGGCAAAGGCACACGCATCGCCGTTGCGTTGCAACGCAGGTGAGGATGAATCAGGGTAGCAAACTCGATTTACGACGCAGCGACGTCAAGGACGAGTATCGGGTGGGGGAGAGCATCGCGCCGCTGCAGGTACGACGCCGCAGTACGGGCCTCACCGAGCCACGCATCAAGCCGATCGAGTTTCTGTTTGCGCTGGTTGCTTTGGCGCTGCCGATTGCGTTCGTCGGTTGGATCGTTCAGCAGAGAATCGCTGACGCCGTGCGCCAGCAGACCGCTCACGATCTGCACGCAACGCTCGAAGCGGCGGTTTCCGGGGTCGAACTGTGGATGGAGACCTGTGAACGCGTACACCGTGCAGCGACGCAAGATTCACGCGTGCTCGAGGCAGCCGCGTGTTACGCCGCGCACGGAGAAGAGGCCTGTCTCTCGCATTTGAAGACGGCACTTCTGCCTTACTCATCGGCCACGCTTGGCGGCGCCTACTTGGCTGCCCCCGTCGCCGATGGAGTTTGGACCGTGGCCGGTGAGTCATTGCGTCATGACCGGGGAGCCGCGTTGTTGGGCGCGCTTCGCGCCGCCCAAATAGACGGCCAAGATCCGAAATACGTTTCGCCATTCGCGCTTGGCACCGACAACACGCTCAGTGGTTTCGCGAGCCATTTGAGTCCCGGGCTCGTGCTCTTTACCGAGGTGTCCGCCGCCAGCTTGTCGCGTTCTCTTTTGGCCGCAAGGGCAGGTGACACCGGTGAGACCTACGCCTTGGACGCGGCTGGTCACATGATAACGGAGAGCCGTTTCTCGACTCAACTGCGTGAAATGGGGTTGCTGTTTCCCAACGAGGCCAGCACCGTGCTGCAGCTCGATGTCAGAGATCCGGGCATCGACCTGCGTTCCGGCAAGCGCGCCGGGATGCTGCGTTCACAGCAACCGCTGACACGAATGGCCGCGTCGTTGACCTCCGGAATCTCGACAGTCGATGTAGAGGGTTATCGCGACTATCGCGGTGTGCGAGTTTTTGGTGCCTGGCACTGGCTCGCACAATACCGTATCGGTATTGCAACCGAGGTCGACGAGGACGAGGCCTGGGAGCCTGTCGCCAAACTGCGCTGGGGCACGACCTGGGCGCTCGCGCTGCTCGGGGTGATTGGTAGCGCGTTGGTCACCACGGCGCTCGTCTCGCGTCGTGCACGCGATCGTGCCAAGCGCGCATTGGCTCGCATCGACGAGTTAGGTCAATACCGAATCGAGCGCAAACTGGGTGAAGGGGGCATGGGTGAGGTTTACCTTGCGCGTCACGTGCTGCTGCGCCGTCCAACTGCCGTCAAGGTGCTGCGCCGAGATCGAAATGACGAGAACGCGTTCACTCGCTTCGAGCGCGAGGTGCAGACCACGAGCGAACTTTTTCACCCCAACACCGTGGCGATCTACGACTACGGCCGTTCGGCAGACGGCACGTTCTTCTATGCGATGGAGTATCTCGAGGGCCTAGACGTCGATCGACTCGTGAAGCGCTGCGGACCACTGCCCGACGGACGGGTTGTTTACCTGTTGACGCAAGCTTGCGCCTCACTCGAGGAAGCGCATCGCCGCGGTCTGGTCCACCGCGACATCAAGCCGAGCAACTTGTTCGTGTGCCAACGCGAGGGAGCTGAAGATCTGCTGAAGGTGCTCGACTTCGGCATCGTCAAGGCACCAGAACTCACGGATGCTCGGATTACGCATGCCAGCACCATCATCGGCACACCCGAGTTCATGTCACCGGAGATGTTCGACCGCGCCGGCAGCGTCAGTGCCCAAAGTGATATCTACTCGCTCGGGGCCGTCGCCTATTTCATGCTCACGGGCAAGGCCTTGTTCGACGCACTCACGATTGCGGAGTTGTGCACGGCACACCTGATGGACGAGCCCGCACCTCCATCATTGCGTGGAGGGCGGGTAATCGATCCGGCGTTGGAGCAGATCGTGATGGCGTGCCTCGCCAAATCACCAAGGCAGCGTCCGGGCGGGGCTGGTGAGTTGCGCAAGCTCTTGGAGAATTTGTCCTGCGCTCACGCATGGACCCGCGATGATGCACGACGGTTCTGGAAGGAATTGAACGATTCAGCGAGCGAGACTTCCGTATGACGCCGTGACGTTCGATGGGTTGCGTTGTGGCTGAATCTGGAACTGTTGCCTCTGGCAACGAGACAAGGCCGAGTATTCCACTTAGACTCGGCTCATGATCTTGGTGGGCCAGTACGATTCGCCGTTCGTTCGCCGCGTCGGCATAACACTCACGTTCTACGGTTTGCGCTTCGAACATCGGCCCTGGTCCGTTTGGGGGGACGCCGAACGTCTGGGCGAGCTGAATCCGCTGCGTCGAGTGCCAACTCTGATCTTGGAGGACCAAAGCGTGCTCGTGGAAAGCTTCGCGATCGTCGACGCGCTGGACGATCGGGTAGGCGAGGCCCGCGCGTTGTTGCCGCGCAGCGGCGCGCGCCGTCAGGAGGGCTTGCGCTTGACGTCACTCGCGAGTGGCGTTGCCGACAAAGCGGTGAGCCTATTGTACGAGAGCTTGTTCAGATCACAACCATCGGAGCTTTGGACGCAGCGTTGTCGAACCCAAATCGAGCAGACGTTGGACCGACTCGAGCGCGACTTGCTCGAGGCCGGGACTGATTATTTCTTGGGGGACTCGCTCTCACACCCGGACATCATGTCGACTTGCGCATGGCGATTTGGCAGCGAAGCTCACGCCTCGCTCTTTGTTGCCGCGCGCTGGCCAACGCTCGCAGCACTGGCTGCGAGATGTGAACAGTTACCGGTATTTCAAGCAGTGTATCAACCGATCGTCAACAACCTGAGCAATGGCTGAACCCGAAGAACTAGAACTCGTCATCGTCGACAAGAACGACACTTCTTGGTCGATGCGTCCGTGGCTGCTCTTGGTGCACCACGGCCTGCCATTTCGCGAGATCTCATTGGTCGCGTCGGACCCGGCGACACCCGACAAGATCCGAGAGTTCTCTCCGACGGGCAAGGTCCCCGTATTGCGCGTCGGAGAGCAATGCATCTGGGAGTCGCTCGCGATCATCGAGACGCTGGCGGACTTGTTCCCGGCGGTTGCCATTTGGCCGCGCCACCCTGCCTGGAGGCGTCACGCGCGAGCCATCGCTGCAGAAATGCACGCGGGGTTCGCCGACTTGCGACGTCACTGCACGATGAATCTCGCGCTCAGCACGACAGTGCAGCTCGATCCGGCGCGGCGTCGCGAGCTGGATCGGTTCGAGGCGATGGTCGAGGCGGCACGTCGTGAGAGCGCAACGCAGGGTCCTTTCTTGTTTGGAGAATTCAGCGCTGCGGATGCCATGCTCGCGCCGGTTGCCACGCGCATTCGCTCCTATGGTCTCAAAGTTGGTGCAACGACCGAGAGCTGGACACACGCGATATTCGAACTGCCAGCGTTTCGGCGTTGGGAAGCCGAGGCGATGCAGGAGCTGAAGCTGCGCTCACCCGCGGAGTCCATCGGGGTGCCGCTGCGCGGGCCCGTCACGTCTCGAATCCCCGCGCCCCCTCTGTATGCGGTGATTTTCTCGAGCCAGCTCTCTGCAGAGACCGGCGGTTATTCGCAGGTCGCGACGCGCATGGTGGAGCTAGCGTCCAGCATGCCGGGCTACGTGAGCCACGAGAGCGCGCGCGGCGATGATGGCTTCGGAATAACGGTGAGCTATTGGGATTCGCTAGAAGCGATTGCAAACTTCCGCGCCAACTTCGAACATCGAGCGGCGCAAGCCGCAGGCAAACGACAGTTCTACCTGGCCTATGACTTGCGCGTGGCCCGCGTGGAAAGGCACGCAGTGTTCAAGCGCGACAGCGAGTAGCCGGCGCGCCCCAAAACACTGTGCTGGTCGTTAGCTTATCGCGCTTACTGCCCAGTCACCGCAAAACAATAGAAGCCGCCGTAACCGCCCCAAGCTCCCACGGAGGCGTTACCATCTTCTGGGAAGCCTTGTACTGCGGTAACCCCGGGAGCGCAGCCAGCCTCGTTCCAAACCGAGATCCAACTCACACCGCTGAGGTCACTCGGCCACGAATGTCCGACGCGCGGGCAACCTTCGGGCTTGTCACTCGTCCAGTCCCAGCAGGTGGCTTTCTCCGGGGTCCAACCGCCGGGGCAGGCGGTAGATCCGCCGCCAGCGCTGCCCCCGCCGCCGGGAAATCCTGGTGGGCGTCCACCACTTGGGCCGGGCGCAGGAGCTGCGGGCTCAGGCGCTGCTGCGGGCGCGCCAGCGTCGACGTCTTGCGAATACAGGCGCCCATCCAATCCCGTACCGGTCAGCGTTTCGTGATTGTCGACGGCTTCGGAATCTCCATTCGGATACTGGTTGGGGATCCCGTACTCGTTCGGGAAATCATCGATGATTTCGGGGTCCGCGTTCGGCGGTCGCTCGTTGAGCAGTTCGGATACGTCATTGGCCAACAAGCGCCCAATACGGTCATACCAAGGGCCTTGGCCAACGCGATCGATCGCGTCTTCCTTGGTCGTGCTCAAGAACGCGTGCCAAGTCTTGTTGCCGGCGCAGGGAGACGACTCGAGAGCAGCGCGTTTGCACAGCGCGTCTGCACCAGTGATGCCTCCTAGGTTACCACCGAAGCCCTCGTCGCGCCCCGAGTAGCGCCGTAGCGCGTCGTAGCTGATGAGGAAGAAGCTGAACGTGTCCTCTTCGGGAGTGTCGCACGCAACCGGATCGCTCGGAGTCGAGCTCGGCTCCGTTGGGGTCGATGCGGGCGTGGTGGGCACGGGGCCGCCCGACGTCTCCGTCGGATCGGGAGTGGTTGGCGTGACCGGCTCGGGTGTCGTCGGCTTCGTGCCTGGCTCGACCGGGGTGCTTGGCTCGGGCGTGGAATTGCCGGCAGTTGGCTCCGGCTTTGCCGGGGTCGATGGTGTAGTCGCGGCCGGTTCGGGATTGGGTTTGGGTCCTGGATCCGTGTTTGTCGCGGCGGGCCCCGGCTCGGGCGCAGCGGGAGTCTGCGGTGTACTCGAATCGGTGGTTGTGGCCTTCCCCGTATCCTTGTCGTCGCTGGAGCCAGAATCAGAGCTCTGGCAGGCTACGGCACTCAACAGAACGCTGCACAGCGACGCGCACCAGGTGACTCGAGATAGCGATGGGTACGACTTCATGGGTAGACCTTGTTGGGGATTACTGGCAGGCGTGGGTGGTCAAGCAGACTTGCCCTTCGGGACAATCGGTGTCTGCTTGGCAAGAGGTGAGCCCTGGGATCGACAGCGACAGATCCTCCATCGAAATCATCTGGAATTCGATACGTCCGGGTTCGATGTTGCCGACGCCCCGCGCAACGCGCGTGAGCTCGATCGTGGGGTAACCTGCGACGCCTAGGTCGATCAGGCCCTTGGTCAACTTGGCTGCAATGCTGAGCGTTCCGGTATCCGGCACGTCGCACACGATCTTGCCCTTGGCGCCTCCGTGGTGGCTGATGTCGACCTTGACTTGAATTCGCGCATCGGATTTCGCGTCTGCCGTCCAGGTCACTTCGAGCGGCACGTCGCCACTCAGCGTCAGCGGCTCTTCGCTCGTCAGCTCCAACGGAGCGATGGCCTTGAAGCTGATGTCCAACGGACTGTAGTCCCCGCCTTCAGACACCAACCGGACCTCGTTTCCTGGCGGCGCCGGCGGATACGCGAGCGTGACGCTCGCTTCCTTGTGATAGTCCCAAGTCGGTTTGGATGCCGTGGCGACGAACTGGCTCTGGCCATCCGCCGTGCTTATGCCGCTGATGGTGATCTGCCCCAGATCATGACGCGTGCCGTAGGGCGCACAGGTATCGTCTTGAACGCACGCCGAGTCTGCGTCGCATGGGGTGGTGCAAGCCGGCGTGTGAGGCGTGAGCAGCTGACAGCCACTGGCGTCGTCCTCGTCAGCCAATTGCCAGACCGTGAGATCGAGGTCCGGCAAGTCGCTCGCGTGCCCTGAAAAGCGCGCATTGGCCGCCGCACGTTCCGTCTGCGACTGTAGCTGTATGGTGAACGTGCCAACCAAAGGAGCCGATTCGTCTACCGGCAAGGCCGAGGCCGTGGGTTCCACGGGCTTGGAGCTGTTGCTCGTTGGCTGGCTATCGGGACCTTGCTTCGTTCCCTCTTTGGTACCAGAGCTGTCGTCACCCCCACTGCTCGCGCAGCCCGGCGTCCAACCCGCAATCAAGCAGCAAGTGATCGGGTAGAGCGACGCCTTTAGGAATGCAGCAGGGCGTCCGAGGCGGCTCGCGCGAGTTTGGACGAAGGGCAGGGAAGCTTTTCGGCTCAGCATCGGTCAAAGACACTTATGTCTCTGTTTCGCAACGATTGCGAGGCATTACAGAATGCTGACAACCTTCCGCCAAAGAGATATGAGGCCCCGTGAAAAACGCCAAGATCGCCGGAAAGACACGCAGACTTCGCGTGTGTTGACTCATCGCACCCAACTGACGATCGTGCAGCCGTGGTCGAGACATACAGGCTCTTGGGTGCTGACGAACCAGGTCCATTCGAGGTGTTCGAAGGTGACGACAACTCCCCGTACTTCCTGACCGCCGATCACGCGGGTCGTCTTTTGCCCAAGCGACTTGGTGATCTGGGGCTGAGTCCCAACGAGCTCGAGACTCACATTGCGTGGGACATCGGCATCGCAGGCCTCTCCAAGCTGGTCGCTCCAGAACTTGGAGCTTTCTTGATCACCCAGACGTATTCACGACTCGTGATCGACTGCAACCGTCCCAAAGACTCGCCAACTTCGATTGCGCACTTGAGTGAACACACGACGATCACGGGCAACATTGGCCTCAGCGATGAAGAACGCCGCGCCAGGCTGCTCGAAGTATTCGAACCGTATCACGCGCGCATCGAAAGCGAACTGAGCCGCCGCCAGGCACGCGGACAACAGACCATTCTGATCACCATGCATAGCTTCACCCCTCGGTTCAAAGGTGTCGATCGGCCTTGGGAAGTGGGCGTGCTGTACAATAGAGACGCGCGGCTGGCTCGGCGTTTGATCGATGCGTTCACTCATCACGGACTATGTGTGGGCGACAATCAACCTTATTTCGTGAGTGACGACTCGGACTATGCCGTTCCCGTCTATGGTGAACAGCGGGGCAATGTTCACGTCGAGCTGGAGATTCGGCAGGATCTGATCCAAGACGCGGCCGGGCAAGCGCGCATGGCGCCGCTCGTGGTTGCCGCTCTGCGCGAGGCGTCGGCAGCTTTCATCGTGTGAGCGGACGCGCCAAATCCGAACGAAGCGCGCCCTAGCGGGCCTCATTCGTGCTGAGCCAAACCCAAGATCACGTCCCCTTCGAGCAGGTACCAGCTTTCCGTGGCGCCATAGAACGTCTTGCGGCGAGCTACCAGAACGCTTGCGCTCGACAGCAGCGACTTGGCTTTGGTCAACGAAGCCACGTCGCCGTACAGTGCGTAGCTCGGTTTGCGCTCCGATACTGCTGGCAGATCCTCCGCCAGGCTCTTGTTCGTTTGAAGCATCAACTCGCCGGCTGAACCCGTCAGGATCACGAAGTCGAGCGGCCCAGTGTCGGGGACGCGTACGCTCGGTGCGTAACCGAGGGCTTCCCAACTCACAAGACAGGGCTCGATTGCGTCCACGAAGAGTATCGTCGTGAGTTTATTCAATGGGGGAGTGTGCTTGGCCATGCTTGGACTCGGAATGCCCGCAAAGTTGCGGGACGGTATGTGCAGCATTGAATCGATAGCGTCGGCGCGACTTGAACAAATCCGACATCCGTTGGAGCGCCTAGGGGGCGACGCTTCCTAGCCCCGTTCTCTGCTCAGAGCGCTAGGAGTGCAGCCCGCGAGAGTCCGAAACTCACGCAATAAGTGCGATTCGTCCGCATAGCCCATGGTCGCGGCTAGCCGCGCCTGGCTCCGCTCGCCGAGCGTCGAGTCGCGCTCCCGCAGCTGACCGACGGTTGCTTGCAGGCGAACCACGCGGGCGAACAGCTTGGGCCCGACACCGACGTAAGTGGTGAACAGACGTTCGAGATGGCGGGTACTCAGCCCGAGATCTGCCGACAGTGTTTCGATGCAGAGCGCTCCGACGCTGCGCTCGAGGCTGAGCGTCGCGCGCGATACGCGCGGATCTGCAGGTCGCATGCGCGGTGCTTTGAGCAAGAACTCGATGCTGCGCCGACGGCGCTCCTGCGCCGAGCCCGCGGCGAGGATGCCATCGACGAGTTCGGCAGAGCCCGGCAACAGCTCGGCCAACGGTGCGTCCGCGTCGGTCAGTTCATGTGCACCTGCGGCAATTAGAGTCGTGGCCACGGCCGGAGCCAGGCGCACTCCGAAGTAGTCGACGCCTTCGGATAACTCCACGAGTTCGAAACGCGTCATTGCGCCGATCAAACGAGCATCTCCCGTCGTCAGGTTGAAGACGAAGTCCATGCAACCATCAGGCAGCACGCGGTGTTGCTCGCTCGTCCCTCGCACGTGCCAGAACGCCGCGACTTGCCCACCCCAACCGGACTCTTGCAGCGCCGACACGAAACAGAGTGTAGCAATCGTTCAGCGTCCGAACACGGTTTTCTCGCGCTCGAGCACGCGCGACAGCCCCCAGAGCAAAACAGCCGTGTAGAGCAAGGTGCTGCCCCACATCAGACCGAAGCGCAGCAGTCCTGGCGACTCACCCTCGAGGATATCCACGATCGAGGTGACCTGAGCAACCGTTGGGATCAAGGCCATCCAGGATGCCGCATCCGAGGGATGCAACATCAAGAACATTGCGGGCATCATCGGCAAAAAATTGAGCAAGTTGAGATAGGTCTGTGCTTCCTTGAAACTGCGGGCAGTGCTCGCGACCAGCATCTGCAGGGCGGCGCCGAACGGCGCGAGGGGCAGCGCGCACAAGAACATGCGAACTGCTTGTGCGGGCCCCAGGTAAAGCTTGATGTCCAACTCTTCGAGCGGCAGCAGGAAGCCTGCGATCAGAAACCCGAAGGACGAGATCAATGCCACCAAGGTCGAGCTCGAGGTCGTCGTCAGCCATTTTCCGACGATCACTTCGGCGCGCGTAATCGGATTGTTCAGCAGCGGCTCTAGCGACCCGCGTTCTCGTTCACCCGCCGTGGCGTCGATCGCGATGTTCATGCCGCCAACGAACGCTGACAACATGAGCAAGAGCGGAACCACATTGAGCAGCTGTGCAGAGCGCTTTTGCTGACTCGAGACTTCAACGCTATCCACTTGTAGCGGCTTGAGGATCTCGGGTGAAACGCCTCGCGCGAGCAGGCGTAGGGCGCCAAGTTCCTGCGAGTAATTCACCAACATCAACTCGAGCCGGTGACCACTCGCCGCGGCGCGTGGACGCGCGGCATCGGTATAGAGCGTGACCTTCGCCGAACGCGCCTGACTCGAGCGCTCCTCGAAATTCTTGGATACCACCAACGCTGCATCGCGCTGAGCGCTCTTCACGAGCTCGATCGGGTTCGTTTCCACGCGCTCGAGCTGCACGCCTTGCTGCTCCAGCTGACTCATCAGAAGCGGGGCACGCTCAGCGCCTTGGACCGGCACGACCAACGGGTGGGATTGTTGGATGTCGGAAACGACTTGAAAGATCGCGACCAACGCCAATGGACCCACGGCAGGCAAGATCAACGTCGCGAGCAGGCTGCGGCGATCGCGGCCGTGATCCAAGATCTCCTTCTCCAGCACAGCGCGCACCAGTCTAGCTCGAAGTTTCACGCGACTAGGCCCTCCCCGCTGCCGATCAAACTGACGAATGCATCTTCCAAGTTATCGCGGTCCGCCTTGGCACGTAGCTCTTCTGCGGTGCCTTCCGCGACGACGCGACCCGCGGCGAATACCACGATCTGCTGACACAGTGCCGCGACCTCTTGCATGATGTGAGTCGAGAACAACACTGCAGTGCCCGCAGCGGCCAGGTTCTGGATCACCGAGCGCAGCGCGCGGGTGCTCATCACGTCGAGACCGTTGGTGGCTTCGTCGAGGATCAAGTTGCTCGGTTCGTGCACCAGTACCCGTCCAATGGCGACCTTCGTGCGTTCCCCTTGCGAGAACCCTTCCACGCGGCGGTCCAACAAGGGCACGACTTCCAACAAGCGCGCCAAATCAACAATCCGCGATTCGAGCTGCTCGCGCTCGACGCCCTGCAGACGGCCGAAGTAGCGCCAGTGCTCGCGCGTGGTCAGACGCGGATACAGGCCGCGACTGTCCGGCAGCACGCCGAGCCGGCTGCGCACGGTCAAGGGCTCGGCGCCCACGTCGATCCCGTCAACGCGGGCAGTGCCTTTGTCGGGTTTGACGAGTGAAGATATGATGCGCAGCGTGGTCGTCTTGCCGGCGCCGTTGGGGCCGAGAATGCCTGTGATACGACCGGTGTGTGCGACGAAGCTCGCTCCGCGCACGGCATGGATCGCGCCGTAACTCTTGTGCAGATCGTGGACTTCGATCACTTCGTCATTCCCAATGCCATTGGCCCAGCCGCGCTCGTGAAGAAGGGCGGCCGGTGAACGCGCTCCGCGCACTCGAAGTCGAGCTCCGAAACGTCTTGGTCGCCCTCGATGAACTCTGCGATGCGCTCGGGGATGCAGCCAACGCTCGTGACGCCGTGACCCATCCCTGGCACCACGACGTGCTTGGCGTGTGCCAAACGCCCCGCGACGAGTTCACCCCAACTCGGGGGTAGCACCGGATCCTCCGCACCGGAGAGCACCAAACTGGGAGTGTCTCCGGTGAACGGCTCGAAGTAGTGTGGGTCGAGCTTGGCCTTGGGCCAGAACTCGCAAATCCGGCGAATGTCGTCTAGCCACGCGCGTCCAAAGAAGTTGTCACGCGTGTTGTTCACGACGTCTGCATCGCTGATCTGCACCACGTCTTCAGAGCATACGACCGAAAGAAACATACCGAGCGGGATCGGCGTCTCCCCCATGCTGTCCGAAAGCGTCAGCACGGCGGTCACGAAAGCGCCCCACTCGTGTTGTTCGGCTTGCGCCATCATCAACGGCAAGAGCGCGGTCATCTGGGGCACGTAAAGCAGACTGCGCAGTCCCGCGACGAAGCCCTCGTAGTGGATGGGGATGGTCACTTTCTGCCCAGTGCGCGGATGCGTCAACGTCGCTTGTTCCGGTCCCGAGCGCAAGCGAGCCAGAATCTGATCCAAGCTGTCGCGTCCCCGCGGAAACGCCGAATGGCAGCGAGGGTCCGAGGCGCAGTCCGCGTACAAGCGGCCCAGCGCGCGTTCAGCGTCGCGGCCGACGAACAAAGGCAGCTCGATATCCGTAGGGGCCGCACCGTCGAGCACCATGCGACGCGTGCGCTCTGGAAACTGCTGCGCAAACGCTAGCGCGACGCGGGTGCCGTAGCTGCCGCCCCAGAGATTTACACGCTGATAACCGAGCGCATCTAGTACTCGCGTCAGGTCGGCCAGTGCTGCGGGCGTCGTGTAGCGACTCGGATCTGCATCCAGCTTGGCTAGACATTGACGCACGTCGTTGACGTCGAGCTCGCGGTCGAAGCGACGCTCGAGCGCTACGTCACCGTCGTCGGGACACAACAGGGCGTGTGATTTGCCGGTGCCTCGCTGGTCGACCAAGACGATGTCTCGATATCGACGCACGCGTGAAAGGGCTCGGGCGATGAACGCGCCGCTCTCGGTTGCGGCCTGACCCGGGCCGCCCGCGAAGATCACGAGCGGATCCGCCTTGGGGCGCGCCGCCAAGGCTTCGATCACTGCCAGATTGAGCGAGAGCATGCGTCCCTCGGGCTTGCTCTCGTCCTCCGGCACGCTCAGTGACCCGCACTCGGCTTCGACGCTGCCGTCGGCGAGCGTGCACGCATGCAACGTCAAACTTCGGGAACTAGGGTCGGAACTTGGTTGCGCCGCGCAACCTGTAAACCAGTAGCCAGCAATCAGACACCACGCGAGCCGCCCGAGTCGGGTGCAGAGACCGTTGGCACTCGGCCACCGACTGCGTGGTGATTTCGCCCGGTTTTCGTCACACGGGCGCAATCCACTCCTTGTGCGCGGGATTGCGCCCCGTCACCGTTGCCAGGTATGCGCCCTGCAACTGCGCGGCTAGCGTTGATTTGCCGGTGCGGTACTCGATGCCGTCGATCTCGTGTACCGGCGTGACCTCGGCTGCTGTGCCCGTCATGAACACTTCGTCCGCACGCAGCAACTCTTCGCGGGTGAAAGCGCGAATGCTGACGTCGACGCCCGCATCGCGCGCCAGGGTCAGGATGCTGTCCTGCGTGATTCCAGGGACGATCGCCGAAGTCGTGTCGTTGGTATACAGCGTATGACCGCGCACGAAGAACAAGTTGCCGCCAGTAGTGCTGGATACAGTCCCGTCCTGATTCAGGAGGATCGCATCGTCGAAGCCATGGTCATAGGCCTCGTGGGCGGCGAGCACGCTGTTGGCATAGTGGCCACTGGCTTTCGCCATCGTTGGCAGACAAGCGTGCGGAAACTTGCGCCACGAAGAGACCATCAAACGCGCCCCGTTGCGCAGCGCTTTTTCCCCGAGAAAGTACCCCAACTCTCGCGTCGCGATGAATACGTTGACCGCGCACTCCTTCTTCGGAGTGATGTCGATCGGGCCATAGCCGAAGAAAGCGAGAGGCCGCAGATAAGCGTTCGATACGCCATTTTGGCGAGTGACGTCGAGCGCACCACGGCAAAGCTCCTCGACACTGAAGCCCAGCTTCATACCGTAGATTCGCGCCGACCCCACCAGGCGTTCCATGTGATCCTTCAGGCGAAACAGCGCTGCGCCGTTTGCCGTAGGATAACAGCGAATGCCTTCGAATACCGCCGTGCCGTAGTGCAGTGCATTGGCGTAATAGTGAATGCTCTGGTCGTGAGCGTTCTTGATCTCGCCATTCCACCAAATGTAAGGCGACAGAGCTTGCCCCTTGGGACGCGGCACGACGACCGAGTCCTCTTCGGGGATTTGCATGAAACTCGGCCACTCGACGAAGGCATCCACGGACATGATTGGGAAACGCAGTGTCTGAAACCCGGCCGCCGGGTACAAATAGAAACGACCCACCCGGAAATGAGCCTACCGAATTGAGGCTTTCTGCTCGATTCGGCAGAGTATTTCCCGGTCGAATCGGCGGCCGGAAGGTGTTTCGACGAGCGAGGTCGTGTGCAGGATTGAGCGCAAGGCCCTAGTCACGGCCGTTGGCCGCCGCGCGCCTCGTCCGCTGGCCACCCTGGGGCTCTCGCTTGCAGGCCCGTGACGGACCAACGCGTTCGGGCCTATGCACCAGAAAACATTCTTTCATACGAGTGTTAATCTTTTGCAGGCTCAGGAGGCGGGCCTCGCCGATACGAGCCTGCGGCACGCTTTCACAACAATGTTCGCGTCTGGTGGAAACCTAACGCCAACCTCGACTGCCGTGTTGGGTCGCAGCGAAACAGCTATCGGCACAGTTCCCGATTGTGCCTTTTTCAGGACGCTGTTGTGGGACTACGGTTACAGATCTTGTTGGCGCGGTGCTCCCGGGAGCGCTCGAGCCGGCGCCGAGTGCGCTGCCCAGCGCAGCTTAGAGAAAGGTAAAGCCTGTGTTCACCATGAATCGCAAATCCCTCCCTTCATTTCTCTCGCTGGTCACTTTGAGCGGCTTGCTTGGAGTTGGCGCCAGCACTCTGACTGCATGCGGCGATGACTCGAGCGAAGCTGCGGTGGGCGATGCCGGGGCTCACACACAAGCGGACGCTGCTGCCTCCGCTGCACAGCCCGACGCTTCCAGTCCCGCGACGACGGGGCCCTCCGAGCCGGCGACCAAGCCGACGCAGGACGACTCGAGCGATGACTCGCAAACCGGCGGTTCTCCCGGAACTGACGGGGGAACTCCAAGCACCACGGATGATACCGCCGATTCGGCCAAGGACGGCGGCAGCAAGGGAACAGGCGCTGACGCGTCTGCGGCTGGCGACGCGGCTGCGGCACCGACGTCCGCTGACGCAGCGGTTGGTGCAGGCTCCGATGCGTCCACGCCGAGCAACGACTCGGATGCCGGCGCAGACGCGGGCTCCGATGCGGCCGCCTGCGGCGGGGACGGCCAAGCCTGCTGTGCGCGTCGGACTTGCAATGACGGCTTCGAATGCAGCGGTTTCTTCCGCAACCAAACTTGCCAAGCTGTTAACCAAGGGCCAGGACCTGGACCGGGTCAAAGCGACGCCGCCGCGGACCCGACACCGACTTGTGGCGCTGAAGGCCAAGTGTGTTGCCGAGGTGAACAGTGCGACAACGGGCTCAGCTGTGACAATCCGGGCGGTCCGCGCCTCGACGACAGCCAGTGCGTCGCCGACCAAGCAGCGGACTGTGGCGCCGAAGGTCAGAATTGTTGCGCGGGTGAGGTGTGCAACGACAACCTCAATTGCAACAATCCTCCTGGCGGCGGGTTGGGCAACAGTAGCTGCGAGTGAAGCACGGCATTTGAACGAGCGCCCAGGGCCGAACGGGCTTTGGGCGCGTACTTCCTCCAGCGAAGTGCGGGGCTGTCACGCTGCGCCGATGGCGCCGGTGGTTCGTTCCAAGCGCAGCCTGATCGCGGCAATGAGCTCGCTGGGCTCGACCGGTTTGGCCAAGAGCGGCCCGTTGAACGAACCCCCCAACACTTGGGGCGCTTCACGCACGCCTGACACGAACACGAAGCGATGCTTCCAGCTCGGGTCGGCGGCGACGGCTTGGGCATAGACGGCATCGCCCCCTGGCGGCGGCATCATCAGGTCGCTGACGACGACGTCCGGCGGATCTCCGGAGATGATCCATTTGAGAGCTTGAGTGCCGGACAGCGCAAACTCCGCGTCCATGTTTTCCCGTTGCACGATCCGGCGGTAAGACGAAAGTATCAACATGTCGTCGTCGACGAACAAGACGTGCGGTCTGCGGCTGAAGTCGCGCGAGCTGATCGCCTGATTGCTTTGCGAGGTGCCAGAGCTGCTAGAGGTGCCAGAGCTGCTAGATTCAGGGCGGGCGCGAGCCGCTAGATGACGGTTTACTTGTTTGACCAAGGCTGCGGTGTCCTTGGTCTTGCAGATGTAACCATCGGCTCCGGAGGATACGACGCGGCGCTCGAGCTCGGGCTCACGTAGACTCGAATACAACACTACGCGCGTGCGCTTCTGTGGTGATGCGACCATCAACAGGCGCACCAACATGTCGCCTTCCACGCCCGGCATTCCGACGTCTAGAAGAAGCAGGTCTGGCTGATCTTGGAGCGTGAGGGCTACGCAGCCAATTGCGCGGTTGCGCGTTATTACGCGACAGCCTGCACCCTCCAAAGCGAACCGTACCTGTTCTAAAACGATTGGGTCGTCGTCGACGACGACGACCGTTGGTTTGGAAGCTATCATCCCTCTTGGGCATCCAGAACGGCGCGGGTACCGCTCGACTTGAGCGTAGACTTTGCGTCTGCTCCCGTTTGGCACGGGAAAATCGAACCTTCAGAGGGACGAGATCTGGTCTGGTGTGGGGCTTCGGCTCACCAGCAATTTGCAAGCGAAGTGAGCTCAGCCCTGATAGCCCTCGATCACGACGATGTCGATCTGCGCTGCGCCCAAGCGTTTCTCGCGCACCGCTTGGTATTCGGGTGACCGGTAGCAAGCCAGCGCGGCTTCGTAGTTCGGAAACTCGATCACTGTGTTGCGTGCACGCGCGCTGCCCTCTACCACCTCGTGTCGTCCGCCCCGAGCCAAGAAGCGGCCACCAAAGGCGGACAAGATTGCAGGTGTCGAGCTCGCGTATTGGGCGTAGGCATCCGGTGAGGTCACGTCTAAGCGCACGATCCAGTATCCCTTGAGCATGAGGCGTTGATATCACAAGCAGAGTGGCTAGGTTTGAGCGAATCGTTCTCCGAGCGCGGACACCGCTGGAACTAGTATCAAGCTCGCGAGTGTTGCACCGAGGCCAACTAACCCCAGGCGGACGCACCCCAGCGCTGCTGCTAGCGCACCAACCGAACTCATCGCCAGTAGGAGCATGATTCGCTGAGCACGCGTACCGTTCGAATGCTTGGCGAGCGTGGCCCTTAGATAGAGGCCCGCCCAGGCCCCGGCGGCACTGGCGCACAAGGTGCAAAACACGGGATCGATGCCGAGCGCGCATTTCGTTCCGAAGTGGTCGAGAATCAGTCCGGCTCCGAGCGGAATCAAACCTGCGCGTAGCCCCGCCGAGGCGGCAACTCGACCGTCGCGGTTGAGCCAGCGCAGTCCAATCGATCCGATTAGCAGCGTGCCTGCGATGAGTGAACAGAGCGCGCGATCTCGAGTCTCTATCAAGCAGAGTGCCGTCATGGGTAAGACTATGAACGCCACGCGAGCGGCGGCGCGCAGCTGACCCGTCTCGTACGCCCAAAGACCTCGCTTTATCAGTTGTTCACGTGTCACCATGGATCTTGCTCCATAGCTCGCGCAGCCGGTCCAAGGCGCGCTGCCTGCGTTTGCGTTGTGCCGGGCTTGCTTGATTCGGCTTGGCAATGGGGTTCGTCATGCTCGCGGCTGTGTCGGCGCCGGGGAGACCGAGAAGTAGTCGCTCTTGGCAACTCAAGTCAGCAACGACCCTCGCTAGCAGGCGTTCGAGTTCGTGCTCGAGAAGTTGGGTCTCTTGCGAAGCACCCGGATCTGCCAAACTCATCAGCGCAGCCTGATCGTGGATCTCGCGACGACGTTGCAATCGTCGCCGCAGCGTCATGATTTCATAGTGTGCAATGCCGAACGCCCACGCGACGCCATCGCGTTCTGGATCGAAGTCCGCGATGCGTGAACAGATTCGGTAGAAAACCTCTTGCGCCACGTCCTCGGAGTCTGCACTTCGCCCGAGGGCGCGCTGGGCAAACGAGAGTACGACCGGCCACAGGTCGTCCACCAGTGCGGCGAACGCACTGCGGTCACCGCCTGACAGACTTACCAAGGCGTTGTGTATGTTGCTGCGACGGACGCTATCCATGCGCGCTCAGCCATCATCGGGAGTTCGTGCCGTCGACGCCAACACACTAGCAATAGGCGCGGGGCCTGCGAACGTGACGTAAAAAGTTGGATTGTTTTGTCACGAGCCTGGGTGGCGCGCCTAGCGCCCCTGGACGCACGAATCAGCTCAGCGTCGCGAGAGGAGAATCAGATGCGAATGCCCGCTGCGAGAGGAACTTCAACCGCTGCACGCGTGGTCGGACTGGCAAGCGTCGTGGCCATGCTTGGCTGCGCTGTGTGCTGTGCGGCGCCGTTCGTGGGGGCGCTGGGATTGACGGGTGGTCTCCTGTCCGCGTTTGCGGCCGTCTTTCATCGCGACGCCGAGTTCGCTGTGGCGGGCTCGTTGTTTGCCGCCACGGTGTCGACTGTCGCCCTGTTCCGCGTTCTGCGGCGAGCCAAATGCCGTTCCCCCATAGCGTGTGACGCAACGGTCGCTTGCTGTAAACCCAACGCAAGTGGCGCAGCAGCTCTGATCTCGGGCTCCCAATCGGACTCAACGACAGGAGATACCCCATGATGCACCAAGAAGACGCCAAGACCCCCATCGATCACAACCTTCCAATCCTGTGCTCACCACAGGTGTTCTCGCGTCGTGAACTCGAAGAACACTTGAACTCGGCCGTCGAGATTTTGCTGCGATTGCCGCGTCATGTTCGCGAACTCGACGACAGTTTTGTCTTCGAATTTACAGGAGATGAACAGCTTTTCGAAAGGGTGGCGCGTTTCGCACAAAACGAACATCGCTGCTGCTCGTGGGCTGCTTTCGCCATCGAAATGGAGCCGTTCGCAGCGGGCACTCAGGGGGCCATTCGCTTACGTTACATCACGGGTCTTGCCGGCAAGTCCGTAGTTGCGGAAGGGCTCCAACAGTTGCGTGAGCTGAAGCTCGACTCCAAGGCGCAGAGCCGTCTTGCAGACATCCTCGCCGAAACGAAGACAATCGTTCCGAGTACCCCTGGGCAGTTCGAGCAGGATGCTCGCACCCTGCGTGGGATCGTCGAACGAGTGAAGAGCCTTTGCGGCTGTTGACTTCGACGTGCACGATTGCTCGCCCGCCCAGTTCTTCAGCAGCGCCGAGCCTTCCGGCGCATTGTTGATGGAAATTAACGATCGAGCCAGCGCGACATCAGGTCGCGTAGCGCTTGCGGTTCGTTGTCGGGGACCCCAGTACCGAGCTGGCTTGCGGTGTTGAGGCCGTGGCACACGGGGCAACTGCGGATCTCACCGGCTTGGAACGAGATCCAGTTGCGT
>DATAHU010000228.1:0-33374 GCA_036263015.1 Polyangiaceae bacterium | reverse complement strand
GCGGCCCAGTCGCGTTAGCCTACGGGACGTGCCGAAGTTGAAAGCGAGCGCCGCGCACGCGGGGGTGGGGCAGAGGCTGAAGGAGCTGCGCCAGCGTTATGGCTGGAAGCCGGCTCAGATTTTCGCCGACACCGGCCGAGTCACTCAGCTCGAGGCGGGACGCGGAGCGCTGGACGCTGAATTGGCGGCGGCATACTTGAACGCGTTTCGCGTCGATCAGCGAACCTTCCACGACTATCGCGACGGGCTCATTACCTGTGACGAGTTCATGGTGCGCGCTGGGGTTCAGCCCGGCGATGACGAGCCAGCGGGGATCCCGAGCAAACGAGTCCCCGAGCCACCCCCGCCTCGCCTGGCGCCTTGGGAACACGACGAGGTCGAGGAGCTGCTCGCGATCGCGTTGGTCGCGCGCGGCATGCCGACCCTGGTGGCCAATGTCGTGGTTCGTTCAGAGCGCTTGAAGCTGCGCGACTACCCGACGTGGCCCTTGCGCATCGCTCACATGGAATCCGTGCGCGAAGCGAGTGAAGAGGACGCGCGCCTGGTGCAGCCGAAGAAGAAGCCCCAACTGACGAAGGCGCCGCCCAAGCACAGCTTGCGTGCCGCCCCCGAGCGCGCGAGTAGGAGCCCCAAAGCCAAGCCGAGCGGCGTGCGCACGCACAAGAGCTCGGCCCCTGGTAACAAGCGCGGTTAGGGACCGAGCGCACCGCGGGCTGCTTCGACTTCGAGCAGCGAACCCGCGCAAGCACCTATCGTTCAGGCGCGGTTGCTTGCCTGTCGCCGGGTCGCAGGGCTGCGTCGCGAGGCTTCGACGCATTGGGCCGTTGAGTCTGCTCTCTGTCGAGTTCGCGGTCGCGAAAATCTCCGCAACTGTGTTTTCGACTGGCCGATCCCTCGCAAACGGTCGCTGTGCGGCCCTGAGAAAGGACAGCCATGTCGAGCAGAGGTCTTGCGAGAAGTTCCATCCAAACTGCCGCCGCCGCGTCCGCGTCGTCGTTTCATTTAGCGTTTCGCCGCGTCGAGGCAGAAATACGTGCCGTCACGAACGCCCAACTGTTGCCCATCAGCTTCGATCCAGAGAGCGTGGTGCGGACGGTCTTGGGCGCATATCCGAAGATCGTCGCGCATCGGCCCGAGCTCAGCCGCTTGCCACTCGAGATTGCGGTCATCGACAAACTCGAAGACTACGCGCTGGCGCTCGGCTACTCGCACAGCCGCTGGCAGCAGGGGTTGCAGCACGACGAGGAGCTCGAAGCGCTGAGTGCTCATGGTCGCGAGTTACGGGAGCGTTTGCACGCCGACGCGTTCGCTCTGGCCAAGCGCGGCATCATGAATCCGAGGCTGCTCGATAGATGTCGTCATGCGAGCGGCTACAAGAACATCGCCTTCGACGTCGTGGGACTGGTCGAGTCGTTCTTCGACGAATGGGATAGACTGGAAGGCAGGACGCTCGTCAGCAGTGAGGAGCTCAGCCACGCGCGCGAGGTCGCCAATCGCATGATCGAATTGCTTGGCCTGCGCCAACGGGCAACCGAACGCCGCGAGGCTTCCGTGCTCCGGCAACAGGCCTACGTGCTGTGCGCGCGTTCCTACGAGCTGGCGCGTGGCGCGCTCGTGTTCATCCGTCGCCATGACGGCGACGTCGACCGGATCGCGCCGCTGCTGTCTGCCGGCCGCGCGGGCCGTCGCCCGAGCTCAGCGAGCCGCTCAGAGCCCAGCACTAGGTATGGGGCTTCACTTCGAGCACGCCCAAGCGCAACATTTCGCCGTCGAGCACTTCTTCGGTCACGCCTTCGATCACTTGCCTACGCTCAGCCAGCCCCTCTGCGCCGTTGTTGATTTCGCGTTCGTTGCCGTCGACCACTTTCGCGGTGACCCGCGTCGCGCCTTCGACGGCAGTGCTGATCGTGAAGTCTGCGACGCGAGAACGTCGCCTCATCGGACGCCACGTCTCGGCGGATCGGTCGTGCGCCGCCGTCCGCGATTGGCTGACGTCCGGCTGGAGCTATTGCGCGGCCATCGCAGCCGCTGTGGTCGTGGGCAAAGTGCCGGTGAGCAGGCCGCGGCTGCGAGCCAGATCGAGCACTGCCTGCGCGGGGCCGACCTCTTCGGGTAGGAGCTTGGCTTTCACGTCGGCGCACGTCGCGTGCACGAAGAACATGCGCTTGCGCCAGAACGGCTGCAGCAGGTTGGTCAGCACACCGCGCTTGAACGCCGCGCCGAACCCTTCACCTTCGAACACTACATGATAGGAGGAGAGGTTCTTGAGTACTGGATCAAGGATCTCATCCATACGTCGCTTTGCAGCGCCCTCTGGAGCCGGCGCACCCTGTGGGACTCGAGTGAGGTACACAATCGGCTTCCCCGCCTGTTGCGCTGTTTCAGTGATCGCCGCAACGACGCGGTCGACGTCAGCAACTTCGGGCCTTCCCCAAACTGCGAACACCGCACCTTTGGTCTTTACAATCTGGCACGCCATCGCATCTCCCTGTTTAACGAGTGACTCGCTTTGACTTGTCCAGAACAGATCTGAACCAGGAATGGGGAGGTGCAAGCAGCAATCGTTCTGTTACTCTGTAACCGTGACCGCGCGGCCTGTTTGTTCGGAACCACAGTCTGCCCTGCTGGCGGGGCTTTGGCGAGGCGCGCAGCCGGTGTAGCGCAAGGCAGATACGGGTAGGCAACGCAGCACAGCGGGGGCGTCCTGGGTTCCTTCCACACCGTTGGCCATGAACATGTGGGATATGAGTGCCGTCACGATCACGCCCATTTCCTCCGGTCGTATGCCCAAGTCCAGAAATGCAGCCGCCACCGCCATACCCATGTTTGCTGGCACTTTCCGCGTCAGGTGAACGATGCGCGCAACGTCTTGAAAGAGGCGCCAGAAGGTCAGGCCGTCACGCTCCCGTAATCGAATGCGTTGCTCGAACGCGACCAGACGCTCATCGCGCACTCGATACGGTGTCCCGAAGCCCCACACGAAGGGGTGAGTGGCCAGGTATTCGCCCACGGTGCTCTCGAGTGACGCTCCAGCCGCCGATGCTGCCGACTGCCAGCGCGCCAACAGTTCGGCCGACCTTTGCACAGCCCACGGCCCGATGCGAGCATCCTCCTGGGCGAGCAAACCCGCGGAGATGCCCGCGAGGCTCCCGCCATAGCTTGCCACCGTGCGCGTGAGTTTGAGTGGCCAAATTCGCGGATCGGCCAGAGTAAGAGCTGTTGCGGCATCGTCGAGCACGCCGAGCTCGTTGCTCGGGAGTCGTCTTCCCAGTGTACTGAGGGCGGTGAGGCCCGTCAGGGTTTCGTGTCCGACGAGTTCTTCGAAGACCCGGTAGCCGAAGTACTGATGCTCATCGTAACCCCAGTGGGCGCAGTGGGTGATGATGGACTCAACGCTGGTCATTGGGAGTTTGGACATCCGGAGCTCGGTACTCGATTGGCGGTAGGTTGATCGGGTAGTCGGAAAAGTTAACAGCGCGTTCGGCGAACGCTTCAGCGAGCGCGCTGGGCAAGCGAGCCAAGGCCAGCACAGCCTCGAATTGTTCGCGTCGGCGCAGGCCCGCCTGCTGCAGGATGGCCAAAGTCAGCGCCATGCAAGTTGGAGCGTGGTTCAAGATCTCGAGCTCGTATCCTGCGGGCAGTGCACGACGAAGGCGTTCGGCTTCCTGGCGCTGCGCGTCCGTAGTGCAGCGCTGGGCGTCGGGGTACTCGCGCGTCGGGTGCTTCAGCCACTCGAACAAGTCGCTGAACGCGTCGAGCTCAAAGCGCGACTGTTCCGCCACACCGACGGCGGCCACACCGAAGACCGCGCTGGGCGGGCTGCCACACAGGCGCGCGAGCACGGCCGCGTGCACCG
This sequence comes from Polyangiaceae bacterium, assembly GCA_036263015.1. GTDB lineage: Bacteria > Myxococcota_A > Polyangia > Polyangiales > Polyangiaceae > SZUA-265. The sequence continues at coordinate 29,518 of DATAHU010000228.1, read as the reverse complement.
AAGCGTGGGCTACGGAAATGGGGGAAATGAAGACCAACGCCGCGCGAACCGCCGCCGCTGCCTTGGGCTCAGGCAGTTCACCCGTGAGGTACAGGATGGTGAGCGCCACCAGGTCGTAGTGATGCACCAAGTCGCTCTGCACGTCATAACCGTGAACCCGAGGTTCATCACCCGGAGTTACGACTCGCGCGAGCAGCTGATCGGGGAACTTCGCTGTTTCGAGGGGCCCGCCCGTGGGCCCAGAGCTGGACGTCATTCTGCTGCCTCCGGATTTACGCCCTGTCGTTGCAGGCTATCGTTGCGCCGATTGGTAGGCGCTTGCTCGGACAAGTCGATCCAAACGTCCACCAAGAAGGGGCCGTCGGCTTCGAGCGCTTCGCCAAGCGCTTTGTCGAGTTGGTGCTCGTCCGTCACGCGGGTGCCGCGCACGCCCATGGCTTCGGCGATGGCCACGAAATCGGTTCGGGGAAAGTCCGTTTCGAACGGCGTCCAGCCAATCGAGCGCATCCCATCTTCCACCATGCCGTAACGCGCATCGTTCAGCACCACCCACACGGCAGGGATGCCGTACTTGGCGGCGGTGCTGAGTTCGTTGAACATCAACAGGGCTCCGTCTCCCACGAGTGCCACCGCCTTGCCACGCGCGCAGGCAGCCCCGAGCACTCCCGCCGCCGCTTGCCCCATGGAACCGAATTGTGTGCTCACCCGATAACGGTGCGGAGCATCGAAGCTCAGATAGTGGTTGCCCAACATGAACGAGTTACCGGCCTCGGTCAACACCACCGCGCTACTGTGCTCTACGACCTTGCGTTGGACACTGCTCATGAGCGCGCTGTAGCGCACCAGTGGTCCGACTTTAGGCAGCGGCTTGAACGAGGCGCGGCGCATGACTTTCGGCGTAAGCGGCGCTTCGTCTGCATACTGGTGCGAAAGCTCGCGCGCGAACTCCGCGACGTCGCTTTGCACGCCAAAAGTGCGCACGTTGGGATAGGCCGCCCCAAATGCCGAGGTATCGACGTCCACGTGCACGAAACCACCCGCCGGTGCCAAGCGCTGCGACCAAAATGACGTCATCTCGCTCAACCGTGAACCCAGAACCAACACACGATCGACCGCAGTGTCGGCAAAGTAGTCGGACACTCGCGCATGGCCACCCAGCCCGGTTACGCCCAAGAACAAGGGGTGACTTTCCGGCATCACGCCCTTGCCGCGTGGGGAGCACATCACCGGGGCGCGCGCTGCTTCAGCCAGTCGCCGCACCTCGGCCGCCGCGTGACGAGCACCAAAGCCCGCCCAAATCACGAAACGACCGGGCCGCAACAGCTCGCGGCAACGTGTGATCGCCATTGGGTCCGGTTTGGGGCTTCCAGCGTGCGAGACTCGGATCGCCACGTCCTGACCCGGGGCTGTCTGCACCGAGAGCGGGAACCCAACGTGCGCTACGAAACCCCCGGGTTGATGCAGACCGTTAGCCAGACGCGCGCAGAGGGGCGCGAGCTCCGCCGGATCTTCCAACATCTGCGCGCAGTGCAACAGGCTGCCGGGCTGCAGCAGCGCTCCCAAGCCAGCGGCGTGGTAACTCGTTTCTTGGAACGCGCCGCGCCCGCGTTGCGCCGGCGTGGTCGCGCCCGAGACGAACAAGACGTGGGCCCCTTCACTCCGCGCTGCGGCCATGCCGGTCACCAAGCTCGTGAGTCCAGGACCCGTCGTCGCGACGACCACGGTGAGACGCCCGCTCGCTAGCGACGATTCGATGGCCGCGAAGGATGCGCCGGCTTCGCTTCGGCAATGCATCAGTCGGATGGGGCTCTGCGAAAGAGCCGAGCAGAAGGGGGCGATGCCTCCGCCAAAGACGCCGAAGGCTTGTTCTACTCCCATGGCTACCAATGCAGCCACGAAAGCTTCGGATGCGGAGCCGAGGAACCGGGGCGCCCCGCTTCCCGCGGGAACCACCATCGAGTGGGTTCGCGTTACCTCTGCAGGAGGTGGTTCGGTGTCAGGCGCAACAGGAAGATTGAGAAGGGGGTGGGCTAGGGTCTTCATAGGAGTCGTTGCGAATCCCCACCCCCCAGTGGTGATCGCGCCGGGTTGCTAGAAGGTACGGTTGCTACCCCTCGGTACTTAACAGCACAGTGCGTTTCACTGTGGTTTTCACGAATACGTCTCATCCGCATTCCATGCTCGGCGCAATTCGGGAGAATGAGCGATCGCCGAAACGCTATCGACTCGTTACCTTCATGACGCTGTCTTGGTCAGCGGAACTCCCAAGCGCACCCCGCTTCAGCAAGCGTCGTCGGTGATAACCCACAACCCCTTGTCCGAAGCGGCGGCCCTGGTGTGTTCTCCAGGTGAATGCGCGCGGGATGCATGCGTCTAGTGCGTGGCCGCCGAGGATTGGGGCGGGCAGTGGCGGGTCGGACCGCCAGGACTTCGGCCCCGTCGCGGCGGCCAAGCAGCAATGGCTCCTCGTCGAGCGGCGGGAGCGCCCCGTCGACCAGCAGCCGGGACTACTTCGGACCACGCCTGCCCAGCAGGCGCCACGTGCCTGGATCATGCGGTCGCCGGGGACCCCGGGCGCCAAGCGTTGACGCGGTGACCAGCTCGGCGGCGCTGACGCGTTCATCTATCGCGTGAGCCGCTGGGTTCCAGCGACGAAGGGCTCCCCCGGCAAAGCCAGAGAAGCCCTTCGTTACAAATCCCCCTAGTTTTTCAGTGTCCGGGGACAGAATCGAACTGTCGACACGAGGATTTTCAATCCACTGCTCTACCAACTGAGCTACCCAGACATCCCCACTGTTTCCAGCGGGGCGCCGTACTTAGCTCAGAGTGCGGACGCGGGGCAAGGGGTTTTGGCTGCCAATGCAGGGGAAAACGAGCCCGTCACCCAGCCTTTGGCTGAGCTTTTTCCCGGTGCCGAGTTTGGCTCTCGGCCCCAAATCGTGGTCCCGCGGCAGGTCTCACCCGTGCGCGAGCTGTCTCAGCGTTCTCGCGTCACGCGCGTGCGGACCGTGAACACGCTGTCGCCGCTCAGCACGCCGCCGCGGCCGAAGAGCCGCCCGTGCTCCCAGTTCGCCAAGCCGAGTTCAGGGCGGCGCAGGGCAAACTGCCCGTCGACCCAACGCGTGAATCCATCACCGACAAAGGGCGCATTCACGGCCTGGAAGAAGCGTTGGTGTTCGCTCTCGTCAGCGCTGACCAGCGTGGCCACGAACTGCGGACTGTGCTCGTTGAACAGTTCGATCGCGTGATCGAGGCTCGGGACCACGACCACGGACACCTCGGGCGTATCTTCCCATTCCCACTCCGTACCCAGTGCCCCGTCGGCGAGCAACTCGGCACGAGGCTCGAGCACGTCGCCTTCGGCCCGTCGCACGTTGAGCTTCTGGGTGAACAGTTCGCTGGGGACGTATTGCTGCGAGCTCTGGGCGACGTGGAGTTTGTAACCTTGACCGCGGCGCGCGCCGGCCCGTTCGAGCCCGCGCAAGAACGCGGGGAGCAGCTGCTGCGCGCGTTCCTGCAAGATGCAGCACACGTTGAGCGTGTTGCAGACCTTGCGATCGAGCGACTTGACGACGGACTCTTCGAAGTCTTGGACGTCGGTCGTCGCGCTGGTGCACATCCAGGCGCCGCCCGTGCCGTGCAAGCTGACCGGGATGCCGGCTTGCTGGGCGAGCGCGCCCAAAGTTGCCACCGCCGGGCCGGATCCGCGCGCGACGGCGAGTGAGACGTTTTGGTTGCTGAACAAAGCCCAACCGGCGGCGTGCTCCGGGCTATCGATCAACGAGACCGCGCCTTCGGGCAAGCCGGCCGCTGAAAGTGCTGGAGTCAATGCGAACTCGAGCATCGCTTTGGCCGTGCCCAACGCGTCGCGTCCGATGCGAAACACTACGGTGTTTCCTCCTCGGAGCACGCCGGTCGCGTCGGCGACGACGTTGGGACGGCCTTCGAATACGAAGCCGACGACCCCGAGTTCGGCACCGACCAAGTCCGCGTGCCAGCCCTCGTGCTGTACGCGCTCGATCACGCGGCCGCGCTGGGAAGATTGGGAAACCCAACCGCGTAAGCCTTGCACCACGCCGCTGCGCAGCGTATCGGTCGCGACCAAACGCGTCGTGGAGCGGCCGCGCAATTTGGCTGCAGCCACGTCGCGTTCGTTCACTTCCAGGATGCGACGCCAGGTTGCGTCATCCGATAACCGATCTGAAAACTGAACGAAAAATTCCGAAATCTGGGCGTCGGAAATCGCTCCCATGCGACGAAATGCAGCACGTGCTCGGGCAACTGCGTCATCTACGGTTCGACGTGTAGCAGCGGGTACGTGAAGCACCTCGCCCGTAGCTGCAACTGCGTAGAGCGCATCGCCCGCTTTGAACACTTTTGCTAACGCAGGCGACACTTCTACGAAGCGGTCGCCTGCGACGATGAGTTTCGTGCCCGGGGCGAGCTCGGTCAGAGGCTTGATCGAACCAGACTTGATCGAACTAGAGGGGTTGGAGGATTCCATGGGTGCGCCGAACTGCGACAAGATTTCCGGATCGATTTGGTTAGAGCTCACTTGGGGCATTTGCAAGATCCTTGTGGGGCGCTAAACCAATCTCGGGAAGTGGGTTGCGCGCACGCGCGTTACTGAGTTGTAGAGACTAGCTTGATTACGACGGTGAGAGCGGCGATGGCGAGCAAGCCAGAACTTGATGTCTTGGATGGGGTTTGGGCTCATTTGGAACGCGTCCCGGAAGATGCGTTGGCGGAGCCTCGCGTGCGAATCTCGGTCGTGTTGGCAGAGGCCGATGAGCTGCTCGGCATCCTGCAGCAGACTTGGGTGCGTCAGCGTTTGGCTGCCACCGGGTTAACTAGTGAGCGCATGGACTTGCTAGGCCCGGCGCGGGTCGCGCTGCAAGAAGCTCAGCGGCGTTGGCTCGGAGCCTTTGCCAGCGAGAAAGAGGAAGCCGAGGCGTTGCAGTTCGGGCAAGATCTGCGCGATGAATTGCTCAGCGCTTGTCATTGGAACCTGCGCGGCAAGGACGTGACGGGTTCGCTCGCGCGCATCAGCGACAGCACCGACCCGATGGAGCTCGGTCTCGATTTGCGCGAACTGATCGAGTTGGTGCGCGAACACTCGAGTTCCTTCGGGGGAGACCGCACCTTTCGCTTCGAAGAAACCTTGGGCCGGGCTGACGTCGTTGCGAAGCGATTGGCGTCCATGGGTGAACGCCCGGTGGGTCACGAGACGGCAGAAATCCGGCAACGCGCATTCGCGTTCCTGAGCCAACTCATGGACGAGTTGCGACAAGCCGGCAAGCACGCGTTTCGCGGCACACGCGAGGCGCGAAGTCTGTTTTCGAGCGACTTGCAGTTGCGCCGGCGGACGCGCGCTGCCCACAGTTCGATCCGGGCCACGGCAGGTTGAGTCGAGACGCCCAGCGGAGTGCGGCGTAACGTATCGCTACGTCTGCGGGGCCGAGCACGGCGTCTGAGGCCTGATGTCGTGACGGGATCGATCGTATTTGCCGAACTTGGGAATGACTGGTTTTGCAAACGACCGTTCTTGTTTTGAATAATTTGGGGGCCGGACCTGCACTCGCCTTCGGGGCCCGGCGTGTCGGGGCAGAGCACACGCGAGCGGCCCCTGGATCTCGGGCCTGAGGCTCAGTTTAGCTCGGCTGTAGCAATCGGATGGCGGTACTCGGGTGTGCACCGGTTGCGCAAATGAGACAACGCCCCCGTGCTGTCCGCGATCCCCCTCGGAATGGTTCTTGGTGAGGCGTTGTTTTGGCCAGGAGTTAGCACTTGGACCCGAGAGGTTTGAGGCTACACTGCCGGTGAGTCATGCACATGGGTTTGGCCCGACGAGAGCGAGAAAACACGCGCCAACTGCGCTCGGCATGGCGGTGCGGGGTGCTTCGTCTCGTGGCCCGCAACACGAGTTTGCTCACGGCGCTCGCGAGTCTGCTCACGGCCTGCGCGGCGGACCAGGGCAGCTCTGAGGTGAACAACCAGGCGGGGAGCCCGATGGCTTCCTCTGTAGCGCCTCCGATCTCGACCGGAGTGCCGAACCCCGTCGAGCCGAACTTCGAAGGGCTGGCCTGCGGCGCCGAAAACCCGGTGCCCGCACAGGGCCGGCTGCTGACGCGCGTGCAATACGACCTAACCGTGCGCGATCTCTTCGGTGGGCTCGTGACGGGCGATTTCGCAGCCCGTTTTCCCGAAGAAAACCAAGTGCTCGGCTTCAGCACCAACGCCGAGTTTCACCGTGCGACGTCGTGGCTCAGCGAAGGGCACATGACGGCTGCGGAGGCCATTGCTGGCCAAGCCATCACGCACTTGGACCAACTGCTGCCTTGTTCCACGAGCGCGGCCGACTCGACTTGTGCCGGCGGGTTCATTTCGGATTTCGGCGCCAAGGCCTTTCGACGGCCACTGACGCCCGACGAGGTCGCGCCGTTCACGACGCTTTACGACGCGGCCTCGGCGGCGGGCGGCTTCAGTTCTGGCATCAAGCTCGTGATCGAGGCGATGCTGCAGTCGCCGCAGTTTTTGTACCGCTTCGACTTCGATCGCAGCGTTCCGGTAACCAACAGCGTTCCCGTTAACAACAGTGCGGCTACGGACCCCAACCTAGGGAGTGTCTCGAGTTATCGAGTCGGCGGCTACGAGATGGCGTCGCGCTTGAGCTATTTCCTTTGGAACTCGATGCCCGATGCAGAGCTGTTCGACGCCGCAGCCCAGGGCAACCTCGCTTCTGCAGACCGAGTGCGCGCACAAGCGAAGCGCATGCTGAGCGATCCCAAGGCCAACGACGGCGTACTGGACTTCTTCCGAGAGTGGCTGGCGCTGCGCAACTTCGGCTCGCTGGTGCGAGAATATCCCGACGCACAGCCCGCGGCCTTCAGCCAGGATTGGCGCGGTTCGCTCGAGCTGTTCCTGCAGGAGATGTTTTGGGGGCGCTTGCCCAAGACGGCAGACGCGAGCGGTAGCCCGCCGAGCAGTGCTCCAAGCGATGGCTCGCAGCCGCTCGCGAATGGCACGCTGAGCGATCTGTTCCAATCGCACGTGGCGTATGTAAACCCAGCGCTCGCAGGGCTGTATGGCGTCAGTCTGCCCGCAGGGGCCGCCGCGCAGGATTTCTTCCCGCTGGCGCTGGACGTCGACAAGCGCGCAGGGCTGTTGACCCAACCCGCGCTGATGGCGCTGATCGCGCATCCCGATCAAACCGCGCCGATTCAGCGTGGCGTGTTCGTGCGCGACCAGTTGTTGTGTCAGCCCGCCCCGCCCCCGCCGCCGACGGTGAACGCCGTACCGCCGAAACCCGATCCGTCGCTCACGACGCGCCAACGCTTCACTCAGCATTCCGAGGACGGGACGTGTTCGGGCTGCCACGCCCTGCTCGATCCTTTGGGGTTGCCCTTCGAGGATTTCGACCAATTGGGGCGCTATCGGGATCAGGAGAATGGCCAGGAGCTGGATCTGTCCGGGGCGCTCAACGGCGTGCGCGACACCACCATCGAGGGCGATTTCGACGGTCCACTGGAACTCGGCGCGCGGCTTGCCGGAAGCTCACAGGTGCAGGAGTGCATCGTCACGCAGTGGTATCGCTACGGCGCAGGGCGCGTCGAGCAGAACGAAGACTTGTGCAGCTTGGCCCAGGTTATCGCCAACTTCAAAAACTCCGGCGGCAATTTCGGCGAGCTCTTGGTTTCGCTCGTCGCGAGTGACGCGTTCCGCTACCGCAGCGAAGTGCCGGTGGCAGCCGCTGAGATGGCCGCTTCCGACACGCCAAGCGGCGATGCACAGACCAGCGAGGTGACCCAATGAGCGCTCACAAGTTATCACGGCGCAAGCTGTTGACGGCCGGTGCTTCGGCGGGCTTGCTCGGTTTGCCGCTGTTCAGTTCGCTCAAAGCCAACGCGGGTAGTGCCAGCCCGATGCGTTTGATTTTGATGTTCGATCCGAACGGCACGGTTCAAGAACAGTTTTGGCCCACGCTGGGGGCGAGCGAGACGGACTTCAGCCTGAATCAGATCACCCAACCCCTCGAAGCGTTCAAGGATCGGCTGCTGTTCCTCAAGGGCTTGAGCATCAGCGTCCACGAGAAGGGGCCTGGCGGTCCGCATCAAAAGGGCGTCGGTGGATTGTTCACGAACAGCACGCTGCAAGAGGGCACCTTCGTCGATGGCGACGGCGCCATGGCAGGCTGGGCCAACGGGATCAGCGTCGACCAAGAGGTGGCGCAGAACATCGGGCAGCAGAGTTTCCTGCCGAGTCTGGAACTCGGGGTGCGTTCGCTGGAAGCCGATGTGCGCGGCCGGGTGAGCTACGCCGGACCCGGTAATCCGATGCCACCCATCAACGCGCCTCGCGACGCGTACGAGCGATTGTTCTCCGGGATCTCGGACGTCGATGACACTCAGAGGGCAGAACGCAAGAGCGTGATTGAGGCTGTCAAAGCCCAATACGCGACGCTCGAGCCGCAGCTCAGTGCGGTCGATCGCCTCAAGCTAGAACAACACCTGGATTTGGTGCGCGGCATCGAGCGGCGTTTGAACATCGGCGTGGGGACGGGCACGTGTGAACGCCCTGTCGAACCCGATTCAATGAGCGACGATAGCGAAGACACGATGCCGAACATCGCCGATCTGCACGGCAAGCTGATCGCGTCGGCGTTCGCCTGCGATCTCACGCGCGTCGCGAGCATCCAATTTCAAAACGCTCGCAACGAGTTTCGTTATCCCTGGGTGGGCAGCATGGGCATCGGGCACTCGCTGTCCCACGCCTCCGATAGCGACACCGATTCGCGCGCGCAGTTGGTATCGCGCGGCGCGTGGTTGGCAACGCAGTTGGCCAACCTGATGACCCAACTGGACGCGATCCCCGAGGGCTCTGGTACCGTGCTCGACAATACGTTGATCCTTTGGGGTAACGAGCTAGGAATCGGCAACATCCACAGCCACGACAACGTGCCGTTCTTGGTTGCTGGAGGCGCGGGCGGCCATTTCCGGATGGGGCGGTTCTTGGACTTCGGGGGCAAGAGCCATTCGGGCTTGCTCGTGGCGGTCTTGAACGCGATGGGCGTACCTGCAACGAGTTTCGGAGATCCGGATTACGCCGATCCCGCCCTCGACTTGGGATAGCTGGTGTCTTTGGGCGATACCGTCGGGATCTTGCAACCGCGCGTCCTCACGTACCGCAGTACGTTCCGGGCGACGCGGCCGCAACCTCCCTTGGTCTCACCCAAAGCCATCCAGCTCTCCTGTTCGCCTGGTTCCCTGCTTTGAGACCCGGACGCTCGGCGACATCTGGATTAACCAGCGGCGCGCAGCGCCTGTCTGGTTAAAGCCAGGGTCACTCTGCAAACCAGCCGCCTCTAGCGCTTGGGTTGGGGCTGGGGGCCTGTGGGGTTTGGCTCTGAGCAGGAGGCCCGGGGGCAGGCGGCTCGGGAGTCGGCTGCTCGGGAGGGCGCGGCGGTTCTTCGGGCAGCGGCGGTAGCGGGGCTAGGATATCGTTCACCAGCGGGGGCGGCGCGGCGCGGCGACGCGAGTGTTTGCGCGCGCCAGCGTCGCTCGTGCGCAGAGACGGGGAGGGTGCCGCGTGCACCTTCTTGGCTTTGTGCGTTCCGGCGTCTGGGGCTTTGATGACTTCGGGGGGGGCGGGTGAGTGGTTTACGCCGTCCTCGTCGATCGTGACGAAGCGTGGATTCGCATTGCCCGCAGGGTGCACGGGCTTGGCGGCCGCTGGGGCCGCGCCGGGCAAGGGGCTCAACTCCACCACTTTGCGATCTTCGCTGCCGTCGAGATCGATTTGCTGGGTCACGTAGCCGTCGCGTTGCACGCTCAGCCGTACGCGCTGCCCGTCACGGATGCGCACGGTGATCGGCATTTGTCCGAGATCTTGCTTGCCGCGGAACACGTGCGCGTCGATTGGCGACAACACCAACGCCACCGAGCGCAGACCGAGTCCTGGTTCTTCGGGCACCAGCGCTGCGCTCTCCGATAGCTGAGGCACGTAGCGGTGCCACAGCGCGAGCAATTCCGTGCGGCGCGGTATGGCGTAGGTCAGGCCCCCCACCGCGCCCGCCAGGAGCACGAGCCAGAGCCAAGCCCGGCTGCGGTTCCGGCGAATGCCACGCGAAAGCCGTTGCTTGAGCGAGGCTGGAGCCACACTCAGGCGGCGCAGATCGGCGATCGCGATCGGTTCTTCACCGTGTTTGAGCCGCTCGATATCGGAGCCTAACTCCGCCATGCTGCTATAGCGCTGCCACGGCTCTTTCAGCAGGCACTTGCTGACGATGGCTTCCAGTCCAACGCTGACGCGTGTGATGCCGCATAGCTCGTGCAACGGCCGCGGCTCGTTGTACATGTGCTGAGTCAAGATGCCGAGCGGGTTCTCGCCCTCGAATGGCAACTTGCCGCTCAGCATCTCGTACAAGATCACGCCCATCGAGTAGACGTCGGCACGATTGTCGAGCTCTTCTCCGCGCGCTTGCTCGGGCGACATGTAGTGCGGCGTGCCAAAGATGCGCCCCGCGCGTGTGAGCTGGTTCTGACTGCTCGCGACTTTGGCGATTCCGAAATCCAGAATTTTGACGAATCGCTCTTGCTTGCCGCGATGCGTGAGGAAAATGTTGTCGGGCTTCAGATCGCGATGAACGATACCCGCCTCGTGTGCGTGCTGCAGGCCGTCGCAAACTTGGCGCGCGATGTCCAAGATGTCCTCGACGGGCATCGCCTCGTCCTTGGCCAAGGCTTGTCCCAAAGCTTGGCCCTCCAAGTACTCCATCACGATGTACGTCGCGCCATCGGGCAGTTCGCCGTAGTCGGTGATGTCTACGATGTGCTCGTTGCCGATCGAGGAAGCGGCTTGGGCTTCGGTCAAGAAGCGCTGTGTGATCTCGCGGTTGTCGGCCAGCTCCGGCCGCAGCACTTTGATCGCGACGGCCTTGTCGATCAGGCGATGTCGACCACGGTAGACGACGCCCATGCCGCCTTGAGCCAACACCGTCTCGACGTGATAACGACCATCGATGACGTAGCCGACATAGCTTTCGGCGCGTTTCGGCGAATCGACTTCGTCGGCTTCGTCTTCCGGCTTCGCCGTGACCTTCCTCAGGTGAACGGTTTGTCGGCTGCCCTTCGAGACCGGGCCGACCTCGAGCGCGAGTTCAGTGGGTTGACCCGTGATGCCCATTGAATCGGGGGCCGCCTCGACTGAGCCGTTCACTCGATTGAGCTCATCGAGATCGAGCTCTGTCTTCTTGTTCTTGAAATCGGGATCTGCGGGCGCTGACGCTCTCGGCTTGTCGTTCGGCGCTTCATTTGCCGGCTGCTCAATGCCCGGCTGCTCAATGCCCGGCTGCTCACTCACAGCGCCTTGCGCGAGACTCGTGGGTTGCGGTCCCGACACTCGCGTCGGCGAATCGTCGCCTGACAACGGCGCGGTGTTCGTGCGCTCGCCCGGCACCGCGTTGGCGGCCGCTGGAGATGGCAGAGGAGCTCGGGAGCGGCGTTCGGTCATGCGGGCAACGAGAAAGGACGGGCTCGGTTTGAGTCTCGATTGTAGGGGAAGGACTACTCGACACCCAGCCCAGCTTTGAGGACAAATGCGCTCATGCGTAAGATCGCGTTGCTCGGGCTCGGGTTGCTCGGATGCCTGGCCACCCCTCGTGGCGGACAGGAGTCGACGGCCCGCGCGAGTGCCCCTGCCGAGCTTGCGCCCCTGGCGCTGAGCGACAGCGGACCGCTGCCGACCGAACTCGCTTCTGACATGGCCTGGCAGCTGGCCGAACGCGGGGATCCAATGTACCTGGGTGTGCTCGCACGTCGTAGCAGCACCGCCGAGCTCGAGGCTCGAATCATCGGCGGGGGTCGAGCTGGAGCCGTCGCCCTCGATGCTTTCGAGTTTGCCCCTGATGCGTACCCTGAGCACGTGCGCTTGTGTAGTCTAGTGCCACGATTGCGGCCGCCACACCGGCAAAGAGCTCTCTGCGCGCTCGCCCGGATCCTCGGCGCGGGAGACGACATACACTTCGAACCCAGCGGATCGAGTACACCTAACGCATGTGGTGATGCCCTTCGCAGTGTCGATGGCAAGGACCTCTCGGACGAAGAGCGGGACATCCTAGGGCATGTGCTGAGCCAGACGAGCGCTCCCTGAAACGGCCAAGTCGGGTTCCCCATTCCCACAAAGCCATGGCTTGCGTTTTTTGATTTGGGGTTTTTGATTTAGACTGCATCGGGTGTCAGATCCCAAGAGCGCGCAGACCCCGTTCGCCTCTGAGCAGTTTCTCCAGCAACTCCTCTCCAAGGCGGTGGCGGGGAACGCCCGCGACATTCACCTCAAGGTGGGGCAGCCGCCCGGCGCGCGCGTGCGGGGCGAAATTGTCTATTTCCGTCTCGATAAACTGCGCGCCGAAGACACCGAAGCAATCGCTCAACGTCTGATCAAAGATCCCGCGATCAAGGCCGACCTCAACGCACTGCAAGAGTACGATACGTCCTACGCCGTGGAAGGCACGGGACGGTTCCGGGTAAACATCTATCGGCAGCGCGGCAGTCTAGCCATCGTGATGCGCTCGATTCCGATGGACATTCCTAGCTTGGAGGCCTTGGGGGCACCCAAAGCAGCGCTCGATCTGGCCGAGAAAGAACGCGGCCTCGTGCTGTGTGTCGGCGCCGCGGGTAACGGCAAGAGCAGCACGCTGGCCGCGATGATCGATCATATGAATCGCAGCATGTCGCGACACATCGTGACGATCGAGGACCCGATAGAGTTCCTGCACGTCGACAAGCGTTGCCACGTCAGTCAGCGCGAGATCGGCATCGATACGCCGAGCTTCGCTTCGGCGTTGCGCGCTGCTTTGCGCCAAGATCCCGACGTGATCCAGGTGGGCGAGATACGCGACTCGGAGACGATGCAAATCGCGCTCAAAGCGGCCGAGACCGGGCATCTCGTGCTCTCCACGCTACATACGCCCGACGTGCAACGCACGATGAATCGTATCATCTCTTTGGGCGACGGCGACGCTGACGAGTTGCGTGAGCGTGTCGCCGATGCGCTGCAAGGAGTGATCGCGCAGCGTCTGTTGCCGCGCGCGGACGGCGAAGGCATGGCATTGGCGGCCGAAGTCTTGGTGGCAACGGGGTCCGTGCGCGAAACTCTGAAACGACCGGTCGGCAACCCTCCGCTCAAAGAGCTAATGGAGGGAGGTGAACATCCCTACGGGATGCAAACCTTCGACAAACACATCCGTCAATTGTTGCGCGACGGCATCGTCACGCGCGACGCCGCCCGCTTCGCGCTCGGTTTCTGAGCCATGCGCACGTTTTCGGTACAGTCGCGTGGCCACGTGAGCTGAATGCCGCAAAACGGTTGTTCCGGCTTGGGGGCCGTGGTACGTGCGCGGAAATGAGCGAAGCGCGTCAGAAATGGACCCACGAGCGTGTGCGCGAGATCCACGACATGCCGTTCTTGTTGCTCCTGGATCGCGCGCGCCAGGTACATCGCGACAACCACCCGGACAATCAGGTCCAACTCTGCACGCTACTTAGCGTCAAGACGGGCGGCTGTCCCGAGGACTGCGCTTACTGTCCGCAATCCGCCCATCATGATACCGACGTCGGTCGTCAACCGATGTTGAGCGTCGAGGCAGTGCGCGCTGCAGCCAAACGCGCAAAGGACCAAGGCGCGACGCGTTTCTGCATGGGCGCCGCCTGGCGCGAGATCAAAGACGGTCCTCAGTTCGACGAAGTGCTCGACATGGTCAAGGTCGTCAAGGGCCTGGGACTCGAAGCCTGCTGCACGTTGGGCATGCTCAAACCAGCCCAGGCCGCACGGCTCAAGGCCGCAGGTCTCGACGCTTACAACCACAACATCGACACTAGCGCCAAACACTACCGTTCGATCATTTCGACGCGTGACCAAACGGATCGCTTCGAGACCCTCAGCGCGGTGCGCGAAGCCGGCATCACCGTTTGTTCCGGTGGGATCATCGGCATGGGTGAGAGCATCGACGATCGCTGCGCCATGCTTCTGCAGCTTGCTAATCTAGAGCCGCAACCGGAAAGCGTGCCCATCAATGCTTTGGTGCGGATCAAAGGTACGCCGCTCGAGAACATGCCGCCCGTCGAGGCGACGGAGTTCGTGCGCATGATCGCGACGGCTCGGATCCTGATGCCCAAAGCGCGAGTGCGGCTCAGCGCGGGCCGGACCGAGCTGAGCCAAGAAGCGCAGTTGTTGTGCTTGTATGCCGGAGCAAACAGCGTGTTCTACGGTGACGTGCTGTTGACGACGCCCAACCCGGAGATGGCAAACGACGATGCGCTGCTGCGCAGCGCGGGCCTCGAGGTCATGCCTTCGGCCGTTGCAGGCGAGTAGCTCGCCCCGCCTGGGAATCACTCGCCGTGGAATGGCGCCGTGGCGCCTCCGGCGCCGCAAAGCAGAGCAGCGCCGCAAAGAATCGGGCGCCTCAAATCAGGCGCCGGAGCTGCGCTTACGGCGAACCAACGCTAGCGCTGCCAGGCCGAGGCCCACGGCCAATTGCCGCTGTTCGGATTGCCCACCTGCCGCGGCGAGTGAACAACCACCCGACGCCTCATCCGCACTGCCGCAGTAGCGAGAAAAGCCGTAACGCGGCTCTTCACCCGTGCAATCGTCGATCACCAGGCCGGGTTGCGGCGGGTAAATGGAGCACATCCCGTCGATGTCATCAGCAGCCAGATCGCGGAACGTGATCGCGCTGCGGTCGTAGTTGCGATTCATCGTCGCGCCCTCGACGTCCGAGTGGGCCAGGCCGAAGAAGTGACCTACCTCGTGGGTCAGGATCGACTGCAGATCGCTGGTGACGTGTTTGTCCCCCGTCGACAGTTGAATGCCGAACGAGTTGATCTCGATGTCTCCATCGAGGATTTCGCCAGTGCGCGTGATGTACGTCAGCGTCGTCAGCGCGATCGTTTTGTCTTGGTCGGTGTACGGCCAAAAGTCGTCGCGGAACATGATCACGTTGGCGTTCGGACCCGCCGCATTGCCTTCCGGATCGCCGTGATTGTATTCGACCTTGTCACAGAAGACTTTGCCCTTGGCCGAGACACCCACGAACGGGTGTTCCTCGCCACCGCAGTCTGCGCTGATCCAGGTTTGGAAGGCTTTTTCCGCGACCTTCTCGACCTTCTCGTAGGGAATGTTGCGCAGCACCGAGCCGTCGCTTTGAACGCCAAAGGTCACGCACAAGTCTGGCCAGTACAAGGGTTGCCCCTTGGTGTAGCAGTTCGCGGCGTTTGGCGCGCAGCTGCCATCGGCCTCTTCCTCCGGCTTGCAGGTCGTAGTGCGGCAATAGGCATTTGCCGTTTCGCTCAGCGTCACCGCCGCGCTGCTCGTCAATGCCGCCAGGCCGATCAAAATCTGCAAGCGCCGATTCGTCGACGAACGCATCGTTGTGAGCCGCGTCGTTGCGCGCTTGTTAATCTGTGACATCATCGCGCCCGCAACTGCTCCCCGACCAAACGTTCACAGTCGGCAACCGTCTTGTCCCTCAAGCGGGCGACGGCCGCTTCCTCATCGATGTTCACGAACTCAGGCAGGTGCGAGCTGGGCAACAGGCGAAAGGCCCCTGCCTGGTCTGCGTGCAGCCCGTAGTGGCCCTGCGCCATGCCGGTTACCGAGTACGTCCCGGGCACTGAGTCGCGCAAGAAGAACACCGCGGGCACGCCGTGCTCGAGCACCGCTTCGCCCTGCACGATTTGGCCGATCTCGCCGACCGTGCCGCCCAGCGTGCGCACGAAGACGTCGGAACTCGGAGCGCTACGTCCGTCGAGCGTTTGGAGTGTCTCCAGGCGCGTGTACGAGACGATGCGCTTACCGCGTGAGTCACTTTCCCACGCAGAATGCGACTCTCGTGCGCTTGCCACCATGACGTAGGCGCTGCGTTCTACGAGCTCCCGCAGTGTCAGCGGCAGCGAAACGCCTGCACGGACTAGACGCGGTAGCGCGATCGTGGCACAACTGGCCGCAAGGCCAACGAAGACTCCTCGGCGCGAAACACGATCCAGTGCAAAGTCAGATCGTTCGAACGGTTCCTGTGTCAAAGGCTCATTTCGTCCGACGTTGCCTCCGCCTCGGACGACCGATCGTAAAACCATGACGCGCACCCTACCACAGGCTTTCGAGTGGGTGCAGCCACATCCTTTATCCGGATCGGTGAGACAGCCCTGGAGCAGGATGAACCTACTGCTATATAACGCCAATCTTGGCGCTCTGCGCCTATCTTCGAACGACAAATGACTCAGCTACAGCAACCACCAAACGGTGGCTCGGCGCCATTGCTCGAGTCGCTCTCCTCGACCCTTTTGCCGGAGCTTCGTCGCTATCTCACACACCACCGCGGGGCCGTCGATGCATTGATAGCGCCGGGTGGCGTCGAGAGCGGGGAGACTGCTTCGCGGCGCTACGCAAAGATCGTCGACGGGCTGTTGTCGGCCTTATTCCATGCGACGCGCGGCTTCATGTTGAAGCAGGGGACGTGGCAAGAGATCGCTCTAGCAGCGGTCGGAAGTTACGGCCGCACCACGCTCTCCCCATTCAGTGACCTGGATGTACGTCTGCTGTGCGACGGTGATCCCGATGCCGTTCAGAACGTGGCCGAGGCGTTGCTGTATCCGCTTTGGGACGCCGGCCTTCAGGTTGGACACCAAGTAGTCACCTTCGACGAGGGCCTGGAGCTCGCAAAAACAGACTTGCCGACCGCCACGTCGCTGCTCGATTGGCGGCACTTGGAGGGCGCAGCAGGTTACACCGAGCGATTTTTGCAGCGCGCTTTCGACGAGGTCTTCGGCCTCGATCGGGTTGGGGAGTTCTTGGCGCGCTTGAGTCAGATCGCCGGCGAACGCAAAGAACGTTTCGGCGGGTCGGTCTTCTTGCTCGAGCCCGAGATCAAGAGCGGCGCAGGCGGCCTGCGCGATGTTGACCTGATGCACTGGGCGGCGCGCGCTCGCTGGCGCGTCAAGAGTTTGGGTGAGCTCGTTCGTTTGGGTGTGCTACTGCCGGCGGAGTGGGAAGAGCTGCAGCAGGCGATCGTGTTCTTGCTGCGCGTGCGCAACAATCTCCACTTCCGAACCCGCAAACGCATCGACCGTCTAGGCTTCTTGGACCAAGAGATCTTGGCAGCGTTGCTCGGCTACGGCAAAGGCGGGGCAGCGGTGGAAGCGTTCATGAGCGACTACTATCGCCATGCGCGTCAGATCGAGCGGACCAGCGAAATGGTGCTGCGCCGCGCGACGCCGCCGCCAAAGCACAAGCCGGCAGAGGTATCACTCGGCAATGGCGTCAAGCTGGTCGGACAGAGCGTGGGGCTCGAAGACGAGGATGCGCTGTTCAGCGAACCCGTGCTGGCGTTTCGGCTCTACGAGGAGGCCGTCGAACGCGGCCTGACCGTGACCGACGCGAGTCGGCGCGCCGTTGCGCGCGCCTCCAGCGGCGAAAGCTTTGGGGCCCAACTGCGCAGTGACGCAGACGCAGCTCAGTCGTTTCGACGTTTGGTGTGCGCGGTCCAAGAGACGAAGTTCAAGTACGGCTCCGTGCTGACCGAGCTCCACGACGTAGGGCTGTTGTTGGCCATGATCCCGGAGTTCAATCCGGTCGTCGGCCGTGTTCACCACGACGTCTATCACGTTTACACGGTCGACGTTCACTCGATAGCTGCCGTCGACAAGCTGCGCGCGATCTGCCGAGGGGATTTGGCTGACTCTCTGCCGCTGGCGACCGAGCTGGCGCGCACTCAGACCCGGTCCGAGGTGTTGCTCTTCGCCACGCTCTTGCACGACATCGGCAAAGACACTGGCGGCCGCCAACACGCCGAACGCGGGGCAGAGCTGTCCGACACGATCTTGCGGCGAATGGCCTTCGCGCAAGAAGACATCCACGGCGTGCAGCACTTGGTCGCCAAACACCTGAAGATGTACTTGGTGGCGACGCGTCGAGACATCGATGACACGCGCACTCTGGAGGCGTTCGCCTCGGAGGTGGAAGGCACGACCGGCCTGCGCGAGTTGTACTTGCTCACGATCGCCGACGTCTCGACCACCAGCCCCACGGCCTTGACGACGTGGAAGCAACGCATGCTGGACGAGCTCTTCAGCGCGACCGATCGCTGGCTGACGACGGGCGAAACTCGGCGTGGCTCGGCGGCTCAACAAGCCATCATCGAGGAGGTGCTCGGCTTGTTGTCGCCCAGCACCGATCGCGTCTTTGCCGACTCGTTTTTGAACTCGGCCTCGCCGCGTTATCTTGCAACCAACAAGCCGGAGTGGATCGTCAAACACCTGGAGATGGCTGAGCAGGCTCAGACGATCCCGGCCAATGTGACGATCATGCAGATCGGCGATCCGCACGTCGAGATGGCGGTGGTGACGGACGACGAGCCTGGCGTTTTGGCCAAGATTTGCGCGACGCTGTCGGCGCGCAAATTCAAAGTCGTCAGCGCTCAGATCCATTCTTGGTTGGATCCCAATGGACGGCGCCGGGTGCTCGATCTGTTCTGGGTGCGAGCCGGCAATGATCCCGAGGGTGCGGCGCAGGCTCTACCGAAGATCAATCAGCAATTGACAGACCTGGTCTGCGGCCGGCTCGGGGTGGGGGAGCTCGTGAGTGGCAAACCCCACGAGGTGCGTTGGAGTCTGCGGCCCTCGCCGCCGGTTCCGATCCAAGTGCGCATCGATAACCATGGGGCGTCGCGCCACACGATTCTCGAAGTCATCACAAAGGATCGTGCTGATCTGTTGTTTTGGATCTCACGCATGATCTTCGAAGCGGGTCTGTCCATCGATTTGGCGAAAATTCACACCGAAGGCGTTCGGGTGACGGACGTGTTCTACGTCTGCACGAAAGATGCTAACAAGCTCGAGGACGAAGTGCGGTTGACGGCTCTGAAGGAGAGCATCACCCGCACGCTCCAAAACTTGGAAATAGGCAACGAAGCATGAACGAGGTCAGGACCGGGCGGCTCGAAGTATCGATCGTGGCGATGGTGTTGAGCGCCTTCGCACTGACGGCTTGCGGCGGCGGTGAACCTCCGCCCAAGACGCCGAGTGCAGACGAATCAGCTGCTAGCATCCTGGGGGATGATGACTCTTCGGGCAGTGCTGCGCCGGCCTCGAACGCTGAAGTGCAAAAGGGCATCGATGCTCTGACGTCGAAGGATTTCGCGAGCGCCAAGGCGATCTTGTCCAAAGCGGTCGAGCAAGATCCGAAGGACTCGCAAGCGCTGTTTTATTTGGGCGTTGCCGAGAGCGGGCTGTCCGAGACGGATGCGGCGATTGGTCACTTGAAGCAAGCGCTCGCGCTCGATCCCAAGCTGGTGGAGGCAGCGCTCAATCTGTCGGCGCTCTTGCTCGACAAAGAGCAGTACGAAGACGCGTTGCAGGTTGCCAACCAAGGCTTGGCCGCGGCGCCCAACGACGCCGGCTTGATCCAGAACAAGGCCATGGCGCTGATGCTTGGCGGCAAAGAGGCAGACGCCGCGCCGCTGTTTGCTCAGATCGTCGAAAAGAAAGCAGACGACGAGGGCCTGCGCTTCATGTACGCGCAATCGCTGGTTGCAGCCGGTGACGAGGCGAAGGCGGCAGAACAACTCGGTAAGCTGACAGGCTCGAAGGACCGCGAAGTACTCGCTTCGACGGCCGATCTGCTCGGCAGGCTCAAGTCTTGGGACGACTGCGTCAAAGCGCTCAGCGGAGCCATCGCAATCGAGGCCGCGAGTGAACTCTACGTCAAACGCGGTTTGTGTCTGCACGGCAAGAACGATGAAGCAGCTGCCAAGTCGGACTTCGACAAGGCCATCGAGCTCGATCCGAAATCGGCGCGCGCGTACTTCTATCTCGGGCACAACTTGCGGGCGAAGGGCGACAAGAAGGGCGCCAAGGCTGCTTTCAAGAAAGTGCTCGAACTCGAGCCGAACGGGGCGATGAGCGAAGCCGCAAAGTCGGCACTCGCGAAGCTGTGACGAGGTAACCCTCAGCGCGCAGTCACGCGCTGTTTGGCTAGCCGAGCGTGAGTTGGCTCAGAGCAACAACTCGAGGATCCGGTCGAGCTCGTCGAGGTTGGCGTAGCGGATCGCGACCTCACCCTTGCCGTCGCGATCGCGTAGCTCACAACGCGTCCCGAACTTGCGGCTCAGGCGTTGCTCGATGTCTTTGATGCCGGCGCTCTTCTTGCCGCTCTTGCTCGCGTCCGCGTTTTTGAGACCTTTGACCTCGGCCTCCACTTGCCGCACGCTGAGCTTCTTGCGCACGGTGAGATCGGCGAGGCGGAGCATCGAAGGTTCGTCGGGGGCGCCCAAAAGCGCTCGCGCGTGCCCCTCGGTCAGCGTGCCGGCAACGACCATGCTGCGCACGGTGTCAGGTAAACGCAACAGCCTAAGCGCATTGGTAATGGTAGTGCGCTCTTTGCCGACGACGCTGACGAGCGATTCTTGCGTGTGGCCGTAATCGTCGATCAAGCGCCGCAATGCTTCGGCGAAATCGATGGGGTTGAGATCCTCGCGCTGCACGTTCTCGATCAGCGCGATCTCGAACGCGTGTTTTTCGTCGAGATCTTTGACGACTACCGGGACTTCGCGCAGCCCGGCGCGCTGCGCGGCGCGCCAACGTCGTTCACCCGCGACAATCTCGAAGCGGTCTTGGCCGCCGCGATCTTGGCCGCCGAGGCGGCGCACGACGAGCGGCTCGATCAGACCGTGCATGCGAATCGACTCGGCGAGTTCGTCGAGTCGTGCTTCGTCGAAATCTTGGCGCGGCTGCGCGCGGTTCGGGACGATGTGCTCGAGGGCGCACTCGAAGATGTTCGGGTGCGCGCTGGGACGCTCGACCGGGGGCTGCGGCGGGGCACTTCGCCCCGGCAGGAGCACATCGAGTCCTCGTCCGAGGCCGCGCGGTTTATTCATGCTTCTCCCTCGATCACCTCGCGCGCGAGGCTCATGTAAGCTTGCGCGCCCTTGCACTCGACGTCGTAGAGGATCGCCGGCAGGCCGTGCGAAGGCGCTTCGCTCAGGCGCACGTTGCGCGGGATGACCGTGTTGAACACGCGAAAGTGTTTGCGGACTTCGTCGGCAACTTGATGAGCCAGACGATTGCGTGGATCCCACATCGTCAGCACCAAGCCCTCGATGGATAATGACGGATTCAGGGACTCTTTGACCCGATCGATGGTCGCGACCAAGTAAGTGATGCCTTCGAGCGCGTAGTACTCGGGTTGCAACGGCACGATCACGCGATCGGCCGCGCCGAGAACGTTCAGCGTGAGCACGCCGAGCGAGGGCGGCGAGTCGATCACGATGTACTGGTAGTTGGAGGAGACCTCGTGCAGCAGTTGGCGCAGGTGCGAACCGCGTTCGGCGCCCTCGAAGAGCTCGTACTCGACGGCCGTCAGGTGTTGACTTGCGGGCGCTATCTTGAGCGTGTCCATGCCCGTCGGTTGCACGACGTCTTTGAGCGGCACTTGACCGATCATGGCGTCGTAGATCGTTCGCTCGAGCGTGTTCGGGGCCAGCCCGACGCCGCTGGTGGCGTTGGCCTGGGGATCCAAGTCGACCAAGAGCGTCGAACGTTCCGCTGCCGCCAAGCTGGCGGCGAGGTTCACGGCGGTGGTGGTTTTACCGACGCCGCCCTTCTGGTTGGCGATCGCGATGATGTTGGCGCGAGGGGCCATGGGTTGCAGATTTTCTTATCGAAATTCGTGAACCTGGCCCGATTTCTTGGACCGAAGCTAGGCACGATGTAGGGTGTGAGCGGATGTAGGTGTGAGTGGTTTGAAAACAGCGCTCGCAGGGAAAGGTCAAGTCCGTCGACTCGGGCTCGCGACACTACTCGGCTCCGAAGCGAATTGCGACGGATCCGGTGATCGCGTGCTTCAGGCGACGTTCTGGGTTCCGAGCCGAGCCTCGACGGAGGCAAAGGTGATCTCTCTGCGACGTGAAAACCGCGAACACGACTCGGTTAGGAGCGACGAGACACGATGAGCCCGAAGTACCCCACCTTTGACGACTTTACGCGCGAACAAATCCGACCTGGCCTTCGAGCCGGGTGGACGATCGACGACATCAACGATCCCACGGACGAAGAACACGACTTCGATCTCGATCCGTTCGAGGAAGCGCTGCGCGCCGCGGAGTACGAAGAAGAAGACGAAGACGAGGAATGAGCTCGGCTCTGGCTCGCACGTTCGAGGGGACCCCAAGCTTGACTGCTTGACCTCGTTCGAGCCGCATGGCAGGGAAGCGCCCTTCCCATGCAGGTCGCCGCAGAAAAACTCAGCCCAGTGCTCCTCCAGCTCGCCGTACAAATCACGGCCGAACGCGTCAACGAGGAGCTGAGCAAGGCTTATCGAGAAATCAGCAGAACCGCCAAGGTGAGGGGCTTCCGACCCGGCAAAGCGCCGCGCACGGTGCTCGCTCACATGTACGGTCCCAGGGTAACACGGGACGTGGTTCAGCGTTTGGTCGACGAGACTTACAACGAGGCGCTCAACGCACAGAACGTGCAGCCAGTGAGTCAGCCCGCGATCGAGACGAACCCGCTCAAGGACAACGAGCCGTTCTCGTACACCGCGCGCGTCGAAATCGTGCCGCAGATCGATGCCGTCAAGTACGAGGGCTTCGAGGTCACGCGTCCCAGCACCAAGGTGACCGACGAGCTGATGAACGAAGAGCTCGAGTCATTGCGTCGGGCAAACTCGACGATGGAACCGCCGAAGGAAAAGCGCGCGGCCATCAAGGGTGATTTCGCGACGATCGATTTCGAGGTTTGGGCCGATGGCAAGCTCGTCGAGGGAGCCGGCACGAAGGATTACGACACCGAGCTCGGCGCCGGATCTCTACTGTCCGAGATCGACAGTGCGTTGCTCGGGCAACTGCCGGGCGCACAAGTCGAGGTTCAAATCGCAATGGGCGCAGGCCACCCCAATCCCGCGCTGCAGGGCAAGCAAGCCACCTTCAAGATCACCTTGAAGGAGATCAAAGAGCGGATCTTGCCGCAGCTCGACGATGAGTTTGCCAAGGATCTTGGCGACTTCACCACGCTCGAAGCCTTGCGTACGGAGCTGACCGGAGAAATCGAGAAGCGCCTCAAGGAGCAGGCCGACAACCAAGTGGCGGAGGCCCTGGTCACGGAGCTCGTGAAGGCAAACCCCATCGAGGTGCCTCCCGCGCTCGTGCGGCAACAACTGCAAGTGACCGAGCAAGAGCTGACCAACCAAGCCAAAGCACGGGGTCAGAAGCGACCGAACTTCACCGCCGAGATGCGTGCCGAGCTCCAACGCGACGCCGAAATGAAGGTGCGCGCCGGCTTGCTGATGGCCGAGATCGCCAAAGCAGAGAAGATCAAGATCGGTGACAAGGAGCTCGAAGAGGGAATCGTCGAGCTGGCTCAGCAGACCGGTAAGAACGTGGCCAAGGTCCGGGCCGAGTACCGCGACCAGAAGAAGCGGGAAATGCTCTTCGGCATGATCCTCGAGAACAAGGTGCTGGACATCATCCAGGCCAAGTCCAAGATCAACGATCAGTAAACGCCCACATCGGACTCGGGCATACCCACTTTTCGGAGGAACGTGACAAACACCCCCCAGACGCGCGCTCAAGCCCTCGGCATCCTCGAACGAGCCACCACGGCCTCGGTCATCTACCCCCACGTCGTCGAGACGACTCACCGCGGCGAACGCACCTGGGACATCTTCAGCCGTTTGCTCAAGGACCGCATCGTGTTCTTGGGTTCGGCCGTCGACGACGATGTCGCGAACATCATCGTCGCGCAGTTCCTCTTTTTAGAGAGCGAAGATCCCGACAAAGACATCCAGCTCTACATCAACTCGCCAGGCGGCGTAGTGACGGCGGGGCTCGCGATCTTCGACACCATGCAGCACGTGCGCTGCCCGGTGAGTACCATCTGCATTGGTCAAGCGGCCAGCATGGGAGCCCTGTTGCTCGGTGCGGGCGAGAAGGGCCGCCGGTATGCGCTGCCTCACGCCCGAATCATGATTCACCAGCCGCTCGGCGGCGCCCGGGGACAGGCCACCGACATCGAGATCCAGGCCCGCGAAATTCGCCACACCAAGGACGTCATCACTCAGATCCTGGTCGATTCCACGGGCAACGACCGGGCCCGCATCGCCGCCGACATCGAGCGCGATTTCTACATGGGTCCCCAGTTGGCCAAGGAATACGGACTGATCGACGAAGTCTTCGAACCGCAGTCGCGGCGCAAGACCAAGGGCGGGACCTGAAGTCACGCACTGCCGTTCACGCTGCGGGGCGCCTCGCATTTCGCCCTGGCCTCAATTGGCTATCGCCGCAGTTTCGCAGAGATAGGCGAGGTGGTGGCATCGGCTCGCCGGTGCGCCACCCTATCTCCGGGAAATTGTTGGGGGTCTTCGGAAATTCAACGAATCAGCCGTATGCTTGCGGGTGACGGGCGCGCGCTTTAGACTCCGCGACTAAGCGCAGCGAACGAGCAGCATGGAAACCGCCCTGGCCTGGAAACAGCCACCCACCTCAGACGCCTAGGAAAAACAGTGGAGCGACGACGGGACGATTCGAATGGCAACCTCTGTTGCTCCTTTTGCGGCAAGTCGCAAAAGGAAGTGAAGAAGCTCATTGCGGGGCCGACGGTCTACATCTGCGACGAGTGCATCGCGCTGTGCAACGACATCATCGCCGAGGAAGTCGAAAAGGATGAACCGCACGGCGGCAACGAGCCGATACCCCGTCCTGACGAGATCAAAGGGATCTTGGACGAGTATGTGGTCGGTCAAGAACGCGCCAAGAAGGTTTTGAGCGTTGCCGTCTACAACCACTACAAGCGCATCGATTCGCGCGTGCAGTCGGATGACGTGGAGCTCAGCAAGAGCAACATCTTGCTCTTGGGTCCAACGGGCAGCGGTAAGACGCTGCTTGCGCAGACGTTGGCGAAGATTTTGAAGGTTCCGTTCGCGATTGCCGACGCCACGACGCTCACCGAAGCCGGTTACGTCGGTGAAGACGTCGAGAACATCATCGTGCAACTGCTCCAGAACGCCGATCACGACGTGGAGCGTGCGCAGCGCGGCATCGTCTACATCGACGAGATCGACAAGATCAGCAGGAAGAGCGACAACCCTTCGATCACCCGTGACGTGTCGGGCGAGGGTGTACAGCAAGCGCTGCTCAAGATCATCGAGGGCACGGTTGCGAACGTGCCGCCAAAGGGCGGCCGCAAGCATCCGCAACAGGACTTCCTGCAGATTGACACCTCGAACATTCTGTTCATCTGCGGCGGTGCCTTCGTCGGATTGGACGAGATCATCCAGCGTCGTATCGGCGAGAGTCGCCTGGGCTTTGGCGCCGACATCAAGAGCAAGAGCGAGCTCAAGCTCGGCGAGTTGTTGTCGCAGATTCAGCCCGAAGATTTGCTCAAGTTCGGCCTGATCCCGGAGTTCATCGGGCGCTTGCCGGTATTGGCCACGCTGCACGAGCTCAGCGAGGAGGCGTTGATCGACATTCTGACGACGCCCAAGAACAGCTTGGTCAAGCAGTTCCAACGCCTATTCGAGATGGATGGCGTGCGCCTCAACTTCACCCAAGGCGCCTTGCAGGCGGTCGCCCGCAAGGCCTTGGCTCGCGAGAGCGGCGCGCGCGGTCTGCGCGCGATCCTCGAAGAGTCGATGTTGGACATCATGTACGAAGTGCCGTCCAAGCGCGGCGTCAAGGAAGTGGTCGTCAACGAGGACGTCGTCACCAAGGGCGAGCGGCCCTTGGTGGTCTACGAAAAAGAGGCGGAAGTTGCCGGCGCCTGACGGCTCGCAAACACGTCTCGAGAATAAACCCGCTGTGGCGGCGGTTCACTCGTCGCCGATTCGCTCGGCGATCGCGCAGTGTGAGCGCGCCGGCCGATGGCTCGTGCGGCGCGAAACGCCACGGGGCCTTGCGCCTTCGGAGCGATGTTCCTAGCCCTTCAAGAGAAACCTCATGCTTCGACGCCTGGGCGCGGAGTTTTCGAGATTCGGACTCAAACTTAGGCGAGAAAACCAACGATGTTCTTCAAAGGTGACAACGACAAGACAACGGCAGGCGGTCGCCGCACGCTGCCGGCACTGCCTCTGCGAGACATCATCGTGTTTCCGCACATGGTCAGTCAGCTGTTCGTAGGCCGCGAAAAGAGTATCGCTGCGCTCGACGAGGCCATGACCCGCGAGAAAGAAGTGTTTCTCGCAGCTCAGAAGAACGCCAAGACCAACGACCCAACGCCCGAGGACATCTACCAAGACGGCACGATTGGTACGATCGTACAGCTTTTGAGGCTCGCCGACGGCACCGTCAAGGTTCTGGTCGAGGGTAAACGCCGCGCCAAGGTCAAACGTTTCGTCGAAACGCGCGACTACTTCTTGGTCGAGGTCGAAGACGTCGCCGAGAGCGCAGAGGGTGGCGTCGAGATCGAAGCGTTGATCCGCAGCGTTCAGAGCACGTTCGAGACGTACGTCAAGCTCAACAAGAAGGTGCAGCCGGAAGTTCTGATGAGCATTCAGAGCATTTCCGAGCCCGGCAAGCTCAGCGACACGATCGCCGCCAACTTGCCCACGATCAAGCTGGTGGATCGCCAAGCATTGCTCGAAGCGCGCGACGCCAAAGAGCGTCTGACTCGCTTGTACGAGTTGATGCAGGCGGAGATCGAGATTCTGCAGGTCGAGAAGAAGATCCGTTCGCGCGTGAAGCGCCAAATGGAGAAGACCCAGAAGGAGTACTACCTCAACGAGCAGATGCAGGCGATCCAGCGTGAGCTCGGCGGAGGTGAACGCGACGAGTTCAAGAACGAGCTGCAGGAGCTGGAAGACAAGCTGAAGGCCAAGCGCATGAGCGAAGAAGCGCGCGGCAAGCTCGAGAAGGAGCTCAAGAAGCTGAAGCTCATGCATCCGACGTCGGCCGAGGCCACGGTGGTGCGCAACTACGTCGATTGGGTTTTAGCGTTGCCCTGGTTCGACGTCAGCGAGGAACGCTACGACATCGAAGAGGCCGAGCGCATTTTGAACGAGGACCATTACGGTCTGAAGAAGTGCAAGGAGCGCATCGTCGAGTACCTCGCGGTGCAAGCGCTCACGCGTAAACTCAAGGGACCGATCCTGTGTTTCGTGGGTCCGCCTGGCGTGGGTAAGACGAGCTTGGCCAAGAGCATCGCACGCGCAACCGGGCGCAAGTTCGTGCGCATATCGCTCGGCGGTGTGCGCGACGAGGCGGAGATCCGCGGCCATCGTCGAACGTACATCGGTGCCATGCCCGGCAAGATCATCCAGAGCTTGAAGAAGGTGGGCACCAACAACCCGCTGTTCCTGCTCGATGAGATCGACAAGATGAGCCAGGACTTCCGTGGCGATCCGGCGTCGGCCCTGCTCGAGGTGCTCGATCCCGAGCAGAACCACAGCTTCGGTGATCACTACCTGGACCTCGACTACGATTTGAGCCAGATCCTGTTCATCACCACTGCCAACTCGCTGAGCGGTATCCCGATACCGCTACAAGACCGCATGGAGATCATCCAGTTGAGCGGTTACACCGAGTTCGAGAAGCTCAACATCGCCAAGAGCTACTTGATCCCTCGCCAAGTCGAAGACGCCGGCCTGGAGGGCTTGCAACTGAATGTCTCCGACCCGGCGATTCGGACGGTCATTCACCACTACACCAAGGAATCGGGCGTGCGCTCGCTGGATCGCGAGATCGCCAGCATTTGCCGCAAAGTCGCGCTCGAGGTCGTGAAGAAGCGCAAGCTGTCCGAGAGCGGCGAGAAGACCGACACGGCGCTGTCGGAACACGCCGTCAACATCGAGCCCGCCGACATCCCGACTTACCTCGGTGTGCCCAAGTTCCGGCTTGGCAAGTCGGAAGAGACCGATGAAGTCGGGCTGACCCACGGCTTGAGCGTTTCCGACTACGGCGGCGACATCCTCGACTGCGAGGTCACCGTGGTGAGCGGCAAAGGTAAACTGGTGATCACTGGTCTGCTGGAGAAGGGCATGGAAGAGAGCGGCCAGGCCGCGATGAGCTATGTGCGTTCGCGCGCCAGCAACCTGCAGATCGAGACCGACTTTTATCAGAAGGTCGATGTACACGTTCACTTCCCGGACTTCGTACGCAAAGACGGTCCGAGCGCAGGCGTGACGATGGCCACGAGTATCGCCAGTGCGCTGACGCGCATCGCCGTGCGGCACGACTTGGCCATGACCGGCGAAATCACCTTGCGTGGGCGCGTGATGCCGATCGGCGGCGTGAAGGAGAAGCTGCTCGCCGCGCACCGTGGCGGCATGCGCACGGTCTTGATTCCGAAGGATAACCGCAAAGACTTGCGTGAGATCCCGAGGCGCGTGCTCAAGGGGCTACGCATCGTGCTCGTCGATCACATGGACGACGTGTTGCGTGAGGCTCTGGTCGTCGATGATCCGAATCGCATGTTCGGACCGCGCCGGTTAGTGATGGAATACCGTCAGGGCGAGTTCTACGAGGAGCCCAGTGCCCCAGTGCCCACGGGCGCGATGCTGCGACCCCTCGGCACGGATCTCCCCGGCCTCGATCTGCCGGTCGTCCCCGGCGGACACGGGATCACGCAGTAGGGAGCGGATGCTCGCGGGCGCGCCGTCGCGATCTGCCGCGGCTCTCCCCTTTGTGCATGGTTGCTTCAAAGCGGGGCGCGCACCTCACGAAGAACGGGAGCCGCTCCGGCATCCTCCCCTAGGCTGGACGATATCGCACTGTTCTGGCACGGCTCATCCGTGGCACTAGTTGCCCGCTGGTCCCAAACTCGCCAGACTCCAGGTGCCTTGCTTGTGCGCCGGAGGCGGCGCTCGTCCGACAAAAGGAGTCCTTGATGCGTTTCTCGAGTTCTAGTCACGTGCCCGCCAGGGCTGGGCAGCTGCGTTCACCCGCGACTGGGGGACTTTGCATCACGGGCTGGGTGGCGGGGGCGTTGCTCACGTTGGGGCTCGTCGCGTGCACTTCGGAGCAGCGGGATTTCAGTAAAGGCACTGACGCTGGTTTGCATCAAGGTGACGAAACCCACGACGCCTCAGGCGGTGGCACGAAGCCAACCAGCATGGGAGATGGATCGGTCGCGGCTGATGGCGGCGCCAATGGTCCGGTAACTCCAGGCCCACACCCATCGACTTCTGAAGACGACTCGGGAACGAAGCCCGCACCGCACCCGGGTCCCTCGACCAAGCCGAGCCCGCACCCCGCGCCTGAAGGCGACGCGGGGACCGGGCCGGTAACCAGCGACACCGATGCCGCGACGTCCATGGGCGATGATTCGAGCAGCACCAGCGATGACGCTGGGTACAGCGAGCCCGCCTGTAAGTCAGACGCTAACTGTGACGACTTGAACCCGTGTAACGGCATCGAAAGCTGCGAAGACGGTCAGTGCGTTGCGGGCACTTGGGCCGACAACGGCAGCGCGTGCGATTTGCAGACCGACGCTGCCAAGCGCGTTTGCTCGAACGGCAACTGCATCCTGAGCTTCTGTGGTGACGG
>DATAHU010000227.1:0-2764 GCA_036263015.1 Polyangiaceae bacterium | reverse complement strand
GTCAAACGAGTGAGTTTGTTCATGGCTAATGATGATTCGGTCACCACGACGCAGAGCGGGGAAACCCAGGACCCGCACGCGTCACAGTTTCACCTGGGATATCAGAGACTGGAAGCGGAGATAAAGGCGGTTCCCGATGAGGAGTTGATCAGCGTCAACCTCGACGTTGGAAAGGCGATAGCCACGGTCCTCGGTGCGATTCCGGAGATCCGCGCGCTGCGCGAGACGATCGCGGGTCTTCCCAAGTTCGATCTCGCACGCTTCGACAAACTGCAAGACTACGCTTTGGCTCTCGGTCACTGCCACGCGCTATACCGCGCGGCAGATGTGTCGAGTACAGAGCTACAAACGCAGTTGACCGAGGCGCTGACTCTTCGCGATCGGTTTCAAGCGGATGCCGTTGCTCTTTCGCAACGCTCTCTGCTCGATCCGGCGCGGGTGGCAAAGTTGCGTTCGGGCATCGGCTACAAGAACGTCGCCTTCGACGTCATCGGGTTGGTGGAGTTGTTCCTCGAATCGTGGAACAAGGTCTCGAGCAAGACTGCGGTCACCGAGAAAGAGTTGAACGACGCGCGCTTGCTCGCCAACGAGATCATCGCGGGTCTCGGGCTGCGCGAACAAGGCCCTGCCCTCGTCAGCGCTGCGGCGCAATTGCGGCAACAAGCTTACACCTTGTTCTTCAAGGCCTATGAGGAAGCACGCCGTGCCGTGCAGTTCGTCCGCTGGCATGAAGGCGACGCGGAAGAGATCGCTCCCTCTCTCTTCTCGAATCGCGCCCGCCGCCCCGCGGACAGCCCTGCCGAAACGGACTCAACCGAAACGAATCCCGCTGCTCCCCCTAGCAACACTGCAGGCACTGGAACGATTGCAGGATCGACGACGAGCACGAGCGTGCCCGTCGTTGCGACAACTGCCAGCGTCCAAACGGGAGCGACGTCGACGGCGCCGGCAGCAAGTGCGGGAGGCGTAAACGCGATACCACAAGGCTTTCCCGGCGCGGCCCCATTCACCCGAAACTGAGTTCACCCGAAACTGACACTGAAAACGCTAGCGATTCCGAAAGACCCTGAGCATGACTCGTCCTGCCGCCCTCTATCTTGGTGCGGGCTGTGCGCTCGACGCGCAGAGTCCGCCCTCTCCTTACTCTCTCCCTGCTCACCACTTGGTAACCCACGGCGTGATCGTGGGGATGACGGGAAGCGGCAAGACGGGTCTGCTCACGGTCTTGGTGGAGGAGACTCTGAAGAATCGTGTGCCCGTGTTGATGATCGACGTCAAAGGGGATCTCCCGAATCTCTTGCTCGCGCTACAGGACTTCCGTCCCGAACGAGTCGAGCCATGGGTCGAGCCCTCACCCGACGATGAGAGGCTAATCCCAGAGCTGGCCAGCGCGGCCGCGACCGAACGCCAGCAAGCCCTCGGCGCCTGGGGCATCGACGAAAAGACGCTGCACGAATTCCATGCTCAGGTCGCGCCGCGGGTGATCACTCCGGGCAGCACGGCGGGTGAACCTTTGCACGTGCTCTCGATGCTGGAGCGACCCACGCGGAGCTGGGATTCCGATCCCTCCGCCGCGCGGGCCAGCTTGTCGGCGGGCATCTCATTGGTGCTGCGCCTGCTAGGTCGCGACGCCGATCCAGCGCGCAGTCGCGAGCACGTGCTGCTCTCGGTATTCGCCGAAGCGCGAGTCAAGGCGGGCGGCAGCGCCGCGCTCGAAGCGTTGCTCGAAGATCTGGCCGCCCCACCGATCGAACGAATCGGAGCTTTGCCCGTAGACAAATTCCTGTCGAAGCGCGATCGCAACGAGCTCGCGGCTGCGCTCAACGCTCTGTTGGCGTCGCCGTCGTTCGGAGCGTGGCGCGAGGGCGTCGCTCTCGATGTGGGCGAATGGCTAACACCGATCTCGGACAAGACGCCCGCAGTGATCGTGAGCGTAGCTCACTTGGACGACGATGAGCGCTCGCTCGTGCTCGGCGTGTTGCTCGAAGAGATCTTGACGTGGGTGCGAGGCTTGAGCGGTAGCAAGCGGCTACGCACGCTCTTGGTATTCGACGAAGTCTATGGCTTTCTGCCGCCCCACCCTGCCAACCCTCCCACGAAACGTCCCTTGGTGGCCCTGATGAAGCAAGCCCGCGCGTTCGGCGTGGGCGTGGTGGTCGCAACGCAGAACCCGATGGATCTCGACTATCGGGCGCTGAGTAACGCAGGTCTTTGGTGGGTCGGGCGGCTGCAAACCGACGGAGACCGCGCACGCGTTATCGAAGGTCTCGCGAGCAGCACGGCCGGCGCAGGTGCGAGCGCTTCCGAGTTGGCAGAACTGACGAAGTCGCTTTCACCGCGCTGGTTCTTGATGCGCGACGTTCACGCCGAGCGAGGTGCCCAGCTCTTGCAACCGCGTTGGGCCATGTCGCTCTTGCGTGGCCCGATGACGGGCAGTGAGATACGTAAAGCGCGGGAGGCGTGGTAGTCGGTGGATTGATTCTCGGCGCAACGACTCTGGACGCACCCTGCGGACGCTACGCGCTCAGAGACTGTTGCACCGAGTCGCTCGAGTACAGCGCTCACTGCATCAAACTCAAAGTACAGGCGCTGTGCATCGAGCTCACACGTATCGGCGTACGGTCTGCGCGACAGGTCCCGATCAGCATCCGCTACAACGACCAAGCGGTAGGGGAAGCGCGTTCGGACTCCTATCCTACTTGAAAGCGACTGATCTAGGTTTGGGGCTCCTCATTACCTTCAACGTCCCGTTGCTGCCGCAAGG
>DATAHU010000226.1:0-2249 GCA_036263015.1 Polyangiaceae bacterium | reverse complement strand
CTGTTACTGGTTTGATGTCGCGCAGCTGCGGCTTACGAAACACGATGTTCCCCGACTCGTCGCGCAGGTAACTCACGCACAGGTCCGGATTGCGGGTGCGGAGCACGCGCTCGGCTTGCGCCTCAGTGAGCGCCGAGAGATCGATTACGGCATGCCGGCAACTTTCGCAGTAGCGCCCCGATGCTCCGAGCCGCACCATCTCGCCGAACGCAACGCTACAAGGGTTTGGGATTGGCAGCCGACGTTCGTGCATGTCTTGAACCTAGCATCGCGCGGCCACTGCAACCAGCAGCGGGCCATGGGGGTACGTAGAGTGAGTCAATCACCCGCGCAACAAACACCCAGGTGGCGGCGTTCTTGGGTCCCTGTCGATACCTTTCGAGCCTCTGCGCGCGAAATGCACGCATGCGGATGCATGCATCGTCGCCGCTCCCAAGAGTCTCGGAGCTCACGCGAGCGTATGCGAGTAGTGAAAGCTCGCTGGGGAGCGGGAGCAAGAGCGGTTGGCGGTCGGGGCATCCTCCGGGAGCGAATGATGGCGATCTTGAAAGCGCCACCGGCGCCGAGACCGCGCATCGTGCACTCCGTGCTTGGAACTGCAGGCCCTGGTGCAGAAGAAGGCCTTACAGAGCGTGATTGGACCTGCTCTCGAGGTCTTGCTCGCCCGGGTTTCTGGCGCCGGACAGTCCCAACTTGCTGGAAGCAAACTCCGATCCCAAAGAGCTAACGCGCACCGTCCAACGCTTGGCCGATCGTTGGTTCCTGATCCGTAACGCACCTAGCTCGGGGTTCTCAGAAAATTAATCCGCAACATGCCGTGCTCTGATGGTTCGATTCGAGCCCTGCACGTCAAAGGGCAGCTAATCCCAGCGCTGGGATTAGCGGTACGGGACGCACAGCGCTCGACCCCCCCAAACGGCCACCAGCGAAATTCAACTCGCAGAAGCCAGACTGCCCAGTGCGCGCCCGATCGACATCACAACAGTGCCCAAACGCGACGCGGCTGGCTATGCTTCTAGGATGACCCAGCCGGTGAGCCTCACCGAACCAGTGACGACTGCAGTGCGAGCCGCTTCCGAGACGACGGTGTTCGGCTTGTTTGCGGCGCAAGCGTGGCAGTTCCCCGAGCGGATAGCATTGGTCGATGGCGAGCGCATGTACACCTACCGCGAGCTGCACCAGCGGGTGATCGCGCTGAGCCAGGTCTTGCAACGGCTCGGTGTGCGGCGCCTCGATAGGATTGGGCTGCTGACGGAGAACCGCGCCGAGATCCTGGAGCTGTTCCTCGCCGCAGCCAAACTCGGCGCTGCTGTCGCGTGCCAAAACTTCAGGCTCTCGGCCGCAGAGCTCGCGCATTGTCTGACACTCGCAGATCCCTGCTGCGTGTTCGTCTCGCCCGCGCATCGAGCGAGGTTGCCTGCCCTAGCGATCGCCACAGTCGTCTTCGGGCCAGATTACGAACAGGCGCTGAGCAACGTATCGAATTGCGGGCTCAGCGAGCCAGCGCACGCCGAAGATCCGCTGCTCTTGCTCTACACGAGCGGCACGACCGGGCTGCCCAAGGCAGCGGTGATCAGCCAACGGGCTCAGATCTTTCGAAACCTCGTGATGAGGGCAGAGTTCGGCTTGCAGTCAGAAGACTGCTTCGTGGCGTGGTCTCCGCTCTATCACATGGGGGCGACCGATCCGGCGCTTGGTGCGTTGATGAGTGGCGGCAAAGTGATCACGGTCAATGGCTTCGATCGCGTCGCACTCGCCGAACTCGTGGAGCGCGAGCAACTCGGTTGGCTGCTATTGATGCCAGGCATGGTGAGCGAGTTCGCAAACCTACTGCAAGCGCGTGGGAGCGTGGCTCGCGGCGTCAAGCTGTGCGGTGTCATGGCGGATCTCGTGCCGGCAAACGAAATCGCGCGCATTACGACGTTGCTCGGCGCGCCCTACGCGAACACCTTCGGCGCGACGGAAACGGGCTGCCCGCCGTGCTCGTCGAGTTTGATCCCCGTCGGAGTGGCACCAACGAGGCTGTCGAAACACAAGAGCCCCTTTTGCGAAGTGCGTTTGGTCGACGCCGAAGACCGCGACGTACCAATGGGCACGCCCGGAGAGCTCTGTTTGCGAGGCCCCACGTTGTTCAGCGGCTATTTCCGCGCTGACGAAGTGAACGCGCGCGAGTTCAGGGGCGGTTGGTTCCACATGGGCGACGTGTTCGTATTGAACGCCGATGGCACGTTGGATTTCGTCGACCGAGT
>DATAHU010000225.1:0-28318 GCA_036263015.1 Polyangiaceae bacterium | reverse complement strand
TCGGTCGCCTCGGTCGATCCCGAGTCCCCGGCCTCGACTGTCGTACCCGCGTCTACGCCGCCCGTTTCGCTACCTGCGTCAGGTGAACTAGTGGTGGGTGCCGTCGGGCCGCCCGAGTCGGTCTCGGTCTCGGTTGGCTCGGTCTCTGTGGGGCCACCGCCGCCCGAGTCCTTGTCCTCGGACGTCGTGCCACCGCCCGAGTCCTGATCCTCCGATGTCGTGTCGTTGTCAGAATCGTCGTCACCGCAGGCCGACAGCACCATCGCCAAAGAAACCAAAGACAACCCAATCACTTTTCGCATAGCAGCCCTACCTTTGAAGCTAGTGCAGCCAGATTAGATTCGGCCGCAAGTTGACGCATCCAGCATACAAGCCCTTATCGGCCAGGGGCAAGTGAGCGTTGGTGAAGATGACCCGCAACGAAGCGTGAGGATCGTCGCCAGCCTGCCGAACGTGTAAGCACGAGTAGGCAGCTGAGTGTGATTCGACGTCCCACGCCGACAACTTCGGGTAGCCCTTGTGCACGACGCTGTCCAAGTTGTGCATTTGAAATGCGCTCGTTGTGCACCTTCAGCGTTGCCGCGACGCATACGCTGTGGCCGAGGCGCGGTTCCAAGTTCACTGCTGATTCGGGAAACCACTGATGTCGGCAAGGCCGTAACTTCGCGACAGTTTCAGTCTGGGCCAAGGGCGTACCGAATTGCCAAACCCAAATGGGTTGCTCCCAGAGGCTGCCCGGGTGGCGGCACACCATGTGCAATATGGCATCACGACGCCGACGAGTTTCAACCGTTCACATCGCGCGGCGAACACGAACACAAGGAATTGACGAATATGCACAAGCTGGGTCTAGGGTGGGTATCAGTTGGAGTAGCTCTTGCGGTTAGCGCCTGCGGTGGCTATGCGGACGCCGAAGGGCAGGGCGTGGACGAAAGCGTCGCCGACGTGGAGAACATCGGGGAAGCAGCCTGTGCTAACCCGGAAGGTGCCAACTACTCGTTGGCTTCGCTCGCAGCGGCCACCGCCAAGGAGCTGAAGCGTTGGGATACCGCCAAGGACTTCCAGGTCGTCAAGAAGTACAACTACTCGATGGCGGGTTGGCAAGAAGTCGTCGACCTGACCGCCACCGGCAAGGCGGCGTGTTCGGATGGCGTGTGTAAGAACGTCCAAACCATCCTCGACTTCCAGAAGAAGGAAGCCAGCGGCAAGATCGTCTTCCCGGGTGGCGCGACGCTTCAAAGCGACATCTTCGCGCAACGCTTGGTTGCGAATCTGAAGAACCAGATCACCTGCAACAGCCAGCCAGACAATCATGACAGCAGCAACTGCCCGGCCGAAAAGCACACGCTCGAGTTCTCGAGCGCTGGCCCCGGCGCCTGCGAGAGCGACTACTGGTTCCACGCATACAAGGCGGGAACTACGTCAGCTCTGGCCGAGCCCAAGCAGCTGAAGAACCAGCTGATCACGTTCGGATCGAACGCCAGCAACCCGTACCTCGCGTTCGACACTGAGGGTGACGACGTCAAGGTCGATCCGGGTCCGGGCACCGTCGGCGGTGACCCCTCGACCTCGGGTTCGTGTCCGACCCTCACGATCAGCGGTATGTACAGCTCGTCCAACATTGCGGGCACCTGCTGCCATTATCAGACGACCGCCAACAAGAAGTTCGCTGCCGTCGCGTG
Source organism: Polyangiaceae bacterium (assembly GCA_036263015.1). Classification (GTDB taxonomy): domain Bacteria; phylum Myxococcota_A; class Polyangia; order Polyangiales; family Polyangiaceae; genus SZUA-265. Next base: position 26,636 of record DATAHU010000225.1, on the reverse strand, counting down.
GAGCACGACCTGGTTCGACTGCAAGTAATCAGCACTACGAGGTGAACGGCGCAGCCGCGAGTCATCAGACTCGCGGCTGTCGGTTTTTGTGGGATCTTGTCCTCGCAAAACCAGCTGCAACCGGGACGCGGTGTGTTCTTCGCTTGGGCTGAGGGCCGCCGCGCGCTAGCCTAGCGATGCTCAATGAATTCGCAGACTTCATCTTTGCGTTCTTTGCGTGCGCGTTCGCTCGTACTTGGCCTTTGGCCTGGCGCACTTGCGCTTGGCTCCGCCCTTGGGTGTTCGCTGCTCTACGACCTCAGTCCGGACCAGTGTGGTGCCACAGCCGAGTGCGTGGGACGGTTTGGCAAAAGCTACGTTTGCGACGATGGCTTGTGCAAACGAACGGGGGGCAGCAGTGACGACAGCCAGGACTCCGACGCGGGGATGTCCGGAGGGTGTACCTCTCACGCGCAGTGCCTCGAGAAGAACGGCGATCTGGATCCCACCGTTTGTGTGGAGGGAGAATGCGTGCCGCTGCGTACCGACGAGTGTCCGGTATTGTTGCCGATGCGCAACGACCAGTGGCTCGAGAGCTTGAAGTCCAGCAACGCATTGATCCTGGGCGCGTTCTCACCGGTGCCCAAGGCGTCGTTCGTGAGCAACTTCACGCGTTTCGACGATCTCGCCGTCACGGAGCTGAGCGAAGAAGTGATGGGTTTGCCGGGCCCCAATGGCAAACGGCGAGAAATCGTCATGGTGGTCTGCGATGGGGCCACTCCGAAGCGCGAGACGCTCGCCAAGAGCTCGAGTCACTTGATCGATGAGCTAGCCGTGCCCGGCATCGTCTCCACGCTGCAATCTGCCGACTTGCAATACGTCTTCGAGGAGAAAGCCTCGGACGCAGGCACCTTCATCATCAGTGCTCTCGACGCCGATGAGTCGATTCTGAACCTCAAGGATCAGGGTCTCGTTTGGACCATGCTGACCGGCGCGGAACAGGTCGCCGTCCCGGTTGCGCCGTTGCTCGATCGGGTCGTGGCCTACCTGAGAAAGACCGACGCCCTGGCTGCGGATGAAGACGTGCGCGTCGCGCTGGTGGCGCCCACAGGTGAGCCGCGGCTGCTCAACGACATGGGCGCTGCCATCAAAAAGAGCATTCACTTCAATGGCGCAAGCGCGACCGATAACTACCCCGATAACTTCCGGGCCATCGACATCGTGACGGTCTACGACGACGCAGACAAGGCAAGGGACCAGTCGAAGGTCGTGTCGCAGCTCCTGGACTTCATGCCGCATGTGGTGATCGCCATGGCATCCAACGAATTTTTGTCGGCGGCCATTCCTGGCGTCGAAGGTCAATGGGATACGTTGGGCGACGCGCCGCGGCCGTTCTACATCCTCTCGCCATACCACCTCGGCGCCAGCGACATCGGTACAGCACTTCAATCAGCGCCCAATCTGGAGCGGCGGATGGTTGGCGTCGCGTACGCTTCGGCGACGGATACGTCCGTGTACAAGGACTACTTGATCCGCCTAGAGCAAGCGTATCCAGAGATCACGAACGACAAATCGTACGAACACCTCGAGAACTTCTACGACGCGCCGTACTACCTTCTCTACGCCACGGCGGCGGCTGGTAACCCACCTCGGTTGACTGGCTCTGCGTTGGCGCAAGGGATGACGCGCTTGCTGTCGGGGCCGACTTACGACATCGGGCGCGACGATATGGTGGAAGCGTTGGGACTGTTGCAGTCGAACTCGAAGAGCACGATCACGCTGAACGGTACCTTGGGACCCGCAAGCTTCGACCCAGCGACGGGCGCGCGTGCCGATGCAGGCAGCGTGTTCTGCATCAACGGCCTCCAGCAGTTCATCTCGGACGTCTTGCGTTGGGACGCAACCGCGAAGAAGTTCATCGATGCCGATCCCGCCATCGGCAGCGCCTGCATCAAGAGTTTCTGATGGTGGGCCGCCGGAGCGCAATCGCCCAGGCCACGGCGACGTGGGCAGTGGGGGCCCTGTGCCTCGTTGGTTGTGCGGGGACAGAGTCCTACGAGGGGGTGGACGACATAGATTCTCTGGGCCAGCGCATAGTTGGGGGCGAACCCTCCGGGCCCGAGGACGACTCGGTCGTGTATTTGGTAGCGGGCGACGAGGGTGAGCGACCGACTTGCACAGCTTCGTTGATCGCGCCCGACGTGGTGCTGACCGCGCTACACTGTGTCACGCACAACGTTGCGACCAATTTCTCGTGCACGCCGGATGGCATGCTAGCGACGCAACCCCCTCAAGGCGTGATCGGTACGCTTTACGACGCCAGCACCGTGAAGATCAGCGTCGGCGGGACTCCGAAGACCACGCCCGACGCGATTGGCGTGAAAGTATTCGGATCGGGCACCACTCAGATCTGCCGAGGGGATATCGCGGTCGTCGTCTTGGACCGTGAATTGGATCAGCCGTCGTTGACTTTGAGCTTCAATCGCAGGGTGCGGCGCGGAGAGATGCTGCGGCTCGTGGGTTTCGGGGGTGATGGCATGACGGACTCTTTGCGTCACACACGTTCCGGCGCGCGCATTACGGACGTGGGCGCTGACGCAAAGGCGAAAGCCGATGGTATCGCCGCCCCCTATACGTTTGCAGCCACCGAGGGAGCCTGCCTCGGAGACAGTGGCGGTCCCGCGTTCTCCGAAGAGACCGGCGCAATCGTCGGTGTGTATTCGATCTCGGCTGCGGCGTCTTGTACGGCGCTCGGGGTACGCAACACGTACACTCAGGTCGCGCCCTTCAAGGACTTGATCACCAAGGCCTTGGAGTTTGCTGGGCGCAAGGCGCTCGTCGAACCCGCAGAGCAGACCGATGCGGGCAGTAACGACAAACCGTCCGATGACGAAACGGACGTCGACCTAGGCAGCGGATCGCGTGAGGATCCGAGTTGTTTCTGCTCGGCACCGCGTCCGGCCCACAATCGCGCGAGTTGGACTCTGCTCAGCTTGGGGCTGAGCCTGCTCTGGGCTCTGCGTCGCTCCCAGCGCAACGCTTGTTGAACGCTTCAGTACGAGCCGCGGACGCCGAACGAATAGGGTGTGAAGAAAAGCTGAGCCGAGGCAGCAGGCGCTTTTGCTCCGGGCGCTCTTTCGGAGTTCTCGTCCGGTCCTGACAGCGTTAGATAGACCGCGGTGCCGCCGGCGGCTATCGCCAACGCACCTAGGATGTCGCCAGTGGTGAGCAGCGTGCGTGCGCGCCGCGACGCAGAGTCCAATTCGCTGCGAGTGGTCCCAAGTTCACCGCGCTTGTCGTCGAGATCGTGTGCGGCCTTGACTCCCAAGCCTTCGGTGATGCCCGAGGCGATCGCCAGAACTCCGGCGCCCGTCCACATCCCCCACATCCACGCGCTGCGATTCGAGTCTTGCACCTCGCGCTCGATGATGATCTTCTCGGGCTGGGCGCTCAACTTGTCGAGCGTGACTTGTGATTTCAACGCGTCACCGCCGAGCAACGTGACTTGACTCGTCTTGGCTTGATAGCCCGTCTTGCGGACGCTGATGGTGTGTTCACCCGCGTCGAGCAAAAGCGGCTCCCCGAACGGCGTCTGGCCCACGGCGACGCCATCGATCTGCACTTCCGCGCCCGGCACGTTCACTTCGATCGCGATCGTGCCGGTACGTCGGCCCAACATGTCGAGATCATTCGCGACGGCTTGTTTGCGGTCATCGGGAATTTTATCGCCACCTTCTTGCAAGTAGCGCGTGAGCGCACGGCGAGCTTTCGCGTAGTTACCCAGCTGCAAGCGCACCTGGCCGATGTTGTAGAGCGCGCGGTAATCTGGAACCAACTCGTAGGCGCGTTCGAACTCGATCGCGGCCAACGCGAAGTCGCCTTCTGCGTGCAACTTCAGGCCCCGGTCGTAGTGTTCGGCAGCTTCCTTCACGACCGGGTTGACGGCTTCGCCCGAGCCCGCGTTGCCGACCTCGCCCGCTGGCTGCGTAACGGCCGGCTGCGTAACGGCTGGCTGAGCGCCAGTCGCCTGAGCCGTCGCCGGGGACGTTTGCGCGGCCGTTGTTCTTGCGTGCGTGAAGGTGAGGGCGCCGCATGCGACCAACACGGTTGAAGTCCGATTGAAGATTCGACCCACGCAATGAGACTTTGGCATCATGTGACGAAGTCCAAGCCGTCTACGACAACGGCAGGTCTGCTCACCATAGTTGATGTGGCGAGCGCACGCACGTGTCGAGCGCGGCGCGAGCGCATTTCTCTTCGATGGCTGCGCCCGGGTTACCACAGTCTGGCTCGTTCACCCAGACACGTGTGCTGCTGTATCGCACCCAAGGGCACTGCATCGCAGACGCGAAGCACTTGGCGCATAACCGCGCTTCCCGCTTCGCCGAAATCGAGGAGTTCACGAGGCTTTGCTTGTCGGCGACGGATCCCACACTATCATGTCAGGTGCCGTGTCTGAGAGCGACGAGACCCTACAAGCTGGAGATTGCGTCGGAGATTACCAGCTCCTGATGACGGTGGGTGCCGGCGGAATGGGCCGCATCTGGGTCGCGCGGGAACGTAGCTCGGGCCGCAGGTTTGCCATCAAGACGGCGCTGCAAGAGCAAGCCCTGGGCGAGAAGACGTTGTCCGTGCTCTTGGATGAGGCGCGCATCGCGTCGCGCATCAATCACCCGAACGTCTGCGCCATTCACGGCGCGGATCGCAAGGGTTCTACAGTCTATCTCGTGATGGATTGGTCCGACGGCGGCTCGCTGCGCGAGTTGCTGGACCGCGCGGAGCAGCGTCGCTTGGAACCGCACATGGCCGCGCGCATCGTGGCGCGTGTGTGCGCTGGGTTACACGCCGCGCACGAGCTGAGCGATGACGACGGCAAGCCGCTAAACGTCGTGCACCGCGACGTCTCGCCCCAAAACGTCTTGTTGGCCACCACGGGGCAAGTGCGGCTGACAGACTTCGGTATTGCGAAGGCGCGTGGGCAAATTCACGCGCCAACGCAGACGGGCGAAGTCAAAGGCAAGCTTTCGTACATGGCGCCGGAGCAGGTCACTCGCCGCGACATCGATCGCCGGGCGGATATCTTTGCTCTAGGCTGCGTACTGTACGAAACGACGACCGGGCAGCGACCGTTTGGCGGCGACGACGCCCTATCCACCATGTATCAGCTGCTCGAGCAGCCCATCCCAGAGCCGCGAACGGTTTTGCCGGACTATCCGCAAGCCCTGAACAACATCGTCGTCAAAGCGCTGCAGCGAGATCCAGAACTGCGCTATCAAACTGCGGAAGAATTTGGCCGCGCGCTCGAGATGTTCTTGATGGGCGATCGCATGATCGTCTCGGACGGTGATGTCGGCGCCCTGGTTCGGCAGTTGTTGGGTGACCGCGTTTCGCGTCGCGAACTCAACATCGGCAAGGCAATCGACGAGATCGAGCGACCGCCTGCCAGCACCCAGCCAGAGTCGTCTCCCACGACACGTCGCACGGAAACCCAGACGCTGCAAACGGTCGTCAGTTCGACGCCGATCACGGCTCCGCCAATCCGCACGCGCACCTCGATCTGGATTGGCGCAGTTGCTGCGGTCGTGGCCGCTGGAGTCTTCGTCGTGATGCAGACCAAGAGCTCAGGGGGCGGAGAGCCTTCAGTGATCATGGCCAACGCCGCAGCGGTTCACAGCGCGGCAGCACCGTCTGTCGTGCCTCAAGTAAACACGCAAGCGAGTCCCGCTGTGACGCTCGCGAACTCTGCCGCGACCGTTGCTGAAGCCCCCGAGAGCGTGACCATCCGCCTCAAGGCGGAGCCCGCCGAGGCACAATGGACGTTGGACGATGGTCCGGCGATGCCGAACCCACAAGTGCTAGTGGTTCCACTCGACGCTCGCGCTCACGAATTGCGCGCGACCCTCGATGGCTATACGGAACTGCGCCGTCAGCTGACGTTCGACAGCGATCAGGATGTGAGTATCGTGCTCAAGCCTGCGAAGCACACGAGCGCTGCCAAACCCAGCACCGTGTCGCAGCCGCATGCAGAGACGAACGAACCTGCTGCAACTCCGCCCGTGGCGCCTGTCCCGAGTGCGGTTCCGAAGAAGCCCGTGCGACAGCTCGACCCCGAGAACCCGTTCGCAGCGCAGCCCTGAGTTAGGGCTCAGAGCGCGCTTCGACAGACCGTCGAGCTTGGCTCCGTGGCCGCGTTAGCGCTTGCGTCGATGCGGTCGTCAGCGCTTCTTCGGGCGCGGTAAGTTGAAGTCTTCCATTCGATTGATCAGCGTACGCCGCGAGATGCCGAGCAACTCGGCTGCACGCGTTTGATTGCCTCCGCATTGTTCCAAAGCGCGAATGATGCGGGCGCGCTCGTATTCCTTGGAGAACTCTTCCAAAAGTGGAGCTTTCTGCGGCACTTGGGAAGGCCGGCTTGGACGCTCGGAAACGGCGCGGCGCTCGTTTGGCGGTGGCGGCATCATCGACTCGACGTGTTCGAGCAAGATGTGCGGCGCGTCGACGGCATCGCCGCTGGCGAGCAGCGCGGCGCGCTCCATCACGTTGCGCAGCTCTCGCACGTTGCCGGGCCAGGTGTGCGAGAGCAAACGTTCGAGAGCGGCGGGTGTTAGCTGGGCGTGACGCTGACGATTGCGTGCGCCGAGTTCACGCAAGAAATGGAGTGCAAGGGGTTCAATCTCGGAACGCCGATCGCGTAAGGCTGGGATCTTCACGACCAAGCCACTGATGCGGTAGTACAGATCACGGCGGAACAAGCCCTCCTTCGCGCGACGATTCAGGTCGCGGTTGGTTGCGGTCACGAACCGCACGTCGATCGCCCGCGGCTTCGCCGAGCCTACGCGCAACACCGTGCGTTCTTCCAAGACACGCAGCAGCTTGGCCTGCGTACCCAACGGGAGCTCACCGACCTCGTCCAGGAACACGGTGCCGCCATCGGTCGACTCCAGGAGCCCTGCTCGCGCATTGTGAGCACCGGTGAACGCCCCGCGCTCGTGACCGAACAGCTCGCTCTCGAGCAGCGTCTCCGAAATCGCTGCGCAGTTCAGTTTCAAGAACGGGCCGTTCGCGCGGTGCGAATGGCGGTGTACCGCTTCCGCCATCACTTCCTTGCCGACGCCGGTTTCTCCCAGAATCAGAATCGACATGTCGGTCGTCGCCGCACGCTTCACGAGGGCGTGGGTCTTCTTCATCTCGTCGTCGACCAAGATCGGACCCGCGTCTTCGACGGCTGCAAACGAGCCGGAGCCCGAAGCACCTCGGCCCTTGGCTTGCAAAACCAACACCACGGTCCCAAGTCGAAGGACATCTCCGACTCGCACTTGAGCTTGCTCACCCGGTCGCAACGGGACGCTACCGCCGGTGGTGATCTCGTCCGATGCTGCGGTCCGGCTACGAACCAGCGTCGTTCCATTCGCACTTCCGACGTCCTCGACCATGACCACGTCGCTCACGTGAAGTACTGCGTGTTGGCGCGAGATGGATGCGTCCTCGATCTGGATCGTGCACGCCTGACCGCGTCCGATGGTCACCTGTGAGTTCGGGATCAGATCGACCAAACGTGAGCTCTCGTGCGTATAAACGACTAGCTCGTAGCGGCTTCGCGTTGGTGTGCGATCAGAGAACGTGTGCGACATTCGCCTTCATCGGTCGAGCTGCGATTCGGAGTCGGATATCAAACCTTAGAGTCGCTTCGTCTTGTCGGGACATTGAGAGACTTAGCTTCGATCCGGTCACCGCGCTACACTTTGCAACATACCATGCCGCGGCCGCCGATTGGTGCATCCTCGTCACGTGATGCAGAAGCAGAGGCAGACGTTTCGTCCGTAGGGGCAGGCCGCCCCGCTACTCAACCGCTGGATGCGGTCCGTTCGCTCGCGGGAACGACGGTCGGTCGCTATCAACTGTTGTGGCCAATTGGAGCAGGGGGCATGGCTCAGGTTTGGGCCGCGGCCCCGCTCTCGGGATCCGTGCGTCCGGTTGCGTTGAAGCTCGTATTGCCCGAGTTCAGCTCCGATCGTGAATATGGACACATGTTCGTCGACGAGGCGCGCGTCGCGGCAGCCATTCATCACCCGAACGTGTGCGAGATCCGTGAACTCGGCAGCGACGGCGAGCGCCTGTACATGGTGCTCGAGTTGGTGCCAGGCGATTCGCTGACGGGGTTGATCCAGAAAGGTAACGAGTTCCGACCCCTGCCAGATGGCATCGCCGCCCGCATCTTGGCGGGAGCGTGCGCCGGTTTGCACGCAGCGCACGAGGCGCTTGGCAAAGACGGGCAACCGCTCGGCATCGTGCATCGCGACGTATCTCCGCCCAATATCCTGGTCTCTGTCCACGGCCACGTGAAGGTCAGCGACTTCGGAATCGCGAAGGCTCGCTATCAACTGCACGCCCGCACGAGGACGGGGGAGATCAAGGGCAAGTTTGCCTACATTCCGCCCGAGCAAATCCTTGCACGCGGTGTCGATCGACGCGCGGACATCTATGCGCTCGGCTGCGTATTGTACGTCGCGACGCTGGGGCTCAGGCCCTTTGGCAGCGGTGCAGAGGCACTCGCGAAGATCGTTCAGGGCCGCTATCGCCGCCCACACGAAGTACGACCTGGATACCCAGCCGAGCTCGAAGCCATCATCGTTCGTGCGCTCGCCAGTGATCCTGGCGCTCGATTCCAGACGGCTGAAGAGATGCGCATCGCGCTCGATACTTGGATGGTGAACACCGGCTTGCTGGTCATGGAGAGCGATGTCGGTCGCGTCGTGCGAGAGCGACTCAGTCCCGAGCGACGCGCCGTCGTCGAAGCAGCTCTGGGTGCAGGACGTGCCTTACCTGATGCGTTGGCTCAGCGCTTGCTGGCTCCCAAAGACCACCCGGAAGCGCCCACCGCCAAGAGCCAAATCTCGAGTCCGCCTGGCAGCGCGCCGCGCGAGGAGCCTCCAGAGGGTTCACCCGATGTGCCCACATGGCGCCCTCTACGGTCAGACGCTGAGGGCGAGGCGCGCGGGTCACCAGAAGAAGAGCGCACGACAGTCGAAGCGATCCCCGCAGCGCTGATACCGAGTATCCACCCGCCCGCCAAGCGCTGAGCGAGAGCCCTTGCTTGAAAGCTGTCTCCGGGCGAGAACAGCGGCATGCCCGCGGTTGCTGTGCAGAGGCGTTCGTTTCGGGTGTGGCTCTTGCAGGTGCTCGGGGTCGCGGCCTTGGCAACCGGAGTGTTCTGGCTTCTATACGCCATCGACTCACCGCCCAATGCCTTAGGTTACTATTTTGACTTCGACCCGTCGGAGATCACCGACGCCACGGCGTCGCTGGCGGGCTTGATCGCGGCAGTGTTCGGTATCGTCATCACGGTCGTGAGCATCATCCTGCAGTTGTCGGCAAGTCGGTTCACGGGCGTCACGCATCTATTCTTCGCCGATCGCCTCAACCTGGTTCTGATGACCTACTACATCGTCGTGTGCATCTTCGGCGTGTGGTTGAGTCTCGCGTTGCACCACGACCACGCGCCCACCTTGGCGTTGGGGGCGATGTTGTGCCTAGACACGCTGGGGCTGGCCTTGATGGTGCCGTACTTCGGTTACGTGTTCTGGTTCCTGGAGCCGGTCAACATCGTGTCGCGGATCCGACGCGGGGCGCTGGCCGCTGCTCGGCGAGGGGCGGAGGTAAACGACGAGGCGGCGTGCTTTCAAGAACAATCGCACGCGCTGTCGGGGCTGGAACAACTGACGGACATCTCCACCAACTCGATCTCCGGCAAGGACAAGATCATCGCCAGTGGTGCCGTCGATGCGCTGAAGGATTTCGCGCTTTCCTACGCAGAGTTGAAGACCCAGGCTCCAGAGCAGTGGTTTCGCATCGGCACTTCGATCCGGTCCAATCCCGACTTCGTTGCGATGGACCCAGAGTCACTCACGGATCTCGAGAGCAGACGGACTTGGGTCGAGTGGAAAGTGCTGCGCCAATGTCTTGGGATCTACAACGAGGCTCTGACGCAGATGCGCGACATCAATTACCTGATCGCGATCGACACGCGTTACATCGGAGAGCGTGCGCTGGCGGCAGGGGACGTCGAAGCGTTGCGTTTGGTGCACCGCTTCATGAACTCGTATCTGCGCGTAACAATCAACGCCAAGGACGTGCGCACCGCCTACAACGTGTTGAACCAATACCGTTTGCTGGTGGAAGCGGTCTTACGCGCAGGGCAAGGCGAGCTCGCGCTCGAGGGCGTCGGCTACATGAAGTACTACGGGCATGTCAGTTTCGATCAGCAGCTGACCTTCGTCACCGAAACCGTCGCGTACGATGTTTCGGCGCTGTGCGAGATCGCCAGCGAGCTCCGCTCACCGGCCGAAGCGGCATTGCTCAAAGAGTTCCTGGATCTCGATCGCCCGTCGCTCAACAGCCAGCAAGAAAAGGCACTGCTTGGTGTGCGCAAAGCCCAGGTCAAGTTGGCCTGCTACTACCTGACGCAAGCCGAGGAGGGGAAGGCGCGCACGATCGCTGCCGACATGAGCCAAGAACCCAGGGATCGGCTGCTGACGATTCGCCGGCAGCTGGAAGGGGTTCGCAGCAAGGATTTTTGGGAGATCATCGATCGCGGCCACAACTTCGAATTCATGCGCGACGAGGACCGCTCCAAGCTGCCAGCGTTCTTCGCAATGTTCGACGATTCACAACCGCTGATTGCATCTTGAACCAGCGCGCGCTCCCTGCCGGGGCGCGTGGCCTCGCAGCGCGCGAGCTCAAAGTCCCAGCAACGCGTAGTCGAGTTCGTCGAAATGATTGAGCACGCGATCGGCGTGAGCGACGAGCGCGGCGTCGAGCTCACGCGCCTTGATCACGACCACGCGCATGCCGGCGCGCTTGGCGGCGGTGACGCCGGCGGGTGAATCCTCGAACACGACGCATCGCTCGGGCGCGACGCCCAGACGTCGAGCCGCCAACAAGAAGATGTCTGGGGCGGGTTTGCGCGCCTTCACCTCGGGATCATCGCCGCAGACTTTGACGCCAATCGAAGAGATCCACGGAAAATTCGTCCACTTCAAGTCGCACAACTCAGCGTAGCTGCTGGTCCCGATGGCAACCGGAACACCCGCTGACTGCAGCGCTCGGACGCAGCTTTCGGCGCCTGGCATTGCAGACGTCTCGAGGAACAACTGCCGCAAGATCGCGTAACGCTCGCTCAGGTACTCGGCGGGCGAAATGGGGAGTCCCAAGGTCCGAACTACGAGTTCTGCCCCAAACTCGGCATCACCACCCATCGTCTGGCTCTTCAAAGTCCAGTCGAAGGATTTGCCGAAGCGAGCTGCGACGCGCTGCGCGGAAAGGGTATACAGTGGCTCGGTATCGAGCAGCGTCCCGTCGAGATCGAAGATTACGGCCAGAGGGCGTTCCGTCTTGGCTTGGGCGTCGGGGGTGCTGAAATCTCTGTCGAACATGCTCAGCGCGATGATGTCTCACCCGACAGAATCGCGTCTAGCAGTGTTTCGTCACGCCTCAGGATCGCCGCGTGCACCAAACGCGCTCGCCGATCCCCTGTCGGCAGCCCGTTCAAATAGGCTTTGGCCGCGACGACCTTTGCGTCGATGCGACGGCTGCGCCGAATTACGACCGACTCTGATTCCTCTCCCGGCTCCGTCGATTTCGTCGCAACGGTCCCGCGCTCACTCTTGGCCCGGCTGGAGGGCGGCCGACTCGAGGGCGGACGATTGGAGCGAGGCAGCTCACTCACCGCGTAGCCTGATTCTGCAGGTCCGCGCTGTTGAGCCGAGTTACTCGAACCGATCAAAGCGCGTTCCGAGAGCGGTCGATCCTCGGTGACTTCTTGGGAGCCCGGCTCGCGCGGCTGCCCGGACCCTTGTCCCGCGTCACCCACCGGCGATCGCTGAGATCTGCCTCGAGAAGCACCGAGCGCACCCTCTGCCTCGGCAGCCCCGCTGCGGAGGCGAGCCGCCGTTGGTGGATTTTCGGGTTTCTGGCTCACGGGATTCTGATCGGGCCGGGGTCGAGGCGTAGTCGAGTTCTTGGAAAAGGCCTTGCCGATCCCTGTTTATCGACCCACACCCAGGTTGGACTCTCGCATAGTGCGCGCCGTGTTGCGAGAGAGAACTTGCGTGAGGGTCGGGGGATTCCCGGTTTTCACTCTGCTTGTTCTGCGTTTGCCTGTGACCAGCCTGTTAGCGCTTTGCACTGCCGCTCACTCTCGGCTACAGGGCTCGATGTCGTTGGAAGGAGGCACCCATTTCAGAGCGGTTTAGCATCGTTCCTTCCGCTACAGCGGCAACCAATGCAGGGACTCGCTTGCTGGTCACGCTGGCTGCGCTCGTGATCTTGCTTGCGGGCCTCAAAGCTGCCGAGGAGCTGCTCGTCCCCTTGGTTTTTGCGGGATTTCTCGCAATTTTGACGGCTCCTGCCGTGCTTTGGTTCAGACAGCGCGGCTGGCCTGCGTGGCTAGGCGTCTCGCTCGTCGTGGTCTTGGTTTTGATCGGGTTGGTAGGCCTCGGCACCGTTTTCGGGGGTTCACTCAACGCCTTCATCGCGCGAGTCCCTCGCTATCAAGATCGGCTCAACGCGAGCTTGACCGAATACAGTGCGCGCCTCGCGCAGTTCGGGGTCGACGTGTCGCTCACGGATCTGCGCGAGATGGTTAATCCGTCGGCCGCCGTCAACGTCGCCGCGGAGTTGGTGAGCCAATTTGCATCGATCCTGTCCGACACGGTGCTGATCATCCTGACCATGGCGTTCGTGCTGCTCGAGGTGGCGGGGCTACCTCGCAAACTCCGTCGAGCGATCGGCAATCCCGACGCGGATCTGAGTCGCTATTCGAATCTCATCGAGAAGGTCAAACACTACGTCGTCATCAAGACCTATCTGAGCGCCGCGCTCGGCGTCTGCGTGGGACTGTTCGTCTGGATTCTCGGCGTCGACTTTCCAGTCTTGTGGGGGCTGGTCGCGTTCTTTCTCAACTACATCCCGAACGTCGGCGCGATCGCCGCCGCAGTGCCACCGGTCCTGCTCGCTTGGATCGAGTACGGTTTCGGCAGGGCCGTCGCAGTCACGTCGGTCTACGTGGTCGCGCACCTATTGATCGGCAACGTGATCGAACCGCGTCTGCTCGGCCGTCACATGCGCCTGTCGCCCCTCGTGGTGTTCTTGTCGTTGGTGTTCTGGGGCTGGCTCTGGGGTCCGATGGGCATGCTGTTGAGCGTCCCGCTGACCATGATCGTGAAGATCCTGCTCGAGACCAGCGATCAGTTCAGTCCAGTCGCGACACTGCTCGATCAACCCTTGTCACAGCGTTCACCGTTTACCCCAAGTCCACCAGAGACAGAGGTCTACGAGTCCAACCCGTCCGAGGAGTGAGCCGCGGACGAGTTCGAGTGGGCGCTCTCAGCTTTGACGACGGCGACGCAGCAATGTCAGCCCAGCAAGGGCCGTGAGGTAACCCCACGCACTTGACGCTGAATGGGTGCCGCCGCCGAGCGTGCAGCCGCCGTCATCGCCCGAGTCGGAATCGTCGGAAGTGGGGGCAGTGCTACTTGCCGCAGCGGGTGGCCCAGACACGCCGCCCGAGCTAGCCGACGCGGGTGACGCGGGCGTCGTTGCGGGCGTGGTGTTCATGGTCGTGGGCGTCGTCGTTGGCCCCGGCGCTGCGGGCGTCGGCGCGGGCATTGGCATCGGTGCAGGCCGCATCTCGGGCCCAGGGCTTACAGGTCCACTGCCGCCGCTGGCGTTGCCGCCGCCACCGTTGCCACTGCCGCCCATGCTGATCTGGGTTGCTGTAGGCGCGGGCGAGCTCGACATGCTCGGTACGCTGCCGCCGGCTCCGCCGCTGGCGCTTGCGCTCATCATCGGCGCGGTGCCGCCTGCGCCGCCCTCAGGTTCACCTTCCCCGGACATTCCCCCGGTGCCCTCACCGGGCCCGCCGCTGCCCGCGACGATCTTGATGTCTGCGCAGCGGAAGTAGACGTGGCCGTGCGCGTTCTGCGCGCTGGGCGCGTGCGCCATGTCGTCCATCACCTCGATCAGCTGCAGTGTGCAGTCGTCACAGGGCTCGTTCGGGATCATGACCTCTGCCATGTGCTCACCCGGCGTGCGATTGCCGCCGTAGTCGACCGGGTCGATGTTATCCATCAGCACCAAGCTGCCATCGCCGTTCTTGTACATGCCGGCGGTGTCGACCGATTGCGGAGGGAAGTCGCCGGTGCCGTCGCCGTCCCCGTCGAAGTCATCACCCGTCGGATCGAGGCTAATTACGTACCAACCGGGGTGCGGGACGCCATCCGACCAAGTCACTTTGAGCGGCATCCCGCCGGTGACCTCGGTGCGTTCGCCTGGAGCGGCTCCACCGCAGGGATCTTCCTTCTGTCCGTCGCCTCCGCGCGGCGGTGGCGATTCCAAGTTGATATGGGCATTGCAAGGTGCCACCCAAGAGAAGACCGCCAGCGCAGTCGTGATCAAAGCCAACGCCAAAGGGCGACTCGAAGGATGGGCGTGCATGCCTTTGCTGTAGCCGAGGGTTCTGATGTGGCCAACCCTAGGATGGTCTGGGTAGCAGCTCGAGTTACCGGCAAGTCGCCCAATTCCGCAGGGGCTGTCGCCCGGGTTCTAAGGGGCTTGGCTTGTGTCGAATTCGGCGCAAACCGAGGTCACGAAACGCTGCACGCACTCGACGATCGCACGCTCGATCGCCGCCTGTGTCGTGCTTTGGCGTTTGAGCTCGGTCTGCGTGACGAGCAGCGAATGATCGCCGCCTTCGACCACGAACAACTCCGAGCGAGCAGTCATTTGCTGCCGAACCTCGTGCAGCAGAGGCAACGGACACAACGCGTCGCGCGTGCCCTGGACGAACAGCACCGGTCGTCGCAACTCCTTGAGCACTCCGTCGCGCCGTTTGTTCGGGTCGCCCTGGCCACACAGTGGGTAACCGAAGCAGACGAGCGCTTGGACGTGGGTCGACAGCGCGACGTGACAACCAATGCGCCCACCCATGCTCTTGCCCAGCAGAAACACGGGCTCGGTCGCGCTTGCTTTGGCTTTCTGCAGCGCCTGTTCATGTGCAGCGACCAGTTTCGGCAAGGGGTCTGGTCGGCGGCGCTTTTCGACTTGGTACGGATAGTCGAACGCCACGACCCGGCCCACACCAGCCAGTGCCGCGGCGTAACGACGCATCCAATCCGAGGATGAAGGTGCCCCCGCACCCGGTGCGAACAACAACAGCGGGCTTGGGTGCAGTTGGCTCATCTCAGGCGCTGACGGCGAGTTCGCGAGCGGCTGCGCCGCTCTTCGGCACTCGCTCCGAGCGCGGAGCTCGCCGTTTTGTTTTCTCGCTGTTGGTTCTTTCGGCGCCGGCTTTTTCGGCGTTGGCTTTCTCGGAAGCGCGGGCTTGACGCTGCGCTTTGAGTGCCAGTGCGCGTGCGTCACGTTCCGAAACGACCCAGCCTCGACATTTGCGCGAACCACACAGACAGCGGATGGCGGAATCCGCCGGCCAGGCGTAGTCGATAGTGATCTGCTCACCGGCGCGAATCGTTCTCAACGCTTCGACCCACATCGTCGGCGGTGAGCCCGCTTCGGGCCCGTGCATCACGAGTTGGGCGTTCGGTTCACAACTGTGGTTCAAGTACCGAAACGGCACCCAGGGATCCAAAACCCCCAAACGCCCGAGATCCACCGCATACTCTGCGTCGTAGTCGTCGGTAGTGATCACACTGCCGCGCATCTGTCCGATGACTTGATTCTTTCGAAAGGCACGAGTCGCGAAAACGCCACGACCAACTGGGGTGCGACGCACGCTGATGCCACGGATCGAGTAACGCATGAGCGGCTAATCAATAGCGCGCACTTTCGTTTCAGACAAGGGTTGCCGTAGTGCTGTTGAAGCTCACAGCCAACGACGCCGCATCGCGTCCAAAATCTTCACGTCGCGTTCTTCTCTAACAGCCAAAGCTGCGTTGCAACTCTGCAAGGTCGACTGCAACGGATGTCGTGGTGATTGCTTCCGTGACGAAATACGGAACGATCTCTCGCGCGCTCGAACGAGCTCCCACGTCGAAGCCGCACGTGTTTGCGGCCCAAGCAACGATCCGTTTCGGATCAGCGCCGGCTTCGCGCAGCTGTTTCAAACTCAGATCGGCATCACGCTTGGCCAAACGTCGTCCAGTTACGTCCGTAACCAGTGGCACGTGCCAATAGCGCGGGGCGGCGAATCCGAACGCTGCGATCAAAGCTAGTTGTTTCGGCGTGCTGCCGATTAAATCCGCGCCACGCACTACGCTGTTGACGGCCTGAGCCGCGTCGTCGACAACGACGGCGAGTTGGTAGGCCGGTGTCCCATCGCGGCGCAGGATCAAGAAGTCGCCAGAGTCTCGTTGTGGATTGCTGCCCTGCAAGCCCTGAACTCCGTCATTGAAATCGAGCTGCTCGTCTGGGGCACAAAAGCGTAGTCCGGCGGGCTTGCCCGTGAGCTCGCGAGCGGCCTCGAGCGTCCGGAAACGCCCACGACATGTGCCAGGATAACGTGGTTCACTTTCGCCGGCATGCGGGGCAGCTAGCGCATTGATCTCCGAGCGTGAGCAAACGCACGGATAAGCCAAGCCGCGCCCGAGCAGATCGTGTGCGTGCTCGACGATCGCATCTCGGTGCTGGCTCTGAATCCGGACCGGGCCATCCCAATCGATACCCAGCCACTCGAAGTCCTGCAGCGCCGATTCCATGTATTGAGCGCTAGCTCGATCGGCGTCGAGGTCCTCGAAGCGCAGACAGATGCTGCCGCCTGCGTGGCGCGCTTGCCACCACGCGATCAAGAAACTGCGGGCGTGACCCAAATGCAGATCGCCCGTGGGGCTCGGCGCCAGGCGTCCGACGAGGGAAGCTTGGCCACCCTCGAGTTCAGACGCCTGTTCGCTGCTCACGGCTTTGCGACGAGGTAGGCGATCCAGCCAGCCTCGTTCTGAACGACGCGGCGCGGGCGGTAGACACCATTGCCATTGCCATCTTCATCGGCGTCTTCCCAATACACTTCGACTTCCGAGAAACCGGCTTCGAGCAGTAGTTCCTTCAGTTCTTGCAACGACCAGAAGCGCCAGTCGTACGAGAACGCTTTGCGCATCTTGGTGCCGTCTTGGAAATGGAAGTGGATGTGATTCAACAGGCCGTTGTTGATCGGGTCGACCTTGTCTTGGTGCCAGATGTACGTAAACCCTCCCTCGACCTTGCGCGGCTCTTCCAGATCGGGCTCGTGCGACTCGTAGCCGCCGTAGGCGTCGAGGAAGAACAAGCCGTCCTTGACGAGCGAGGAGCGAACCTTTTCGAAGTAGCTGCGCAGCGTCTCGCGCGTCTTGAAACACCAGTAGCTGAAGTTGAAGGCCACCGTGATGTCGAAACGCCCGGGGACGTCGTCGAGCACGTTCTTCTGGTGCAGCGTGATCCGCTTTCCTGGCTCCTCGATCGGTGCCAAGTTGTGCTTCACGCCCCACTCGAGCACCTTGGGGTCGAGGTCTACGCCCGAGGCGCTGCGCGTCTTGTCGCTCTTGACCCAAGCAGCGCAGAACAACGCCGTGCCGCAGAAATCTTCGCGCATGCTGAGCGGCTTACGACCGCGCAGACGTTTGAAGACACGCGTCAACAGATCGACTTCGAAATCGGCGTCTTGAACGCTCAGCTGATACAGGACCTGCTTGTCGGCAGTCTTGGCGGTGTATTTGCTCTTGGTTGGCTTGCGCTTCTTGGCGCCGCGCTTTTTGAGAGCGCCCGGTTTCTTCGAAGCGCCGGCCTTCTTGGCTGCGGCCTTGGGGGTATCGGATTTGGCGTTGAGGGATTGAGCGCGCCCTGAGCGCGTGCTTTTCTTGCTGGCTGCCACGGCGTCGGCTTGTAGCGCGCTTTTTAGCGTTCGCTAAGGGTCGATCTAATGTCCTGAACGCAAAGTTCGTAGAGAAATTGCGGCGGCACCAAGTTTGGTGCAGCCGCAGCAATTCGCACTTGTGAGCAACGCCCGTCGTCCGAGTGTTCAACCCGAGACGCAGCGCACCGTGCGCGCCCAAGTTCGATGATCCGCGACGTAGCTGATCAGCGCGCCGCGCTTCAGCTCGGCGATCGAGACGTCGAAGTACGCCTTGGACGTGCCCAGCACGAGCGGCGGATCGTCGGCCTTCGCCTCCAAGTCGAGCAAGACCAGCTCTTGCGGAGAGCCCGGATCGGCCGTGCTCGGTCTGGCGAACAACAACGTGTCGTGGCCACACACGCGGCTTGCCTCGACGGGCGCTGGATTGATGCCGTTGAGATAAGGTAGCCAGCGCTCGCTGGGCGGCGTTGCCGCGTCGAGCGAAGTGAACGACAGCACGCCCAGCGCGAAGGTCGTCACGTCGCGCTCGACCGGCAGCAGGCCGAGCAACGAGCCGTTCTTCGTGGGTTTGAGTGACAACTCCGTCATCGAATTGGGACTACCCCCGACCCACACGACATGATCGGCACCGAGCTTCGGAGGCGACCCCGGCTCTAGCGTGCGAGCATGAAGCGTCGACTGTCCGGTGCGGGCTTCGAGCGTGACGACGTAAACCAGATTGGCGATTTCGACGAGTTGGATGCTCAAGGCCGAAGCGCTCGGCTCGGTGAGCACGGCTTCGTCCTCGGCGCCGTACCAGAGCTTTGCACGCAAGGGGCCATCGACGACCGTGGGCAATGCGATGTAGCCGACCCAAGTGGGTCTGCCTGTCGCCTTGGACGCGGGGAGTGCTGCGGCACGTGTGCCGACGCGCGCGTCGGCGGCCAACTCTTCGAGCGGGCCGTACGGGACCTTGGTTGGACGTCGATAAAGGAAATGCGTCGAGATCCAATAGCCGTAACCGTCAGCGAGCGCAGGACCGCGCGCGAGCGCAAACGATCCGGCGCCCTCGGCGATCGGTTGGATCGGCGTCTCACCGGGCGTCGGCTCCTTCGACAGCGAACTCAGATGCGCGACCAACAAATCGTTGTTGCGATTGACGAGCACGACGCCGCCCGGCGAAGCCGCTTGCGGCGATGCAGGCGCGACGTCGACCAAGCCGTCGACGACCCAATTGCCGTGAACCAAGCTCTCGTCGACGAACTGCCCTTGCACCGGCGGCAGGGCGGCGTGGTCGTTCTCGCTCGCCAGCGTGTTAACCTGAGGCGCATCAGGCTTGGCGACGATTGCGGGGGCCCTTGGAACGGCCGATGCGCTGGCAGCGCTCCTGGCTTTTTCGGCCTCGATCTTCTGCAGGATTTGCTTGGCTTGCTCGGGAGTGAGGTTCATCTCCTCGAGCTTGGTCTTCTCGTGCTTGCAGCCCATGGCAAGTGCCGAGACGCACCCCCAGGCCATCACAACGCCGGACCAAACACGCTTGGACATGTGCCCAGCATAGCGTCACCCCAGCCCTGCTGGAAGAGCCGCCGGACGCTGGGCACGAGCTCCTATTGCCCTCTCGGGGGGCAGCCAATCTCAAACGATCTTGACGCGGAACTGATTGAGGCGGTGCTTGGTTAACAGGTCCTGCAGAGCGAGCTCCACCAGATCCGTCCGTTCGACACCCAAGGCATCGGCAAAGCGCGCTGCGGTTGCTGGTTGCAACACCAACTCCGCGTCGTTCTCCACTTTGGCCACGCGCGACGGCAACATACCTGCAGACTTCGCCAATTGGCGCACGCTCACGCCCTGGTCGTAGCGAAGGCGCGCGACTTCCTCGCCAGCGCGCGGACGCCGCTTACTCGGCTTGATCAAGCGCACATCGTGTTCGAGTTCAGCTCTCACCAACAATGACTTCAGGATCGACGCGATCACTTCCTTGTGATCGATCTTCAAGCACTTGGCCAAGCGCGCTGACTTCGGAAAGCCCAAGAGTTCGGAGCCACGCTCGATGCGTGAGATCCTGGAGACGGTTGTTCGCGTAGCCTTCGCAACGTCGTACTGAGTTAGGCCCTGTGTCTGCCTGGCATTGCGAAGGAGATTATCCAGCGAATCGGTCACGATTGATTTACTCCGGTGGGCAGTATGTTGTTCCGGTCGGAGGTTTATCACGCTACGGAATGACCCGTCTGGGTCGAATTGAGAGCGTTCGAGGCGATTGGTCTCTTGCCGCAGCGTGTCGTCGCCAGCGAACGCTCCAAATCTGGACACCCAACGCGGCTACTGGTTAGCGCGTTCATGGGTGATTCCAGCAAATTACCTGCACGAATACGTGCCGTTGGGTTCACTTGTTGCGCTCAGAGATTCGAGCTCGTCGACGTGCACCAACGAGCAAAGACCGATCTCGATATGCAGCTCGCGATTGTGGGATGACTCGGATTTTTCAAGAGCGTCGTAGAATGCGCGTGCTTGAATGTAGGCAAGGTAGGGTATTTCCCGTGATGCATGTTCAGGGGAAGGGGTGAAACGAACACTTCCCGCGGCCAGTCCAACCCCAGCGCTGGAAGCCGAACTGTGGAGCCAAGAGCTGGACCCCAAACGTGACCAGCCGCCGCGTGACCACTCCACCCAACGACTACCCCCAAATGAGGAACCCCGGCACTCTGACGAGCAGAGGCCGGGGTCCGTGGGGCTCGCAAGCGAGCTGAGCTCGCGTACGATCTTCGTGATCAGAGGCTGTAGTACAGCTCGAACTCGAAGGGCACCGTCGTCTGACGAAGGCGCGTGACTTCCTTCATCTTCAGACCGATGTACGCGTCGATCATGTCGTCGTTGAAGACGTCGCCCTGACGCAAGAACTCGCGGTCCGCGTTGAGCGCATCGATCGACATGTCGAGCGAGTGCGAGACCGTGAGCAACTTCGCCTCTTCCTCGGGGGACAGCTCGTACAAGTCCTTGTCCGCGGGCTTGCCCGGATCGATCTTGTTCTTGATGCCGTCGAGACCTGCCATCATCATCGCCGAGAACGCCAAGTACGGGTTCGACGACGAGTCGGGGAAGCGCACCTCGATACGAGCCGCCTTGGGGTTCGAAACCCACGGAATACGGATCGACGCCGACCGATTGCGCGCCGAGTACGCGAGGATGGTCGGAGCTTCGAAGCCGGGAACCAAACGGCGGTAGCTGTTGGTGCCGGGGTTGGTGAACGCGTTCAGCGCGCGGGCGTGCTTGATGATGCCGCCGATGTACCAGAGCGCTTCCTGCGACAGTCCGGCGTAGACGTTGCCGGAGAACACCGCGTTGCCGCCCTTTTGCAGCGACTGGTGAACGTGCATACCGCTGCCGTTGTCGCCGACGAGGGGCTTCGGCATGAACGTCGCCGTCTTGCCGTGCTTGTTCGCGACCTGCTGCACGACGTACTTGAGCATCAGCACTTCGTCGGCCTTCTTCACCAGACCTCCGCCGTTGACGCCGATCTCACACTGACCAGCCGTCGCCACCTCGTGGTGGTGCACCTCGACGACGAGGCCCATCGCCTCGAGCGCCGTGCACATCTCGGAGCGGATGTCTTGCAGCGCGTCGACCGGAGGCACGGGGAAGTAGCCACCCTTGATGCCAGGGCGATGACCGTTGTTGCCACCAGCGTAGGCGAGGCCGCTGCTCCAAGCCGCTTCGGACGACTCGATGTTGAAGAAGGAACCCTTCATCTGGGTCGACCACTGGACGGAGTCGAAGATGAAGAACTCGTTCTCCGGACCGAACGTAGCGCCGTCGGCGATGCCGGTACTCACCAAGTACGCCATCGCGCGCTTGGCGATCGAACGCGGGTCGCGATTGTAGCCCTTCATGTCCGCGGGCTCGATCACGTCGCAGCGGATGATTACCGTCGGGTCTTTGAAGAAAATGTCGATGACCGCCGTCGAAGCATCCGGCATCAGGATCATGTCCGATTCGTTGATGTGCTTCCAGCCGGCGATCGACGAACCGTCGAACATCTTGCCGACCTTGAAGAACTTCTCATCGACCTCGTGGGCCGGAATGGTCACGTGCTGTTCCTTGCCGATCGTGTCAACGAAGCGGAGGTCAACGTACGTGATGCCTTTGTCTGCGATAAGCTTGAGAACGTCCTGGGGGGTCATCGTATCTCCTTGGGTCTAATCAGCGATTTTTGAAGAACTTGCTGTTCTGGGTTGCTGGGCAGGATTGCTGGTTGCTTTGGCAGGATTGCTTCGAGCTGGGGCCGCACACCGGCCTGGTCTATTCGGCGCGACGACGGTATGAACTGGTGTGTACGTGTCGGTTTCGCGACGTCTGGTACCGCGGCGTAGCGGCTCGAATGTTTCTGGAGCGTGTCGCTGCGATGCTTTTTTTCCCAGCCTGCGTCGCAGATCGAGCAAAATCGGTAGCCGGTACCACGGGCCCCCAACAGTTAAATAAATTAGCGTCAATCTGACGCTGCTATGCAACGCGTCACTTCAGAAAATGAGTCCTCATAGCCAAAAAGTATCGTTCTCCGAGCTTGCCCAACGCTACAAGGTGCTCTTTTTCGACGCCTACGGCGTGCTCAAGAGCTCCAGCGGTGTGATCGCGGGCGTGACGGACGTGCTCGCATGGCTCGGGGGTATCGGCAAGGACATCTACGTCGTCACCAACGACGCTTCCCGTTCACCTCAAGCCATGGCACACGCGTATACCCATCCCCGGCACGGAGAGCTGATCGGGTCGAGCCGAATCATCTCCTCCGGTTTGCTGGCGAAGGAGTTTTTGCGCGCCAAGGTCAAGAGCGGGAAGGTCGCTTACTTTGGTAAACCTGCGGCAGCTTTCTACATCGAAAGTGCGGGGCTCGAGGCCGTGTCCGTGGCGGATTGTCGCGATGGCTCGGAGCTGGCGGCGTTTGCTTTTCTCGACGACGAAGGGTTCGACTGGTTCAGGGATTTGAACAGCGCCGTCAATCTGCTGCGCAAGGTCAACATTCCGGTCGTGATTGCCAACTCGGACTTGGCGTATCCCGTCAATGGCAGCGAGGTCGGTGTGGCCGTCGGCAGTTTGGCCACCATGGTCGAGTCGATCGTGGCAAAGACCTTCGTGCGTTTCGGCAAGCCCGACGCCCAGATGTTCTCGTACGCATTCGCTTGTGCGCACGCCAATGACGAGACGTTGACCAAGGCCGACGTGTTGATGGTCGGCGATACCTTGAAGACCGACATTCTCGGGGCGAACGCCTTCGGCATCGACACCGCGCTCGTGCTTTCGGGTAACACACCCGCCGAAGCCGTAGACGTCGCGATCGCAGCCAGCGGCATCATTCCGACTTACGTCTGCGATTCGATCGTGACCTGAGCTTTGGCGGGGCGTTAACCGATGGCTACTTATTTGACGTTGCACGGCGCTCGTCGTTTCAGCGACGAACTCAGACGCTTGGTCGAAGTCGACCGACCCAAAGTCGTGCAGGAGGTCGCGGATGCCGCCGCGCAAGGTGACCGCTCGGAGAATGCCGAGTACATCTACGGCAAGAAGCGTCTGCGCGAGATCGATCGCCGAATTCGCTTTTTGACGCAGCGTTTGGACGATTGCACGGTCGTCGATTTGAACGAGGCGCCCCAAGACTCGGCGCGCGTGTTTTTCGGCGCAGTGGTCACACTCGAAGACGAAGAAGGCGAAGAAAAGCGCTATCAGCTCGTGGGTCCCGACGAGGTGGATGCTGGTCTCGGCCTCATCAGTTATCTTTCCCCATTGGGCAAGGTGCTCTTGCGCCGTGCGGTCGGCGAAACCCTGACGGTGCAGCGACCGGCAGGCGAGACGGATTACACCGTGCTGGCGATCGATTACGGCATCTGGCTCGGTTCCAACCCGAAAGCGGTCTCGTGATCCGCGTCTGCTTTGTGTGTCTGGGTAACATTTGCCGTTCACCTACGGCAGAGGGCGCGATGTTGCACTTGCTGGACGCCGCGGGCCTGCGCACTCGAGTCGAAGTCGACAGCGCGGGCACGGCGGCGTATCACGTGGGTTCGCGTCCCGATGCGCGCGCGATTGCGGCAGCACGCAGGCGCGGTATCGAGTTACCGGGTCGCGCGCGTCAATTCCAAGCCAAAGACTTCGAGCGCTTCGACTACGTGCTCGCGATGGACCAAGACAACCGCAACAATCTGTTACGGCTCGTAACGCGTGCCCATCGCGATCGCATCTACCTATTCCGACAGTTCGATCCTGTTTCACCGCCTGACGCAGAAGTTCCAGATCCGTACTACGGGGACGACTCTGGCTTCGACGAAGTGCTCGATTTGTGTCTCGCAAGTGCACAGGGGTTGATTGAGCACTTGGTCAAGACGCACGGGTTAGCGCGGCAAAGCGTTTGATTCGTGCAAGCATAATGGCAGATTGGGGTCGAACCGTGCGCGTCGGCGACGGCCAATCCAGCTGAGGGCGGCGCGGCGCGAATCGTCGGTTTGCTCCATTGGGTCATTGCGGCCATCCTTCGGATCGTGATGAAGCACGGCGTAGCAATCCGCAGCGGCACACGGCTCTTGCTCACTGGATCGATCCTTACCGCTTGCGACGCAAAGGAGGCCTGTAGCTGGGAGGTCTATCGAGCTCAGCACCCCGATATCGAGTTCGCCGATTGCGGCGAGTACGAGGTGCCCCTGTCTTATCCAGGTCTCCAGCCGCGCAAGGCGCTCGGGGAGGAAGAGAGCGAAGCCTGCATGCAAGACGCGCGCGAAGTGTGCCGTCCAGCTCTCGGTCGTCAGTGGGGCACAGCCAGCGTCGAAGGGGGGAGCATGCTGGCCGTCATTGCAATCGTGCCCACGACTGGTGGCTGCCAGCAGCTCGTGTTTGCAGATACGTTCGGCAATTCATACGTCCCGAGCGATCACGAGACCGAGCGTTGCGCGGTGGACGAACAAGGCAAGGTCAGCCACTGTGTTCGCCAGGAGACGTGTGAGTTTGCGGCTCAGCGCGACGTCCCCGAAGCTTCACTCCACCAGCCCGATTGGGAGATCCCACTGAACCCGACACCCGGTGTGTGCGCGACAGATGCCGGTCCGTGCGACCCGCGCGAGTTCGACGCACGTTGACTGCTGCAAAAGCGTGCAAGATTTTTCGCCTACTGCGCGCTGGGCGATGAGGCTAGCCTTGTGTTGTGAACGTCCAGCTGTTGATAGACGACATCGTGCGGCAGACGACCGTGTTGATCGCGCAGCTCTCGACTGCGGCTGGGGTGCGAGCGCCTCTCTCCCACGTAGCCGATCAGGTGTTTGCCGAGTTGGCGCGCGAACTCGAGCAGCAAGGGGTGCGGCGCAAAGTGGCCGCCGACATGTTCGGCATGGCGCTGCGCTCGTATCAACTGAAGTTGCGGCGGGTCGCGGAAGCCGGTGTCGAAGGGCGGACGAGTCTCTGGCAGGTGCTTTACACCGATTTGCGCCAAGGAAGCCAAACGCGTGAAGCGCTCCAGCGACGACACAAGACGTACCCCGGGGCGCAAGTTGCGGCGGTGCTCAAGGACATGGTGAAGAACGGGGTCGCCTATCGCTCGGGCCGTGGTCTAGAAACCTTGTATGGGCTCACCAGTCTTGCGGACCGAGAACGTCTCGATGCGGCCGAAAGTGAACGCGTGGTGCGCGACCTGTGCTGGTACTTGGTGGCGTCCGGCGCGGCGGCCACGCGCAGCGAGCTGAGCGCTCAGCTACGAGTTCCGGAGCCAGAGATCGCGACCGCCATCGAGGCGTTGACGGGTCTTGGGCAGCTGAGCGAGCAAGTCGGACAGCTGTCGGCACGCCCGTTCGAACGAGGTGTCGGTGGTGAACAAGGTTGGGAAGCCTCGGTGCTCGACCACTTCCGCGCCGTGACGACGGCAATTGCCGCGAAAGTGAGCCGACCCCGAGCCCAGGCGACAGACCAGGTTGGCGGCAGCACGCGCAGCTTCATCGTTCATCCGGAGCATCCACTCGCGGTTGAGGTGTACGAGTTGCTAGCGCGAACCCGTGAACATACGGCACAACTTTGGCGCCGCGTAGAAGCTCACAACCAAGTACGGCCCCCGCCCACGTCGTCCGATCGAGTGACGTTCTATTTCGGGCAGAACATCATCGCCGGTGCGCTGGAAGAGCCCCACGCCGAAGCAGCGCCCGACGCGGCAGCCAATGCTGGCGAGAAAGTCGACTCATGACGTTACGACACTGGATCAGTTTGGCCGTTCTCGGCTCTTTAGCCGCTTGTGCGACGCAGCGCGCAAGCGAGGGCGGGACGGGAACGAGCACCGATTGGGTACGTCACTGCCGTTTGGACGATGATTGCCACGGCTCGCTCGTGTGCGGCTGCGGCTTGTGCACGAAGCCGTGCAAGAGCGATACCGCGTGTAAACCTTTGGACGACCAGGCCGTGTGCGTCAGCGCCCCCATCCAATGCGAGGTTCAGGCATCCTATTGCGCGCCGAAGTCCGACTACACATTTCCAGGAGCGGCGACCGAAGAACCGAGCGCGAACGAAGTGCAGAGTTCGCAAGTGAGCGCCGCGCTCGTGCAGAGCGACGCGGGCACCGGGAGCGATCAGAGCGGCGCGGCGTGGCGCGTGATCGAAGTCCCCGCGCTCGGCAATGAGCCAAGGGTAGTGCACACTCCTGACGGCTGGCTTGCGCTTTCGAATCGCACCCTGGGCGATGGCAAGGCGCCGAGTGGCTACGACGCGGCGCTCTATCAGTCCGCCGATGGCGTCCATTGGACGCGGTTGAAGCTGAGTTTCGTGACGAACGACGTCCAAGTCGAAGGTCTTGCCTATGGCAATGGCACGTATGTGATCGGGGCACGCG
>DATAHU010000224.1:0-1886 GCA_036263015.1 Polyangiaceae bacterium | reverse complement strand
CGAGCCCCGCGCACGCGAGCACCAAGCGAGCCAAGAGTAAGCCAGCAAAACCGCCCGCCAAGAAGCTGAAGGTCGAATCGATGACGACCGCGTCGAACAATCAAACCTATTTCGGCGGACAAACGGGACAGGACGCTTCGGGCAACAACCAGACTTACGTCGGCGGACAAACGGGACAGAACGGTTCGGGTAACAATCAGACTTACGTCGGCGGACAGAACGGTGCTCCTGGCGGCACATCGAAGGGCGGAACGTCCGAGAGCGCTGGGGCGCTGCCGGCATCCGCCGCCGACATCAACGACGCCATGCTGCGCGCTTACCATCGCGTGCAGGATCTCAAGATTGCGCAACTCGATCAACAACACCACCTGGACTTGGCGCTCGCAGCCAGCAACGACGCCGTGAGTGCTGCACGCGCCGCGGTGAATGACGCCCTCGGCATCGTGGAAGATCGAATCGTTCACCCGCTGGAGACACTGAAGAGCATGCTCGGCGATCTGGTGCGCCATCCCGATAAACTGTTCGATCCGAGTACGCTGGTCGACGATCAAACGCGCGCAGCGCTGGCCGTTTCAGACGAAGCCATGACCGAGGCGAGTGACGCGATCCAAGCCGCGAGCATGGTCAAACTGACCGAGAGCGAACAGCACCGTCAACAACTCGAGAGCACCGCAGCCGAGACGGAGGTGATCGTTGCCGCGATGAGTTCGCTGGCGCAGGAAAAGACGACGGCCGCCTTGTTGCGTTTGAACGCACTCTTGCCGAGTCCTGGCGGCAACACGGTTGGCGGAGCCAGCGGCGGCTCGATAGGAGATGCTCTGCCTGGCACCACCCTGAAGCCCAATGCGCCCATCGCGTCGCTGAACTTGTCCATGGGTCGGGCTCGGGCTCAAAACGTTTCGGCCGCGATCCGCGCAGACTTGACCGCTCGACTCACGGAGTATCAACAGCTGCGGGCAACCAAGCCCACGCTCGACTCCGCCGCTCGAGCCCGCGTGACGCAAGACTGCGACACCTATTTCAACGGCAAGAGTCGCAGCGAAGCAAAGAAACAGAAAGCCACCTTGGAATCACAAGCTCGCAAGCGCTTCGCAGGCGATTCTGCGACCTTGAAGAAAGTGCTCGCTTTGATCGAGCGTGAGTACAAGGCGCGCGTGAAATGAGGCGTCCCAATGCCTGCATGTCGAACGCAACACGCGACGCACTTCGCATGCGGCAAAGGACCGCCATGCAAGGCTGTGGGTGTACGAGACGATGTCTGATCTTCGACGGGTGTGGACCACGCTCGGAGCCAACGCGTTGGCGCGTCGCGTGATCCTGATCTTGGACGAACCGCCAAACCGCCAAACCGCCAAATGACTGTCAGCAAGTTCGGACCACCCGGCGAATGCCTTGCGGCAGCAACGGGACGTTGAAGGTAATGAGGAGCCCCAAACCAAGATCAGTCGCTTTCAAGTAGATGCAGCCCCGATCACCCGGTGCGCCAGACTATCTACTTCCGTCCCTGGTTCTTTGGCGGTTTTGGCGGTTTGGCGGTTCACTCTCTGGAATCGACCACGCTCCGCGCTGAGTTGCGAAATTCTGTTCCCCAACGGACATCGGCTGCTCATCGAAAGAGCACGAGGCGTCCGAGGATGGCTGAGACGCTCTACCAGCCAAGCGCTTTCAACATCACTTGCTCGTAGCGCTTGCCGAACTCGACTTGATCATCGTGACCAAAGTGCACGTGATATTGCGTATCCGCAGGGTCCAACTTCAGGCCTTCGGCGGAGACGACGAACGCATTATCGATCATGCCGGGGAGCTGGTTCACGAGCGTGTTGTGAGCCGAGCTTGCGCCATCGTACGCCAGTTCGCCGGCCAGGAACGGCACATCGCCCAACCCG
>DATAHU010000223.1:0-36717 GCA_036263015.1 Polyangiaceae bacterium | reverse complement strand
GAAGACGAGGGCGGCGAGACGCAGATCTTCGCGAGCAAGATCCTGTGCGAGCCCGAGTGAGCCGACTCTAGTGCGAGGGTGTGCAAGGTCTTGCACACCCTCTGCGGCAGACTGAGCAGTCGTTTGCACGCCAGCCTCGCTAGCTGGGCGTGGAAGCGGGATTTGCCGCGTTTTTTCTTTTGGCACGCTGCGTGCTGAAGGAGCTCCCAGTACTCGAACCCAGGAGCCCCTTCATGCTACGCACGAATCGTATCTTTCTTTTGTGTCCTGCCGTCTGTGCACTCGTTGCGGCCACTGGCTGCGCGGGTGGCGAAGATGGCGGATCCGGCAACGAGCAGTCGGCGTCCGTCTCTGACGGCGGTGCGTCGACCAATGCCGCTATCGACACCAGCGCAAGTGACGACGGCGAGAAGACGAGCGTCGATGATCACACCACGGACGGGCCCGCTCGAGACACTCAGAGTGGTAATCCCGCGCACTCCCCGACGGGCAACCCCGACGGCGACGAGCCAGACGGCGATACAACGACCAACGACACGGGCGAGGCCGGCGACGACGACGCGGGGGCACCCGAGCCGAACGGCGCAGACGGCGACCCAAACCCTCGGCATGAATCCACGGGCACCCCTGACGGGGATGCGGGCAGCGGCAGCACCGACGAGAGCCCACCAAGAGAGCCGGATCCGACGCTCAACGCGGGCGAATACAGCGTAGCGGCCTTCGACTACGCGGCAGAGAAGCCAGTCGGATACAATCCGCTCGGCAAGACGCGCTTCGACTTGTTGCGGCTAGAAGAGACCGCTCTGCTCGCCAATGGCGGCTCGTCGACGCTGATCGACGATGGTCAACACGATCACGCGACTCTGCCCATTGCTGCTTCCTTGTTACCGAGCAACGCGGAAGCCGTGTGGTCCGGCGCAGGACGCCTCGACGCGGACGGCTTCGCCGAGCTCGTGGTCGTCAGTCGCGATGCGAACGACATCGACGTGGTGATTGGCGACGACGACGGTCAATCGGCGCTCACCAACGCTGCCAGCTTCAGCATCGCCAATGGCGGGGCTACAGCGGGTGGCATCAAAGTGCAAGTGGCAGACTTCGACGGCGACGGTCTCGACGAGATCGCCATCGCAGCGGTCGGAGAGAACGGCTTCCTCGACGTCTTCGACGACAAAGATCACAACTTTCAATCATTGAAGCACACAACGCTCACCCAGAACCAGGCCGACGTCGATCTCGCGGCGGGCAACTTCGACGCGGACGACGCAGCAGAGCTGGCAGTGCTCGTGATCGGCAAAGGCACCGATAATCTCGCGCTGCGCGTGCTCGACGATGTTGCTCGCGATCTCGCGACGCTCAGCGACTGGACCGCTGGCGAGCTTTTGCCACCCCCCGAAGCCGGTGACGACAAGTCGGTGTGGCTCAGTGGCGGCATCGTGCGCAGCGGCAACATCGATGGGGATGCAACCGACGAGCTGTACGTGTTGCTCTCGCAAAAGGACGCGGGCGAAGAGGGCAGCGGGGGTCAGCAGATCCGCGGCCGCGTGATCGACGATGTGACGGGTTCACGGACGATCATTGCGACTCCACAGGTCGGCGATGGCGTGTATCCGAACGCCACGCTCGATCGTCCCTTCGACGCCGCCTTCG
The DNA here is from genome assembly GCA_036263015.1 of Polyangiaceae bacterium. GTDB lineage: Bacteria > Myxococcota_A > Polyangia > Polyangiales > Polyangiaceae > SZUA-265. Next base: position 35,070 of record DATAHU010000223.1, on the reverse strand, counting down.
CGGACATGGACGGCGACGGCGTGGACGAACTCTACCTGTTGCATCTACAGAGCGACGAGCCTGACTTCGCGTGGGATCTGACCCAATGGAACCCAGACGCCAACACCGGCAAGTGGACGACCAAAGCCAACTACACGAAGCTCGATGGCGGTTACAACGCAACGTCCTTGGCGCGCTTGGCGGTCGTCGATGGCGATGGACTGAGCGGCGAGGGCCTCGTGATCGCGATCAAACAGAGCGGTTCGCCGAGCCCGATCAAGACTTGGCGCGTGGCCGCCGCTCCAGTCGTCACCGAACAAGATACTCGCACGAGCTTCGCGCTGCAGATTGGCGCTCCCGACGTCAGCTCGGAGAGCTATCCGAGTGCCGCTGTGCCGCTCGTGGCCGGCGGAGACTTCGACAACGATAGCCTGCAAGTGGCGTTCACCGGTGACAGCTGGCTCAGTTTATCGAGCCCGCGGCCGATCGTCGTCATGGCGGCGCCCCCCATCAAAGCCGGCATCAGCCAAAACACGAACACCACCAGCACCTCGTTCGGGCAAGAGACCACGCAAGGCAGCACCCAGAGTTACGAAGTGTCGACCAGCTATGCGACGACCTTGTCGTTCGAGTCGAGCACGATCACCTCGTTGTTCGGCGCCTTCGGCGGCATTGCCTCGGCTTCGATATCGGAATCGATGGAGAGCGCCTTTTCGAGCACCGATACGCTGACGACGCTCGAAAGCGTCGGCACCAAGTTCACTGGAGCTTACCCCGACGACTGCATCGTGTTCCAAGGCGTGCTGTACACTTCTTACGCCTATGAGATCACGCAGGCGAGCGATCCCACGGTGCTCGGCCAACGCATCACCATCGATGTGCCAGTGCAAATCAAGACGTACAAGTGGACGCTCGACTTCTACAACGAAATGCTCCAAGACGGCGACGTCGCAATCGGCACCGAAACGCTCGGACACGTGACGGGCGATCCGACGTCGTATCCCACGGCCCAAGTGCGTGACGCCTTGCTGGCGGCAGGCCCGGGCTGGAAGAGCAAGCAAACGGCGGTGGGCCAAGGCAGCGGCAGTGTGTCGGTGAACATCGATCTCTCCAAGGAGACGACCAGCACCAGTACCAACACAATCACCAACGAAGAGTCCTGGGGCGTGGCGATTGCAGGCGCCGGCTACGACTCGAGCTCTGCACTCGGCAACACCAGCGCCTACTCGGTTTCGATCGGCACGAGCACGACCTACGAGGGTGTCGTCGGCGACATCTTGGATCACGACGATTACCAACGATACGCCTACGACTTCGGGCTGTTCGTCTACAGCTTCCAACACCCCCAAGGGCCGCGCTTTCAAGTGGTCAACTACTGGACGGGCAACTTCGGACCAGGTCTGTGAAGGCCAAATGAGACCAAACCCCCGATAGACCCACATTCAACTGCCAGCACTGCGCGGCTCGGATCGCTTCCGGGTCGCGCTTTCGGCGTCCAGTCGCTAGGCTACCGCGTTCCCCCATCGCGCCAACCCCGATCGAATCATGCTCGAAGCCCCCAATGCCCTGATCGCAACCCATGACGACGCGGCCGCCCAAGCGCTGGGCGGCATCTTGTTCGAAGCCGGCGTACGCGGCGTGCGCGTCAAGACGAGTGACGCGCTGAGCGCCAGTGCCGAGGAAGGCAACTTCGAGCTGATCTTCGCCGACGACGAACTTCCGGGGATGGCAGTAAGTGAACTATTGCGATTGCTCGCCGACAAGCAGCTCGGCTCCTCGGTCGTGGCCATCGTCCGGGACAATGCCGCAAGCAGCGGGGTTGCCGCCGTGCGCGCTGGCGCTTCGGACTTCCTGCGCAAGCCCGTCGAGCGAGACGAAGTCTTGTACGTGATCAACAAAGTTCAACGCACGGCGAGCTTCGAAGCCGCCGATCCGCCGCGTTCGGTGTTGCTCAGCAGCCCGAGCCTGATCGGTGATTCCGAGGCCATGCGTAACCTGACGCAGACGCTGAAGCGCGCGGCCGCTGCGGTGGCCACTGTGTTGATCCGCGGCGAAAGTGGTACGGGGAAAGAGCTGATCGCGCGGCTGGTGCACGACTGGTCCCCGCGACGTTCAGGACCGTTCGTGAAAGTGCACTGCGCGGCTCTGCCGGATCAGTTGCTCGAAAGTGAGCTCTTCGGCTACGAACGCGGGGCGTTCACCGGGGCCACTGCACGCAAACCCGGGCGGGTCGAGCTCGCGCAAGGCGGCACTCTGTTCCTCGACGAAATCGGCGACATCAGTCCGCAGACCCAAGTGAAGCTGTTGCGGGTGTTGCAAGACCGTCAATACGAGCGACTCGGTAGCAACGAGACGTTGAAAGCCGACGTGCGCTTCGTTACCGCGACGCATCGCGATCTCGAGAGCATGGTGCGACAAGGCACTTTCCGTGAAGACCTGTTCTATCGTTTGAACGTCGTTTCGTTGCACGTGCCGCCCTTGCGCAGCCGCAAGCAAGACATCGAAGCCTTGACCTTGCACTTCTGCGATTTGATCGCCAAAGACAACGGCAAGCGCCCCGTCTTGTTCGACGCCGACGCGCTCGAGCTACTGAGCGAACAACAGTGGCCGGGCAATGTCCGCGAACTGCAGAACTTCGTGGAACGACTCGTGGTGCTGGCGACTCGGCCCCGGATTTCTCGCGAAGACGTGACGCGTGAGCTGGGACGAGGCTCGGGAACGCTGGCCTTGGCTGCAGCTGAGGGCCTCACGCCTGCGATCGACATGCATCAGAGCGCGATGGAGCTCGACATCGTGCTGCGCAAGGCCGAACGCAAAGCCCTCGAGCGCGCGCTGCAAGCTTCGGGCGGCAACAAGAACCGCGCTGCGCGCTTGCTCGGCATCAGCCGCCGTAGCTTGTACTACAAGTTGGAAGAGCACGGCCTGACCGACTGAACGCGCGGATTCGAGCCGCCAATCATTCGACGATTTCGGCGTGCAATAGCTCCGTCAAACGCTCGAGCACGCGCGCCGTTGCTGCCAGATCTTTGCTGTTCGCTTCACGCAACAAGCTCTCGACGGCGTTTTCGACGGTGCCGGGTGCCGCCTTGTCCAGCTCACGTCCCTTGCGGCTGAGGATGAGCACGACCCGCCGCTGATCGTCTGGATCTTTCTTGCGCTGTATGAGCCCTTTGGCTTGCAAGCGACGCAGCGTGGCCGAGATCGTCCCCGGGTCCAAGTGCAAGAGCGAGGCGAGTTGCCCCGCCGGCATCCCCGGGATTTGGCCGAGACATCGGATCACCAAGCGCTGTTGAGCCGTGACACCAAGCTTGGTCAGCATGTTGCCGGACAGTTTCTCGAGGGCGTGGTTCAGCGCCCATAGCTGCTCCAGGAACTGCAAAGCGGGACCAAGCGAAACATTGTGTACGGCAGATGACTTCGGCATCGCTCCGCAGTTGTAGCGAAATGGCCGACTGGCGCATGAGATTTCTCCAAGCCCGATGCTTGGATATCCAAGCATCGTGTGTTAGAGGCAGGCCGTGTCGCTCGCCAAGCAAGAGCGATCTCAGCCTTGACAACCTGACTTGCCCCCCGAGCAGTCGTGCTCAGCAGTAATCCTCCACCATCACGGGCGGCCCAGCTCGTCCAGAAACAACGGACGCTTTGGACTTCGCGCGCCGCGGCCCTCTACGCAACGGCGACGAAGCGAGCCATCGCGCTACGTCTGCGCAGTCGCGCGCAGCTTCGTCGCTATCTGCCGACCGAGTCTCAACACTTGTTCGCGCTGACTCTGGGTATTGGCGTCGTGTGTGGAGTGTTGGCGGTAGGTTTTCACCTGGCGATTCAGCTGGCCGAGCACTTACTGATCGATCACGCGCTCGGGATGCCGGGCAGAAGCTGGATGGTCTGGACCATCCTCACTCCCACGCTCGGCGGTTGCTTGGCCGGAGCCGCGCTCACGTGGATCGTTCCTGGGGCGAGAGGTTCTGGGATTCCTCAGGTCAAGCAAGCGTTCGCAACGCAAGGGGGCCGCATTCGCTTTCGCGACGCGCTCGGCAAGTTCGTGATCAGCGCGTTCCAGATCGGCTCTGGAGCCTCGCTCGGTCGCGAGGGACCGACCGTCCACATTTGCGCTGGCGCAACTAGCCTGCTCGCGCGCCTGACGGCGTTACCCCCGCGCAACATGCGCCGCTTGACGCCGGTCGGCGTGGCTGCGGGCATAGCGGCGGCCTTCAACGCCCCGATCGCGGCAGTGACGTTCACGATCGAAGAAATCGTCGGGACGCTCGATCACGCCGTTCTCTCTGGCGTCGTGGTCGCAGCCGCGCTAGCCGCGGTGATCGAGCGCGGGATCCTGGGTGTTCACCCGGTGATTCAAGTGGATCAGACTTACGGACTCGATCATGCGTCATCGCTCCCGCTCTATGCACTGGTCGGCTTGGCCGCAGGCGTCGTGTCGGTCGTCTTCACGGATGCGCTGCTCGGGGTGCGGCGCTGGTTTCGCAGCCTCCGCAAAATCCCTACTTGGGCTCAGCCAGGCTTGGGGGGGCTCGTCACAGGCGTGCTGGCGGTATTGGTATTCAGTTGGCTCGGCACGACGGGTGTCACCGGCGGCGGCTACGTGACGCTGGGGCAAGCGCTGAGCGGTGGCCTTGCCTTGCGCGCGCTGTTGGCGCTGTGCGCGGTCAAAGTGATCGCCACCGTGGCCTCGTACTCGAGCGGTGGCGCCGGTGGCATTTTCGCGCCGTCGTTGTTCATCGGAGCGATGCTGGGCGGTGCTATCGGCTACATCGACGTTTTGGGGCTAGGGCACGAGAGCCGGCAGCTCGGCGCCTTCGCGTTGGTCGGAATGGGAGCTGTCTTCGCCGGAGTGATTCGGGCACCGATCACCTCGGTCCTGATCATCTTCGAGATGACCGGCGGCTACGGCTTGGTTTTGCCCCTGATGCTGGCCAATGCCACCTCCTACGTGCTTGCACGCCGTGCGCGGCCGGTTCCGATCTATCAGGCGCTGCTCGAGCAAGACGGGATTCACCTACCACACACCACGAGGACTCCCAGTGCGCTCGAACAGTTGCAAGTCGTAGACGCGATGACCTCGGACGTGGTTTACGTCACCAGCGACGCGAGCGTCGCCGAGGCGCGTACTCTAGTTGCAGGCAAGAGCTTTACACTGCTGCCGGTGATCGGCGCAGACGCTAGCGTGACGGGCGTGCTCAGCGTCGGCCAGCTGAGCCAGGCCGACCCCGCAGCGTCCATCGCTACGCTGATCGAGAGTGTACAGCTGATTAACAAGGAGGAACCCTTGTTGCGTGCTCTGGTTCGCATGAACGATCTCGGCGTGCGCCAGTTGGTGGTGATCAATGGCGGCTCACGTTTGGTCGGCATGTTGGCAATGTCCGATGTCGCTCGTGCCCACGCGCGGGCACTGCGCAGCCCCGAGGCCCAACCGCCCGCGCCCCGCGCGCAATCGACGCCCAATCTAGACGCACGAGCCCTGATGCTCCCTGCCCTCTCCGTGCCCGAAGCCACCAAGCTTTCGGAGCTTCTGGATCGCATGAGTGGCGATCCGATTGCAGCCTTCGTCGTTCAGCGATCGAACTCGCGGGTCATGGCAATCTTGCCGGAGCAGCTTGCCGAGTTCGGGCGCGACCCCGAGTTGGCTCGAATGTTGATAGCGGCCGACGTGGCTCGGCCGGTCACAATCGTGGCGCCAAACACGACGGTCACCGAACTCGTCTCGCAACTGCAAACCTCACGCGATCAGGCGGCAGTGGTGATCGACTCGCACGGCAGCTCGATTGGAGTCGTCCGTCGCTCGACGCTGGCCGAAGCGATCCTCGACTGGTACGCTGCCGCGCTGCCACTCGCTAGCTGAGGAGATCCCGACGTGAACACTGAGATTGCCGTTGCCAAGGGCACCGCCCGGAGTGAATTTTGAGCTCCAAAGCCGCCCCATTGCGCACGGCGTTAGTCTACGACTTCGACGGGACCTTGGCGCCCGGCAACATCCAGGAACACAGCCTGATCCCGAAACACCTCGGTACGACCAAAGAAGCCTTCTGGGCTGCAGTCGATAAAGAAAAACGCAGCCATGACGCCGACGAGATCCTCGTTTACCTAAAGCAGCTAATGGAACGCGCTCGTGCGGTTGGCAATCCGCTGACGCGCGCCCTGTTGCAAAAGCACGGGGCCGAGACTCCTCTGTTCGAGGGCGCGCTCGGCTGGTTCCAGCGCATCGACACCCACGCTTTGGCGCGCGGTCTCGTACTCGAGCACTACGTGATTTCCTCGGGTAACCAGGAGATGATCGAAGGCACCCAGATCGGCGATCGCTTTCGCAAGATCTTCGCTTCGCGTTACAGCTATGACGAGCAGGGTTACGCCTTGTGGCCTGCCGTCGCCATCAACTACACGAGCAAGACGCAGTATCTGTTTCGGATCAACAAAGGGGTGGACAACGTCTGGGACAACGAGCCCGTCAATCGTTGGCTACCCAACGAGGAGCGGCCGATCCCGTTCTCGCGCATCGTTTACTTCGGCGACGGCGATACCGACATCCCATCGATGAAGACCGTTCGCCAACAGGGCGGCCACGCGATTGCGGTCTTCGATCCTGCCCGCTGGGCACGCCACGAATTGCAGCAAAAGGTTTACAACCTGATCTCCGAAGATCGCACGCACTTCGTGGTGCCGGCGGATTACACCGACGGCAGCCAGCTCGACATCACCGTCAAAGGCATTCTGGGTCGCATCGCGCGGGACGAAGCGGGATTCAGGACCGAAACCCTTTGAACGGGAGGGCCACGCACGGGTAACCCACGCCCTCCGTGGGCCGTCGGACCGAAAGAGCGGTCGAACTCGCGGCCAGCCGTCACACTCGACGCCGCCCAGCGTCTAACCTGCTCGTGAGTCTTTCAACTCGGACCTCGGAGCTCATGACGTCAGCAATCGACCCAACCGCCTCGGATGAGGATTTGGCCGTGTTGGCCCGAGCCGGCGAGAGCCGAGCCTTGGAGCTCTTGCTCAGGCGCCATCAGAAGCCGCTGCATAATTTGGCGCGCTACATGTTGCAGTCTGCGCCCGACGCCGAGGACGCGACCCAAGAGATCTTGCTCAAACTGACCACGGGCCTCGCCTCGTTTCGAGGCACTGCGAGCTTTCGAACCTGGGCCTGGCGCATTGCGACGAACCATTTGCTCGACAAGAAGCGAAGTCGCGCCGAACGGGCGGTTCAGGGATTCGGGTGCTTCTCGAAGTACCTGGATGCAGCCGTCGATGAACCCTTGAGCGACGCTTACTCGAGCCCGGAGCAGCAGCTGCTGATTCAGGAAGCGAAGCAACAGTGCACGATGGGGATGCTGTTGTGTCTCGATCGCTCGCAACGTGCGGCGTTCTTGCTCGGCGAAGTGTTCGAACTCGGGGATACGGTCGCCGCGCAGATCTTGGAAATCAGCGAGGTCAACTTCCGCCAGCGCTTGGCGCGCGCCCGGCGTGACTTGAACCAGTTCTTGAACGGCCGCTGCGGCTTGATAGACGCTAGAAATCCCTGCCGTTGCGCGCGCAAGACTCAAGCGTTCATCCGCGACGGCATTGTCGATCCGACGACCCGCGAGTTTACCGTCACGACCCGAACGCTCGCGGAAAAGAAGTCGCGTAGTCAGCCGCAAGACCTCGAACACTCGAACCACGAGCTCGCTCGATCGCTCAAGGATCTGTATCCGCTCCGCTCGGGACCCCAGTTCGCGGCGCGTATCGTCGAGCTGATCCAGAGCAGCAGCGCCCCGCACGTCGTCGCCGCACGACTCTCGACCCCCGACGAAGGCACTCCCTCATGACGAACGAGTCGATCGACGACGCAGCAGCAATCGTTGTGGCGCTCGAAAGAGCTGCCCTAGTGCGCTGGTTGAACGGAGATCCTTCGGGCTTTCTCGAAATCTGCGCGCCGGACGTCGTGTACTTCGACCCGTTCGTGCGGGAGCGCATAGACGGTTTGGACGCGCTGAGCGCGTATTACGAACCCTTGCGCGGCAAGATCCACGCCGATCGCTTCGAGCTCATAAACCCGCGCGTGCAACACGTGGGCGAGCTCGCGGTGCTGACCTTCAACTTCGTGTCTTGGGGGGGTAACGAGAACGCCCTACGTTGGAATTGCACCGAAGTGTTTCGGCGTGACCGAGGTAACTGGCGAATCGTGCAGACCCATTGGTCGTTCACGGCAGCAGGTACGGCCCAAGCGACGAACACGGCGCCTTGACCGCTGCGTGTTCATTTTTTGGACTCCGTCTCCGGATCTGGCTCCTCCAAGCTGCTGCGCAGGCGCTCGAGTGCGCGGTCCCAACGCGCCGACACGGCATCGAGGAACGCCCGTACGTCATCGAAGCGCTCGGGGCGCAGCGCATAGAGCACTTCTCGCCCGCGCTTCTCGTGCCCGACCAAACGCGCGCGTTCCAGGACGCGCAAATGTTTGGCAATGGCTTGGCGACTGACGTGCGAGCCGACAGCCAAAGCCGAGGCGCTGAGCGCCCCCTTGCTGCTGATGTTCCGCAACACGGACAAGCGCGTCACATCGCCAAGGGCGAAGAAGATCTTGGCCTGAGCCAGTTCACGCGCGTTCGACATACGTCTTCAGATTTTGGCCCTGCGCCGTCCAGCCGCCGTCGTTCATGCGGTACGCGCGCAGCCGCCGGGGGCCCGTGATCCGATCGAACCCCGACTCCACGATGCTCAAACGCGTTCCCTCCGGCACCGCTTCCAGACTGAATTCCACGAGCGTCGTGGGCTCCGTCAGCGGGTCGATCTCGGCGTCGATGCCGTATGGGATCCAGCGAAAGCTGAAATAGCGTTCGGGCTCGATGCGCTCCACGGTGCAAAATACCAAATCGTCTTTGGGCGCCTTGATGTGCGAGGGTACGACGCCCAGCTTCTGTTGTTGGGCCATGATCGCGCCCTCATCCAGCGTCCCCTCGAAACGGCCCCGAACCGTCTGCCCCGGGACGAAAGGGTTCTCGAGTTTGAACCCAAACCAGCGACCGAATTCGACGTGATCGGTCAGAGCTCGCCAAACCTTGGAAATGGGGGCGCGCAGCACCACCTGCTTTTCGACTTTGTCGGTAGATGTCATATGCAACCTCTTGGTTGCTATTATAAGCGTCGGTCCGTAAATGCAACCTCTTGGTTGCACGTGAGCCGGAGCGGGGCTTTTCGCCACGAATGCGCAGTTGTGGGTGAGCGTCCCCCCAATGGACGAGGTCTTGAGCACTGTTCCAAGTCGTCGATTGTTGGGCAATCAAGCAGCGCTGCACAATCGTAATCCCGGAGCCCACCCTGGCAGACAGCGACCTGCATGTTCGGAACTTGGTTTCGACTCACTGCGGAAGGCGCCGCGTAAATTTGGCGACCTGGGCAAACAAACGCGGTGGCGTGATCCGTTAGCTACCGTTAGTAACTAACAATCGAGCACGTGTACGAGCTTGCCAAGAGGCGCCGTTGGCCGAATCCAAGGCGCAGCATCCAAGCACACACGGAATGGAGCGGGTAAACGAGGATGCGAGTATTAGTAATCGACGATGATGACATCGCTCGTGAATTGCTTTCCAGCACCTTGGAAGACGCTGGGCACGACGTCTACGAGCTACCATCGGCGATCGGCGCGACTCGCCACATCTTCCAGCACGCCATCGAAGCGGTCGTCCTCGACGTGATGATGCCGGACATCGACGGCGACAAGCTTGCGCGAGTCCTGCGCCAGAACTCGAAAGGCAAGAGCTTGGCGATCGTGCTGGTCTCGAGCCGCCCCTTGGATGAGTTGAGGACGTTGGCAGTTTCGGCGCAGGCCGATGTTCTCGTGCCCAAGAGCAACATTCGCGCACAACTCGGCGAGGCAGTTACCCGGGCATGCCAAGCGCGCGGCGGCGGAGCCAGCGCGCGTCAAGGACAAGGCTGAGATGTACCTTGCTTCGTACTGGGCGATTTTTTCGGAGAAACCATGAGTAACGCCATACGTACCACGCTCAAGCGCAAACTCGTGCGCTTGGTCCTAGGTGTCCTGTCCCTTGTCGCGTTCTCGATCATCAGCCTGATTGCTTGGTTGAATCTGCAGACGGAACACGCGCGTCTTGCCGACATCGAGCAGCAAGTGCGAGCCAACATCGCCGACAAAGCCAACAGCCTGGTGGAAAATCAGGCCCTCGCGCTGCGCGGTTTCGTCTCGGACAACGCCTTCACCGACGTACAAAAAGTCGTCGAGTCTGCCGCGGAACACGATCACGACATCGTCTACGGGCTATTCGTTTCGGCGGATGGAACGCCGTGGGCTTACGTCTCGCCTTCCACGAAGCGCTTGCCCGGTGCGCCCGAGCCGGATCCTACGGAAGCCAAGATCGCCCTAGAGCGTTGGCGCGAGTTGTCTCTGCCCCCAGACATCTGGCGCAGCAAAGACTCCGCTCAGACGATGGGACGTCAGTTCAATCAAGATTTGCTCGAAGTTTCGCGACCCGTGCTCGACGAGAACGAAGTACTCGGCATGATCCGTTATGGGTTCAGCACCGAGCCTTTGAACCGTGCTCTGGTTCAAGTTCGCGTCGAATCCGCCCACGCTCTGCGCCTGACGTTGACCTGGGTAGCACTCGCGGTCTTGGTCTGTACGCTGCTCGGCTTCGTGCTCGTCAACCGCGAGGCGAGCCGCATCGTGCGGCCCTTGATGCAGTTGACCCAAGCGACCGACCGCATCGCCAATGGCGAAAAAGGCGTCCGCGTCTCGGTCGAAACCAACGACGAACTGCAGGCTCTCGGCGGCGCTTTCAACCACATGCAGCAGGCGAACGAAGACGCCATGCAAAAGCTGAGCGACGCCATGGAGGCCGCACTCGAAGCCTCGCGCTTGAAGAGCGAGTTTCTCGCCAACATGAGTCACGAGATCCGCACGCCGATGAACGGCGTGATTGGGATGATTCGCCTGATTTTGAAGATGCCGCTCGAAGGCAAGCTGCGTCGCTACGCCGAAACCGTAGACACTTCGGCCAGCGCCTTGATGACGATCATCAACGACGTGCTCGACTTCTCGAAGATGGAGGCCGGCAAGTACACGCTGCAATCGGTGCCCTTCGATCCCGGCACGGTGCTGCAAGAAGTCGCCGAACTGCTCTCCGGCCGCGCTTACGACAAGGCCATTGAACTCGTCTACCGGCGAGGCGCCGACGTCCCGCAAATCGTGACGGGCGATCCGGATCGCTATCGCCAGATCCTGAACAATTTGGTCGGCAATGCGATCAAGTTCACCGACCACGGCGAGATCTTCGTCGAGTTGACGTTAGACCACGCGGACGAAGACGGCTACACGCTGCGCACGATCGTCCAGGATACGGGCATTGGCATCAGCAAAGAGGACCAGGAAAAGCTGTTCAATGCCTTCTCGCAAGTCGATGGCTCGATGGTGCGACAACACGGCGGCACAGGGCTCGGTTTGGCGATCTCCAAACGCTTGGCAGACATGATGGGTGGCCAAGTTGGGTTGGTCAGCGAACGTGGCGTGGGTAGCAAGTTTTGGTTCACGATCACAGTAAAGCGCTCCCAAGCTCCGACGCGCGCTGCGCTGTCCAGCTTGCCGCAAGGGCGCCGCGCGATCGTCGTGGAGGGCAGCAGACGCTGGTGCCGCATCATCGAGGAACACCTGGTTGCCTGGGGCTTGCACTGTGACGTCTTCCAGGACGGCAAACCTGCGCTCGAACGCCTGCAAGGGCTGGGACCGGACGAGGGGTACGACATTGCCGTCGTGGGTGCACAGTTGCGCGACGTCGCGATCGAAGCCTTCGTCAAGGGTCTGCGCAAGAAGTATTCGGCAAAGCAGCTGCCGCTGATCGTGCTGACGCAACTCGGCGCGACCGCGACGTTGAGCGAGGTCGAAAAGGAGGTTGCTGCGCAGATCGCCAAGCCGCTGCGCTTGTCCGAGCTGTACGACTGCATCGTCGGCACCTTCGCTGGCACCGGCATTCCCGTCCAAGCCCCGCGTGCCAAGACTCGCTCGGTCAAGAACCGCGGCAAGCGGATCTTGGTCGTGGATGACAACGACATCAACCAATTCGTCGCGACCGAACAGATCGAGACTCTGGGTTTCGGGGCTGACGTCGCGTCCAATGGCGCCGAGGCAGTGGAGAAGATCAAGGCCGGCACCTACGCGATAGTCCTGATGGACTGTCAGATGCCGGTGATGGACGGTTACACTGCGGCACGCACCGTGCGCGAATGGGAAGGCAACCAGCGTCACATCCCGATCATCGCGCTGACCGCTCACGCGATGGCCGGCGAACGCGACAAGGTCTTGGCGGCTGGCATGGACGACTATCTGTCCAAGCCGTTGCGCACCCACGCGCTAGAGCGGATGTTGGATCGCTATCTCGGCGAGGATGGTCCGGCCAATGACGTCGAGGCTACGCAAGAAGAACAGGTCGAACGACCCGAACTCGATGCCACCATCGAACGCTCCCCCAAGCTCATCGAGCTGTTCATCTCACGCGTACCGGATAACCTCTGCGAACTAGAGAACGCAATCAAGACCCAAGACGCAAGGCGGGTGCGCGAGAAGGCCCATAAACTGAAAGGCAGTTGCCTCGCGCTTGGCGCCGAAGTCATGGCTTACGAAGCCGAAGCGTTGCAATTCGAATCCGAGCAAGGCCACCTGGAGAAGGCTGCAGAGCGAGCCAAAGTCTTGTGGGAGCAATACGATCGGGTCTGTGTCCTACTCCAACGCGATCCCGCAATGCCGGCACGCATGACCGCCGAATGACGCCTTCGTCGAGGCCCTGCTCGAAAGCATCACACGCCTCGAGCTGAGCCGAGGGCTGGGCAGGCGCTGCGCTTGGACAGTGCGCAGTTCCCGCGCTGGGCAGCGGCTGGGTGCTCGTCCAGGGCAAGCGCAACGAAGAAATTGCGCGGGCGCGACGTGCTCCCATATGTCGCGCCCGCTGCTAGCCCTTGGGGCTGGCGTTTGTGTCGACAGGCGCTTACACAGCGACGGCGAGCACGCCGAGTGAGCCATGAAAAAGAAAGCGGCATCCAGAGCGATGCGCAAAGCGGCCAGCATCGATGACTACCTGTCCGGGGTCACGGATCCCGTGCGCGTCAAGACCTTGCAAGCCGTGCGCAAAGCGATTCACAAACTCGAGCCGAGCGTCGTCGAGTGCATCAGCTACGCGATCCCAGCATTTCGCTGGCAGGGCTCGGTGATCGCAGGCTTCGCCGCGACGGCCAAGGGTTGCTCGTACTTCCCGTTCAGCGGCCAGACGTTGAAGACGCTCGCCAGTCAGCTCGAGAGCTACAGTCAAACGAAGTCTGCTTTGCACTTCGACGCGAAGAAACCATTGCCTGCAAGCGTGCTTGGGAAGTTGATTTTGGCTCGTAAGGCCGAGGTGCAAGCGCGGCCGGTGTCGAAGCGCACGAGGCGCCAGGGGGCATGAGTTACGCAGCGATCCTGATCTTGGCCGTTGGTCTTGCATTGGATGCCACGGCGGTCGCAGCCGCGCAGGGTTTGTCTGCCCGACGCATCGACGCCAAGGGCGTGCTACGTTTGGCGGGATTATTCGGTGGCTTTCAAGCGCTGATGCCGTTCATCGGCTGGCTCGTGGGCAATCAGGTCGGTCCATTCGTCGCGCGCTGGGCCAATTGGATCGCTTTTGGTTTGCTGAGCATCCTCGGCGCAAAGATGCTGCACGAGGCGTTTACTCAGGACGACGAAGCCGAGCAGAGAGGTGCTCCGTTCAGCTGGACCCTATTGCTTCCGTTAGCGGTCGCGACTTCGATCGACGCGCTGGCGGCGGGTTTCACGCTGCCCTTGCTGCACGCCCCGTTGTTGGTCTCACTGGCGACGATCGGTATCGTCACCGCGGTTCTCAGCGCGGCCGGCGTGTTTCTCGGACGGCTCTTCGGCGCGCGGCTCGGCAAGCGACTCGACGCCACGGGTGGCATCGTGTTGATCGCCCTGGGACTGAAGATTCTGCTCGACCATTGAAGCGCCAGCGACGCTGCGGGCGACGTGTGCTAGGCAGGCTGCGCCCGCATGTCTGCACCCGTCGTCGACCCCGAGCACAGCGCGACTGAACTCGGGGCTTCGCCTTTGCCTGGCGCTCTAATCGCGCCCGACGCCCTGCAGTGGGAAGCTCTGTGCGCGATTGCCTGCGAGAAGCGCGTCAGCTTGCGCGGCCTGAGCGCACTGTTCGACGGTCGCGCGTCTGGACACGAAATCCGCCGCTGGCTCGAGCGCTGGCTCCAGGAAGGTTGGGTCCTTGACGCGGGCAGCACAGTGCACCGGGGGTTCAACCACTCACCCGAGTCGGACCGGGCGCTGTGTGTTCGCCCAGAGTTGCGCCCTTCGATTCTGCGGCGCGCTGCGGCCGAAGAGTCGCTCGAAGCCATCGCTGCCAACAACCAACTGGCGTTGGGTGAACGCTCGGTCGCGCCATTCTTCGCCAGCTTGTACGGTGCTCCTTCGGCGCTCGGCAGAGCACTGACCTTGCTGCGCTTTCACTTCCCGGTTCACGAAGCGGCCCCGTTTGCACGTCGTTCGCTCCAGGAAGCCCTTGGCGCGGGCTTCGATCGGCATTGGTTGGAACAGACTTGGGGTGCCGATGCTTCCAAGTTGGCACGCCAGGCGCTGGATGATGCATTGATTGCGCTCGAACCAGTTCCCGCGCTGCTCAGTTGGGTGAAGAGCAGCCAGCTCGAAGCTCTCGAGCCCGCCTTGGTGCGTCTTTTATGTGAACACTTCCTGCTCGGCGGCGAATTCATCGAGGTGGCTCGTTGTGCAGCCTTGCTGCCAGCTCGCGAACAGTTGTTGTGGGCCGCGGGCGTCGAAGTCGCGACCCAGCAACTCGAGCCCGCGCGAGCGCACTTGGACGAGTGGTTCGGCTGGGCACAGCCAGCGCGTTCGAGGCTTTCGAACGGCTCCGGGCGTAGCAAGGAAGTCGGGCCCTGTCCGAGCGTGCTCGCACTGCTGGCCGTCGCGAGTTCTGCGCCCGGCACCGACCAAGGCTGGAAGTTGGCAACGCGATTGCTGCGTGCCGCGTCCAAGAGCGAAGCTGCGATCGCAGGTTGGTTCGAAGCAGGACGACAAGCTGCCGTCTCGCGCGCCGTTCGTCAGATTCTGCAACGCCTCACGCGTCCCGCAGAGCAGCTCGAACGCCTGGACGTTCACCAGTTACCGCCTGAGGTGCACGCGTGGGAGGTCCTCTTGTTGGGCCAACTCAGTCATGCGCACACGAGCAACCCTGTGACGCGCAAGGCCTGGTCGCAACGTCTCGAACGCGACGCCAAGCGCTGGGCAGCGGCCGGCTACGCCTGGTTCGCAACGCAGGGCGAAGCCCTCGCTCACGCGCTCGGCGACGATACCCTCGCCCACGCGCCCGCCTTCTGGTCGTTGTTGCCCGACCCCGCACCGTGGCGCGGCGTACTGCAGACTCTCTCGAGCTTCGCCAGTTCACTCGACACGACACAACAGGCCCCCGAGACGCGCGTCGCCTGGTTCGTCGACATGGTGCACGGCACGCTCGCAAGCCCCGGCATAGAGCGTTTCTCGGCGGGTGTCGGTTGGACGCGTGGTCCGCGACTCACGCTCGACGAGTTGCTCGAACTGCAAGAGCGCTGGCCTGACGACGACGGCGCCGTATTGGACCGCATACGACCTCTGCGCGGCAGCCCAGCGTTGGCACAAGAAGCGCTGGCGGCCTTGTGTGGTCATCCGCGAGTTCATGATGGGGCCCGGGGCCGCGCGCGCGTCGATGTCGTTCACGGGCGTTGCCGAATCGAGCTCCTGCGCGACGGCTCTGACTACCTGCTCCGGCTGCAGCCACGCACCAACACGGCCGGGGTATGCGGCGTGCCCGAAACAGCTGCGCGCCTCGTCGTGTATCGCGTGACCGCAGCGCAAGCTCAGCTCGCGAGCTTGATGCCGAACGAACTAGTGATCCCCGAAGCCGAACTCGGTCGAGTGCGCGAAATGCTTTCGAGCCTTGCCGACCACGTCGAAGTCCACGACTCGCTGCCGCGCGCCGAGGCCACCACGAGTGCCGACGCCACTCCGTGTTTGCGCATCTCACCGAGCGCTGGCGCATGGTTAGTCGAGTTGGGAGTGCGTCCATTTGGTGAACAAGGACGTTTCTTCGCAGCAGGCAGTGGCCCACGGCTGGTGACGCGCTACGAAGGCGGGCACGCGCGCGACGTGGAACGCGACACGGAACTCGAGCAAGCGCGTTGCTTGGACCTGGCGCGGCAGTGTCCGACACTGAACGCTGCGCTCGAAGAGTCAGCACCGAACAGTCCGACGTTCGACCTCGAAATGCTCTTCGCGCTCTTGACGGAACTTCGCCAGCTCGAACTCGCGCATCACATCGAATGGCAGAACACTCGACCCATGGCGGCCCGTGGGATCGTGACACGCGACGCGTTACGCGGCGGTCTACGTCGCGTCAAGGGCTGGTACCTGGTAACGGGACGAGTTAGCACTGCAGACGGCCGCACCATCCCAATCGAAGAGCTGGTGGGGATGCCGTTCACGCGTTCGGGGCGCTTCGTGCGTTTGCCGAACGGCGACTTCGTCGAGCTCGAGGCGCGGGTACGGCGTACCCTGCGCCTGTTGGCAGCCACTGCGAGCATCAGTGTGGGGCATGGCTTGAAAGTGCCCGACACAGCGTTCGCTCTGCTGAGCGAGCTCGATACTTGGACGGAGCTCGCGTCCGATGCCAGCGTACACGCCGAACTTTTGCGCGTACGGCAGACGCTCAACGCAGCCCATGCGGTGCCAACCAGCCTCAAAGCGACGCTTCGTCCCTACCAAGCGCGCGGGTACGAGTGGCTGTACCGCTGCGCCGAGCTCGGGGTTGGGGCTTGCCTGGCCGACGATATGGGACTCGGCAAAACGGTGCAGGTGTTGGCTTTGCTGTTGGCGCGGCAAGGCCGAGGGCCGAGTTTGGTCGTCGCTCCGACCTCCGTCTGCGCGAATTGGTTGAGCGAGGCCCGCCAATTCGCGCCGTCCCTGCGCGTCGTCGATCACGCGGACGGTGATCGCTCCAAGCTAATCGAGCTTTGCCAAACCAAAGCCGAGAACGCGCCGGATTTGGTGGTCACGAGTTACGGTCTGTTGCAACAGCACGCGAGCGAGCTTGCAAGCGTCGAATGGAACAACTTGGTCCTCGACGAGGCTCAGTTCATCAAGAACGCGCACTCGGTTCGCGCCAGCTGTGCTTATCGCTTGCGCGCCGAGTTTCGAATCGCGTTGAGCGGCACTCCGATCGAAAACCACTTGGGCGAACTGTGGAGTATCTTCCGCTTCTTGAATCCAACTTTGCTCGGCAGTCACAAGCACTTCGATATTCAGTATCAGAAGCCCATCGAACGCGAACGCGATACCGAACGCACTTCGGATCTCAGGAGTGTGGTGCAACCGTTCTTGCTGCGACGCACCAAGCACGAAGTCTTGCGTGATCTACCGAGCGCAACCACGATTCAGCACGAAGTGCTACTGTCGCGCGACGAACTGACTCGTTATTCGTGGCTTTGCAATCAGATCCGAGAACTGCTTCACAGCTCCAAGAGCCAACGCCAGAACAAACTCGAGATCTTGGCTCAGCTCACGCGCCTGCGCCGCTTCTGCTGTCACCCGCGCTTGGTCTTTCCCGAAGCCGATCTGCGCTCGACCAAAGTGGAATCCTTCTTGGAGCTCGCTTCAGAGCTCAAGCACAATGGGCATCGCGCGCTGGTATTCAGTCAGTTCGTCGACTTCTTGGATATCGTGGCCGAGCAATTGAGTGAGCACGGTTTCACGTACCGGTATCTTCACGGCGGTACTCCCAAAGCCCAACGCGCCAAGCTCGTCGATGCTTTCCAACAGGGACACGACGACTTGTTCCTGCTCAGCCTCAAGGCAGGCGGCTTTGGTTTGAACTTGACTGCCGCCGACTATGTGGTTCACCTGGACCCATGGTGGAACCCAGCGACGGAGGCCCAAGCAACCGATCGAGCGCACCGCATCGGTCAAACGCGACCGGTGACGGTCTACCGGCTGATCAGCAAGGGCACGATCGAAGAGCATGTCGTGGCTCTGCACAAGGACAAGCGCAATCTCGCCGAAGCGCTGCTGATGGGCGGCGATGCAGCACTCAAGTTCAGCACCGACGATCTGCTGCGTTTGCTTGGGCCCGCACTGCCGAGCGCAGCCTCGTCAAAAGCCTCGTTGGATTGACGCTGGCGTGCGGCACGACCAGCGGATCCGGCGATTCGAACTCGACCCTGACTCGCGACAGCGAAGCCGGCAGCCCCCTGCCGTCGAGTGAGCCTCCGACAATGATCCCCGTGGCGCAGGATGCGGGACCGACCAACACGAGTAGCTCGCCCAACCCAAGTTCAGCAGACCCCGCCCGAATCGACGCGGCGAGCGAAACCGCAACCCCAACCGGACTCGAACCGTCGACTCCCAACTCTGAAGCGGGCGCTTCGAGGAGTGAGTTCGAAGCCGGGATCCCGGCGAGCACGTCTGCGACCTCGGCGTCGAGCGAGCTCGGCGACGCAAGCGCCCCAGAGAGCGGCGCCTGGTGGAAGCCAGCAGCAGGGGTGAGTTGGCAATGGCAGCTGTCGGAGCCCGTGGACTCGGCGCTCGACGTCGCTGTCTACGACATCGATTGGGAGACGGATCCGAGCGACGTGGCGGCGCTTCACACGCTGGGGATCCGCGTAATCTGTTACGTCAGCGTCGGTAGCTGGGAAGATTTTCGGCCCGACGCCGACGCATTTCCCGACGCGGTAATCGGACGCGACTACGACGGTTGGCCCGGAGAGAAGTACGTCGACATTCGCGCACCCGAGCTTCGCGCACTGATGCAAGCCCGGTTCGACATCTGCAAGGCTTCAGGCTTCGACGCGATCGAACCCGACAACATGGACGTATTCGAGTTGGGCTCGGATTCGGGCTTCCAACTCACACGACAAGACGGAATCGAATACGCGCATTGGCTGGCCTCCGAAGCCCACGGGCGTGGCTTGGGCATCGGACAGAAGAACGCGGCCAGCATCACCGAGGAAATCGTCGCCGAATACGATTGGGCGCTGACGGAGAGTTGTTACAGCGACGACGACTGGTGTGGCGACGTGGCTGACTATGTCGCTCAGCAAAAGCCGGTGTTCATGTGTGAGTACGAGGCCGACACGTTCCCGGACGCGTGCAGCGAGTGGCAAGAACAAGGGTTCAGCCCGATCCTCAAAGGCATGGATCTCGACGCGCCCGTGAGCTTCTGCCCCTGAGGCGCAGAAGAAAATCGCCGCGCGCTCGATCCAAGCCGAGCCGTGGCGCGTATCCACGCCATGACGTCGGCAAACTCACCGGGGCGCGCGTGACGGTCGTGTTGGCCACGACGGCGTTGGGCAAGTCGCTCGGCGACTGGGAGCCTGGCGACGTGGTCGAAGGCAAGTACCAGATCGAGCGACGTCTCGGCGCAGGAGCCATGGGCATCGTTTACCTGGCGCGCCACCTTCAGCTCGACACGCGGGTTGCGCTGAAAGTGCTGCGCGCCGAGCTCGCGCTGGACGGCAGCAACGCCGAGCGCCTGCTCGCAGAGGCTCGGGCAGCAGCATCGCTCAGGCACCCGAACGTCGTGCGAGTGCTCGATCTAGGGCGACTGCCTTCGAAGCTGCCCTTCATCGTGTTGGAATACTTGGACGGGGAGAATCTCGAGCAGCGTCTGGTACGCGACGGACCGCTCAGCGTCAGCGACTCGCTGCTACTCGTCGCTCAAGCCTGCGACGCGATCGCCGAAGCGCACGCGGCGGGGATCATCCATCGGGACTTGAAACCCGAAAACCTGTTCTTGGTGCATCAGGCCGATGGCTCGCCGTTGCTCAAAGTCTGCGACTTCGGTGTCTCGAAGCGCTTGGGGCCCGCTAACCTGAGAACGACAGCGCCCAGCGAAACCCTGGGCACGCCACTCTACATGTCACCCGAGCAACTCGGCGCGGGCGAACTCGACGCCCGCTCCGACATTTGGTCATTGGGCGTAGTGCTGACCGAGCTGTGTACGGGGCGCGCCCCGTTCGAAGCGGATTCGGTACCGGAACTGTTCGACGCGATCTGCCAGGGCGCGCCGCGCTTGCCGAGTCAGCTCTGCCACGGCGCACTCGCACCGCATTCGAGCTCCGTCGATCAAACGAGTTCGCCGCCCGAGCACTTTGCGTTGCTCGACGAGATCGTAAAACGTTGCCTCGAACGCGAGCCGTCGGCGCGTTTTGCGAGCGTGACGGCGCTCGCCGACGCGCTGCGTGCTGCGGCACGGCAACTCGCAGCGCGGACCACTTCGCGGCTGTCTGGCTGGACGGAGCAACGCGGCCGCCCCGCACCGAGC
Organism: Polyangiaceae bacterium; assembly: GCA_036263015.1. Lineage (GTDB taxonomy): Bacteria > Myxococcota_A > Polyangia > Polyangiales > Polyangiaceae > SZUA-265. Next base: position 14,734 of record DATAHU010000223.1, on the reverse strand, counting down.
TCGGGAACCTGCGACGTCCGGGCAACCAATTCACCCAAACCCCACACTCGAAGACGACTTGCGGCGCTGGGGTCCTCGTTCTGTGTGCTGTGCGTCGGGCTCGTTTTCGTGTGGTGGGCACAGCCTGACGCCGCGCAAACCGACAGCGTCGGAAAAACGACGGCAGGGACCATAACCCCTGTGCTCCACCCCACACCAAGCTCCGCGCTTGCACGCGCAGGTTACCAGGCGCCGGCGAGTCGTTCGAGGCTGGCGCCTTGGACCCATCACAGCCCCAGAGCCGCGCCGAACGCACCCCTCGCTGTGCTCGTGGCGAGCAAACTGGCGCCCCCTGCTGAAACGAAGGCGCTGCCACGCCCGGGGGCCACCAAGGGGGATCGAGCCGTGTCCGCCGCAATCGCCGAACGCGATCCCGCTTCAGCTTGGGACGTCAGTGGCTTCGGCGGCCGCCGCTGAAAACTGCTCAGCCCTCTCGCTTCGTGCGAGCGAGCTGCTCGAGCTCGGCCCGCACCGCCTCGAGCTTGGGCTGCGCGAGCTCACAAGTGCCGCGTCGGGTATCGCGCAGGATGAACAGCTCGTAGAGCTGCAAAGCCAACACGGCTACCTCCGTCGCGCTCGGCGCCATCGATAACCGAGGCAGCTCTGCCCGATGCTTCGTCAAGAAGGCCGCGGCGGCTTTCAGTGCTTCGAATTCGGCGCGCTCCCGGTCGTCTTCGAACTCGAATTGCCAGCGCGCTACGTGCTCTTTTACGAGCGGTTTGTCGATCTGCGATTCGACCCCTGCGGCGACGAAAAGGCGGCAGTCGTAAGTGCGGCAGGTGCGCGGGCGGTGCTCGTAGATGGAGCAGCGCCCCTCGACGAACATCGGACAATGCCCGTTCGTGTCATAGCCGAGCAAGCGGTGGCCTTTGCGCAGTCCCGGAGCAGAGAACAGCAGCTGCCGTGGGATTCGCTCCAGGGTTTCGACTTCGTCCGGCTCGATGTGGATGAATTGCGAAGAGACGCAACAGGCCGTGCAGCTTCCGCACGGGACGTTTGACTCGCCCTGGCCAGCCAATGCACTGTTCATTTCTTGCCGCCATCGACCGAAGCCCCCCGCGCTCACTCGAGCGCCGGCCTCAGACGCTGCGTTCGGAGCCAACGGCAGCCGGCGAGACGACGGTTTCTGACCCACGGCAGGCCGATAGCGCGCACCACCCCCGGAAACAAGTGCCAGGTCCGGACACGCGATCGCTGAAGAGCCGGTGCGGGGACCGAGTCGGAACAGAGATCGCAGAGCGCAACTCTTGGTCATGTTCTGGTGGGCGCTCGGCTTGCGCGTCGGCCGGAGCCAGAGTAGGTGTCGCGCTCAACATGGAGCTCTCACTCTCCCCCACATCCGAACGTCGTCTGGGGACTGCCCTGTTGGGCCTTGCTGCGCTGGGGGTCGTGCTCCGGGTGATCGTGATGGCGATATCGTTCGGCTCCAACGACATGAGCATCTGGTCGGGCTTCGCGACGTTCATCGGCGACAACGGCCTGTGGGAGACGTACCGGCGGTTGGTCGGGTTCAATCACCCGCCGTTGATGGGGATCATGGCCTGGAGTCTGAACCAGATAGCGCTGGCGACCGGCATAGGATTTCGGATCCTGTGGAAGCTGCCCTCGCTCGCCGCTGACATCTTCACGCTTTGGCTCTTGTGGCGGCATTACTTGCCGAAAGGTCGATTGCTGGCGTGCGCGGCTGTAGCGCTGTTCGCCTGCAACCCGGTGAGCATCGAAGTCACCGCCTACCACGGCAATACCGACAGTATCTGCGGCATGTTCGCCCTGTGGGGGGCTTTGCTCTGCGACAAGGGTCTGTTCTTTCAAGCGGGCTTGGCTGCGGCAGGCTCGGCGAACATCAAGGTCATCGGGCTGTTGTTCTTGCCGGGGCTGTTTCTGGCTTGTCGCGAACTACGGAGCGCCGTCCGCTTCTCGATCGGCTATGCCATCGGCTGCATCCCGATCCTGGTGGCGTTGATCGCCGTCACCCACGCGTTCATCCGCAACGCCTTCGACTACGGTTCAGCGTTCAACACCTGGGGCGTCGATGCCTGGGGCATCATCTCTCAGCAAAGCGAGCCGACCCTCTACGTGTTCGCGCTCACCACTTATCAGAAGTTCGGCAAGACGATCGTGCTGGGTCTAGCTTCGCTGGTGGCGGTGCTCGGCTACGTCAACAAATGGTCCGCCGTGCGCGTCGGGGCGCTGACCATGGCCGTCTTCATGGTCTTCACGCCAGGGTTCGGCGTGCAATACATGGTCTGGGTCGTGGCGTTGCTTGCCGCGACGGACTTGATCCTCAGCCTCGAGTGGGCGTTGGTCGGTGGCGCTTTTCTGACGCTCGCGTATCGCCAATTCCTGCTGCCTGCTTGGCCCTTGCGCAGCAATCACGGCGCGCTGATCAGCGAACCCGCAGCCACTGTGGGGTTGATCGCGTGGTTCCTGCTGGCTCGCTGGCTACTCGTCGATCTCGGCAAGGGCACGCTGGGGATTCGACGTTGGCTCGGGGAGCGCTTGGGGCGCACGCCGTCACTCGAGTCGCGACAATGAACTAGCCGTCGTCAGATCTTGGCCGGGACCACGTGGGGTCTTCCGGCTGTCCACGTGAGACGCAAAAACACGCGATCCGGATAGCGTCGCTTGAGCTCTGGATACCAGGCGGGGCTATCGTAAGCCCACCACAGCTTCCCATCGGGCAACGGCGCGGGAGGCGCGAACACCCAGCTCTGACGCGTGCTGGGCGCTTGAATGTATTGCCATAGCACGATCGCGGGATAGCCATTGGCAGCCTCGGTGGCAGCGCGCACCGGCGCCAGTACGATGTTGCTCACGTCCCGCCAACGCCGGATCTCCGCGGGCCAAAACACAGCCACCGCGACCACGATCATGCTGCCCAAGCCGAGCCGCAAATACTTGTTTACCTCGGGCAGTAACTGCCCCGCTTCAGCCATCTGCACGAAGCGCAAGATCACCCACGCGCTGACCATCGAGATGATCGGGACGTGCCACACGTGATACGCGTGCCCGAAGTCGTGAACGGAGCCGAACGCGAGTGAGAAGTAGCAAGCGACGTGGATCGCGCTCAAGCACAACAGGACCGTTACGCGCCGCTCGCGAAACGGCTTGAACAGAGCAACGCCGACCAAGCCCAACGACAGAGGCCAGCCAAAGGCGAACGCGTTGACTCGAACGAGCGCGGTCGCGGTCTGCAATAGCCCGAGCGCGGGCGAATGTACGCGCCCCCACATCATGCCCGTGCCAAAGCCCATGAAGCGCCCGATGCTCTTTTCGAGGACCGAGTAGGCGCCCTGGAACGGGTGCCCCGTCAACGTCATGTTGATGCGAACCAGGATCGCCAACGGAATCAGCCCACCAAGCCCCATGCTGATGAGCGAGACCACCCGCTTCCAAGGCTCGCCCTTGGGTCCAAAGCTGCCACCGAAGGCGTACAGCAACGTGAGCCCCGTCAGACCGGTGACCAGCGTGCCTTCGAGCGGACGCGCCAAGACCATCGAGCCGGAGACGAGCCCGAGCAGAAACCCGTAGCCGAGCCCGCCCCGATCGAGCGTTGCCAGCAGCAGACGCGCGACGAACAGGGTCAGAAGCGTACCGAGGATCGACGTGTGCACCGTGGATCCGAGCCCGACCAACATCGGTGAAGTCGCGCACAACCAGGCCGCGATCGCGCCAAGCGCCGTGCTCTCGAACAAGCGCTGCGCGAGCCGCCCTGTGTTGTAGACGATCAACCCGACGCACAGGAACTGAGACAGATGAAACGAGCCGAGACGACTCGACAACGCCATCAAGAAGGGTTGAAATGGCGGGTACACGCCAGTCCACTGCGGCACCCCATCCTTGGGCAGTACCTCGACCATCAACAATTGGCGAAACAACGCCTTGGGCTGCAGCATCGGGGCCGTCAAATGCCACTGGGCATAGGTGTTAGCCTGGTGCAGGTATGCTTGTTCGTCGTCCGTGAACCACGCGTAATGGATCACGAAGTGAGCGATCAGCAGCGAGCCGAGCGCCGCGATCGCCGCGGGCACCAGCAAGCCCAAACGTGTTTGCCAAAAGCGCCAACGAATCAGCCGATGCAGTGCCGGCAAGTGAACGAAGTGGCGCGCGATCAACAGCCCGGCGGGTAACCCAAGCACCCAGCACAACACGTAGAAGCGGCTCTCGCCGAACCCCAACATCTGGTCGGCGGTGTCGTAGTGCGTGTTGAACTCGTAGCGTCCCTGCCCCCACCACAGGGCCGTGAACAATCCGCTGATCAGCGTCGCAGCAACGGCCGCTGTGACCACGCAACTGAAGATTTGCGAAATTCGCGAAGCCGCGCGACTCATCGAGCTGCGAGGTCCTAACAGCTACGCGAGCGCCGAAAAAGTGTTTTTCGCTCCCCCGCCGCCAACCAATGCGGCCGAGTTGGCTCGGCCCCGGAGCAATTGCTCAGCGCTGGCTCATCGGTGCTTCGTTGATGCGATGCAGTTCGAAGATGTTCTGGTAGGCAAACAGGTTCGGCGCGGTTTGCGCCAGGGCGTGATCGAGTTTCTCGATTGCCGCACCCACGACGCTCAATGCCGGCGGCACGACGTTCTCCCAAGGCGTCGGAGCAATCTGACGGTGACGAACCGTCAAACCGAACTCGTGGAACATGCGCTCGGCGCTAGCGCGAGTGAAGAAGCGCAGATGTCCGCGATCGAGGATGCCGCGGTTGGTGTACTCGAACTTGCCAAAGGCCACCTGCATGCGCACCGACCAGTGCACGGCGTTGGGCAGCGAAATGATGATTTTGCCGCCGGGCGCCAGGTGATCGAGGACTTGGCGCAAGATCGCCTTCGGTTCCGGCACATGCTCTAGAACGTCCGCCAAAAGCACGACGTCGAACTCTTCTTCGGCTTTGACGGGCAGGCCGCCGTTCAGATCGGCGAGCACGAAGTTCGGAACGGGAACCACCGGCGGTTCGAGATCGACGGAGACGACGTGGTGACCGCGCTTGGCCAAGGCAGCCGACAAATGCCCTTCGCCCGAGCCCAGATCGAGCACCCGCCGCGAAGGCGGACCCACCAAATTCAGCAGCTGCGCGTGTGAACTCAACGGGCTCGTCTTGAGCTTGTAACGCGGCTTCAGCTCGTACTCGGGATGGTGTTTGAGGCCGAGTTCGTGAGCGCGAAATTCGAGCACCGAGCGGAACACGTCTTTGGCGTACTTCATGCCATTGACGTGGCAGATCTCGTCCCCGTAGTAGGTGGGGATCGGAAGCTCGGCGATGCGCATCCCGGCAGCGTGCATCTGAATGATGATCTGGGTGTCGAAGTGAAAATCGTGAGTGTTGCGCTCGAAGGGGATCTGCTTCAGCGCAGCGCAAGAGTAGAGGCGATAGCCCGAGTGAAACTCACTCAACTGCATGCCGAGCGCGGCATTTTCGAAAGTGGTCAACACCTTGTTGCCCACGTACTTGTACAGCGGCATGCCGCCCTTGAGCGCGCCACCGGTCTCGAGCATGCGTGACCCGAACACGGCATCCGCTTCGCCTCTCTTCAAGGGCTCGAGCAACGCAGGCAGCGCTTCGGGCGCGTATTGGCCGTCACCGTGCAACAGGGCGACGATGTCGTAGCCGCGCTCGATCGCGTATTGGTAGCCTTTGATCTGGTTGCCACCGTAGCCGAGGTTCTTCTCGTTGCGGAACACGCTCAGCTTCACGCGACCGTGGTGAACTTTGTAGCCCAAACCAAGCAAGTAGGTGTCGTCCTTGCTCGAGTCGTCGAACACGAAAACTTCTTCGACGTCCTCCCAGACCGACTCGGGGATTCGATCGAGCACCCACGAGAGGGTGCTCGCAGCGTTGTAGCTGACGATGAAGATCGCGATCTTCAAACGCGCCGGAGCAACGTCGGCCCCGCTCGCGCGTGCCGGGGAGTCAGTGTTCACCAATTCAGCCGTTGCCGTACCGTTCATGCCATGACCATTCGTGTTGCCGTTGCTCGGCGCGTCTACGTGCGAGTCGGGTGTCGCGTCTCGGGCATAGCCCTCCTCGACTCGACTGCTGTAGTGGCCGTTGAGGGTCTCGTTCGCTTGCGGTTGGCTCGTTAGGTCCATTGGCGTCACGGTCGGTGAAGTAAGGCGGGGTACGATATCGCATCCGAGGGGAAAATGCCCAAGTGCCTTAGGGCTCGGGCAATGCAACTCCGCGGGATCTGGCTCGAACTTGGCTTTCTCGCAAATGCCTTGGGCACACTTCGGACGGAGAGCCAATCGAACCACGCGCCTGGGGTTCGCTGTGCCCGCACAAATCCGGGGCGGAGGACTGCCCCAGGCGCCCATCGGCACCGAAAAGGGGCAGAGGAAGCGAAATCCGAACATTTTGCTCCGCGCACTGGATCCACTAGCGTCGCGCCATGCCGGAGATCCGAGTCGCCCGCGAGCGCTCAGCGCGCCTTGGGTCAACACCAAGCGCAGCGCCCGCAGCCTCGCTTCCAAGGGACGGCGGCTCCGCGCTCGAGCGAGCGGTGCGCGAACTCGGCAACGAGTTGCTGGCTAGCCGTGCTGCGAGCGACACGTGCGGTCGCCGCTCCACAGATGGCAACGCGCTCTTCCAAGCCTCGACTTGCGCCTTGCTGCGCTACGCCGGAGCGCTCGCAATTTGTCGCTTCGAGCTCGGGCAGGCCGCGATGCACGACGCGTCCAGTCTGCGACGTGTCTGGCACAGCGTCACCCAGGCTGACGCCCAAGCTTCTAGCGGCAGCGCGGGTGCTTTGCAGCAGCGGTTGGCGCCGCTGTTCACCCGCGACACAGCGTTGCTGGAGCCCAATTTCGAGCCCAGCGACGCGCTGTTGTCGCGCTGGTCTACGGAACTCGGCGAAATCGGCTGCGCACTGGGTGACGCTTACGAGCCTTTGCTCGAAAAGGCCGCGAGCCTCGACGCTGATGGCATCATATTAACAGTTCGAGAGACGACGGACAAAGCACACGTCAGGCGCCGCAGTGGCAGCTATTACACCCCCTCCCGCCTCACTAGTGTGTTGCTCGACAGCGCACTCGAACCGGTGATCCAAGAAGTGCTCGAAGCGCATGCCGCGCAGTGCGCAGAGCAGCGGGCTCTAGCCCTGCTGCGTTTGAGAATCGTCGACCCCGCGTGCGGCTCTGGGCACTTCTTGCTCGCTGCTGCTCGTAGGTTAGCGGAACACGTCGCCGCGCAAGGCGATCCCAATCCCGGCCCGGCCGCACTCCAGCAAGCTCTGGCGCGCGTCCTGACCGATTGTATTTTCGGGATCGACTTGAATCCTGTGGCCGTGGAGTTGTGCCGGATGACGCTCGCACAGCTGATTCCCCAGGCCGACTTCGAACCGTTACGCCAGCATGTGGTAGTCGCCAACGCCTTGCTCTTCGGACACCCGAGCGCCGAAGGTCGCGCTCGGCTGTCCGCTTCGCCCCAAGCGTTGCCCGACTGGAGACGCAACTTTGCCAGCGTCGCCCTTGGCGGCGGCTTCGACGTGATTTTGGGCAATCCGCCCTGGATTGCTCACGCTGGGCGAGCTGCACAACCGCTCGAGCCGGCGATCAAGGCGTTCTTCCAGCACAACTATGAGGCCTTCGCCGACTACCCCACGACGCACGGCATGTTCGTCAGTGCATGCGCTCACAACTTGCGCTTGGGGGGGCGCCTCGGCCTGATCATCCCATCATCGGTTTCGGAGCTCGAAGGCTATGCCCCAGCGCGTCGGGCGCACGACAGGCTGTGCGATTTTCCCGGTGAGCTCGTCGATTTCGGTGAGGGGCAATTCGCTGGAGTGACTCAACCCTGCATGGCCTTGATCTCGCGTCGCTGTGCAAACGGCAGAGCGTCGCAACAGCTGGGCAAGCCGTGGCCGATGCAGCGGCCCGACTTGGACCCGACTTCACGGGCCTTGCTCGAGCGTTTGAGCCGGCTAACGCCGCTGGCGGAGGACTTGTTCGGCGAACGAGGACTGCAATCCGATGCCAGCCTGCGCCGTCACTTCGTCGAGGCGGGGCTGCCCAACGGCAGATTTGCCACCGCGCTGCGCGAAGGCAGCGACATTCGCGAATTTCGCTTGTTGGCGCCACGCGTGTTCGTCGATCGACTGGCCGTGGGCGCCCGTTTACGCAGCGACGAGGAATTTCGGAACGTGGCCGTACTGATTCGCCAGACGGCTCGTTACCCCATAGCAGCAATCTCCGACGGGGGGGCTTTTCGAAACTCGTTGCTCGCCGGCTTCTCGAGCCCGGCTTGGCCGCGCGAAGCGCTGGTCGGGTTGCTCAACTCTGCGTTGATCCGCTGGCTGCACCACGCACGCTTTCGCGATGCGCGGCAGCCGATCATGCCCCAGGTGAAGATCGCGCATTTGAGATCCATTCCAGAGCCACCGGCTTGGACCGACGACAAACGGGACGCGCTGGCGCACCTCGGTTTGCAGCTTGCAGCGTGCGACGCCCCTGCCGAGCGTGACGCGCTCGACGCGTTCGTCTTCGAACTGTACGGCTTGAGCACCGAAGAAGACGAGCGCGTGCGCGCGTGGCATCAGCAAATCGCGCTTTCCGCGTCGGCTCGGCGACGGACGACCAAGGCATGAACCTGCTCTTGCTGACGGAGCAGGAGCTGAGCCCGGAAGCTGAAGCGGTGCTCGAGGGGCGTCGGGCCCGGCACTTGTTGGACGTGCTCGGGGTAGAAGTCGGCCAAGAACTGCGCGCAGGCATGCTCAACGCGAGCTACGGAGTGGCGCGCGTTCTGGCAACGGATGGCCAGCGAGTGCGGGTCGTCTATCGAGCCGTGCAAGCCGCAGTCGGCCGCCCAGAGCGATGCCTCGTGTTGGCAATTCCGCGCCCCAAAGTGCTCTCGCGCTGCTTGGAGCACGCGAGCGCGCTCGGCTACGAGACGATTGTCCTGTTGCGCACGGCGCGCGTCGAAAAATCACATCTCGGTAGCCACAAATTGACGAGCGCAGACATCGAGCCCCACCTGATCTCGGGGCTCGAGCAAGGGGCTCGCGTGATGATCCCAAAGCTGCACGTCGCGACGCGTTTTCGCCCGTTCGTCGAAGACGAACTCGACACGCTGGTGAGCTCGCGTCGGCGCTTCGTCGCGCACCCCCACGCGACGTCACAGATTGCCGGGCTCGCGCCCCTCAGCGCCGACTACTGCTTGGCAATCGGCCCCGAGGGCGGCTTCGTTCCGTTCGAGATCGAGCTCTTGCAACAGCGGGGCTTCGAAGCGGTCAGCGCTGCCATGGGTCCGCTGAGGGTCGAAAGCGCGCTGTCCTATTTGACCGGCCAGCTCGATTTGCTTCAACAGCGGGCTGGGTGAACAGCTTCGATTTCAAGCCGAGAAATCGCCGGCAAAGCGCTTGGCGTACACGCCGCGAAACGGTAGCCGCGCACGGAACAGACAACCGCTTTGTGGCTCGTTCTGCAGCTGACGTTCGCTCGAGCCGACCTTTGCCGTCGTGATGTAGAGCTCATCCAGGTGTTCACCCCCGAAGGCACAGGACGTCACGTTGGTCACGGGTAGCAGCACTTCGAACACGACTTTCCCCGTCTTGGGATCGATGCGTTGCACGCGCCCCCCGCCCCACAAGGCCACCCACAAGTGGTCTTCCGCGTCGATGCACATTCCGTCCGGTGCCCCGACGGACGGCTCGAACCGGGTTACGACTCGCGGCTCGGAAATGGCGCCGGTGTCCGGGTCAAAACCAAACACTTGGAGAGCCTGCGTTGGAGTATCGGTGTAATAGAACTCGCGCTCCGAGCTCGACCAACACAAACCATTGGAGATGGTAACCCCGCTCAGCTTGCGAGTGACCTGATGGTCATGGTCATAGCAATACAGCGCAGCGTCCCCTTGTGGACCGGACTCGACCATAGTGCCCGCCCAAAAGCGTCCGCGCGGGTCGCACTTGCCGTCATTGAAACGATTGCCCGGCTTGTCCGACTCGGGATCGGCAAGCAAATGCAGCCCTCGAGTCCCGGGATTGTAGAGGTGAAAGCCATTGCGCAGCGCGAGCAGCCACTCACTGCCGCGAGTGAGCACCACACTGCCGACGCTCTGGCCGAGCTCGTGGCGTTCGAGTTCGTTCGTCGCTGGCGTGAAGAGCAACACGCAGCCACTCACGATGTCGATCGAGAGCAAACGCTGGCGCTGCTCGTCCCACAGGGCGCCCTCGCCCAATTCGGCCCGGTGCGGGTGAACGACTTCGGCCGTGGTGCTTCGGATGGTGCTCGCTGAACTCATGAGGATTTCCGTTCTGAACCTCGCCCAGAGCGGCAGCGGCGTCAACGCCCTGGCCGTTTGCCGCGATCACGCTTGGCGAAATGGAGAACGCCCACCTCTCGGCGGGCGTTCTCGGTCGCATTGCTCAGACTCGCGTCCGAAGCCTTTGCGATCTCACTGTTGGATTTGGAAGCCGAACTGCACGATGTTCGTCTTGGTGCTGGCCGCGTCGTCCAGCTTGACCATGGTGTAACCCAGAGCCAGCTTCGCGAAGTAGTCCTTCATCACGTAGCTGAGCCAGAAGTCGACCATCGTGTGGTTGGGCTTCATGGTGTTTTGGAAGCGGATCAAGGGTTGGATCTTGCCAACGCCGACGGGCTTCTCGGTCGTGTAGCTGGCAAGGCCCATGAAGGCGCCCTTCACTGGGAAGGCCGGGCCATCCATGTTGTAGTACGCGAGTTCGCCGGTGAGCGTTCCGACGCCCGTGACGTTGAACTCGGCCAGCAAGTCCGCGTTGAACTCCTTCAATGCCTTGGTTGCGCCGGGCACCGATTGCTTTTGGTACTGGGCACCGACACCCAACGCCAAGATGTCTTGAGCGCCGTAGTAGGTGCTGCTTCCGTAGAAACCGGGCTCCTTGCCGATGATCGCGTAACCCAAGCGCCCAGTGAGCAAGGGGCTGAGCGTATCCGTGTTGTCCAGGTCCATCACGCCGGCGTAGTACTTGAACACGCCTTCGTTGATGTCGCCCCAAACCACGGTACCCACTTCACGTCCGATTTCCTCGGTACCGCGAGGTCCGACGTATGGACCATTACCCACGAAGTAAGAACCGGGGTAGTTCCACGGGCTCATGAACCAGGGACCGCTGAAATTCGAGCGATCGCTTGGAGTTAACATGCGACCGAACCACATGTGGAACTCGGGCATGAAGTCGAGCTGAGCCACGAGGTCCATGGCCTGCAACTCGAAGCGATAAGGGAAAGGCCCGTTGACGGGAGGCGGCGCCCCGTAGTTCACGATCGAGTTGCTGGTTTGGCCGCTACCTTGGAAGTTCGCGGTCCAGCCGACGATGTCGGTCACCTTGCCGCTGAAGCGCGGTTCGACCGACAACTCATCCATGCGAAAGCCGTTGCCGCCGTCTGCCGAGGGGATCTTCGGCTTGTGCGAATAGATACCGAGCGAACTGCGCAGACCGAAACCGGTCGTGATCACGAACTTCGAGGGCTCCGCGGCAGGGGCCTCGGGCACTGCCGGTGCTTCTGGGGCCGGAGCTTCCGCAGCAGCGGTGGGCTCGACCGGAGCCGGAGCTACCTCGGGGGGCGGGGGTTCGGGCGCGGGAGCCGCGCTCTCCGCCGGCGGCGCAACGGGTGCGGGTGCGGGCTCAACGGGTGCGGCGGACCCCGAAGGTGCGGGAGTCGCCTGTCCCCATGCCACCGCGGGCGTCAGGGCGCCTAACCCTGAGACCAGGATCGAATACAGTAAGCCATGGACTTTCTTCATAGTTTTCACCGTCTCTTGTTGCTTTCGTGCAACCCAGTTTCTGTGTGTTGGTTCGGGGGGCCCAGTCCCTGGGTGGCTTGCCGTTGGACCATTCCGCCGGCGCGTGCTCGACGTCGGCAGGTGAGCCTGTGTCGGTCGCGGCGGAACAATGTCGCGCCGAATGTTTTCTGAATGTGTCGCGAAAACTTCATGACGAAACACATGCAATATATCCGTCCGGAGGGCGGTGGGCCGGGGGTAAACCCGCGGCTTCTGGCTTCAAGCGAGCAGACGCTACTGACGGGTGTTCATCTACCGCTCGCACATCTGTTACATCCCGAAGTGACCAAGATACAGAACAGAAACAGCAGACCTGGCTAGCTGCCAGCATGCACATCCCCAGTCTCTCCAGTCTGTTGTCTGCCTGCGTCATCGCGTTCTGCGCCGCGGGCTGTACGAAATCCGCCGAGCAGAAGCCGACTCCGGCAGCCCAGTCGGGCTCCACGACGGTCCCCGTTGCGGCCCCGGGCAAGACGAGCACCGATCTCACCGTCGGGTTCATCTATGTCGGACCCAAAGACGACTTTGGTTACAACCAAGCCCACGCCGAGGGCGCCAAAACGCTGACCAGCATGCCCGGTGTGAAGTTGCGCGAACAAGAGAAGGTGCCCGAGACCGTCGAGGTCGAGACGGTCATGGAAGCCATGATCAACGAGGATGGTGCCAAGTTACTGTTCCCGACTTCGTTCGGTTACTTCAATCCGCACATCCTGAAGCTCGCCGAGAAATATCCGGACGTCACCTTCTTCCACTGTGGCGGCTTGTATGACGAGACGAAGCACCCGAAGAACGTCGGCAGCTACTTCGGCTACATCGACGAGGCCGAATACGTCGCGGGCATCACGGCTGGATTGACCACCAAGACGAACAAGCTCGGTTTCGTCGCGGCCAAGCCGATCCCGCAAGTGCTGCGCAACATCAACGCTTACACGTTGGGCGCGCGCTCAGTTAACCCCAAAGCAACACTGACGGTGATCTTCACGGGTGACTGGTCGATGCCCACCAAGGAAGCTGAGGCCACCAACAGCCTGATCGACCAGGGCGCAGACGTGATCACCGCGCACGTCGATTCTCCCAAAGTGGTGATCGAGAACGCCGAACGTCGCGGCGCATTCAGCACCGGCTATCATGCGAGCCAAGCCCAACTTGCTCCCAAGGGTTACCTGACGGGCGCCGAGTGGAACTGGGAGAAGGTTTACAAGGACTACGTCGAGAAGGTGAAGTCGAAGTCGGAGTGGAAGCACCTCGTGCGCGGTGGCTTCAAAGAGGGCTACATCAAGATGTCGCCCTACGGTGCAGCCGTCAGTGCCGACGCCAAGACCAAGGCCGACGCCGCCAAGGATGGCCTGACCAGTGGCACGCTCGTGATCTTCAAGGGCCCGCTCAAGGACAACACCGGCAAAGAGATCATTGCAGCCGGGACCTCGCGCGGCCAAACCGACATCGAGCTCGAGAAGATGGACTACTTGGTCGAAGGCGTGAACGGCAAAGTCAACTGATCACATAGCTCTCACCCACTGGTATCCCATGACATCAAACTGGACAGAAACGCTCGAGTCGCTCTTGCGACCGATCATCGCGATCACGCTAGCGCTGGGTCTGTTCGGCGCGTTCGTCGCGCTCGCTGGTCAACCGCCGCTCGAGGTCTATCAGCAGATGTTGCGGGGTGCCTTTGGAACGTGGTTCTCTGTGCAAAACACGCTGATCCGCGCAGCCCCGTTGCTCTTGACGGGGCTGTGTACCGCGCTGCCCGCGCGCCTCGGCTTGGTGGTGATTGGCGGTGAAGGAGCGCTCGTCATGGGCGGTCTCGCGGCCGCGTCGGTCGCTCCGTTGTTCGGAGCCACGACCGGACCCGTGGTGCTCGTCGCGATGATGCTGTGTGGGATGCTCGCGGGCGGACTTTGGATTGGAACCGTTGGCGCGCTCAAGGCTTACCGAGGTGTCAACGAGACCATCAGCAGTTTGCTCTTGGCCTACATCGGTATCGCGCTCTTGAACTTCCTGGTCGAGGGCCCGCTTCGCGATCCCACGAGCTTGAACAAGCCGTCGACCCGCCACATCGGTGACGCCAACATGCTGGCGACCATTCCGGGCACCAACGTGCACTGGGGCTTGGTCTTTGGTGTCGTGGCTTGTGTGCTTTGTTACATCTTGATGGATCACTCGAGCTTCGGTTTCGCCGCGCGGATCGTGGGCGGCAACGCGCGCGCGGCTCGGCTCAGCGGGCTGAACGTCGAGCGCCTGACCATCATCGTCTGTGCGCTGGCCGGCGCAGCCGCGGGCCTGGCAGGAGTGGTCGAAGTGGCAGCGGTCCATGGCCGCGCCAACGCCTCTTTGGTTACTGGCTATGGGTATACGGGTATCCTGGTGGCGTTCCTGGCGCGCCAGAACGCCCTAGCGATCATTCCGGTAGCGTTACTGCTCGGCGGCATCAGCGCCAGCGGAGGGCTGATCCAGCGCACCTTTGGTTTGCCGGATGCCAGCGTCGGCGTGTTGCAAGGAATCTTGTTCCTGGTCTTGTTGGTCAGCGAAACCTGGCGCGGCGCCTTGGCGCGTGCGTTGAACTTCCTACCCGTTCGGAGAGTCGATGCCAGCACCTGAGGTCGAGCTTGGAGTTTGGGGTATACCCATCGCCGTATTCGCGGGCGCGTTGCGCGTCAGCGCGCCGTTTCTCTACGTGAGTCTTGGTGAATGCATCACCGAGCGCTCGGGCCGCGTCAATTTGGGTCTGGAAGGCACGTTGGTGATGGGCGCGATGTCCGGCTATGGCGTCTCGTACCTGACGGGCTCGGCCTGGTTGGGCGTGCTCGGCGCCATGCTCATCGGCGCGCTACTCGGCGCCCTGCATGGTTGGCTGTGCGCGCAGCGGCGGGTCAACGACGTCGCGCTCGGGATCGCCTTGATGTTGTTCGGCGTGGGCCTCGCCTTCTTCCTCGGCAAACC
>DATAHU010000222.1:0-4510 GCA_036263015.1 Polyangiaceae bacterium | reverse complement strand
GCGATCCGTTGAAGACGGACGACGTGTACCAGTTGCAGTTCGAGGTCAACAAAGACGACGGCCCCGAGTTCGACGTCTGGATCGATGACGTCGGCTTCATCGTCCCGAGCTCGATGCCCGCGAAGTAACCGGCTCGCCAAGCGCCGTCAGCCCGCAGGGGTGTCGGGGAAAATCGCGACACCCCGCTGGCTATCCCCCGGCTAGGGGATTTGCTCGGCGAAGCAAGAAACGGGCTCCCAAGGGGGTCCGTTTTCTTTTGCCCGCACACAAACACGGGTTAATTGCTAGCTGGGCGCTGCCCCGAGCACGCGCCTTGAGCTAGGCTGAGCATACCGATGGGTGACGAGCGCGATACGGACCATGGCGGCGGAGCTAGCCGCGGCCAGGCGCTTTCGAGCGCCATGGATTCGTCGGTGGGGGGCATGTTGCGATCGTCGGAACTCGACGTGAAGGGCCTGTGGGGAGACGACGATGAGCCCGAGAGCAGCGCCAACCTAGCGACCGTACGCGCCAGTCAGGCGCTCGGCGGTGCGAGCCCTGCGCCGAAATCCGAACCCCGCACCAGCGTCGAGAGCGCGGCGCGCGGTCCACTTCCCACCCTGCTCGATCTGGAAGCAGAGGCACAGCGAGCGTTAACTCCAGACACAACTTCACCTTCGGCGCTCAGCCCGATGGCAGAAGCGTTGTTGCAGCAGGCGGCGCGGCGCGGGTTGGTGGCTCCGGGCAGCCCCATGCACGTTCCGTCGCTGCGACCACCGAGCGCTGCGCCGCCGCCGCCCCGAGCTTCGACCCTACCCCCTGCCCCCGGCGACTCGGCGCCTGCACACCCGGCGCTCGGGCTCGGGCCCATGCCCGCCCCTGCCGTGCCGCTGTTTTCGTCGCTGCAGTCGGAGACGGAAACGCTTTCACATTGGCCACCGACCGCGCAAAGCGCCCCACGCGCTCGCGATCAACTGCCAGAGCTCGCACCCGCTCCGCCGACTTTTGCGGCGCCCGTTCACGAGCACCCGCTGCAGACGCCCACGAGCGATTCAGATGCGAATCCCAGCTTCGATCTGCAGGGTGAGCAATCGTCGACGCTCAAGCCGCTGATCGCGCAACAGCTCAGCGGCATCCTGCTGCGCGCCGAACGCGAACGCCAGCCATTAACCCAGCCCCCTGCCAAGCCCCGCTCGAACTTGGCTTGGTTGTTGGGTGGGGCTGCGCTGATTCTGCTCTTGACGATCGCGATCTTGGTGCTGCGCACACCGACCGCGGGCACGCTCGTGGTCACGGTGTCTGGTCCCAACAGTCAGGCCTTGCCCAATCTCAGGGTGTACGTCGACGCTCAACTGCGTTGCAGTTTCTCGCCCTGCAGAATCCCTGGGCTGAGCACCGGCCTTCACGAGCTGCACGCGGAAGCCCCCAATTACAACGACTCGGCGGTGACCAGCATTGCCCTCGAGAGCGGTGCCGATCACAGCCTGAACATCAACCTGATCCCCGTCGTCCGCTACGGCAAGCTCTCGATCGCGGCCCGTGGCGACGGGCTCAGCATCTTCCTCGATGGCAGGGCGCTGGGGCCGCCGCCCCAAGAGCGAAACGACGTGGAGCCCGGCACGCACCTGATTCGCATCACTGGCCCGCGCTACGAGCCGCTGGAACAGACTGTGAGCATCAGCGCGGGACAAGAGCTGGCGCTCGGCCCGCTCAAACCCCGCGTTAAGCTGGGCCAGCTCACGATCAGAGGCGGCCCCGGCTCAGAGGGGGCAAGCGCCACGCTGGACGGCAAAGCGCTGCAGGCATTGCCAGTGACGGTCGACGTCGACGCGACGCAAGTCCACCTGCTCGAGGCAACCAAACCAGGCTTCGATCGTTTCCAAACATCGATAACGTTTCCGGAAGGTAAAGCCGAAGCGCAGGTCGAGATCGCGCTGCTCGAATCGACTCGAACGAGCGACACTGTGAGCTCTGCAGCGCCAGAGCCAGGACTTGCCCCGGCAAAACTGAGCGCCAACTCGATCCCAGCATCGAACGTGCTCGTCGACGGAAAGCCGATCGGCCGAACACCGATCTTGGGCGCGTCGATCGCACCGGGGCCGCACACGGTGGTGTTCGTGCACCCCGAGCGGGGAAAGCGTTCGAAGGGTGTGAAGCTTGCACCGGGCCAAAGTAAAATGCTCAGCGTTCGCTTCTGACTGACCAAGGTGTGGATCAGGCCGTGTTGCTGGCCGCGCGGCTACGATTTTGCGGCCAGGCACGAGGGCTGTTCCCCAACGCAAAGAACCTGGTTAAGGTCCGCCGCCTGACGCCCCGTAATCCTTGCGGGCAACAACGAACGCAGAGCCCTTAACCGATGAAACTGCCGAACCGCACCAAAGTGGTCGCAACGCTTGGACCCGCCTCCTCCGACGAGAAAACCATTACCGAGTTGGTGAAGGCGGGCGTCAACGTGTTCCGCCTCAACTGTTCACACGCGAGCCACGAGATGCTCGCCAAGAACACCAAGACGATCCGCAAAGTCTCCAAAGCCCTGGGAGTTCCAATAGGCATCTTGGGTGACTTGCAGGGCCCGAAGATCCGGGTGGGTTCGCTCAAAGAGCCCATTCTGATCAAGAAGGGGCAAACGATCACGATCACCACGAAGCCCGGCTACGTGGGTGAGCCCCCGAAGAAGGAGAAAGATACTCCTCGCGTGGGGACCGGTTACGCGCAGCTCGCCAAAGACGTGCGCGCCGGCGAAACGATCTTGCTCGACGACGGTAACCTAGAGCTGAAAGTGATCGAGGTCGAAGGCTCCGAAGTGCACTGCAAGGTGATCCACGGCGGCCTGCTGAAGCAGAACAAGGGCATCAACTTGCCGGGCTCCAAGGTCTCCGCCGATGCGTTGACCGCGAAGGACAGGGAAGATCTCGAGCAGCTGATCAAGCTCAACGTCGATTTCGTGGCGCTGTCTTTCGTGCGCACCGCCGCCGACGTGCAACTGCTCACGAAGATCCTTGAAGACGCGGGCAGTCAGGCCAAGGTGATCAGCAAGTTGGAGCGCCCGGAGGTGGTCGACCACTTGGATGACATCATCGAAGCGTCGTACGGCGTGATGGTTGCGCGCGGCGACATGGGCGTGGAGCTCGGACCGGAAGCAGTCCCGGGGCTTCAAAAGCGCATCATTGCGCGCTCCGTCGCGGCGTGTAAGCCCGTGATCACTGCGACGCAGATGTTGGAGTCGATGATCGAGAACCCGCGCCCCACGCGCGCCGAGGTGTCCGACGTCGCCAACGCCATCTACGACGGAACCAGCGCCGTGATGCTCTCGGCCGAGACAGCTTCGGGCAAATACCCGGTGCGCACCGTCGAGATCATGAGCAGCATCATCCGCCAGACCGAAGGTGATCTGTTCGCCTCCTGGAGCTACTCGCCCAACTGGCGGGTGGGCACCAGCGAGACGGTGTCCGTGCCCCGCGCCACCGTGCACGCCGCCGCGCGCGGTGCCCTCGAAGCGGGCGCCAAGGTGATCGCAGTGTTCACCGAGAGCGGCTTCACGGCGCGCTACTTGGCAGCGGAGCGTCTGCCCGTGCCGACGGTGGTATTCACCCCGAACGATTACACCGTGCAGCGCATGACCTTGGCCTTCGGCATCATCCCGCGCAAGGTCAAGAACGCGCGCACCAGTCTGGCGATGACGGTCGAAGGAGAACGCTCTCTGATCGAAGAGGGCGTGGCCAAGAAGGGCGAACGCGCCGTGATGGTGTTCGGCACGAGCCGCAGCCCCGGTTTCACGAACATCGTGAACATCCGGATCCTCGGCGACGACGTCATCACCTGAGCTGGCCCGTTCACGCCGACGTCGTCAAACCCGCTAAACGCTCTGGATTAGGTTTGAAGGGTCGAACACTGTTCGACCCTAACCCCCTAATCCCTAGAGCACCGAACAGCTTGAAAGGCTGGCAAATACTGCAGATCCTCTCGCTCTACCGCACGGCCTCGTTGCTCCGCTCCTCAAATTGCTTCAGCAGTTCTCCGGTGCTCGCGCCTCAGGCCTGCGGCTCGCTTCGGTCTCCGTTGTCTTTGCTCGGGTTTCAACCTGTTCGGTGCTCTAGAGGGTGTCCCGAAGCCCCCCAGTCAGAACCATTCCCCCCAGCTCGCTGAGTGGTTTTGGGCCAGACCAAGCGAGGTTGGTGGCGAGTCGCCCGGAGCGTCCTGCTGGTCGTGAGCGCGCTCGACGCCAAGATCGCGACGGTATCGCCCAAGAAACACCAGCGAGCAGGCGCGACATCGAGATCGCGACGGTATCGCCAACGAACACCGGCGACCCATTCACTCGTCGTCGGTGTCGTCCTTCTTCTTCGCGACGCGGGCTTTCAAGATCTGGAAATAGCGGCGCGCGACGCCGGCGCTCTCCGCTGCGCGCGTCACGTTACCGCCGTGCGTGTCCAACATGCGCTCGACATAGCGACGCTCGAACTCAGCCACGACCATTTGGCGCGCGTCCCCGAGCGGAAGCAGCAACGCTTGCTCGAACACGTCGCCCGCC
>DATAHU010000221.1:0-14357 GCA_036263015.1 Polyangiaceae bacterium | reverse complement strand
CGCGACAACAACATGTACACCGAGCCTTTGCCCGCAGCCGAAGTGCAGCGTCTGCCGAGCAACCTATTGGAAGCGGTGCGAGCGCTAGGCAACAACCAAGCTCTCTCTCTCGCATTGGGCGCCGAGTTCGTGACGGCGTATACCAAGCTCAAGGAACACGAGTGGCACGAGCATCACGCGCAAATCTCCGAGTGGGAACGCAAAATGACCCTCGATTGTTGAGGCTGAGCCAATCGCGCTCAGCTCCACTTGGGGGGCGATGTGAACGTACTTCGGGTGCCATGTCGCGCTAGGTGGTCTCGGGGTGTTCTGGACTCGAGGCGTTCGCGAATTGGTCGGCGCAGTGCCTGCGTGCCGTGGCCGCCGCGTGCACTTCTTGCGCAGGGTTAACTGCTGTAAGCTGTAGATCGTTCCCGGCGGTCGCGCGCTCACCCGTCGGGCACGCTGCTTGCTCTTTGGCTCTGTCATGCAGGAAACAGCAGAGCAGCGCCAGTGTCGGATGGTGTCGTCGGAATCGGGTAAACGTAAACCTGTGGCGTGGGTGACTCGATGAAGGTCGTGCAGTACGTCAGGCACGTGGGGAGCCGTGAGTTGTCTCCGGAGCAAGCCCAGACGGGACTCCAGGCGCAACTTGCGTTGGTATTTGGTAACGGGGACTCGCTGAGTGAGCCCGCGACTTGGCAAGAGCTGCACGAGCTGTTCCCCAACGCGCGCATCGTTGCTTGCACTACCGCAGGTCAGATCGCCGGAGCCCGGGTATTCGACGACGGCATCGTAGCGACTGCCGTCCATTTCAACACGACGAAGGTGAACGTTCAGGCCGTCGCCATTCCCGAAGCCGTGGACTCCGAAGCATTGGGAGCGAGCCTCGCGTCCCTTCTCACTGCCGAGGACCTCGTCCACGTGTTCGTGATATCGGAAGGCCTCGCGATCAATGGCAGCGCCCTGGTCGCGGGCATGACCAAAGTCCTGCCGACCCACGTCGCGGTGACGGGAGGACTATCGGCGGACGGTGCCCGATTCGAGCGCACGATGGTGTGTTTGGATGGCCCAGAACCCGCCAAGCAGATCGTTGGCATCGGGCTTTACGGGCAAGGCCTT
The DNA here is from genome assembly GCA_036263015.1 of Polyangiaceae bacterium. Classification (GTDB taxonomy): domain Bacteria; phylum Myxococcota_A; class Polyangia; order Polyangiales; family Polyangiaceae; genus SZUA-265. Next base: position 13,256 of record DATAHU010000221.1, on the reverse strand, counting down.
CGCGTAGGTTATGGTTCGGTCGGCGGTTGGGATGCCTTCGGACCCGAACGCTTGGTGACCAAGTCTGAAGGCAACGTATTGTACGAGCTCGACGGTGAACCGGCTCTCGATTTGTACATCAAGTATCTCGGCGACCAGGCTGCGCGGCTACCTTCGAGCGGGTTGTTCTTTCCGCTTGCCATACGTTCGGCCCAGGGCTGTGGCGCTGCAGTTGTTCGAACCATCTTGGGCGTTGACGAAGTGGCACGTACGCTGACGTTCGCTGGTGACGTTCCGCTCGGTTGCCGCGCGCGGCTGATGCGTGCAAACACGGGCCGTTTGGTGGACGGCGCTTGCGAGGCCGGCTGCACCAGTATGGCTGGCCTGCAAGGCGAGCAGGCCGAGCTGGCATTGCTCATCAGCTGTGTGGGCCGAAAACTCGTGCTCAAGCAGCGTACGGAAGAGGAAGTCGAAGCCGTGCAAGAGGTGGTGGGCTCCGAGGCGATGCTGGCTGGGTTCTACTCCTACGGAGAAATCGCCCCCTTCGTTCGCGGCGCGCGATCAGAACTGCACAACCAAACCATGACCGTCACCACTCTGAGCGAGCGCTGATTCATGCATTCCCTGCTCAGGCGGCAGCTGCGAAAGGCTTTCGGGACGCACGCTGAACATTCAGTCGAGACGGAGGCTTTCCTACGCGCCGTGGACGAAGCCTATCGTGAGGCTGATGAAGATCGAGAGCAGCTCGAACGCTCGCTGCACTTGGCGTCCGAGGAACTCCTTGAACGCAATCGAAAGCTCGAGCGTGAGCTCGAAGAGCGTCAGCGTCTGGAAACTGAGCTGGGGATGGCCGAGAAGCTTCGTGCGGTAGGGCAACTTGCGTCTGGGGTCGCCCACGAAATAAACACTCCCATTCAGTACATTGGCGACAGCCTGCATTTCTTGCAGGACGCGTTCAAAGGCGTCTTGCACGCGCTGCAGGAGCAGGAGCGGCTGATGTTGCCCCTCGTCATTTCTCGACCCGAACTGGCAGGTTCACTACGCGCCGTGTCAGAGGATGCGGATCTCGACTACGTGCGCGTGGAGATCCCCAACGCCCTCGCGCGTTGCATCGACGGCACCCAACGTGTCGCGAAGATCGTTCGCGCGCTCAAGACCATCGCACACCCGGACACCGCGGTGCCGGAGTGGGCGGATCTGAATGTGGCCATCGAGAACGCGCTGGTCGTCGTGGCCAACCAACTCAAAAACAACGCCAACGTCGCCGTGGACCTGCGCGCCACGCGTTGCGTGTTGTGTTATCCGGGCGAGATTCAACAGGTGCTTCTGAATCTCCTGGTCAATGCCGGGGACGCCGTCCAAGAGCGCTGGGAGAACAGCTGCGACAAGGGCAGCGTGTCGGTGTCGACAGAAGACGAAGGCGATGAGTTCGTGATCACGATCATGGATGACGGTGCCGGGATCCCAGAAGCGGTACAGGCCCGCATCTTCGAGCCCTTCTTCACGACCAAACCAGTCGGCAAGGGCAGTGGCCAAGGGCTACCGATCGCTCGAAGTCTGATCGTCGATCACCACGGTGGGCGCTTGAACTTCAGTTCGGTCCCGGGCAAGGGCACGACCTTTTGCATTCGATTACCTGTTACCGGCAAGCCTGGCGGAAGCGAGGGCGTTCGGCCAGAGGGCATCGCAGTGTCAGTTGGCCGCCCGACGCTGGCGCTAGGATGAGGTTCGCCATGCGGACGAACCCGTTGATGAAGCGACAGCAGTTGAAGGTCTCGCCCGACCGCTCCCACATTTGTTGGGATGGTGTGCCCGTTCGGGGTGGTTTCGGTGACTATCGTGTTACGACAACCAAAGTCGTAACCTGCGCCACCCTGGAACCCCATGAAGTCTCTGCCGTCAGTGTTGCTGTGCTCGGTTGCTCGCCTATGGGTCGCTGGCCTATGGGTTGCTGGCCCATGGGTGGTTGCGGGTTGCGCGTCTGAATCTCAGGGCGCCGACGGCACCGACGTTCCTGCGAGCGGCGCTCCTTCGAGCGACGTCGCGCCTAGCGCTAGCGGTGCAGCCAGCCCGACGGGATCCGCTTCGCCATCCTCGATGCAGTCGAGCCCGACGCAACCGGACCCAGAGCAGGGGCCGCCGAGTGCTTCGATCGTGCCGAACGGTTCCAGTGCAGTCCCCGTCGACAGTGCACCAACGGGCAGCACAGCGCCCAGTGAAGGCAGCCCCGATCCGTCGGCGAGCGACGGCGGTGTGAATCCGGCCCCCACCGATTCATCGGGCGCCGTCGAGCCGCCGAGCCCACCAGCCAGCGACGTCGTCTTCTCAGTACCGAGCGGGACGTTCGAGGGCGCGCTGATGGTGACGATTACGGGAAGCGGCAGCGACGTCGAACTGCGCTACACGACGGATGGAACGCTGCCCACCGCGAGCTCCCCTCTGTACGACGGCGCAGCGCTCACGTTGACCGAGACCACAGAGCTGCGTGCGCAGCAATTCGCTGCTGGGATGCCGTCGGGTTTTCCTGCCACCGCTATCTACATCCGGCGCACGTTCGACGTGAGCTCGGACATCTCGCTCATCATCTTGGACGGTTATGGGGGCGGCAAACCGCCCACCCAGGCCGGAGCCGAGAAGGTAGTGTATCACGACGTGGCGTTCATGTTGTTCGAACCCGTGAACGGCATGTCCTCGATCTCGGCGCCTCCCACTTGGGCGAGTCGCGCCGGTTATCACGTGCGCGGGCAGTCTTCGGCGTCGTTCGACAAGACGCCGTACCGCGTCGAGTTGTGGGACGAGAACAACGAGGACATCGACCGTCCCATGATCGGCATGACGCCCGACTCGGACTGGGCGATGATCGGCGAGTACTCCGACAAGACGTTGGTGCGCAATGCGTTCTCGTTTTCGCTCGCCAAGGACATGGGCCTGCACGCGCCCGAGATGCGCTTCGCCGAGGTTTACGTCAATCAGGACGAGGGCTCGCTCGAAGCCGAGGAATACCAGGGCGTCTACGCCGTCACCGAGACCATCAAGAACAAACCGGGCAGGCTCGATCTGGCGCAACTCAAGCCCAAAGACACGATGCTGCCCGAGCTCTCCGGCGGCTACATCTTCAAGTTCGACTTGTCGGCGGTGCGGGAAGACGAGGGTGAAATCGAGATTCTGTGCACGGGCGTTGAAGACACCTGTTTCGACGATCTGGAGCTGACCGATCCCGTCGAACCCAACGCCGAGCAGCTCGCTTGGATTGGCGACTACGTGTCACAGGCTCACACGACCTTGGTCGCCGATCCCATCGGTGACTACGCGCAGTTCCTCGACGTCACGAGCTTCATCGATATCCTGGTGTTGAACGAGCTCACCAAGGGCGGCGACAAGTACGTGCGCAGTGTGTACTTACACAAGGACCGTGACGGGTTAATCACGGCGGGTCCGGCTTGGGACTACAACTTCACGCTCGGCAACTTGGTTTCAGACGTCGAGGGGTGGCAAGTCGAAGGCGGACGTGACTACGGCGCCAACTGGTTCCAGCTCTTGTTCGCGCAACCCGAGATCAAGGCCGCGATGGCCGCGCGTTGGGCCGAGCTCCGTCCAAACATCCTTTCCGATGCCGCCCTCGAAGCCCGGGTCGATCAGGTTTCCGCACCGATCGTGAACGCCGGCCCGCGCGATTTCGCGCGCTGGCCCGTGACCGAGGGCGGGGTGTTCGGCGGTGGCTTTGGCGGCCGCAACATGGATGCCGATGCCGGGCCCGCGGCAGAGACCCCCACCACCTGGCAAGGCCACATCGATGCAATGAAGCAATGGATCCGCCAGAGAACCGCCTGGCTGGATGCCGAGTACGCGACGTTCTGAAGCGGGCGAAGACGGTGCTGGCGGAGTGAGAGGCTAGAGAGGCCAGCACGGCCAATCTCTTGGCCCTAAATTGTATATACATATTGAGACTTGAACGTCGCTACGCCTGTGGCAGACTGCTTGCGTGCTCAAAGGTGTTGCACAGCAGCTGGATCGCTGGATCGCCGAGCAAAATCGTCTTTGCCGGCAAGAAGGCGCGGCCTTACTCAAGCCTTGCACAATCAAAGTGCTGGGACAGGCAGCCTTGCTCGAGGCGAACCTGGGGATTGCGTTGGCGGTCACCAATGACGTCGACGTGCGTGCCGACTACGAGTGGTCCATCGAACGCACCTTCGAGCAGCTATTAGCGGAGGCGGGGCGCGCGCTCGATCCGTCGGGGCATGAAGCGTGGATGCCACGCGAGACTCGATACAACGATCACTTCAGGGGGCACTTCGTGCATTTGCTCTTGGCTGAACCCGAGGCAATTCTACTGTCCAAAGCGCTCAAAGCGCCTGACAAGAATCGCGTACTGATCACCGAATACCTGGCTCGAGGAGCGTCGGAACGATTCTTGGATTTGGCAGAGAAATACGGCTTGGACTTGGAGCAGTTTCTATGATCGATCGAACGGAGCTGCAGCGACGAGCTCGGCGCAAGCTTTTGACCATCCAACGTCGGCGCAACGACGTCAGGTACCAGCGGGTCGTCGGACGGTTCGTTGCGGAGGGGCTGCTGCACACGAACCAGGAAGTAGCAAAGTACGCTCTGCCCATTCGCGTCGAAGACGTGTTGTGGGCAGGCGAAGTGGAACCGCGGTTGCTCGAGCTTCTGCCCGCGCTGATCGTCAAACAACCATCGATGTTCGTGGAGGTGGGCGCTCTGCCGGAGGACTTGGCCCAGGCCGTACGGCGCCTTCGGCGCAATTTGGATCCCGCGCCATTTCGGAATATCCCTGGCGAAAAGTTGCGTGAGTGGCTGCCACGCGTCGGACGTGTCGGCGCGGTCCCCGCGCGACTGAAGTCCTTCCGTCTCAAGCCGGAAGATCTGCGGCTACTGAGTGCCCTAGCAGAACAGTTGGGGGTGAGCGAAACCGAGGTGGTCCGGCGTGGGCTGCGTGCGCTTGCTTGACCGTCTTACTGGGTTGGCGAACGGATTCGCTCACGGGCAGCGTAGCAAGATTGCCCCGTAGCGAAATGAGGGGATTGTCGAATGCCAGAGCGGCGTGACAACCTGCGCGCATGCGTTCAGCGTTGCGGTGGCTCTCGTCGTTGCTCTTTGGCGTGCCGTGCGCGCTGTTAACGCTGGCCGCGACTGCAGAGGCCCAAGCAGAGCCCGCCGCTACGTCGAGCAGCGCGACGACGCCTGCGCCGGGCGCGGTCGCCGCTCCCGTCGAGGAAACGAGCGGTGCAGCACCTGTCCTGTCAGAGGTACAGAAGCAGTGGGATGCGCGCTACGCGTCGGCACGCGCCCAGGTGCTCGACGGTGAGTTCGCCGAAGCGGGGCGCGCTTTGGCGGAACTTGCAGCTGCCGCGCCGGATGCCGAGCGCGCTCGGGTGGCCAGTGAACTTGGGTCGATTGCTCGCGCCTGGCAATCTAGGGGCGTGCATCTGGTAAATGCTCCGTTGGTGGCGCGAGAGGCCAAGGCGCAGGGCCGTCGCAAGCGTTCGATGGACGAGATCTCGGGGCTCTATCTGCAGGCCGTGCCCTATGGTGTGCTCACCTCGCTCACTGTCTCTGCACTGGCGGAAGCAGACACCGAAGCGGGTATCTTCTTCCCGATGGTTCTGTTCACTGGGGCGTCGCTGGGCGCCGTGGCGATGTTGGACCAGACTCGGCTCAACTACGGCGTGCCCCAAGCGATCGTCGCAGGCAGCTACATCGGGGTCGAAGAAGGCGCTTTGGGGCTATGGATCGCCTCCGACAGCGGCGCGGATCTCGGCCGCAAAGGCGTGCTGGGTACACTTTGGAGCGCGACCACGGTGGGCGCCATTGGCGGCGGGTTGCTCTCCGGGAACCTCGGCACTACCCCGGGTCAAGCTTCGTATGTTCACTCGGGAGGTCTATGGACGGGGCTGACGGCGCTGTTACTGAGCTTCGGAGTTGCGCCGCGCGACGACGTTCATCGCGGCTTGGTCAGTGGCGTGGGTTACAACGTGGGCCTATTGGCAGCGACCCTTACCGCAGGCGCGGTACAGCCACGGGTTTCGCGAGTGCGTTTTCTCGATCTGGGCGCAGTCGCGGGCGGCCTGACTGCGGTTGGGTTGTTGGCAGGTGCGGGTGCGGACGAGCAAGCCGCGGGCTTTGGGGTTGCATTGGGAGTCGTGGGCGGCATGGCCACGACCTGGTACCTCACGCGCGACTTCTCACCTGACACGCCAGACGTGCCAGGCCTAGACGTCCACGCGAGCTTGGCGCCCGTACGCGGGGGAGCAGTGCTCGGCTTGAATGGTACGTGGTGAGCTGGAACACCGGCGCGCCGAGCGCGACTCTCACGCTTCGGCACTGGAAGCCGCTTGCAACGCCGCGCCGAGCGTGTCCCAAGGCAGCGTGGCGCAGCGCCGCCGCGCCGGCAGCGCGATCATCGCGGTCAGTTCGTGGAACCCGAGCTGATCGTCGCCAGTAACCGCGGCCTGAGACAAGACGCTCCACGACTTGGCTTGCGCGACAGCTTGGCCGATGATGCGTTCGCTCATCATCGATGCCATCGCCTTGGCGATCGCACAGCCCTGGGCTTCGTAGCGGGCGTTGGTGATGATGCCGGCGTCGTTCACCTCGAGGTGAACGGTGATGGTGTCGCCGCACAGAGGGTTGTGCAAAGTGGCGCTACACGTCGCCGACGGCAGTGTTCCGGTGTATTTCGTGCTGCGCGAGTGTTCGATGACGAGCTCGCGGTACAGCGCCAAAGGGTCGGTCACGGGAAGAGCTCCAGGGCAAGTTGCAGGGCCGCGATCAATTGCTCCACGTCGGCGTGCGTGTTGTAAAGACCCACCGATGCACGCACCGTCGCGTGTTCACCGAAGCGACGCAGTGCTGGCGCCGCGCACAGTTGGCCAGTGCGCACCGCGACGTGGTGAGCGTCGAGTACCGTGCCTACGTCGTGCGGGTGAACGCCCTGCACGTTGAACGACACCACTGCCACGCGCTGGTTCGGAGCGCCAAGGATACGCACGCGCTGAAGCTCACTCAAGCGCGCGATCAGCAAAGATAGCAGTTGCTCTTCGTGGCGCTGAATCGCGTCGTGTCCGATCGCGCGCAGGTAGTCGAGCGCAGCGCTCAGGCCGATTGCGCCCTCGACGGGGGGCGAGCCTGCCTCGAAGCGATAGGGGGGATGCTGAAACTCCGCGTGCTGCAGCTGCACTTGGCTGACCATGTCGCCGCCATACTGCCAGGGCGGCGCGCTCGCCCAGTGCTCGGAGCGCGCCCAGACCGCACCGATTCCGGATGGGCCGTAAAGCTTGTGCCCGCTGATCACATAAGCGTCGCAACCGAGCGCTTGGACGTCGACGGGCAAGTGCGGAGCGGCCTGAACGCCATCGACCACGCACCATGCACCCACACGCCGCGCGTGCTCGGCGATGCGCGCGATGGGTGAAACGCTGCCGAGCACGTTCGACACGTGGCACACGGCCACCAGTGCGGTTCGCTCGTCGACCAAAGTCTCGAGCTGTTCTAGGTCGAGTTCGCCCCGCTCATCGACTGGCGCAATCACGAGCTCTGCACCCTCCAGGCGACACAAGGCCTGCCAAGGTACGAGGTTCGAATGGTGTTCGATCTCGCTGACGACAACCCGCGGTCGAGCCCGAACGTTTGCGACGCAGACCGCCGAGGCGAGCAAGTTCAGGGCCTCGGTACCGTTGCGGGTGAACACGATCTCGGCAGCGGCGGCCGCGCCGACAAAGCGCGCGACGTTCGCGCGAGCCGACTCGTACGCTTCGGTCGTGCGCTCTGCCCAGCGGTGCACGCCGCGATGCGCGTTGCCGACACCGCTCTGGTAATGTCGCACGACGGCGTCGAGCACCGCTTGGGGCTTCTGGGCCGTTGCCGCGCTATCCCAGTAAGCCACGTGGGTGCCTTCGAACTCGGCCAATGCCGGAAAGTCGCGGCGCCAAGACGCGCCAGGGTCGCTCATCGCGGCCAATGGTAGCAGAGCCCGCGCCGGCCGAGCCACATGCCACCTGCCAAAGCAGCGTGGGTGATCTACGCTGCTGCCGATGCTCGAAGACGCCCAGATGGACTTGGTAGAAGTCGCCCTTTCGTGGCTGGAGCAGGGACAGCGCGTGGCGCTTGCGACCGTGACTGCAACGGCAGGCTCGTCACCGCGCCCCGTTGGGAGCCAGCTCCTGGCGCGCGAGGATGGGGCTTTCGTCGGGTCGGTTTCGGGTGGCTGTGTGGAAGCTGCCGTGATCACGGCGGCGCAAGAAGTGATCCGCTCGGCAAAGCCGCAAAGGTTGCACTTTGGAGCCGCTGAAGACGACGTGCTCGGGGTCGGTCTCGCGTGCGGTGGCCAGATCGACATTTTGATCAGCGTGCCGGAGCGGGCCGCGCTCGATGCACTGCTCAAGGCTTGGAAAGAGCGCTTGCCAACCTGCTTGACGATTGGAGCGCAGACCGGGCGCTGGCAAGCCGTGAGCGCTCACGCCCTCGGACCCGCTGGCTTCGAGCGCGCGTTCACGTCCGGCCACGCCTACTGGCTCGACGCGCAGCCCGAAGCGCTGTTCGTGCGACCGTATCTGCCGCCTCGCCGCTTGATCATCATCGGGGCCGTGCACATCGCACAGGCCTTGGCAAGCATGGCAAGGGTCCTGGGCATGCAAGTGACGATCGTCGACCCGCGACAGGCCTTCGCCAGCCCTGGGCGCTTTCCCGACGCAACTTTGGTGCGCAGCTGGCCTGCAGAGGCGCTCGCGCAGCTCGGGCTCGACGAAAGCTGCGCTGTCGTGGCATTAACTCATGACACCAAGATCGACGACCCGGCGTTGCGCGCCGCCTTGGATAGCCAGGCGTTTTACGTGGGTGCGCTCGGGAGTCGCAAGACCCACGCAGCGCGCCTCGAGCGTCTGCGCCAACACGGGTGCAGCGAGCTGCAGCTCTCGCGAATTCACGGTCCCATAGGTCTCGCGATTGGGGCCATCTCCCCGGCGGAGATCGCGGTATCGATCGTGGCCGAAATCACCGAGCGCTCGCGCAAAGGGCCGCACCATCACTTCTCGGCGGTAGTGCTGGCAGCGGGCATGTCGACGCGCGCTGGAGGTGTGAACAAGTTACTGCAACCGATCGAGGGTCAGCCGATGTTGGCGCGCGTGGTCGATAGCGTGCTCTCGAGCCGCGTCGCTGACGTCGTGGTCGTGACGGGGCACGATGCGGGCCCGGTGCGCGACTGTTTGGGCACGCGGCGTGTGCGTTACGCTCACAACCCGGACTATGCGGCAGGCATCAGCACGTCGATCCGCGTCGGAATCGACGCCGTGCTCGACGCCGACGCAGCTTGCGTGGTGTTGGGCGATATGCCGTGGCTCGAGCGCGGCCACGTCAATGCGCTGCTCGCCGCGTTCGACCCTGCTCGGGGGAGCTCGATCTGCGTGCCAGAAGTGGACGGACGGCCCGGCAATCCGGTGCTCTGGGCCCGGCAGCATTTCGCGGCGTTGCGAGCGCTCACTGGAGATCGGGGCGCCAGAGCGCTCTGGGAGTCGTTACCCACACAAGTCTGTCGCGTGGCGGTCGAGGGCGAAGGCATCCACGCCGACTGCGATACTTTTCCGCGCGTTGGCTGAATGCGACGTTCTGGTGACACGCGGCGCCACAAATGCACGCCGTGTTTCTTGCTCCCCTGGCGGGCAAGCCTGGCGTACACTCCGCGCATGCCGTCCTACACCCTCTGTGTCAATGGGATCGACCGCACTGTCGACGCTGAAGAGAACATGCCACTGCTCTGGGTCTTGCGCGATTTGTTGCAGCTCACGGGCACCAAGTATGGCTGTGGCATCGCGCAGTGTCGCGCTTGCACCGTTCACCTGAACGGCACACCGATCTTCTCGTGTCAGATTCCGATCTCGGCCGTGGGCGAGCAGAGCGTGATCACGATCGAGGGCTTGGAGCCGACGATGAAGACCAAGCTGCTCGACGCTTGGGAAGCAGAAGACGTTCCACAATGCGGCTACTGCCAGCCGGGCCAGCTCATGTCCGCCGCGGGACTGTTGGCCAGCAACAGCGCCCCGACCGACGCAGACATCGACCAAGCGATGAACGGTAACCTGTGTCGCTGCGGTACTTACGTACGCATTCGCAAGGCGATTCACCGTGCAGCGGGCCAGGGGGGCTGAGCCGATGAACCAGAACGATCCGAAAGATACGAACGGCATCCCGGCTGCGCTCGCACCTTTGGCGCAGCGTCTGCTGCAGCGCGCGGCTGGCGGCACGATGCAACGCCGAACCTTCTTCAAGGTGAGCGGTGTGTCGGGCCTAGCGCTGGCGTGGGGCTGTAGCTCTGAATCGGGCGATGAGGGCATGGTCGGCACGCCGGGCGCTAGCAGTAGCGCCATGAACGGGGCAATACCCCCTGCTGGTGGGTCGACCCCGGTCGACCCCGCGGCTACCGGTGCAGGCGGCAGCCCAGTCCCGGGCATGGGCATGGTCCCATCGACGCCTGGAGCCCCTGCAGGATCCGATATGCCAGCAGGCCCCGGTGATACTTCGGTGCCCGGCACGACGCCCGTCGACATGCCCGGCACGCCGAGCGATCCTGCGGCGACCGGGACCGGGCCAACCGTCCCAGAGCCCACGGCGTGCGAGACCGACTGTGAGTGCGGACCGCCCTCCGAGGAGGCGGCTCCCGCCGCAGCGGCCCCCTCGGCGCTGGTTAACGCTTACGTGCGCATCGGCACCGACGATACCGTCACCATTTACTCGCCCAAGATGGAGATGGGTCAGGGCGTGCTCACGTCGTTGCCGATGATGATCGCCGAAGAGCTCGGCGCCGATTGGGCGAAGGTGCGCTCGGAGCACCCGTTACCCGGCTCGGACTACGGCGATCAAAACACTTACGGCAGCACCAGCGTCGCCAACACGTTTCAAGCGATGCGCCAAGTGGGCGCGGCCGCGCGCGAAATGCTGATCGCGGCGGCGGCCCAAAACTGGAGCGTGCCCGGTTCGGAATGTCGCGTCGAACTGGGTCAAGTGATCCACGACGGCTCGGGCAAGAGCGCGCGTTTCGGTGAGCTCGCCGATCTCGCGGCGACGATGCCCGCGCCCCAAAACCCGACGCTCAAAGCCAGCAGCGCGTACACCATCATCGGCACCCCGCGGGCGCAGCTTTCCGCGCGCGAGAAGGCCTCGGGACGCGCGCAATTCGGCATCGACGTGATCATCCCCGACATGGCCTACGCGGTCGTCGCGTTCCCGCCGGACATCGGCGGCAGCGTTGGCTCGTACGACGACACCGCTGCGCTAGCGGTGCCGGGTGTACGCGCCGTCGTGCAGATCTCGGCGGGCGTCGCCGTCGTCGCCGATAACACTTGGGCTGCGATCCAAGGGCGCAAAGCGCTCACCGTGGAGTGGAAAGGTGGGCCCAATGCCGCCTTGAACTCCGCGACGATGACCTCGGACATGGTCGGCATGATGGGCAGCGGCATGGCCTCGGTGGACGAGGGCGACGCGCTCGGCACGTTCAGCGCGGCGCCAGCGGAGCGTGCGCTCGACGTCGAGTATCACTTGCCCTACTTGGCGCACGCCGCGATGGAGCCTCTCAACGCGGTGGTTTCGATCAGCTCTGGTAAGGTCGAGCTGTGGGTCGGCACGCAAGTCCCGGCCGGAGCCAAGACCGCCGCGGCTCAAGCTGCCGGGGTCAGCGAGGCGAACGTCACCGTGCACGTGCCGCTGCTCGGCGGCGCCTTCGGTCGCCGCGCTTCGAACGACTTCGTCACCGTCGCGGTCGAAGTGGCGCGCGAGGCCGGCGTGCCCGTCAAGGTGATGTACACCCGCGAGGACGACACGCGCGCCGCGCAGTACCGCCCCATCAACGCGCATCGCCTGCGCGGCTCGGTCGACGCAAGCGGTAACCCTGAATCGTGGTCGCACGACTTGGTGCTGCAGCCCGTGATCTTCAGTCAGTTCGCGCTGGAAGGCGCAGCGACCAACTACTTTTACGACATCGCCAATCGGCGCGTCACGTACACCGACCCCCAGATGGGCGTTCCGGTGTCGACTTGGCGCTCGGTGGGCGCCTCGCACAATGCGTTCGTGGTCGAGTCGTTCTTGGACGAACTGGCGGCGCTCGGAGGGCTCGACCCGTTGCAGCTGCGGATAGACTTGCTGGCGCAAAATGGTTCGGCGGACGCGCTGCGCTTGAGCGCGGTGCTGCAAGACGTCGCCATGCGCGCTGGCTGGGACACGCCACCCGCTGCAGGACGAGGGCGTGGTATTGCGTGTCATCTGACGTTTGGCACTGCGGTCGCCGAAGTGGTCGAAGCCTCCGTCGAGGACGGGGAGGTCAAGATCCACAAGGTCTGGGCGACCGTCGACTGCGGGTACGCGGTGAATCCCCGCGGCGTCGAGGCACAAGCGCAGGGCTCGGTATGCTTTGGCCTCTCGGCGGCGCTGTTCGGTGAAATCACCATCGAGAACGGCGGCGCGGTGCAGACCAATTTCGACACGTATCGCATGGTGAGGATGAGCGACGTCCCCGAGATCGAAGTCGGCATCATCAATTCGGGTGCTACGACCTCGGGCATGGGCGAACCTGCGGTGTCGCCGATTGCGCCAGCGTTGTGCAACGCGATCTTCGCGGCTACGGGTCAACGCATTCGCACGCTGCCGGTCAAGCTCGCCTAGAGGCACCGAACAGCTTGAAAGCCCGGCAAATACTGCAGATCCTCTCGCTCTACCGCACGGCCTCGTTGCTCCGCTCCTCAAATTGCTTCAGCAGTTCTGCGGTGCTCGCGCCTCAAGCCTGCGGCTCGCTTCGGTCTCCGTTGTCTTTGCTCGGGTTTCAACCTGTTCGGTGCTCTAGAGGGTGTCCCGAAGCCCCCCAGTCAGAACCACTCCCCCCAGCTCGCTGAGTGGTTTTGGGCGAGACCAAGCGAGGTTGGTGGCGAGTCGCGCGGAGCGACCTGCTGGTCGTGAGCACGCTCGACGCCGAGATCGCGACGGTATCGCCCAAAAACACCAGCGAGCACGCTCGACGCCGAGATCGCGACGGTATCGCCCAAAAACACCGGCGACCCATTCACTCGTCGTCGGTGTCGTCCTTCTTCTTCGCGACGCGGGCTTTCAAGATCTGGAAATAGCGGCGCGCGACGCCCGCGCTCTCCGCTGCGCGCGTCACGTTACCGCCGTGCGTGTCCAACATGCGCTCGACATAGCGACGCTCGAACTCAGCCACGACCATTTGGCGCGCGTCCCCGAGCGGAAGCAGCAACGCTTGCTCGAACACGTCGCCCGCC
>DATAHU010000220.1:0-55224 GCA_036263015.1 Polyangiaceae bacterium | reverse complement strand
AACGGCTGCACTGTGATTCAGGGCATTTTCAAAGCCGGCGTCTGGGTTGGCGTATTGAGCGTGGTCGGGGTCATTGGCCTCCTGATCTGGGGCGCTTCCGCACTGTTGCGCTAGGCCCCGAAAGCCTTGGGGGTCGGGCGGGGCGTTCGCGTCGCCCGGCCCCCCGGGGTCGTTCACTCGTGACGACTCGGCTCGAACACGCCGCATGGTGTGTTGCTGGTTACCAGGGGCTCGCGGCGCCAGCAGGGGACGTCCCTCGAGGCAGCAGGAGCATAGAGGGCGTAAGTAAACGTTGCTCGTGAGCAGTGCGGGGTTTGGGCAAAAATGTCCCGCACGGGTCGTAACGCCCCACTCGGTCAATATGCGTCCCTATTCGCCGCCCATGCGATCCAAGTGTGATAGCGTGCGCACTGGAGTCGCTATGGCCGAGATCCTAGTGGTAGACGACAGCAAGGTGATGCGTGAGATGGTCATCGCCTGCCTGCGGCAACGTGAAGGACTCGCGTTTGCGCAGGCCAGTAGTGGTCTCGAGGCCATCGAGCGATTGTCGCTGCAACCGTTCGACGCTTTGGTGTTGGATCTGAACATGCCGGATATCGGCGGTTTAGAGGTCATCGAGTTCGTACGCGCGCAGGACAAACTGCGTGAGTTACCCATCTTGGTGCTCACTACTCGCGGCGACGGAACCTCGCGAGCGCGAGTCATGGAAGCCGGCGCCACACGCTACATGACCAAGCCGTTCGACCCCGAAGCGATCCTGCACGAGGTGGCGAATCTGCTCGAAGTCGAGGCCAAAGCGTGAGCGTCGATCTCAGTGAATTCGTGTCTGGTTTCCTTGCGGAGGCCGCCGATCACTTGCGGAACATCAACGCCAATTTGCTGTTGGTCGATACGGCGATCTCCAAACAAGGAGCCAATCCGCGGGCTGTGCGGGAACTGTTCCGCGCGTTGCACACGATGAAGGGGCTCGCGGGCATGGTCGGTGTGGAGCCGATCGTAGAGATCGCTCACGCGATGGAACGCGTGGTGCGCGAGGCCGAGCAAAACGGCGGCAAAGTGCCCCCACAAGCTTTCGAGCCCTTACTGCGAAGCACGCAAGCCATTGCGCAACGAGTGAACGCTCTGGCCGCGGGTAAGACCATCCCCGAGGCTCCCAAGGAGTTGTTGCACGTTCTGGGTGCGATCGACCTCGGCGCAGCCGGGAGCAGGCGCTCACCGTTGTTGCCATTGCAGCCTCAATTGTTGGAGAAGCTGAGTCAGTCCGAGATCGAAGAGCTGACACAGCTCGCGGCGGACCGCCACGCCTATCAATTGAGTTTCGTGCCGTCTATCGAGCGTGCGGCGCGAGGTTTGAACATCGCGGCCGTGCGCTCGCAGCTGGCCTCGATGGCACAGATCGTCAAGGTCGTGCCCGTTTCGTTACCGGCTTCGGGGTTGTCGTTTCTGTTGCTCGTGGTGAGCAGCGCTGACCCGGCTGAGCTGGCGCGGATCGTGGAGTGTGAACGGGAACAGGTGATCGAGCTCGTGGCCGAGCAACCCGTCGAGGCCGAGCCTATCGAGGCCGAAGTTTCCGAACCTGAAAGCGACGGCGCAACCGCCGCTGACGTTTTGCGCGTCGACGTGCGTCGCGTCGATGCGGCGATGGACGGCTTGGGTGAATTGCTCGTGACGAAGTTCCGGCTGCGGCGCGCCCTGGCAAAGTTGGAGGCAAAGGGTGTCGATGTCCGCGAGTTGTCGGAGGTCGTGCAGGACACCGAGCGTCGCATCCGAGACGTGCGCAGCATGGTGTTGGGGCTGCGCATGACCTCGCTCTCGGAGTTGTTGGACCGACTACCGATCCTCGTGCGCGGATTGCAGGCCACGACGGGCAAGTCTGCGCGGATCGAACTCGACGTGGGGCGCTTCGAGGTGGACAAGGTCGTGGGCGAGAGACTCTGGCCTGCGCTCGTTCACTTGGTGCGCAATGCGGTCGATCACGGTCTCGAAACCGCCACCGAACGCGAGCGGCTGGGCAAGCCAGCTCGAGGCACGATTCGCGTGAGCTGCGCGCGCACAGCGAGCAGTCGCATCATCCTGTGTATCGACGACGACGGCGCGGGGGTCGATGCAGAGCGGGTCGCGCGTCGCGCCCAACGTCCCACGCCCAAAGACGCGAGCGAGCTCCTGGAACTGATGGCCCAGCCGGGCCTGTCGACCCGCACGGACGCAACCAAGACGAGCGGGCGAGGCATGGGTCTCGACATCGTGCGTCGGATCGTCGTCGAGGAGCTGGGTGGCGAGCTGCGCCTGAACACGACGCTCGGTCGAGGTACGCGCTTTCTGCTCGAAGTTCCGATCACGGTAGCCGTGGTCGATACGTTCCGCTGCCGTTCTGCCGCCGAGCAGTTCCTGGTTCCAGCGGCCAACGTCGAGGAGTTCATCGATGTCGATGCGCGATCGGTAGTGAGCGGACCCAGTCGCGAGCAAGGAACTCAGGGAGTTAGGATGTTGTTCAGCCGCGGAAAGGTCATTCCGTTCGTCGAACTTGGCGCCCTGATCGGCTTGGGCGGTGCCGAGCGCAGCAGCAAAGCGATCATCGTGCGCCGCGATGACGAATACTTCGCCTTCGGAGTCGATCAGTTGCTCGGCCATCACGAGGTCGTGATTCGGCGCTTGGTCGATCCGTTGGTCAACGTTGCGGGAGTGGCCGGCTCCGCGGATCTCGGGGACGGCAGACCGACGCTCTTGCTCGATCTGATCGCCTTGTCGCGCAAGCTCGAGGAGCAGGCGGCGTGACGGACCTGCATATCTCTTTCAAGGTTGGCGACACGACTTACGTTCTGCCCACGCGCTCGATCGTACAGATGGAGAGCTTCGAAGGCGCAACACGCGTGCCCGGCACGCCGTCCTATGTGATCGGTTTGGTGCAAGTGCGCGGTGCGGTGGTTCCCGTCTTGGACTTACGCGCGCGCTTTGGCTTACCGCCCATCGACAGAACCCTCGACTCACGCATCGTCGTCGTGGAGCGCAGCGGACGTCGTGTGGCGTTGCTGGTGGACAGTGCGCGAGACATCTTGAAGATCGCAGCGTCCGACTTCGAATCGCCCCCCGACGTCGTGACGAAACAGGCGTCGGGTTTCGTGAGTGCGATTGCCCGAGTCGCCGAAAAGCTCGTCATGCTCGTCGATTGCGATCGCTTGATTGCAGAAGAGGATACCCATGGTCACCACGACAGCCAACGGAACTAGTGCGGAACTAGAGCAAGCCAATCAGATCGAGCAATCGTTGCGCGAAACCGCAGACCAAGCGCAGCGGATCGAACAAGCCGCGCAACGGATTGCTGCCAATAGCAACGAGTATGCGGCGGCAGGCGAACAACTGCGCGCTGCCATCGAGCAGGTGCGCGAACAGATGGAGCAGACATCGACCGCGGCCGGCGCCCTGACGGTCGTTCATCAGCGCAACACCGAGACCGTGCGCGAAATACGCCAAGGTTTGGACTCGACGGCCAGTGGCTTGAAAGAGTTGGCCGCATCCGTAGCCGCTGTCCGGCAAGACACCGAATCACTGTCGGCCTCTACGGAATCCACGGCGGCCACTCTGGAGCAGAGCACCCGCACACTTCGCGGCGTAGCCAGCAACGCTCAAGATTTGGCGGCGGCGAGCGAAGAGCTTTCGACCACCAACTCGATCGCTTTCAAGAACAACACGGAAATCGCCAACAACAGCGAAGCCAATGCGGCTGCGGTCGAAGCCGTGGCAGCCACGGTCGAGGAGATGGCGAAGGGCATTCAACGCCTGACCGCGGACTCCAAGACCGTCTCGGAGCGCGCAGTCAGCGCGAGCCAATCGTTGATGACGATAAACGAGGCTGTGACCCGGGTCGTAGCCGATTCGTCGGACATGGCAGCCACGGTCGAAGAAACATCGGCCTCATCCGAAGAGATCGCCCGCTCGCTGCGCAGCGTGGCCGAGTACATGCGGAATCTCGACGAAGCCGCGAGCTCGACCGCCAGCACGGTCACGGAGATTGCCGCCTCGGTCGAGGAGGTGGCAGCCACTGCCGAAAAGACCGCCGCGGTGATCGAGAATAGTGCGACCGCGCTCGAGCAAGTCGCCCGCTCCTCGCAGAGCGTAGCCTCCAGTGCAGAGCAGGTGAGCGCGTTGGCGGCGGCCAGCGCGTCCGCCTCCGCCCAGCTAGACGCCTCGACCCGAAATGTCGCGCAGAATGTCCGCGCGGCGCGCGCCAACGCCGATCATGCGGCACAGACAGCTCGAGAAGGGGGAAGCGCCGTCACGCGATCGGTCGCGGGGCTCGGCAAGATCCGACAGGCCATGTTGGGCTCAGCCGACGTGATGCGCGAGGTTGGCAAGCGTGCGGAAGAAATTGGCGACATCGTCCAAACCATCAACCTGATCGCCGATCGCACCAACCTGTTGTCGCTCAACGCCAGCATCGAGGCGGCGCGCGCCGGCGAACACGGACGCGGCTTTGCCGTTGTCGCAGAAGAGATTCGGACCTTGGCGGATCGCGCGGCGAATGCCAGCGCGGACGTCGCCAAGATCGTGCGTGCTTTGCAAAGCGTTGCGCGCGATGCCGTCAATTCGGTCAATGATGGCGTTCGCACGACCGAGGAGAACACGTCCTTGGCGTCTGACGCGGATCGCGCTCTGACCAGCATTCTGCACGGAGTCGACGAGCTCGGTCGAGCCGTGCGCGAGATCGACGGGGCAACGGCAGAGCAGGTCAAAGCCGCCCAGGAGGTCGCATCGAGCACGGCCAAGCTCAGCGAAGAGTCGCGCGCCATCGCGCGCGCAGCTGCCGAGCAGACCAAGGCAACCGCCTCGGTCGCACAAAGCGCCGTCGAGATGCGACGCATGGCCCGCCAGACTGTCGAGGCCACGGGTGAACAGGCTCGGGCGCTACGCGAGGTCGTGAAGCTGAACGCCCAGCTGGTAGGAATGTCCCAGAAAGTGTCTCAGGCGACAGGTGAACAAGTGGCAGCGACCAGCGATCAGGCCAAGGCAGCGGCGCAGATGCGACAGCTGACCCAACAGACGAGTCAGGGCATGGCTGCCCAAGCTCGAAATCTCGCCTTCGTTTCCAAACTGGTCGAAGAGGTGAGTGGCGCTACACAACGCTCCGCGTCGGGATTTGCCGAGCAAGCCAAAGGCGCGACGGACGTCGCCAAGTCGGTGGACGATTTGCGCAAACAATCCGCAGTCACCGCAAGAGTCAGCGTGGAGCAGCTACGCGGTACCAAGCAATCGGAGCAAGCTGCGCGCGACATCGCTCGGCTGGCTTCACTGGTGAGCAAAGCAACGGCCGAGCAGACCCAAGCACTTGCGGCGCTGGGTCGGGATAGCGATCACGTGCGCAAGATCGCGAAGCAAACCGCTCGTGCAGTAGGTGAACAAGCGGAGGCCGTGGGTCAGTTGGCGATCGCCGCCCAGCGGCAATCGGGCGAGCTGGATCGAGTCAACCAGGCACTGGTAGAGCAAGCAAGCGCGACAGAACAGTTGGTCAAAGGGACGAGCCTCGTACGCACCAGGTTGAACGAGATCACGGATTGTGCGAACGCGCAAACTCGCAACACGGAGCACATCGGCAAGAACGTAAGCGAGATGACGGAACAGATCGCGAGCGTGCGCAAGGCCAACGTCGAACATGCACAAGGCCTGGCAGCCATGACCTCGACACTACAGGCGACAACCGGAACACCGTTGGCGGCGCCGTGAACCCTACTGCAATACCTACTCTGCCCCCCGGCGACGAGCGAGTCTGGATAGATCGCATCGCTCGACTCCGAGCGCTGGGCGCCGAAAGCGTGCCGACGCTCGTCAACATGTTGGCGGAACCGAATTGGTCGCGCCGTAGGCACGTCGTCGCCGAACTCGCGGCCTTGGGCGATCTGGCGATCGGGGCGTTGTGTGCGACGCTCGAGTTCGACCGCGCCAACGAAGCCAAGAACGCAGCGGCCATCGACACCCTCGTCTCATCCACGGGTGACGTAACGAATATTCTGCTCGAGCTCGCCTCACATCCGGTTCCGGCGGTTGCCGCCGATGCCGTGCAGGTGCTTGGGCGCCGTCGCGAGCGAGCTGCGCTGGCAGTGCTGACCCGTCTGGCGACTGGCACTGACGACAACGTGGCCGTGGCCGCGATAGAGGCATTGGGTAGTCTCGGTGGCAGAGGGGCTGTCGAGAGTTTGATCGCGCTGGTGCGCAGTGGTAACTTCTTCCGCACATTCCCTGCGATCGACGTCTTGGGGCGCAGCGGTGATCCGCGCGCGATTGCCCCGCTCGCCGCGCTGCTGCAGGATTCGCGCTATGCGCTCGAGGCGATTCGCGCTCTGAGTCGGAGCGCGGACCGCGCCGCCGTGGTCCCGCTCGCTGGGATCTTGGCGCACGCGAGCCCGATGTTCGTGCGCGTGACCGCACTGGCTCTCGCGACGTTGTCCGACGCTTTTCAAGAGCGGTATGGCGATAGCTACGTGATCGGAGCCGTGCTGTCCCAAGCGGCGCCAGCCGGCGCGCTCCGATCCCTCGGCACGGCACTGCTCGGCGCTGACATCGAGGAACGTCGTGCCATCGCACGTGTTCTCGGCATGTTGGGCAATCCACAAGCGGTTCCCATCTTGTCGGGGCTACTCGACGACGCTCCAGCGGTGGCCCGGATCGCCGTGCAATCGCTCGAAGCCCTCGGACCAACCGTCGCCAACCAGCTATTGATGTTGCTGCGCACCGCGGACAGTCAGCGTCGAGCGATGGTGCTGCCGTTGATCACGAGCAGGATGGACGCGGTGGCCGACGTCGTGCGTTGCTTGAGCGACCCAGATGGACAAGTGCGGGCATTGGCTGCACAGGCCTTGGCTCGCATCGGTGCGGTTGCGTCGGTGGCCGCGCTCTTCGACTTGTTGGAAGATCCGAACGTCAGAGTCGTGCAAGCAGCGGTCGCCGCGATTCAGTCGTTGGGCAGTAATCAGACGGAACAACTCACGCTCTCGGCATTGGCCAGTTCGGATCCGCGGGTGCAGCGCGAAGGGTTACGCATCGTACGCTACTTCGGCTATCGCTCGGCCTTGCCCAAGACGTTGGAGCTGACCCAGGTTTCCGACGTCCGCTTACGCGAAGCCGCGATCCTCGCACTGTCTTTGATTGAAGACTCCGAGGCACAAGCAACATTGATTCAACTGGCCGCGTCCGTCGACGAGAAGACACGCGCGATGGCTATGCGCGCCTTGGGCCAGGCCCCAAGGACGGTAGCGACCGAGCAAGTCCTGTTGCGTGCGACCAGCGACCCTGAGCCATGGGTGCGCTACTACGCGACGCAAGCGTTGGGAAGCATCGGCGCGAGCGACGCATTGCCGAGGCTGCGAGCTTTGTTGACGGACGCCGCGCCGCAAGTGCGCGTTTCGGCGATCGAAGCCCTTTCTCATTTGCCCTGCAACGAGGCTTTCGAGGCATTGAGAGAAGCCGCGACGACGGACGAACCCGACCTTCGCCGAGCGGCGGTGCTTGGCTTGGGGTCGCTGCGGCGCACCGACGCGTTGCCGATTCTGATTGGCGCACTCCAATCGACGGATGCTGCGACGCGCCTGGTGGCCACCTCCGCGTTGGGTGGGTTCGACACGGAGATGGCTGTGGCCGCGCTGGGACGAGCTGCCAACGATCCAGACGAAAGCGTGCGCTCGACGGCCATAGGGCTGCTGGCCACGCTCAAGTCCAAGGCTGCGACCTTGGCCTTGATTGGTCTGTTGCCAGAGTATCGGAACCTCGATCGCGTGCGCCTGGCGTTGTCTGAGCCGTCGCCAGGTCGGATCGAGGGCTTGGTGTTTGCTTTGACGACTGCAGACGACGAGACTGCCGCCGTCTTGGCATCGGCCTTGGCACGCATGCGGACCCCGGAAGCACAGCAAGCGTTGGTGGCTAGCTTGACGTTGCCAAGCGTCGCTGCGCGCAAGGCGATAGCGACCGCACTCGGAGCGCTCGGCACTCCAGACGTGATCGAGACCCTGCGGCTCACAGCGCGTACGGATCCCGACGAGGAGGTGCGACGCATCTCGACCTTGGCATCGGCGCAATCGTGAATCCAGCACCACCACAGGTTCTGGCCATCTTGCGCATGCTGATCGAAGAGCGTACTGGGATACGCTATTCGGACGCAGACGCTGCCTTGATCGAAGACAAAGTCGTTTCGCGCGCAGATGTCGCGGGCTTCGACTCGTTGCTCGATTACTACTACTACCTGCGTTACGATCCCAATTCGGGTGCTGAGTTCAACGAACTGACGGACGCACTGGTCGTCAACGAGACTTACTTCTTTCGCGAGGTTCTGGGACTCGAGGTGGCGATCGAAGAAGTGCTCAAGCCAGCGATCGAAAAACGCGGCCGGGCCCGCGCTTGGTCCGCCGCATGCTCGACCGGCGAGGAACCGTTCTCTTTAGCCATGATGCTCGCCGAACGCGGTCTATTGGAACACACCGAGATCGTCGCGACTGACATCAGTCGACGCGCGCTCGCCCTTGCGCAGAGTGGCCGCTTTCGCCCGCGTTCAGTGCGAACCGACGTGCTGCCCAGCGCTGCAAGCGGCAGGTTGACGCTGCACGACGGGCGTGCTCAGCTCGCGCCGCTGATCCAGAACGCCGTGGACTTTCGCTGGCTCAACCTGATGGACCACGAGGCGATCGCCAAGCTCGGGACCTTCGATCTCATCCTGTGCCGCAACGTGCTGATCTATTTTTCGGATCAAGTCGTCGCGCGTCTGCTGACGGAACTGAGCTGTGCGCTAGCGACGGGTGGCGCATTGGTTGTCGGGACGTGCGAGTCCTTGCTGCGATATTCGACGTCGCTGGTTTGCGAGGAGCGCCGCGGCGCTTTCATCTACCGGAGTGCGCGCAATGACTGAACGCCCTATTCGGCTGTTGATCGTGGACGACTCTGCGTTCGCACGCAAAGTGATCCGCGAATTGGTCTCGCGCACCACGGGTATCGAAATCGTGGGGATTGCTCGCGACGGCCTCGACGCGCTCGAACAGTGTGCCATCCATCAGCCCGACGTGATCACGCTCGATCTCATGATGCCGGATCTCGATGGCATCGGCGTGCTACGGGCTCTATCGGAAATCGCGCGGCCCCCAGAGGTCGTGGTGGTGAGTTCTACGGCGGCAGACAGTCGCGTCGCGGTCGAGGCGCTGCAATTGGGTGCCGTGGCCATCGTACAGAAGCCCACGGCGAGTGCGACCGATCGACTGTACGAGGTCGGCGACGAGTTGATTAAGCAAGTAAAGGTCGCCGCCAGTGTCGTTCGACGGCGTGCCCTGGTGCATGGTGCAGAACCCGAAGCGCCGCCCAGCGCGGTAGCTAGCGGACGGACGGAGGTCGTGGTCGTCGGAACGTCTACGGGGGGACCGCACGCTTTGACACGGCTGTTGTCGGAATTGCCGTCCACGCTCGAGACGCCCCTCGCTGCGGTAGTGCACATCCCCGTTGGCTACACGAGTTCACTCGCAGAGCGCATCGACCATGCGAGTTCAATCAACGTCGTCGAGGCGAGCGAAGGTTTGCAAGTGCGGGCAGGCACTGCGGTGATCGCCCGCGCTGGGGTCCACTTGTACCTCGAACGTGCAGCTTACAGGGTTGCAGTTTGCCGACTGAGCTCCGAGCCACACGCTGGATTGCATCGTCCTTCCGTCGACGTGTTGTTCAGTTCGGCGGCTGCTGCGTTCGGTGCAAACGTGCTCGGTATCGTTCTGACCGGTATGGGCGACGACGGCCTCGAGGGATCGCGCGCCATCCGCGTGGCAGGCGGCACGATCTTGACCGAACACCCGTCGTCGTCAGTAGTAGACGGAATGCCCAGAGCTGTGCGTGAAGCCGGTCTTTCGAACGGGGAAGCGGCTCTGGGCTCGATCGGGCGGGCCCTGTTGGAGCGGCTCTAGAACGAAATTGCAGACGAGCTTCTTCAGGCAAGTCTATCCGCCTGCAGTGCGCGCCCGTGGAGGCTCGCGATCGCCTGCAACAACCGCGGAACATCTACCGGCTTGACCAGATGCATCTGGAAACCCGCGGCCAACGAACGCAGTTCGTCTTCGACTCGGGCATAAGCGGTCAGCGCGACGGCGGGCGTCTGACCGCCGCTCTCCCGAGGTAAAGCGCGAATGCGCTGAACGAGTTGATAACCGTCTTCGCTGGCCATTGCGATGTCGGTAACTACGACATCGGGCCGTTGCGCTTGAAACGAGGCGAACGCCTGCGCCGCAGACTCGGCGGAGATCACGTGCGCGCCGTGATTTTCGAGCAACAACGCGAGAAATGCCCGCGAGTCCGCTTCATCGTCGACCACCAGAACGTTCATGTCACGCAGCGAACGTTCCTCGAATTCTTGCGGGACCGGTGGTGGTGAGGAGCGTTCACTCGAAACGGATGCCACCGCTTCAGCTGGAGGTCCTATCGGTAACTCAACGCTGAACTTGGCTCCCTGATCGACACCCGCACTGTAGGCGGTGACGCGCCCGCCGTGTTGCTCCGTCAAATGCTTGGCGATCGCAAGTCCCAATCCGAGGCCGCCTTGACCGCGAGTCGTCGTGCCATCCGCTTGCCGGAAGCGATCGAAAACGTGGGGGAGAAAATCTGGGCTGATTCCTCGGCCTGTATCCTCGACCTCCAAGTGCAAGCGACCATCGATCGATTCGATGCGCGTGCGGACGACGCCACCGGCCGGCGTGAACTTGATGGCATTGGTGAGCAAGTTCCAGACGATCTGATAGAGCCGGCTCAAGTCCCCGAGCAACGTGGACCTGGAGACGCACTCGTTGACCAGCTCGACTTTCTTGGCGGCAGCTGCGGGACGCACCGCCTCGAGTGTTTGCGCCACCACATCTGCCAAGTCGACTTCGCTCAACTCCAAACGAACCTTGCCCGAGACGATCCGCGAGATGTCGAGAATGTCGTTGATCAGCTTGGCTTGGATCCGGGCATTGCGTTCGATCGTCTCGAGCGCTTTGGTGAGATCGGGGCCTTTCTCTTTCAAGTGCGCCAACTGAGCCCAGCCCAAGATCGCGTTGAGTGGCGTGCGCAGCTCGTGGCTGACAGTCGCCAGAAATTCGTCCTTCATCAGACTCGCGCGCTCGGCTTCGCCGCGGGCGCGACGTTCTGCCTCATACAGGCGATTGCGGTCGGCCTCCAAGTTGCGGTGCTCGGTGACATCCAACAGATAGGCGATGGCGGTTTCACGATCGAGCAAAGCAGCGCCCTGCAAAACGACGATCTGCGAGCCATCGCTGCGCTCCAGCACCTTCTCGTAGCGCTGACAAACGCCGCGCTCGAGCAGCTCGCGCACGGCGCGGTCGTCACCGGCGTGCTGGTACGTTGGCGTCAAATCGCGCATCCGAATCCGACCTGCGGCCAGATCGGGCCTCGAGTGGCCCACCATCTCGAGCAATGTATCGTTGGCTTCGATCACATTGCCCGCCAAATCCATGATCAGGATCCCGATGATTCCGGATTCTGCCAAGCGGCGCAGCTTGGCTTCGCTCTCCTCGAGTCGCGTGCGCTCTTGAGCCAGGGCGCTCTCGGCGCGACGGGCGCGATCGAACAATTCTTTGGTGCGCAGCGCTGCGCTAACTCGCGCCCGCAACTCGTGATCGTCGAAAGGCTTGCGCACGTAGTCGTTGGCGCCAGCAGCGAGAGCAACGGCCACGTCGTTGCCCGAGCTCAGGACAGTGACCAATAGAATCGGAAGCGCGCCTTCGTCGAAGCGTTCGCGCAAGAACTGGCAGAGCTCGGTGCCGCTGATTTCGGGCAGCTTCCAATCGAGCAAGAGCACATCGGGTGGACCTTCACGAGCCACGCGTTCGAGCATGGCCGCACCGTGCGAAAACCATTCACAACGCGCCAAGTTCGCGATCGCGCCTGCTGCGCGGCGGGCGTCCAATTCGGAATCGTCGACGATCCAGACGAATGGCAAGGACGTGTCCGCTTTCGATGCTGAGTTGCTTGCCGTCGCCATTGCTGATCTTCGCGTAGCACGAGTTCGCTTCGGCAATAAGCCCAGCCGGGAGACTAAACGTCGAGCGGGCCAAAATGTCTCGCTTGGGTGAGGCGATACTGCTCCGACGAGAACCAGCGGCTCCGGTCCTTGGCACTGGCTGCGCGAGGTGAGCGGCGACGAAGGGTTGGACGCTTCAAAAAGAGGCTTCGACGCCAATGCTCGGAATCGTGACAGGCCCGATCGCCGTCTCACGACAACCATAGGCATAGCAGCTAGCCCGCAGCGTTTCTTTGTGCAGCGTCGTGTTGAGAACTTCGAGCACCAGCGCCCACCACGCGCCCTGACTACCGATCAACCAACGCTTCTCGAGCCGCCAGTCGAGGCGGTAGAACCATGGGGTGCGCGGCGGGTTACTAGCGGCCTCGGCGTAAGCGACTTCTGCCGGGATACCGCTATACGCGACCACGCGGCCGCCCAGGCGCCAACGTCGGCCGAGATCGTAGGCCAGCGCGGCATTGATCACGTGCGTGCGATCGAAGCTCGAAACGCCGCTCAAACGTGGCACCGAGCGCAACGACCGCGACAGTGTGTAAGAGAGAAAACCGCCGAACCGTTCCGTCAGAGGCCGCTTGAGCTGCAGTTCGAGACCGTACGTGTGGGCCGTCGTGCGATCGCTGAAGGCGCTCGACCCGGCATCGCTGCGCTGAAACGTCGAAGTGCCGAAGACGTCCGTCGAATTGAAGATCACGTTCTGGAAGAGTGTCGCTTGGCCCCGCAGCTTGGGCGCGAGTTGAGTCTCGATGCCGGCACTGCTCTGCAGAGCGCGTTGCAAACCGTCGCTGGCAGCGCCGCTCAAGCCCGGGATGGGAATCGCGAAGCTCGGGGGCTGATGCGCGATGCCGAAAGCGTGAGTGAGCGATGTCTTCTTGCTGATGTCGTAACGGGCAGTGATTCGCGGCTCTGGTGCGATGGCAAGTTGTGAGCCGCCGGTGTCGTAGAAGTCCAGGCGAAACCCGGGCGTCACGGTGACGCTGTTTGTAACCCGCAGCACTAGGTCGAGCCACACGCCGCCGATCACGTCGTCTCTGGACAAGAAGCGGCTGGCGATGGTTTGGTCGGCCTGGGCTTCTCGAGCTTGGCGAATCGGTTGCAGTGCGATGCCCGGAACTCCTGGCGCCGGTAAGATTCGGCGCTCGAAGTCGCTCGCGGTGCGCGTGCGCGTCGAACCGCCATTGGCGTTGTCGTCGTTCTGCGTGTTGATGTCGATGTCCATGCGCGCGAACTTGGCGTCCGCTCCCGTGCGCAACAGCGCTGCGGGCGACAGTTGATTGTGGTAGTCGACGCGCGCTCCGAGGCTTCGCGATTGCAAGCTCGCGGGGTCGGGCTGATTGCTGTTGGGATCGCCACCGACGCCGGTGCGATCGAGTCCCAACGAAACCGTAAAGTCGAGACCGCTAGCGGTATTCAACGCGTGGGAGTAACGCGCGTCGATGCGATGGAAGGTGAGATCGAGGACATTTTGCTGTTGCCCAGTGTCGTCTGCAGCCGCCAAGAAGTCGTGTGAGCCGAAACTGAACAGCGAGAGCGTATCTTTGGGCCCGAGCTCATAGCGAATTCGAGACTGATAGTCCCAGTAGCCGAGCGATACGTCCGGGGCCAGCAGCGAAATCACGAGGCCCGTGTACGAGTAGCGGCCCGCGAGCATCGCGCTGCCCTTACCGTCGGCAAACGGTAACTCGAGGAACGCACCGCTATCCAACAGGCGAACACTGGCCTCGCCGCGAAAGCGTCCTGTGGGCGGTTCTGCTTCGCCTGCGACGATGGCGCCGGCATAACGCCCGTACTTGACGGGATAGGCGCCCGCGTACAGATCGACGCTGCTGACGAAGGCCGGGTGCAGCACGCCGGGACCGGCTCCCACGTGGTAGAGCAGAGGCACCGAGATGCCGTCGAAGAAGTAGCCGACGTTGCCCGGCGGCGCGCCGCGCACGAAGAAATAGGGTAAACCCGACGCGATTGGTGTGACGCCGGGTAACGACTCAATCGCCCGGTAAGGGTCGCCGAACGCGCCTGGAATTTGGCGGACCTCGGCTCTGCCGATGCTTTGCACCCCGACAGTGCGTTCTCCCTCGACGACTACCTCCATCGCGTCCGTCGTCACGGCTGGGGCGCTCGTCGTGCTCGCCGTTGTGCTGGCGCCAGCAGTGGTCGGGGGTTTTGGGGCTTGTTCGGGGGGCGCGATCAACCCGGGGGGCTCGAACTCGACGCGCACACGGATGCGGGCACGCACCGCGATCCCGTCGCGCCGCGCCGGCTCGAACAGCCAGCCCTTGGCGGCAGCCAGGGCGCCGTCGGTGAAAGGTGGCTCGCCGGTGATGGCCGTGGCCTCCGCGACGTGACCGTCCGCGCCGACCAAGAGCTGCACGATCACCACGGCGCTGCCCTTGGCCCCGGCGGGGTATTCGACGCGCATGGCGCTCAACGCGACCGGTGCCACGATCGTGGGCTTGGCGGTTGGGGGCGCATCGATCGCGGGCTGCTCGGGTGGCGGGCTGTCCTTGGTTTGAGCCAGCACCAGCGTGGGCTGCACGAGCAGACTCCCCATTGCACTGGTGATACACAGCGAGCGCCCAAAGCGGTTTCTTGTTAGGGTGCGCTGGAGGCCCATTCGCCAAGCACATTACAAGGCAGTAACCAGCTCGTGGCTCAAATTCTCTCTTTGATCCGTCGGATCGACGGTCGTCAGCGGTTAGCCTGGCGGCGTTCGCTGCCAACGACTCCGCTTGTGCTGCGCTGGCTGCCGGCGCTGCTGTCGATCTCGGTTTGCGGCTGCGAGGGTGACTACGCGTTGGAGCCGACGTTTTGCGATGACTGGTGCCACGCTACGCTCAAGCCCGAGTGTGGGCAGCCCCCAGCAACTTGCGTCCGAAACTGCGAACAGACCAAAGCCGGACCCGAGTGCTTCGCCAAGCAGCAGAAATTGTTAGCCTGCTACCAAGATACGGGCGAAGAAGGTTTGGTGTGCGTCGAGCGGGGAGGGGGCTTGCAGACTCGGGTGCAGTCTGGGGCGTGTCAGTTGCAGCGCGACGCGATGCTCGAATGCGAGCTGCCGGGGATGAGCATCTGCCTCTCGCTGTGCCGCGTCGCGCAAGAGCGATTGTTGCAGCGGGTGATCGCCAGCGAAGCGATGGGGGGCACCAACTTTGCGGTGACTCTGCCGTCCGATTCCGCCAACAGCGACTTGTGTCCCTCACTGGATGACTCGTGCGAGAGCCAGTGCTGGTCGTTGATTGGGATGTCGGCAGGCCTCGCCCAGATTGCCGACGCTCCGGTGGCTGACGCGGGCGCTGCTGCGGGAGGCAAGAACGAGGGCTCGAGCGCGAGCTCGCTGTTGTGCATCGAATCGGCGCTCTTGGCTTGCTTCGAGCAAGCGCCCGATATGCAATCCGACGCGGGGGTGCAAGACGCGGGTATAGAGGGCGTAGACGCGGGGGCGCTGGCTGCGCGACCGCCGACCGTGAACTCGCTTCTGGCACAGTGCGGTGGGTTGGCGAACATCAGCACTCCCTCGAGTTCCGGCGAAGAAGAAGAGTTTTAGAATCTGAGCCAATACCCTTTGCCCTGCGAGTCGGACGAATGCTCTTCGAAGGTGAATGTAAACCTATCCCTCAAAGCCTCGCACGCCGCATGCGCGGTGTCAGTTGGCACGAGACGCTGCCGGGCGGTTTCGTGGGTCTGGGCTTCGCCGAGTTGCGGCTGCTCACGGTCTCGCACTGGAATTTCGAGTACCAACTCGCACGCGGTGAACTGATCGTGGCGAGCCAAGTAGCCGACGCGGTTCTCGATGTATTCGCCGCGATCTTCGAGGCCCGCTTTCCGATCGCGAAACTGAGGCTGATTGACGAGTACGGTGCCGACGACGAGCGTTCGATGGCGGACAACAATAGCTCGGCTTTCAATTGCAGGTTGATCGGCGGCACCACGCGGCCCTCGCGCCACGCATTGGGATTGGCCATCGACCTCAATCCTGTTCAAAACCCCTACATCGTGCGCGGGAATGTTCACCCTAAAGCAGCACTGACTTACGTCGATCGGGCCGATCTGCGTCCGGGCATGTTGAGCGAGGGAGATTCGGTAGTTAGCGCCTTTGCTCGGATCGGCTGGACCTGGGGCGGCACTTGGCACGAGCCCAAAGACTACCATCACTTCGAGCTCTCCCGCTAACACGAGACGCGACGCTCACGGTCGTGTTAGGCTTCCGGTCGCTCATGTCGCGCTTCGCACATCTGACGTTGGGGTTGAGTGTTCTCGTGTTGCACAGCGCTTGTGGGGATTCGAATGGCGATACCCAGAGCGCCAAACACGGGGGCAAGAAGAGCAGCACGCAAGAAGTTACCGACGCGGCATCGCCCGTCGAGACAACGCCGGAGGGTGTCAGTGATGCATCGCGGCCTGTCGAGACAACGCCCGAGGGTGTCGGTGATGCAGCGCCGCCCGTCGAGACAACGCCCGTGAGCGTCAGTGACGCGGGGCGTGCCGAGGGCTCTGCCACGAACTCGTTTCGAGCGGACGATGGCGGCACTAACCCGAGTCCAGAACCCACTGAGCCCAGTCGCGACTACCCGAACGGAGATCCGGGATGCGGACTCGAAGCGGCCGCGTTCTGCGATACCTTCGATGAGATTGCCCCCGCTGGGCTCCCCGAAGGTCGCACTGGGGATCTCGATCCACGGCGCTACGCAGGTGAACGCGCAGAGGTGACCAACTACTCGCAAGAGGCGTGGGCCGTGCCTTACGCTGCGACGAGGCCATGTCGTTCGGGTTTGGGTGAGCGGGTGGGCCCCGAGCAAGATCTGCTCGTCTGCGACGGCAGCGACGGGATCCAGAGCCGCCACGCGATGATCGTGACGGCTGAACAAAACTACGGGCAATCCGGAGTCCGAATTCGGCAGCCCTTCGATTTCTTCGAGCGTGTAGGGCACATCGTGTTCGACATCGATGGCGAGCCGGGTGGCGGCCTGCTCGGTTGGAACGCCGTCAGCATCACGCAAGAGCCGTCGCCGAACCCGTCGTTCGCGATCTTGCAGAACTTCGAAAACGGGCCGATTCCACGCCGCGGAGTCGAGATCCATTTCGGCTCGAATTGCCGTTCGACGGGCTTCATCTCCGTCTCGCAAGTTCACGTCTTCGACGACTGGGTGGACCACTACATCGACACCGAGGACGACGGCAATCCGCCTTGCGTCGTTGCTTCGGCGGGTCATCTCAATCACTTCGAGATCCGGATCTCGCGCACGCACCTGGAAGTACTCGGCACGGACTACTCGGAGAACGGCATCGACTTTGGTGAGTTGGTCCAAGTCTTCGACTCCGACATCGAGCTGCCCTTCGATCGCGGCTACGTGCACTTGGTGACCCACAACCACGCCACGCTCAAGTACAGCGACAACATGATCGACGCCTGGGTCTCGCGTTGGGACAACGTTGGATTCGACGGGCCCGTGATCGGCGGTTGGCGTGAAGCGTCGATTCCGAACTCGCTCACTCCAGTCGTCGTGACCCACAACCTCGGCAATGACATGTTCTTCGACGAAGACCGGCAGAACATCGGCTACCAAATTGGCGGGACCGACGAAGGCCCGTTGCAAACCTTCACGTTCGAGAACGTCGACACCAGTGACATCACGCGTGCCAGCGTGAATCTGAACGCGCACCTGTTGATCGGGTGGGAGGGCTTCGACTTCCGCGACTACGGGTTACGCTATCGCATCAATGGCGGACAGTGGCAGGATCAGGCCGTGTACCCCGGCCCTTTCTCTGGGCCCTTCGTCTACGGTGAGGATGGCGTCAACACGCGTGAAGAGGGTGAAGGGTTGGGGGGTCGCGTCGCGGTTTCGCTCGCTGTCGATCCCGCGACTTTGGTCGATGGGGACAATACTTTCGAGATCATCACCCAAGGCGTGCCGCGCAACTATCCGCCGATCGTCGCCAACCTCGATCTGGTGATGTTCGAAGATTGAGAGCTCAACTCGGGGGCGCGATGGAGTGCTGTACTCCGTCTAGGCCCAGCAGCTCCCGCAAATCGCCAGCACGCAAGACGCCGAGCGCGCCGCGTGCCGCGCTGTCCTCGGTGAAGTCCGCCTCGTCACGAGTTTCCGCATTCCACGTCGCGAGCAACAATGGCACGGGAGCGCTCACGTGATTGCCGGTCAGGGACGACGTGCCGTGGTCGGCTGACACGACAACGCGCAGACGACCGCTCAGTTGAGGTTCGCGCGCGAGGAAGCGTCCCAGTGCAGCATCCACGTTGTTGATGAAGTCGCGCTTCTCGAGCGGGCGCTGATCATGCGCCGCGATGTCGGCACCCTTGACGTGCACGACGACAAAGTCCAACTCCGTGAGTAACTTGGATGCCATGGCGAACTTGGCGTCGATGTTCGTGTCGAGGCTGCCCGTCATGCCGGGACCGGTGGCGGTCTTCATGCCCAGATAGCGGGCCACGCCGAGCGCCGTGTTGCAGCGCGCGACCATCGCGCCAGCTCCGCCCGCCTTGCGCCGCTTTGGAGTCAGTGCGGCGCCACGCGTGAGAATCGCGTTGGCGGGCAGATCTCCGCGGCCCAAGCGCGCGGAGTTCAGCGGGTGATTGCGCAAGTGTTCCTGCGCGATCTCGAGCAGCTCACGCAAGGCCTCTGCGGTGCGGGCGGCTTCCGGAGAATCGTTCAAGGGGCGCGGCTCCAGGATTTGGGGCGGACCGCTTTCGCCCGGATCCGTGTCGCTCACCGCAGCAGATAACCCGGGACCTACCAACATCACGCTCAAACGATGTTCATGAGTGGGCAAGACTCGCCCAGTGATGCCGCCTGCCAACTCGACGTCCTTCAGCTCGGCCACTAGATCGCGTATGCCATCGCGAATGCGACCCGCACGCCGATCCACGACGTGTCCGTCCGCCTCTACCGTCGCCAAGTTACCTCGAAACAAGACGGCGTCGGGGGGCAACGGGATGCCCAAGCCCAAGGCCTCGAACATCCCGCGCGACAGGCTTCGCGGATGCTCGTGCGTGCCGAGCAACGTCATGATCCCTTCATCCGTGCTTGGGATGTGACCAGGAATTCCAGAGACGACTTGGCCTTGACCGCCAGAGCTGGCGAGCCGGCGCAGCGTAGGAGTGTGCGCGGCTGCTAGGGGTGTCTTGCCGTCGAGGGCCGGATGCGGCTCGTCTCCCAGGCCGTCGATGATCAGAATCAAGGTGGGCACTGCGAGCGGGACGCGCACCGAGCGTACCGATGGCGTCGCGCTGGCACTGTGGTCCACCGGCAAACCGCGACTCAGGATGTCCACCGCCGCGATCAACGTTTGACTCTTCTGCGCGTTCGGCAAGACTACGGCTTCGGCTTCCTCGGCCATACGCAATAAGTCGTCGTGAATCCAGCGCACTGACTGAAACG
This sequence comes from Polyangiaceae bacterium, assembly GCA_036263015.1. GTDB lineage: Bacteria > Myxococcota_A > Polyangia > Polyangiales > Polyangiaceae > SZUA-265. The sequence continues at coordinate 35,805 of DATAHU010000220.1, read as the reverse complement.
CGTCCAAGTACGTCGTCGCGGGGCGATCGGGTTGTTGGCGCGCCCGTGCGGGGAAGCGTTCGCGGTGCTCCTTCTCGTCGGGCACGGCGAGAATGAAACCGGCGACGTGTGCGATACCATCCGGCACGTACTGGCTGAACGGTGGCGCGATGTGAGTGCCTTCGATCAACACGTGACTGTGTTCGCGTACGGCTCTTTGAATGACGGCGCGAATCCCGACCATCACTTGAGCCGCTTGCTGCCGGAAACCGGCCAGCACTCGTTCGCGCGGGTTGCTCAGCACTTGGCCGCCGATCACCATGCCTCGAAATGAGTGATCGTGAAGTCCCGGCACGAGAGCCGGCGAGACCACAGCACGCATGGTTTCGCGGATCATGTCCGTGCTGGTAACCCAATGCACGCCCAATCGGTACGCCAGTTCCATCGCGAGGGTCGACTTACCAGTGCCCGTCGCACCCCCAATCAAAATCACGACCGAAGTGGGAGAGCCATGTACCCAATGCGTCAACTGATAGCGTCGGGTGTACTCGGCGCCGTGCTTCTCTTCCAACAAGTGTGCGACTTCCTGGTACAGCTGTTCTTCGGACAGCGACGCCTGACCGCTGGCGCGCACGCGTCGTTCCAACTCGTTGACGAGCCGCATGGCGGTTTCGAGCTCGAGCCCGGCCGTATCTAGGTGCTGCAAGACGACGCCCTTCGAAAAGGGAAAGATGCCGTGCGAGGTTCTGACCATCGGCACCGCATCTGGAGCTGGATTCTTGCTGCGTGCCAACTCCTCGGGCCCAAGCCTTTCCAAAATCAGAGCGTCGATCCGCTGCGTCAGATTTCGCGCAGAGATTTCCTCGACCCTGCCCAGCCCGTCGCGCACTGCGCGGGCGATGTTAACAGCGTCTTCCATGCTCAGACCGCGCTGCAACAAGCTTGCCGTCACCATACCGGTTTGGAACGGGTAACGTCCGTGATGACTCGACACCAGGGTTTTTGCGTCATCTCTACGTCGTGAGGTCATCACAAATCCTGACTGCAGCGATCGTTAGCATTGTCACCTTTATGTCGCCGAGTTGTCACAGAGCGACCTTAGCCTCCGAACCGTAACAAATCGATCACAACAACGGAAATATGCGAACTGCGCTCGCCGCGCCCGTAAGAAGGAAATTCACGTGAACCAACTCAAAGTAGCATCGGTCGTGCTCTCGCTCTCTCTCTTGGGTGTCGCTTGCTCGCGCCAAACCGAGCAAACCGGCGACAAGTCGCCCGCCACTGCTGGCAGCGAGGTTTCGGTCAAGGAAGCCGCAAAGGATGCTCACAAAGTCATCCAGAACAAGGGCTCGGACACGCTGGTGAACGTAGCGCAAGCCTGGGCGGAGGCCTACAAAGGCGTCGATACGAGCCTAGCGATCGCCGTCTCCGGCGGCGGCTCGGGCGTCGGCATTTCCGCGCTGATCAACAAGACGGTGGACATCGCCAACGCCAGCCGCGAGATGAAGCCGAAAGAGATCGAAGACGCCAAGTCGAAGGGTGTAAACCCCGTCGCGCACGTGGTTGGACACGACGCGCTTGCCGTGATCGTGAACAAGGCCAATCCGATCAAAGAGATCGACCTCGAGAAGCTGGCGGGCATCTACGGCGAAAAGGGCACCATCGACAAATGGAGCCAACTCGGCGTCAAGGTGCCGGGCTGTGACAGCGATGAGATCATCCGTTTTAGCCGCCAGAGCAACTCCGGTACTTACACGTACTTCAAGGAAGCGATCTTGAAAGAGGGTGACTACAAGGACAACGCCAAGGAAGCCAACGGCTCCAAGCAGTTGGTCGACTCGGTGGCAACCACGCCCTGTGGCATCGGCTACGATGGGCTGGCCTACGTCACCCCCGAAGTGAGCGCGCTGTGCGTGACGGACAAGAGCGGCAAATGCGTTGCTCCCAGCATCGATGCCGCTCTCGATGGTTCCTATCCCATCTCACGGCCGCTGTTCATGTACACGGACGGCGAACCGACTGGTCAGATCAAGACCTATCTCGACTGGGTCAAGAGCGACAAGGGACAGTGCATCATTCAAGCAAAGGGCTACGCGCCGACGCGCAAAGTCGCCTGCTCGGGTTGATGCCGGCAACGATCAGCGCCGAGCACGCACTAGCAACTAGATGACGAATCGAGGCATTTGAAGATGAGCGGGTATGAGCAGCGTCTCGCTGCGGACAAGGCCGAAATTCGCAATCGAGTGGTGGCCGTTGGGGTGCGCGTCGGTGAGGCCGTGGCCGGAGCCGTGCGCGCCCTGGCGGGTCGCGATCGATCTGCGTGTTACAGGATCGTGCTCGGTGATTTGCCGATCAATCGCGAAATCCGCGCAATCGATGCATTGTGCCACGCATTCGTAGCGCGCCACATCCCCTCGGCGGGGCATCTGCGCTTCGTGTCCTCAGTGTTGCAGATGAACGTGGCGCTCGAGCGCATCGGCGACTACGCGGTCACGATCGCGCGCGAAGCGGTTCAGCTGCGCCAGAGTCCACCCGAGCAATTGGGCAAGGATATCGCAGAGCTAGCCGCCCAATCGTGCGAGGTCCTCCGCGATGCTTTGCTGGCCTTCTCCGAGCGCGATGCCGAGCTGGCCCGCAAGACACGACCGCGTGCCAAGGCGATCGAGAAGACCTACGGGCAAGTTTACAGTGATCTGGTCAACAAGGCGGCTACACTGGGCTTGGCCGACGCCTTCGCATTGCTCGCGATCTTCAATCGTCTCGAACGCGTCAGCGATCAGGCGAAGAACATATCCGAAGAGACGCTGTTCGAGCTCACTGGTGAGCAAAAACCGGCGACTCAATATCGCGTGCTGTTCGTCGACGAAGACGGAACGCACCTGGCGCCACTCGCGGCGGCGTTGGCCGAGAAGGCTTTTCCCGAAAGTGGACACTATTTCGCGGCTGGGCTGACGAAGGGTCGTCCCGATCCGGGGCTCTCGATCTTCGCCGAACGGCTCGGTCTCGACATCTTGTCGGTCAACACGAGAGCATGGCCAAGCGATCCGCTCGAGCTCGATGGTGTTCACGTGGTAGTGGCCATGACGCCCGCCGTGGCGTCGAAGATCGAGCGACTGCCGTATTCGACTTCGCTCATCGAGTGGACGTTCGCGTCACCGCAGGCACCACTGGACATGGCTGGCGCAACGGAGCTCAGCCGCAAGCTGGCCAACGAAGTTCGTGAGCTCATGGTTCTGATGCGAGGCCCCGACGCGCCATGAGTACGGTGCCGTTCACTTCTGAACCATCTTCCGATGCAAAAGACCCGGGTGCCAAACTGTTCCAGGGTACGCAATCCCCGTTGGAAGAACGCGGCGTGGACACGGTGGATGCGATGAGTGAACAGCAGCCGAAATCGAATCCAGGTGACGAACTCGATCGCCGAGACCTCTCCTGGTACATCGACCGTGCGGTAACGGTCCTGGTGTTCCTGGGCGGCATTTCCGCCATCGTGTTGATCGCCGGGATCTTCGTGTTCATCACCCAAGGCGGCATCGGCTTTCTGCTCCACAACTGGAACCCGGTCGAGTTCTTCACGTCCACGAAGTGGCGGCCCACGTCCGATACACCACGCTTCGGCGCATTGGCGTTGATCGTCGGCACCGCCAGCGTGACGGGTCTGGCGATGTTGATCTCGGTGCCGTTGTCGCTTGGCGCTGCCATCTACATCGCCGAGTTTGCCCGCGGCAAGACACGCGAGGTCCTGAAGATTTTGGTCGAACTGCTGGCAGCCATCCCGTCCGTGGTTTGGGGCTTCATCGGGTTGCAGGTGATGAACCCTTTGATCATCGAAGTCTTCAATGTCCCGGTCGGGCTCTGTGTCTTCAACTCGGGGGTGATCTTGGCGCTGATGTCGGCGCCGATCATGACGACGATCGCCGAGGATGCGCTCAAGGCCGTGCCCGATTCATTTCGCGAAGCAGGTGAGGCGCTTGGCGCGACCCGCTTGCAGACCGTTTTTCGCGTCGTAGTTCCGGCCGCCAAGAGCGGTCTATTGGCGGCGGTATTGCTCGGTGTGGGGCGCGGCTTCGGTGAGACGATGGCCGTGCTGATGGCGAGTGGACACGCGATCAACCTGCCGACGAGCGTGTTCGATTCGGTGCGCGCCCTTACCGCTACCATCGCTGCGGAACTCGGTGAGACCGCCAAGGGCGGGGACCACTATCAAGCGCTCTTCGCGCTCGGCATTCTGTTGTTCCTGGTCACCTTCGTGATCAACGCAACCGCAGATCTACTCGTTCGCAAGCAGCGTCAAAGGTGAGCATGTTCGAAGCGAGCGTACTTAATCATAGAAACCACAGCATCGAGCGCTGGACGAGTCGCTCTCTGCTGCTCATGACGTTGTGCTTGATCGCGCCTGTGGTTGCGATCTTGACCGTGCTCGTCGTCAAAGGCGCACCCGCGATCTCTTGGGCGTTCTTGACGCAAGATCCCGCCAACGGCATGACGGAGGGTGGAATCTTTCCGGCTCTCTTCGGCACCGTGGTCTTGGTGCTGGTTGCGCTTTGTGCATCTGTGCCACTGGGGGTTGCGGCAGCCGTTTACCTGACGGAGTACGCTCCGGACAATTGGCTCACGCGCATCATCAATCTTGCGATCGTCAACTTGGCCGGGGTTCCGTCGATTGTTCACGCTTTGTTCGGTGTCGGAGCGTTCGTCTTGTTCTTCGGGTTCGGGACGAGCATCCTGGCCGCAAGTCTGACGCTTGCCGTGATGACACTGCCGGAGGTGATCGTCGCTACGCGCGAGGCGTTGCGCTCCGTGCCGCGGGCCTTTCGCGAAGCGTGCTGGAACATGGGAGCCACACGCTGGCAGACGATTCGCAGCGTCGTTTTGCCCAACGCGGTATCCGGGATTTTGACGGGCGTGATTCTGCAAGTCTCGCGCTGCGCGGGCGAAACGGCGCCAATCATGTTCACCGGCGCCGCCTTCTTCCTCCCGTATCTGCCACACAGCGTGTTCGATCAGACGATGGCGCTCAGTTTGCATCTGTTCGTGATCGCGACGCAGGTGCCGGGCGTGCCTCAAGCGCTGCCGTTTGGCGTGGCTCTGACGTTGATTTCGATGGTGTTATTGATGAACGCCACCTCGATCACGTTCCGAATGATTCTGCGTGGAAGGAGGAAATGGTGATCGAGATCGTTTCCGATCCGAGCCAAGCGTCGGCGGTTGCTGCTCGAACTCGAACGCCGGTCGAGATTTCGATACGGCATTTGTCGGTGGCGTATGGGGCTCACACCGTGCTTTCGGGCGTCAACCTCGAGGTCTACGAGCGAGAGGTGTTTGGCATCGTGGGCCCTGCGAATAGTGGCAAGACGTCGTTCTTGCGCGTGCTCAACCGCATGGATGAACTGACTCCGGGCATGCGTTTCGAAGGTGAAGTCAAGATCGGCGGCAAAGACGTCCGCAGTTGGCGCAACCTGTACGCCCTGCGCCGACGCATCGGAGTGGTATTCCCATTGCCCGTTGGGTTACCGCTCAGCATCTACGATAACGTCGCTCTGGCGCCCCGGCTTTCGGGCGTCAGAGACAAGCGCGAACTCGACGTCATCGTCGAGCGATCGCTGAGACGCGCCGCGCTGTGGGACGAAGTCAAAGATCGGTTGAAGGCGCTCGGCAGTTTGCTCTCGGGCGGACAGCAACAGCGTTTGACGATTGCGCGGGCATTGTCTCAAAGTCCCAAGATCTTGCTGCTCGACGAATTTTCGATCGCGGTGGACCCTGTAACCACGATGCGCATCGAAGACATTCTGCGCGAGTTGAAGCAGGAGATGACGATCGTGCTCGTGACCAACCTGGTCCAACAGGCTCGCCGCTTGGCTGACCGCACGGCGTTCTTCTTGATGGGGGATTGCGTCGAAGTTGGAGCAACGGAAGCCATGTTCGAGGGCAAAGTGAAGGACAAGCGAACGTCGGACTACTTGGAGGGTCGCTTTGGCTGAGCTCGGCAGCGCGCAGTTGTTCGAGTCGGTAGCGGATACCGCCCTGAACCACGAGAGCGAGATCGCGATCGAGGTCAAGGACTTGAACCTTTGGTACGGCAACTTCCAGGCGCTGTACGATGTGAACCTCTCGATCAAGTCGGGCCAGATCACATCGCTGATCGGACCGTCGGGTTGTGGCAAGTCGACGCTGCTGCGCGCTTGCAATCGCATCATCGAACGGCTCAGTTACGTGCGCATCCAGGGCCGGATCGAAGTGCTCGGCTCGGATATCTATGCGCCGGCGAACGAAGTCGTCCAGGTGCGCAAGCAGATCGGCATGGTGTTCCAGCGGCCCAATCCGTTACCTCTGTCGATTCGCGACAACGTATTGTTCGGGTTCCGACTGCACGAACCAGGGCGGGCACGGGGTCACAAGGACGAGCTCGATGCGATCGTCCACAGTGCCTTGTCCAAGGTGTTACTCTGGGACGATGTCAAAGATCGACTCAACCAGCCGGCAGCAAGTCTATCGCTCGAGGCCCAGCAAAAGCTGTGCATTGCGCGGCTTTTGCCCGTCAAGCCCAGGGTCCTGTTGATGGACGAGCCCTGTTCGGCGCTCGATCCAGCGGCTACGGGAGCCGTGGAAGAACTGATCTGGGAGTTGCGCGGCGAGTACACGATCTTGATCGTCACGCACAACATGGCGCAAGCGCGGCGCGCGAGCGAAGAGTGCGTGTTCATGTTGCTCGGCAAGGTGATCGAACATGGTCTGACGACTGACTTGTTCGTCACTCCCAAAGATTCACGGACCGCGGATTACATCGAAGGCCGCTACGGCTGAGCCTTGGCGCAGGGGTTGACCCTGCTCTTGGCAAAGCTGCTCTGCGGCAGCATCCCGAGGCGTGCTTCAGAATCTCGAAGCGCGCCTTTCTTGCGTGGCGATTCGCCCCAGCGGCGTAAGGCGTAGCAATCTGTCGCGCCGATAGAGCGCGTTGGGGCTCGAAGTTCGAGCCTGACGCGAACCGCTGCAATGAGCGCGCGCGCCGCTTGACGGGCGTTAGCAAAAGAGACAAAGGGTCTCTTAAAGTAGACGTCTGTCGGGAATGACGACGAAGCTCGTCGGCGTGTTCCTGTGGGCGCCATTCGGCTGTATCAGCAGGAGGTGAACGATATGTTCAGAATGTCCTTGAAGCAAAGCATGAGAGCATTGGGAGTCGCGCTGTCGATTCTGTCCAGCGTTTCCAGCGCTGGAGCAACGCAAGATACCCTGTTTGTCTGGGCGAGTGACGCAAAACACAAGGCGGCGGACTTTCTTGCCGTCGTCGACTTCGACATCGGATCGCCGACCTACGGCAAGATCCTCAAGACTGTCCCCCTGCCGTTCTCGTTGCCCACCGCCATCCCTTTGAGCACCGGTGCGATCGGCAACGAGCCGCACCACGTCGGGATCTCCGCTGACGGCAAGACGCTCGCCGGGGGAGGACTCTTGAGCATCTTGCGGGTTCAGAACCAGAACTTCGTCTTCGACATCGAGAACCCGCGTGCGCCGAAATTCCTCAAGGCCAATACTCTGCCGCTGACCGCGTCGATCGCCGATGAGTATGTTCCGCTATCTCGCGGTGGATTCCTCACGACCTTCATGGGTGGGGCTGCCGGCGAAGCCCCGGGTCGCGTCGTGGAGTACGATGGGGCTTACAACGAAGTCGGCCAGTGGCCGCTGGTTCCGCCATTGGATGACTTCAATCCGCATGGCATCGCGATCGACGAGGCACACAACCTGCTGCTCACGAGCGACTTCGTTTGCCCATTGCACACCCTGAACCTGCCGTCAGGGCATACCGAGTTTAGAGGTGCGGTCAGGGTCTGGGATCTCGAACAGCGTACGATCACCAAGAAGATCGTGATCGGCGACCCTGAAATCCCCGCCGGCACCATCAATGTCGAGTTGATTCCCCACGACGACCAGCTTCGCGCCTACGTCAGCGGTGTCAACGACGGCAAGCTGTACTTGGTGAACACTCAACCTGGTACGGCTCAAGTCGCGGTGGACTTCAACTACCTCGCGACGCCGAGCGCGCCGAAGCCTTGGCCACACTTGTTCAAGATCAACAAGGCGGGGACTCGTCTCGCACTGACGCTGAACTTTCAAGGCAAAGACGGCAAGGTGGTGTTGCTCGACATCGAGGACCGCGAACATCCGAGCGTGCTCAGCATTGCCGATCTCGGCGCTAACTCGGGACCGCATTACATCACCTGGAGTCCCGACGAGAGCCGCGTCGTGGTGGCTGACTACTTCTTGGTCCAAGATCTATTTCCGAGCGGTGTGGTGCAGGTTGATGGGGATCACAAGATCCGGGTCTTCAAGACCGCGGGCGATGTGCTCACCGCCGACACGGCATTCGATCTCGATTTCAACCGCGACGTGGGTACGGGCAAAGCTCGGCCTCACGGAATCGCCATCGTGCGACATTGAAGACCTTTACAGCCCATTGATTTGTCACCTTTGAAAGTGAGTGATCATGCGTAGAAATAGCCGATTTTCAGAGTTTGACTCGAGGCGCGACGCTGCGAGACTCGTGCTCGCTCCCTTGAGCGCGCTCGTGATGTTCGCTTGCAGCAGTGAGCAGACTGAAACCCCAGCGCGCGCCGTAATCCCCGAGGTTGCCGTTCGCTACGACGGACTGGCGGCGCCGGAGCACGTGCTTTACGACGCCGAGCGCGACCGCTACCTGGTTTCGAACGTCGATGGCGAGCCGGCAGCTGCCGACGGCAAGGGCTTCATCTCGATCCTCTCGCCCAGCGGCCATGTGCACGAGCTCAGGTGGATCGAGAGTGGGCGCGACGGGGTGGAGCTGAACGCGCCCAAGGGCCTAGCCATCGCACATGGCAGCCTGTACGTGGCCGACATCGACGTCGTGCGTCGCTTCGATGCCACGACCGGCGCTCATCAAGCCGATATTCCCGTGCCAGGTTCGACATTCCTGAACGGCTTGAGTGCGACAGCGGAAGGCAAGCTGTACCTGTCCGACTCTGGGCCGCCTCGCGGCACGCTCGACGCGATTGGTACCGAGGCCATTTACGTCATCGACGGTGATCAGGTGAAGCGCGTGGCGGATGGCGATCTGGGACGCCCGATGGGGTTGAGCGCCACCGACGATGGGCTGCTCGTGGCGTCGTTCGGCGAGGCGCAAGTTCTCGCCTTGAGCGCTGATGGACGCGAGCGTCGTTCGAGTGCGCTGCCGGCGGGGGGACTAGCAGGCGTGGTCAGCGTGGACGACACGGTCTTCGCTGCCAGCTGGCAAGCGTCGGCCGTCTTCGTTGGCAAGCTTGGCGGCGAGTTCAAGGTCGCCTTGGAAGACCAGGGTGCGCCGAGTGATCTCGGCTTCGATACGAAGCGCCAACGCTTGCTGGTACCGCACTTCACCCAGGACAGCGTCACGGTCTTTCAATTGCAGGGCACGGGCTCGAACGACACCGATTGACCCGTGACTCGAAGATTCAGGAGCCCTACTACTGGGGCTCTTGGGTCCAAGGCGCGGGCTGCTTTGACGGGCTGCAGCGAACGCCGGGCAGGCACCCATTGGGTACGGCCCGGCTTCTTGTTTTGGCCTACCCCCGCGCGTCAGTGGTGTCCGTGGGTTACCGGGCTCGGGAGCTCTTTGTGAAAGAGCGCGAGCGTGCGTTCCCACGCCAGCTTGGCCGCGGCCTTGTCGTAGCGCGGTGTCGTGTCGTTGTTGAAACCGTGCTGGGTTCCGGCATAGGTGAACGCTTCGTAGCTCACTTTGGCTTGATCGAGCGCGGCTTGGTAAGGCGGCCAGCTGGCGTTGATGCGTTCATCGTTCTCGGCGAAGTGTAGCAAGAGCTTGGCTTTGATTTTCGGAACTTGGCTCAACTCTGGCGCCATGCCGTAGAAAGGCACCGCGGCTCGTAGCTCTGGCAGAGTCGTGGCCAACGAGTTGGTGATCCCGCCGCCCCAACAGAAGCCGACCACCCCGAGTTGACCGTTGCCGTCTGGCGAGTTCAAAAGAGCGCGCGCGGCCGAGACGAAGTCAGCCCGTGTCTTCGTTTGGTCGAGATGGGTGAACAGCTCACGCGCCTTGTCTTCGTCACCCGGATAGCCGCCGAGAGGGAACAGGGCGTCGGGGGCAAGCGCGATGAAGCCGTCGAGCGCCAAACGCCGCGCGATATCCTCGATGTGCGGGTTCAAACCGCGGTTTTCGTGCACGACGAGCACGAGCGGTAGGCCCGTCGTCGGGTGCTTGGGCTTGACGCGATATGCCCGCGCTTTGCCGTAACCAGCCGACGGAAATTCGACGAATTCGGCGCTGATGTGCGCGTCGCTTGCAGGGACTTGGGCTGCCTCGGCGAACCGCGGCTGCAGGGCTTCGAGCAGCGCCGCGCCCGAGAGGCCCCCCACCACGAACTTGGACGCGCCATCGACGAATTCACGACGCGTGATCAGTCCGTGGACGTATTCGTCGAACAGTCTCCAAACGGAAGCAGGCACATCCTTCACAGACTCGATACGTTGCGTCATCGATCTCTCCCAGGTTCGGGTGGCTGTTTGGACAGGTATTCCAAACCTGGTTGCCCGCCGCAAGCGTGGCAGGTCGATTGTTCAGCGGACGTCGTGAAATGTCACGATCTGCGCTCGAGGGCTGAGTATTTCGAGTTCGGTGATCGTTCGCCTCGGCGCGGCCCCATTGTACAGAGATTGTACAGAGGTGTGCTCCGTGGGTTACTTGCCACGGCTCGAGCCGATGTGAATTGACCTTCCGGTTGTTTCGGAGTAGCGACTCCGTAATGGCGCGGCCGCAGGCAATCACCGATGATGAAGTGCTGGCGGCAGCGCGGGTGGTGTTCTTGGCAAAGGGCATCAGCGCAACGGTCGAGGAAGTGGCCGAGCGCTGCCACGTCGGGGTGGCGACGATCTTTCGGCGCTTTCCCACCAAGGCCGAGCTGTTCTCGGCGGCCATGACCGTTGCCAACGACGCGGAGTGGAATCGCTTCTTGGCCTACCGCGAGGCGCTCGGCGAACGCCTCGATGCGCGACAGGGGCTGCTCGAGTTGGCGAACACCATGCTCGACACGGCACGCAAGATGGTGCCGCTTTTCATGATGAAAATGTCGAATCCGTCTGTCGCAGATCGCCAGAGCGGTGCACAGCGTGCGACCTGGATTTTGGGCGCCGTGACCGACTATTTTCAGAAAGAGATCGAGCGTGGCCGCCTGATCGACGTCGATCCGCGAGTTGCTGCGCGCATCTGGCTCGGCGCGATTCGGCACATCGTGATGTTCGAACGCCTGGGCCCGCCGAGCGATGACTTGTCGAACGAGGACTTCATCGCGGCCTTGGCCGATTTGTTTTGCCCGCCCCGTCCGCGCAAGAAGAAGTCCTGAAATCGGGAGATTCCGGAGCAACAACTCCGAAACCCGTCAACCCATTGGAACCGTCGCTACGAGGACACGCAATGACAGAGGAGACCAAACCAAAGCCCAAAGCCAAACGCCCGCCCCGTGCGTTGATCGTGCTTGGGCTGGGGCTGTTAGCCTATGCCGGCTATCGAGTATACCTGGACCGCAAGCCTTACGAGTGGAGCGGCACCGTCGAGGCGCGCACGATCTCGGTGGGCTCGCGCGCAGGCGGTCGTGTCGCCAAGATCCTCGTGAAGGAGGGCGATGTGGCGGCCGCAGGGCAGCCACTGCTCGAGCTCGAAGCGGGAGACTGGCAAGCTCAGTTGATCCAGGCCAACGCTCAAGAGGCGGCCGCGCTGGCGGTGCTCGACAAGCTCAAGAAGGGCGCGCGGCCCGAGGAGCTCGAGCAGGCCAAGGCGCGCACGTTGAATGCGCGCGCGGTGTTGCAAGAAGCGATGAACGGTGCGCGGCCCGAACAAGTGCAAGCGGCCGAGTCTCGCTTGGCCGCGGCCGAGATCAGCGTGCAGAAGGCCAAGCTCGACGCAGAGCGTGAACATCAACTCGACCAAGCCGGCGCCGCAACGCGCGCGAGCCTCGACGACGCCGACATGGCGCTGAGTCAGGCCACCGCGCAACGCGATGCGCTCAAGAATCAATTGGACGAGCTGCAGCACGGCTCGCGACGAGAAGAGCTCGCTCAAGCGCGCGCCAGGGAGATGGAGCAAGCCGCTTCGATGAAGCTGATTGTCGCGGGGACGCGCGAGGAAGATTTGCGAGTCGCACAGGCCGACGTCGAGGCCGCGCATGGGCGTGTCCTGCAAGTGCAGAACATGATCGACGAGCTGACGATCCGGGCTCCGCTCGCTTCGCGCGTCGAGGCGCTCGATTTGCGCCCAGGCGACATCCTGGCGCCAAACGCGACGGCCGCCGTGCTGCTCGAACAGAACGAGCTCTACGTGCGGATCTACGTGCCGGAGACGCTGCTCGGGCGCGTCAGTGTTGGCCAAAGCGTTCCGATCTCGGTCGACTCATTTCCGGGTCGCGAGTTTCGCGGTCTGGTCAAACACATCAACGAAGTGGGTGAGTACTCTCCCCGCAATCTGCAAACGGCCGACGAGCGCGCCGACCAAGTGTTTGCTACCCGCATCGAGTTGCAAGAGGGGTTCGAGCAGCTGCGCGCGGGCATGGCAGCCTTCATCAAGGTGCCGAAATGACCCGGGACGTCGCTATCTCCGTCGACGGAGTGTCGCGTGCCTTCGGTGATTTCTATGCGCTTCGCGACGTGAGTCTGACCGTGCAACGCGGCATGGTCTACGGCTTGCTCGGGCCCAACGGCTCCGGCAAGTCCACGCTGATCCGCATCCTGTGTGGCCTGCTCGCGCCGACCTCGGGCAGCGCCAACGTGCTCGGCCTCGACGTCGTCAAAGACGGAGAACAGATTCGACGACAGATCGGCTACATGAGTCAGAAGTTCTCGCTCTATCCCGATCTCACGGTGCGAGAAAACCTCGATTTCTACGCTGAGATCTATGGTCTTTCCGGCAAGCGTCTGCGTGAACGTCGCGATGCGGCCATCGAGCTCACGCACATCGCACCCTACATCGATCGACCGGCGAACGTGCTCTCTGGCGGCTGGAAGCAACGGCTCGCGCTCGGTGCGGCCTTGATGCACGAGCCGCGCGTGATCTTTCTGGATGAACCTACGGCAGGCATCGACCCAGTAGCGCGCCGCGAGCTTTGGGACTTGCTATTTCAGCTCGCAGCTCAGGGCATCACGCTGCTCGTCACCACTCACTACATGGACGAAGCCGAACGCTGCGGCGAAGTGGGCTACATTTACCTGTCGAAGCTGCTCGTGACGGGCACGCCAGATGATCTGAAGGCCTTGCCCGCTGTAAACAAGCCCGACACGCGGCGGCTGGAGATCGAAACGCCAAAGACGGCGAGCGCGCTTGCCTGGCTGCACAAGCAGCCGTTCTGCGAGCGCGCCACGATCTTTGGTCAAGCCGTGCATGCAGTGCTGAAGCGTGGTCTCAGCGACGAGGAACTGGCAGAGCGTTTGCGCGGCGCTGGCTTCGAACAAGCCTCGTTTCGTGAGATCGCGCCTTCGCTCGAGGACGTGTTCGTGGCTTTGACCGAGGAAGCAGCGGCGGCGCGCAAAGCGGAGGAAGCTGCATGAGCAACGGGTTCGGAATGTTGAGCTCCTTCAAGGCGGTGTTCCGCAAGGAGGTGTTGCACCTGCAGCGCAACCGCGCCGTAGCCTGGCTGGCGATCATGATGCCGCTGATGCAGCTCACGATGTACGGTTTCATCGACCAAACCGTGCACGATGAGCCGACGATCGTGGTCGATCAGGATCGCTCGGTGGAGTCCCGCGAGTTGATCGACAAACTGCGCGCCACCAAGACGTTCGCGATTCGCGCCATCACCGAAGACCCGCGTGAAGCGCGCACCGAGATCATCGCGGGTCGCGCTGGCGTGGGCATCGTCATCCCGCCGAACTTTCACGACGCTCGCGCGCGGGGCACGTCGGCCAAGATGCTCGTGCTGATCGACGGTTCGGACAGCATCGTCGCGTCTGGTGCGCTGGCCGCCGTCAACGGCGTCGTTTCCAATCTCAATTTGCAGGCGCTCACGCGTGACGCGCGCAGCGGCATGCCGCTTGCTGCTCAGCCCATCATCTTGTTCAATCCCGAAGGGCGCACGGCGAACTTCATCATCCCAGGCCTAGTTGCGGTGATCTTGCAGATGATCGCAGTGATGCTGTCTGCCGGCTCGATCGTTCGTGAGCGAGAGCAGGGCACGATGGAGCAGCTGCTCGTCACGCCCGTCAATCCGTTGGGGTTGATGTTGGGTAAGGTCGCGCCGTACCTGTTTCTGGGTCTGGCCGAAACGGCGCTGATCTTGTTCGTGATGCGTTTCGCGTTTCAAGTGCCGATTCGCGGTAGCCTCGTGCTGTTGTTCGGGGTCATGACCGTTTACTTGTTGGCGCTATTAGCGCTCGGCTTGTTCATCTCGACGCGCGCCAAGACTCAACAAGAAGCCCAACAACAAGTGCAGATGATGTTCCTGCCCTCGATCTTCTTGTCAGGCTACTTGTTTCCGTTGAATGGCATGCCAATCATTTTGCAGATCATTGGCCAAATCTTACCCACGACGCACATGGTTGCGATCATGCGCGGCATCGTGCTTCGCGATGCCGGCCTGAGCGAGCTCGTCCCGCACGTCGGAGCGTTGCTCGTGTTTGCGGTGGCCATGATCTTCTTCAGCGTGCGACGTGTGAGCAAGATCAGCGTCTGAGCCATACCGCGTTCAGCATCGTCATGCTAAGCCCCAGCATGACCGCGCCCAGTTTCGATGCTGCTCAAGCGCACAAGTTCTTTTCCGCCCAATGCTACAACCGCTGTTGGACACTGCTCGAACTGGTGACGCGTAGCGTCGAACAAGACGAAGAGCTAGTTGCTTTGGGTCATGCATCGCTTTGGCACTGGCGACAGCGCAGCGATTGCAGCGAGCGAAACATTGCGGTCGCGCATTGGATGCTCGGGCGCATCTACGCAACCTTGGCGCAACCGACCACGTCGTTGCACCACGCCGAGCGTTGCGCTCGACTCACGACGCAGGCGGGACTCGCGCCGTTCTATCAGGGGTGCGCGCACGAGGTCTTGGCGCGCGCGTTCGCGGCGGCAGGGGATCTGGACGAGAGTGAACGACACTTGGGGCTGGCGCGCCAGATCGCCGAGACGCTCGAGAGCGAGGACAAGCAGGTACTCGAACGTGACTTGGATGAACTCGCGGCGGCTGCGGCCGAAGGTCGGCCCGCACGAGGAGGGTGAGACACTGGGCCTTGGGTTTCAGCGTGACGCATTCGACGCACCCACGATGCGTTGCAACGGCAAACCGGCTTGACGTTGCCCGGGCCAACTCAGCTCCACTCTGCGTAGGGTCAGCCCATGCGCCGGCGCAGTGATGCCGGCTCGCCTGCGGTCGCGGCTGGCGACGATGCCAGGAACGTCCTCGGGCGAACGTAAACCTGCGCCGACCTCCGCCAAAGTGCCGACCAAGATTCGAACCATCTTGCGCAAAAAGCCATCGCCTTCGATGTCGATGCAGATCCCGGCTGCGTCGCGCGTCACCTCGAACCGATACAAAGTGCGCACGGACGTCTTGGCACTGCAATGTAGCGCTCGAAAGGCCGCGAAGTCGTGAGTGCCGACGAGTAACGAGGCTGCTCGTCGCATACGCTCTAGATCCAAACTCGGCGTCACCCTCCAAGCTTGTTCGACGTCGGCGTTCGGTCGCGCGATGCGGTAGCGGTACGCTTTGCAGCTCGCGCACTGACGCGCCTGCAACGCGCGCGGAACCCAGACGATGCGTTTGATCTGTAGCGCGCATGCAACGGGTTCACACAGCGTGGCCATTCGAGTTTCGAGCGACGGATCGGGGCGAAACCATGCGGTCGCGAAGTTCTGCTCTGCATCGACGCCGGAGTCGGTCCGGGAAGCAAACGCCAAGCCTCGCGCAGGTTGCCCGGCGCACTCTTCGAGCCGCGCCCGCAGTTCACCTCCCACGGTTCGGAGCGTGGGATGCGGTTCGACGCCATGGAAGAAAGCCCCCCAATACCTGAGCTCGATCAGAGCTGTTTGGCGTACGGGATCGAAAGACACGGCGGCTGGGATGCGAATGCCCTCAGCCACGGATTCGCTTCAGGCCGGGTGAGCTTAAAGCGGATCGCGAAATCTGCGCAATCGGCAAAGCTGCGAACGAGTGGCGACGCGCGAGGTTATTTGCCAGACTTCGGCCATGCACCTCGCGCTGGTCGACGATCCGCTGTTCGAAGAACACGAAGAGCCTTTCGGTCATCCGGAATGCCGCGAACGTCTGAACGCTGGGCGGCGTGGCCTCAGTGAAGGCGCAAGCGAGCTGTCTCTGGCGCGCTTGCCGGCACGTGACGCAGACGACAGCGAGCTCGAGCGTGTTCACTTGAAGCGCTATGTGTCGCGCGTCGGGGCGCTGGCGGGACGTTCGGGTGAGCTCGACCCGGATACCTTCTTTTCGCCGCTCTCACACGACGCCGCGCGTCGCGCGGCGGGCGGCGGCGTCGCGCTGGTCGACGCGTTGCACCAGGGTGCCGACTATGGTTTTGGCTTGATGCGGCCTCCGGGGCATCACGCTCTGGGCTCGAGCTCGATGGGCTTCTGCATTTTCAATAACGCGGCAGTCGCAGCCGCGCACGCGCTGACACGTGGTGTTTCGCGAGTCTTGATCGTGGATTGGGACGTTCACCACGGCAACGGCACGGAAGAGATCTTCTATGCGAGCAAAGACGTGCTCTACCTGTCGCTGCACCAGAGCCCGTTCTATCCAGGCACCGGAGCGGTGACGGACGTCGGTAGCGCTGCGGGTGAAGGGTATACGGTCAATATCCCACTCTCGGCGCGCGCCAACGATTCCGTCTACGCGCTGGCGTTCGCTGGCGTCGTCCTACCGATCGTGCGTCAGTTCGCTCCCGAGCTCACGATCATCAGCGCAGGCTACGACGCTCATCGTAAAGACCCGCTTGGAGAAATGGCACTCAGCGAAGCGGCTTTTGGTGACATGACCCGCGCGCTGCAGCGCGTTCTGCCCAACAAGGGTCGGGGCAACTTGATGTTCTTGCTCGAAGGGGGTTACGACTTCGAAGGGCTGGGAGCGGGCATTCGGGAGACGGCACGTGCGCTGACCAGCTCTTCAGCGTCTGCCGTGACCCCAGAGCTTCATTGGCAGGAGCAGATACAGCATTTGCCAGAGCCGTGGCGTCGTGAACTCGAAGCTGCTCGCCGGGTTCAGGGCAGATACTGGTCGTTCACTTGACCCGTTTTCGCTTGGGTTGAATCTCAAGCGTTCGCCCGAGTCGCGCCTGCAGTTTTTCGAAATACTTGATCAGCTCGGTGGGCTTTTCGACTTCGAAATCGACGTCCAAGGACAACAGCCGATGCGCCAGATAGTCGAGGCTCGAGGTGCCGACGCTGAGCCGGCAGCGTTTTGGGCCCAACGGCTCTACTAGACCCGTCGCTGGCAAAATGGTCTCGCGCATGGCGCTGGCAGAGGCGTACAGCACGATGCTGGCCTGGATGTCGTAGTTGTTCGTAGAGATGGCCTTTTGCACGTAAGCCTTGAGATCGCCGCCCAGCGGGAGGGGGCGCGGCGCAAACTGCGCTCCAGTGCGTGGTAGTCCTTCAATCCGATCGGCGCGGAAGGTTCGATAATCGTCGCGCAGTAGATCCCATCCAACCAAATACCATCGGTAACCCGTATGCACCAAGCCCATTGGCTGCACGTGACGCTCGCTCGATTGACGCTTGCCGTCGGCATAGCTGAACTCGACCTCGAAGTGTTCGCGTGAAGCCGACGCCAGCACCGAGAGTAGGTTTGCGTCGGCCAGGGCATTCGAGCGTTGCAAGGGGACGATCGCGGCGCGCAACGTGCTGGCGCGTTTGCGCAGACGCACGGGTAGCACTTGTTCCAGTTTACCCAGTGCGCGCAGGGCTGCGTCTTCGATGCCACCGACGCTACCGGTCGCCACGGTCGCCAGCGCCAAAGACACGGCCAGGGCTTCGTCATCGTCGAGTTGCAGAGGAGGCAACGAGGCGCCCGCGCCCAATTGATAGCCGCCCGCCACGCCGCTCGTGGCCAACACCGGATAACCCAAGCTGCGCACGCGATTGACGTCACGTCGCAGTGTGCGATCCGTCACTTCGAGCGAGTCACACAGAGCTTGACCCGTCCAGAAGCGACGGGACTGCAGCAACGTGACGAGACGCAGTAGACGTGCGGAGGTTTGCAACATCGGGGCAGTCTACGACAAGCCAGCGCCGCCCGTGCGCCCTTTGGCTACCAGCGCCTGGATCGGCGGTTTCATCGCGGACCGAAATTGTCCGCAATGGGCGCTATCCTGTTTGGACCCATCGCCGCTCGCCGCGGCACCGAAGAGGAGCGAAATATGTCCATCGTCTTGTATCGAGCCGCCTGGTCCAGTGCCATCCCCGTTGCTGCCGCTCTCGGGGAACTAGCAGTTCCCCACGAACGCGTCACGTTCGACTTGGCAGAGGGCAATCAAAGACGCCCCGAGTTCTTGAAGCTCAACCCCAATGGCAAGGTGCCCACCTTGGTCGTGGACGGGCACCCGATGTTCGAAGCCTTGGCGATCTTGCTTTGGTTGGGAGACCGCTTTGGCACCAAGGCAGGGCTCTGGCCCGCGGCCGACGACCCTCTCCGCATGCAGGCGTACTCTTGGTGCAGCTGGGCGTACGTCACTTATGGCGCGCAGCTCGTCCGCGTCAGGTTATCGTCTGGGCCGCACGTCGCGAGCGAAATGCGCAGCGAGGTCGTCGAACAGCACGCCAAGGCCCAATTGACTGGCTTGCTGCAGATCTTGGACCAGCGCCTGTCCCAGCAAGCTTTCATGTTGGGTGACAAGTACACGCTCGTCGACTTGGTGATTGGGTGTACGCTGATCTACGGCTCGAACATTGGCGTGCCGGTCGACGCTCACCCTCACGTCGCGGCTTGGCTTGCGGGAGTTCGCGCACGTCCCAACATCGCCCAGGAATTTCCGAAGTTCGGTTGAGAAACGAGCCGGCGCTCTCGAGTGGGAGCGCCGGCACCGATTCGCCTTATTGCTCTAGTTTCTTCTTCTTGAAGGCGACCGCGCTCACCGCGTCGAAGCCGACTGGGCTGTGAGTGGCGGCGTCGGTGCTAGCCGCGCCGCCAGGCGTGATCGTGGCGTCGCAAGTGAAGGGTTGCCCGCCGGTGAACGGCCCCTCCAGCAGGGTGTAGACTCCGCTGTCGGGGCAAGTCACGGTCGTCTCGGAGCACAGGCCGCAACTGTCGTCGTTCTGACTCAAAGCGTCGTCGGACAGGCACGCCTCGCTGCCTTCACAGACGCGAAGCATCGAGTCTCCCTGACACGCGCAGCCGCACGAAATGGTGAAGGTCTCACCGGGGGTGCAGCTCGCGCTGGAAAAACCGTCGGCGATCTGCCAACCGCAATTGCGCCCCACGCCGCTCTGATGACAGGGCGTGAGCGGACCTTCGGAGCCCGGTTCGGTGATCGTGACAGGGATCTCGGTGGTGTTGTTGCTGTAATTGCTTTCTTGCACAACGCGTTGTGGATTAACGATAATGCGTAGCGTGTAGTCGCCGGCCGGTACGTCGGTGATGTCTACCCATTGGCAATCCAGACCCGAGTCGTACACGTCACCCCAGCCGTGTTGCAGACCCTGGAAGCCGCAATGATAGCGCGGCTCGGGTGCGGTACCGGGCACGCCGGTATCGACGATGTCGATCAAGCAGAACGCCTGCTTGTGGCCTCGCGCCGCGACTTCGCCATCGGTGTCGAGCAGCTGGTACTCGGCGTAGCCCTCGAAATGGTAGTGACCGTGGCACTCGGAGAACTCGAAACCGGGCGTCGTCGTGGGATCACCCAGCACCAAGTCGGCGTCGCCTAGGTTGTCCGTCTCGGTCGAGAACCTCAAGAGGCGGCGGGTGCCAGGAGCATCGATGCATTCTTCGGCCAGGGCGCAGCTGTCTGCGGAGAACGTCTGTTGATCGATGCCCCAACTGAGCTCAGCAGTTTCTCGTGACACGACCAGATCGGGCAACGGGCAAGCCGCGCCGTCACCCAGCTCGACGCAGGTACCGAGGAAGCCGGCGATGCAACAGGTTTGTCCGTCGGCGCACTCCGAGTCCGCGCTGCAGAAACCTGGCGCTGCGCGATCGTCGACTTCGATGCTGAGCTCGAAGGCGCCTTCCCCGACGATTGCCCCGCCAACCCGAAAGCGCAGTGGCACTGCGGTGACTGAATCGCGGAAAACCTGGAACTCACCCGGATTGTTCGAAGCGAGTTCGGCTTCCACGGTTTCGGCGCCAGCGTCACCGCCGTCGACACGCTCGAGCCGCCAACCCTCCTGCAAGAAGTACGTGTAGTCGCCGACTGGGACGTTTGCCGTGAACACGTCCTGATCCGGATCGTTCTCGGTCTCGATGAAAATCGTCGAGCTTGGTCCCTGGACGATGATCGCCGCGTCTCGCAAGCGATACGTGGCGCCGGACGTGCTGCGGGTTACCAGGTGAAGTTGCAACTTGCCGGTTTGTTCGTTGGGAGCTGGAGCATCCGAGGTGCTCTGGCAAGCGTTCAGCGCTGCCACTCCCAATACCAATTGAGCCAATAGAAGACTGCGCGATAGATACTTGGTCATGCTTCCCCATTCCTGTCCGCGGTTGATGAGACGCGGCGATGCGCGGACCTCCCGCGCGGGGTTGACCGTACAGGTGTTTGTTGCCGATTTACAGCCATCGCTGTTCATCGCTGACGGCGCTCGAGCCGCATGACGGTGGGACAGCTCAGCCAACGAAAGCGCTATTTCGGTCGGTAAAACACCCGATCCGAATTTGCCGCGAGTTCACTGACGCGGCGGGAACTTGTGCAACTTGCGTTGCAACGAACGGCGGTGCAAACCCAGGCGACGTGCGGCTTCGGACAAGTTTCCCGAACAATCGTTGAGCACGCGGTTGATGTGCTCCCATTCGGCCCGCGCGAGAGTTGGGGCGCGTGGAACACTCTCTGGATCTTGCTGTTGACCTTCGCCCCGCAAAAACGCCGCGAGCACTTCGTCGGCATCGGCGGGCTTCTGCAAATAGTAGGTCGCACCCATGCGCACCGCGTCAATCGCGGTCGCGATACTTCCGTAACCCGTGAGCACCACGATCTTGGTCGTGGGATCTGCGCTCTGCAGCACTTGCACGAGCTTCAGGCCCGAGCCGTCGGGCATCTTGAGATCGACGACGGCGAGCTCCGGTGACTCTTCTTCGATCAGGCGCTGTGCGTCTTGGATTCCGCCCGCTGAGCGCACCTCCAAGCCGCGGCGTTCGAACGCCCGCACGAGTTGCTGGCGCAAGAACTCGTCATCATCAACGACGAGAATCGACTGACCCTGAAACTGCGAGAAGTTCATCGTCGATTGGGGCGTATAGTCGAATACGCTCCTTTGGCAAGCTGATGCGGGCGCGCGTGCCGGCGCCGGGCTTCGAATCGAGCGCCAGCGTTCCACCCATGCCGGTAACCACGTTTCGGGCCAAATAGAGTCCGAGCCCCATCCCCTTGCCGGGCGCTTTGGTCGTGAAGAAGGGCTCGAAAACACGCTTGAGAACCGGGGCGTCCATACCCATTCCGGAGTCCGCCACCGCGATTACGAACGCGCCGTCCTCCAGTGCGACCTCCACCGAAACCTCCAGCGTCGACGCGTCGAGAGCGTTTTCGAGCAGCACCCGCAAGGTTTGATTCAATGCTTCTTTTGGGCACTTCAGTCGCGCTCGGTCGAGTTTGCGATCGAAATGAGTGTGAACCCGGGCCTTCTCTGGCAGGTCGGCGATGGCCTCTTCGATCACGCGTGCCAGTTCGAACCAGTCGTCGTGTTCCCCTGGGGCCTCGCCAGCGGTGTGCGCCATGCGCATCAAGATCTTGCGACAGCGTTCGACCTGGGTTCGAACCAAGGTGACGTCGGCCAGCGCGCTCTCGTAGCCGGAGTTCGAGAGCTCGTGCTCGAGTTCTTTGCTCACGACGGCGATCGTCGCCAACGGGCTACTGAGTTCGTGCGCGGCCCCAGCGGCCAACGTCGCGAGCGAGTTCAAGCGTTCGCCTTGTCGCCGCAGTTCGGCTTGCTCCGCCAGCAGCTCTTCGCGCTCTTGGATCTCTGCACGTGCGCGCTGCAAGAAGTAAACGATACAACTCGCGCCGAGGCCATAGGCAACCCAGATGCCATAAAGGTGAACGTCGAGGTTACCCACCGCGTACGTGAGCGGGACGCTCTTCATGAACAACGCGCTGTAACTGGCGACGCTCAACGCAACGAGACTCCAGGCGTGGGGCGGGCTCAGAATCAGCGCGGCCACGGCGACGTGCACGATGTAAAAGAACGTGAACGGGTTCGATGGCCCCCCGGTGAGATACAACAGCGCCGTGAACGCCAGCGAGTCTCCGGCGACGAACATGGCGATTTCCATTTCGGACGGCGTATTTCCGGTTTGTCCGCGCCTTGCCGCGAGCAAGTTCACCGCGAGCTCGAGCGAGATCACGAGGCTCAAGGAGCCCAAGGGCAAAGGCACGTCCATCCACCAGTGAACGAAGCCAATGGCTAGGGTTTGGCCCACGATCGCGACCCAGCGCAGCGCCGTCAACCAACGAAAATTGAGCAACTGAATCGAGCCGGGCGGCTCATGATCGGGACGCAGAAGCCGCATTCAAAGCGCTTTCTCTAGAATGCTGCGCAGTTCGGAATCCGTTAGCTGAATTGGGTTACCTTGCATGCTGCTGCTCTTGGCCGCCTTGACGACGATCTCCGAGATGTCGCTGGCGCTGACGCCGTAGGCTGCGAGGGGTGGGATGCACAATTGCACGCACAAGGCTTCGAGCCACGCGATCCCGTCCGCACTGCTTGCGTCGGGTAAACCCGTGAGCAGCTGCGCTGCGTGCGCGTAACGTTGCAAGGCCGGGGAGCGTGGCGCTCGTTCGGCCAGTGCTCGCAGGTTGGCAGCCATCACCAACGGCAAGAGGCGCGCGCAGAGCGCGCCGTGCGGCGCGTCGAACATCCCACCGAGTGGCGCGGCAAAGCCGTGAACCGCGCCGAGCTTGGCGTTGGCGAGCGCCATGCCCCCGCACAGACTCACGAACGACAGGTCGTCGCGCGCTTCGGCGTCCGCACCGTCGTGATAAGCGCGGCGCAGCGCACGTCCAGCGCGCCCGAGCGCAGCGACGCACAGCGCATCCGTGATCGGATTGGCCACATGCGAGACGTAAGGTTCGAGCACTTGGGTCAAGGCGTCGAGCCCCGTTGCGGCGGTCACGTCGGGCGGCACCGTCCAGCACAACTCGGAATCGACGAGCGCGACTTTGGGCAGCAATGAATCGTGTCGCAAACTCACTTTGACGCGTTTATCGGGAACCTGCAGTACGGCGTTCTTGGTGGCTTCGGCGCCTGTGCCCGCGGTCGTCGGCACTGCGATCGTGGGCAAAGCCGGCGTGCGCAACGGTTTACCCTGGCCCACCACCTCCAAATAGTCGTAGACGTCACCGCTGTTGGCGGCCAAAGCAGCGATTGCCTTGGCCGCGTCGATCACGCTACCCCCGCCGATCGCTACGATCGAATCGGCGCCTTCCTTGCGCGCGCGTTCCACGCCCAAGATCACGTCCGGGATCGAAGGCTCGCCGTGGATTCGAATCGGTTCTGCGGCGCCAATCGCGGCGAGCAGCGCGGTCACTCGTGGGCGCGCTGAACCCGTGACGCACAGTGGGCGCGTGCCCAAGCTCTGCACGATTTCGGGCAAGCCCGCGCTCGAGCCACGACCGAATACGATGCGCGCGGGCGCTTTGAATTCGAACGCCATCGGCTCTCACCACTGTTCATCTTTGGGGGCCACGTTCACGTAACGCGTGCTGCGCCGCGGCTCGGCCATCATCGACTCGACGCTGTCGCGCCAGCGCTGATAGTGGGCTGTCTGCTTGTGTGCGGCCGGCGCGTGCTCGTCACGGTAAGCTTCGACGAGCACGAAGCGCGTCGGGTCGGCCTGCTCTTGTACGATGTCGAAACGCGCGATGCCCGGTTCGAGCAAACTGTGCGCGGCGTTGTCGACACTTGCCGCCTTGAAGGCTTCGACTTTGTCCGCCAGGACGTGAACATGGACGTGGACGACGAGCATTGGTGACCTCGGGAAAGGGACGCTAGCGAAACAGCGGGCGCTAGTTTGGCATGATTGTGTGGGATACAGCTTACAACCCTTCGGCCTTTGGGTCGGTGTGCAGCAGGCGCGGGCCGCTGGCATTGACCTTTGGGCGCTGGGCTTTCATCATTCGCGCGGATTCAAACGAGCCAACAACTGTGCACTTACTCATCGTTTTCGCCCCATTCCTCAGCTGTGTCCTGATTGCGCTTCACCTCTGGCAAATCGCTGGCGGGGAGCACGAACACACGGGCCACGAACATTGAGGCGGCGCATCTCGCCGCTACGTAAGACAGGGAGCCGTGCCAACGGCTGCTCCACGGCTCGCGTGGGGGAGCTGCAGCGTTGGTGCGTTGTCGCTTTGGCAAGGGCTGGGGTTTGTGGTTAGTGGAGGCTCACTTTTAGTGGAGGGATCGAGATGCCCAAGGTTTCACTAGAGATTCGCTACGCGGCTCGTCCGCCCGAAGTTCGTCAGTTCGAACAGAACAAGATCACGATTGGGCGCGAGGCGGGGACCATCGTTTTGGGAGACCCGCAAGCGTCGAGTCAACACGGCGAGATCACGGTCACCGATCAAACCGTCTCGTATGCCGATCTAGGCTCGACCAACGGCAGCTACCTTCCGGATGGGCAACGCATCACTGCTCCGATCGCACTAACGGTGGGCAGTGAGATCCGCATTGGTGGCTCGAGCATCGTGCTGCGTGCAATCGAAGGCGCGCGTCGCAAGGGAGCGGGCGGCACGTTGGTGATGGCGCAGTCGGACGCAGCGCAAGCCTACGCCCAACCGACGACACAACAGTCGGCGCAGGCCGTCGCGGGCCAACCTGCGGCCCCGCAAGGTTACCAACCTCCGGGTTATCAAGCTCCGCAGGGATATCAACCCCCGCAGGCGCAACAGCCGTTTCCCGGACAGCCTGCTCCCCCACAAAACCAATACGGTGGAGCCCGTCCTGCGACTCCGAATCCGCTTCCCGGGGGAGCCGACGACCCGTTTGCCGCGACGTATTTGGCGGGCGGCGCCGTGTCCCCGTTTGCTCAACAGGGAGGGGCACCCGGGGCCCCGGGCGCTGCTCCCGGTTATCCCGGCGCGCCCGGTTATCCACAACCCGCCGCGCAACAGTACCCAGGTGCAACGCCCGGTTATCCCGGAGCCGCACCTGCGGGTTATCCCGGAGCCCCGCAGCCAGCCGGTTATCCCGGCGCGGCGCCTGCGGGTTATCCGGGTGCAGGGCAACAGCCCGGTTATCCTGGAGCGGCACCCGCGGGTTACCCAGGCGCGGGGCAACAGCCCGGCTATCCCGGCGCAGCGCCAGCGGGTTACCCCGGCGCAGCGCAGCCACCCGGTTATCCCGGTGCGCCCCAGCAGCCCGGTTACCCCGCGGGCGCACCCGCAACGGCCCCCGGCTTCGGTCCGCCGGGTTACGGCCAGCAAGCGCCAGCGGGTTATCCCGGACAAGCGGCGCCAGGTTATCCGGGTCAACCGGGAGCACAGCCTGGCGCAGCTCCGAATCCTTACGCACCGCCGCCTGGAGGCGCCCCGGGTGGAGCGGGGCCTGGCGCGATCGTTCCCGCCGGCGGCGTGGCAGCGCCTGGGATCACGAATGACCCGGTAGGGATCGCGAAGGAATGCATCGCGCTCGTGCAGCCGCGCCTGATGGAAATGGGCAAGGTGCTCGGCGTTTACTTGTTGCCGCTCGCGTGCTTGCAAGCCGTTGCTGGCTTCTTGCCGTTCATCGCTCAGATCTTGGCGCTGGTGGCGAGCCTTGGATACTTGGTCTTCTACGCGCTGTTGGGCTCGGGTTCGGCAGCGGAGTACGCGATGCGCTTGGCCGCTGGCGCGCCGATCACGCCCGGGCAAGCCTGGAGTATCCAGAAGGGACGCATGATGCCCTTCTTGATCGGGCTGTTCGTGCCAGGCTTGATTGCCGGTATCGGCTGTTTGATCACCGTGATCTTGTTCGGCTTGTTCCTGTTGCCGGTTTACATGATCGAGCAGAAGAAGGGTTTCGACGTCAACCGTCGCAGCCTGGATATCTCCGGCAAAAACTGGGGCCTCGCGATCGTCCCCAGCTTGATCATCGCCATCCCGGCCGCAATCATCAGCAGCATCATAACGGTGGCGTTGGGCTTCATTCCCTATCTCAACGTTGCACTTCTGCCGCTGTTCAACGCTTGTTACCAAGCGTTGTTGTTGCCGACGATGTTGGTCGTGCAGTTCCGAGTCTACTTTGCGATCTTGCGTCAGCACGAAAATACCGACGCCGCCGCGACCGTGCGTGCGCGCCCGGTGGCGTGATCGCTGAAAGATTGGGGCAATCGGTGTGAGCGACCCAGAGGGCCCGGAGCCCCGCTCGGAGCCGATTGCCCAAGTCGAACGCCCCGTGCCCGGAGGCGAGTCGTTGGCGCGACTGCCCGATGGCAAAGTCTTGTTCGTGGCAGGCGCCGTCGCGGGTGACTCGATTCGCGTACTGGCGTCGAGTGAACACAAGGGTTTCGCACGGGCCACGCGCTGGGAACTCGTCAGCGCTTCCCCTGACCGGCGTGAGCCGCCCTGTCCGATCGCCGAGCAGTGCGGGGGCTGCGATTGGATGAAGGTCGATGAGTCGGTGCAAGCGGCGCACAAGCTCGAACTCGTGCGCGACGCGTTGCGCAGGGTCGGGAAGCTTCAGAACCCTCCGCCCATCGACTGGATCGGTTCAGCGGCGAGCCTGGGCTACCGCAGTCGCATACGTTTACACATCGCAACCGACGGTGCGCTTTGTTATCGAGCGCGCGCGAGCCATGAACTCGTGCCCGTCGCCAAGTGTGTGGTGGCCAGCGCGGACGTCAATCGCGCGCTCGAGCGCGTCACCGCGTTCTTCCGTGACGGCGCTGCGGCTCTGGCGCGACGACTGATCGGTGAAGTCGAGTTGCGTGCCTTGGCCCCCAAGCCCGAGCTGCGACTCATTGCTCGCGCGCCGCTCTCCAAGTCCGAGGTGGAGCGCCTTGGGGGTTGGGTCGAGCGCTTGCGCACCGAGTTCGTCGTCTCCCTGCCTGGCGCGGATCTGGACCCCACGAGCTTGCGGCAAGTGGTCCCTCTTCAGCGGCAGGACACGGCCATTCACGTCGCCTCCCGGATTTCGCCGACGGTGTTCACTCAGGTCAACTGGGAGATCAACGAGTTGCTCGTGCGCGATGTGCTCGCGACGGTTCGCGAGCGAGGTCACACGAGCTTTGTCGATCTGTACACCGGCAATGGCAACCTCGCGCTGCCGCTGCTGGCCGCTGGGCTTCGAGGCGTCGGCATCGAATTCAACGCTGAGGCGATCGCCTGTGCCGAAACCAGTGCACGAGAGCAACATCTCGACGGCGTGTTTCGGGCGGCGGACGTGGCCACAGAGGTGCGCCGCATGGCCAAGCGCAAAGAACGGTTCGACTTGGTGCTGATCGATCCGCCGCGCGCAGGCGCCGGCAAACTCATGTCGGAGATCGCTCAGCTGACTCGACGGGACTTGTTCTACTGCGCCTGCGATCCGGTGAGTCTCGCCCGGGACTTGCGCTGGCTCTTGGCCAACGGCTTCGAATTGCTCCGCCTTTCGGCCTACGACATGTTCCCTCAGACTCACCACGTCGAGACCAGCGCGTGGTTGACTCGCGCTAGCGGCGCGCGATGAGCGTTTTGGGCGGCACGGAATTGTGCATGAAATCCCACGAAAAAGCGCATCGGAGCGAGTTCGCGGCGCTGAACTTCGGCGGCTGTTTCCGATACACACCAAGTGGGGGACTGGCGTACCGCTTGACACCCAGAGGCAGGCACCTAGAACAGCCGGATGCGTTTCCCTACCGCGTTTCTCGGCATGTGCCTGGCGTGCAATTCGTCAGGCAGTCGCGGTATCGGGGCAGAGCCGATTGGGGCGCTTCCCGGACCAAAGCCGCCGGGTGATGGAGAGCGCGGCCATCCCGAGTCCACCGAAAGGGTGCCGAGTCCCGAACCGGGCTTGTCGCAACCGGCGCCCGATGTGGATCTGGCGTTGCACAACGGCAAACACGTTCGCCTCGGCGAGTTGCGCGGGCAGAACGTCGTGCTGTTTTTCTATCCGATGGATGACACCCCGGGCTGCCGCGTCGAGGCGCAGGGTTTTCGAGACCGCTTCTCCCAGTTTCGGGCGAAGAACACCACCGTGTTCGGTGTTTCGTTGCAAGGCGCCGAATCGCACCAGGCATTCATCGACAAAGAGCACTTGCCGTTCGACCTCGTCGTCGATGGCGACGCGCGCGTCGCGGAGGCCTTCGGCGTGCCTGTCCACGGTCAGGTCACTGCGCGCCAAACAGTCCTAGTCGACGCTCAGGGACAGCTCGCACACGTTTGGCGCAACGTCTCGCCGGATCAGCACGCGGCTGAGGTGCTGGCGATGATCCCGCCAACGGGTCATTGAGTTTTGCGCCTATCTCGCCCGCGATTTCTGCCCTATAGTCCGTGGCGATGTCGTCCGTGAACCGCGATCATGGCACCTGCAAATCAACTTCGACGGCTCCGACGATCTCGCGTCGTGTGACGTTGCTCCTAGCACCGGCTTCGCTCGTCGGTTTGGTCTTCGGCTGCAAGAGTGAGCCCAAGGTCGATTGCACCGACGTGAGTGCGGTGTCCGCGCCGGATCTCGCCCGGCGCTCTGCTTTGGGTTACCAGGTGCAAGCCCCGAAGCCGGAGATGGCCTGCACGCTCTGCGTGCATTACGTCGCTGGAGCCACCCCCGACTGCGGCACTTGTCGTGTGCTGCCGGGGCCGGTAAGTCCTGCAGGTTACTGCAAGTTGTTTGCGGCCAAGGGCTGAGGCGGGCTCAGATATCGCTCGCGCTTTACTTGGGTTCGGTCGTCAGCGGTTTCAGCGATGCGCGCGTCTGCCTCAGTCGAGTGGACCACCGAGCTCGAACGCTTGGCGTTGCATCAGTTGATCGACGAGTACGCCGAACTCAATCACTATCTGTTTGGCGGTAAGCTAACACTTCCCACTCTGCGATTGGCCGACGGCCTGAGCCAGCTCGGACTGTGGGAGGGAGAGATCCGCAGCATCAGTGTCTCTCGGACGCTCGTACGCGAGCACCCCTGGGGCCGGGTGACCGAGGTACTCAAGCACGAGATGGCGCATCAGTTCGTGGCCGAGGTGCTGGGCGTCAGCGAGCCCACGGCTCACGGTCCGTTGTTCCAGCGCGTCTGCAGTGAACGCGGGATTGATGGCGCAGCCTCCGGCTTGACTACTGCTCCGAGCACGGGCGAGGCGTCCGTGCTGCACAAGATCCGGCAGCTCTTGGCCTTGGCAGAAAGTTCAGAGCGGCACGAGGCGGAGGCCGCTGCCGCTGCCGCGCAGCGCCTGATGCTCAAGCACAACTTGCGCACCGTCGGCGATAGTTCGGCGCGCGAGTATTGCTTTGCTCATCTGGGCGCTCCCACGGGCCGCGTCGAAGAGAGTCAAAGACGGCTCGCGTCGATCTTGCGAGACTTCTTCTTCGTCCAAGTCATCTGGGTCGGCATCTATCGAGCCTACGAAGGCAAGCGCGGCACGGTCTTGGAAGTCATGGGAACGCGCGAGAACGTCGAGCTCGCGGAATACGTGCACAGCTTCCTCAATCACTCGGCCGCAGCGCTGTGGCACGATCACAAGCGGCGCATCGGAACCCGCAGCGACAGAGATCGGCGGGCATTCGTTGCGGGGGTGATGACCGGTTTCTACAAGAAGCTGAAAGAGCAACGCAAGACCACCGACGAGCAAGGCTTGGTCTGGCAAGGAGATCAAGAGTTGAGCGCTTACTACAAGCGCCGGTTTCCGCGCACGACCAGCATTCATTACGGCTCCAGTGCGGGGCGGGGTGCCCACGCTGCGGGTCAGGCCGCCGGGGGCCAACTCGTATTGCATCGTGGGGTCAGTGCGGGACCGAGCGCGGGCTCACGCTTGCTCGGTCGTTAACTCATAGCGCCCCTACGAGCGAGCGGCGGGGGCGGCGGCGCGGACGAACTTCGAGCAGCATCAGGTGGCGGGCGCGCGACGGATGGCCGGCACATCGACGATGTGCGTCACCTGGGGAGGGCTTTCGACGGCCTCGACGAGCGCGTTCACCATTTGCTGCAAACTGACCAAGCCTAGGCGCTGTGCCGACGCGCGCGTGCTCGGCAACGCGGCTAGAAGCCAATACAGAGGCAAAAGTAGCAAGGGCCAGCGGTGCCCCGGTCCGAGCACGTACCAAGGCCGCAGGAAAGACGCTGCGATGCCGCTACTAGTGATCAGTGCTTCGGCTTCTTCGCGCACTCGTTGATAAGCGAGCATGACAGGCGCCGGGCGCGCGACACTGAGATAGACGATGTGCCGCACCGCGTGTTTGGGATTGCCCGCGTCCGTTTGGGGAGCTCCGGCGCTGGCCCGGTGGAGCGCGCTCAGCATCGCTCTGACCGAGCCGAGATCCACGCGCTCGAACTCGAGGGCCTTGGAGGGCGAAGGGTGGGCTACGCCTATTAGGTGAACGATGGTGTCGGCTTCGACCAAACCTGGGGCCCAGCTCTGTGGTGTCAAAGCCTCTCCGACGATGATTTCGCAGCCTGTTGGGAGCTTCTGCGTCGAGCCCGAGCGAGTCAGCGCCAAGACGCGATGACCCCGGCCAATGAGCTGCGGGATCAACGCTCGACCCAGGTAACCTGTGGCGCCTGTGACGAAGATGGTGTGCATACGTGAACGGGTCTAGTGGGCGCATGTATGCAACAGGTGAGTGATGTAACCAGCACATTTCGATCGCAGCGAGCGGTGAACTTCGTCCCAACCGAGTTACTTGGCGCGCGCTGTTGAAAAAATGTTCGGGACGGTTCAACTCGGGTCTGAAGCTTCGCTGCAAATCGATCTGCGTCTTGGGGGTGAAGCTCGGACTTGGGGGGTATCAACTAATCATTCTTTCCCACCAGGGGCCGGAGCCGAGTAGAACGCTCGACTGCGGGAATGACTCGTGGGGGTCGGGGATCGGCCTTCGACTACAATCACTTACATCGAGGTTACAGTTATGCGTGCGCGTTATTTATTCCCTTTGATCTCGGGCTTGATGGTTGCGGGACTCAGTGCCTGCGGTGACGACAGCTCGTCGAGCGACAACGGTGACGAAACGTCGACCGATTCCGATGGTGGCAAGACCGACGAGGGCAGCGACGACTCGACCGGTGGCGACGACACGACCGCTGGTGATGACACCACCGCGGGCGACGACACGACCGCGGGTGACGACACGACCGCTGGCGACGACACGACTGCTGGCGACGACACGACCGGTGGCGACGACACCGCAGCGGCTGACGCCGGTGACGGCGGCGGTGGTGGCGGCGGCGGCGAAACCGCCGACGGCGGAGACGGCGGCGGTGGTGGTGGTGGCGGCGAAACCGTTGACGGCGGAGACGGCGGCGGTGGTGGCGGTGGCGAGACCGGTGACGGTGGCGCTGACGGCGGAGCCGATGCAGAGCCCGCGTTGCCCCCCGGTGCGTGCGCAGACTCGCCCGCGGATCCCGAAGGTGGCGGCACCTACGGTGACTGTGCGGGAACGCCCGAGACCGGTACGTGTGAGTTGACGTGTCCGGCAAACCAGGTCGGCGGGTTCGCGACTTGCACTGCAGGCGAGTGGTCAACGGCCGCTTGTGTGCCTCTAGGCACGCTCACCGCATCCGTTGGCGACGCTGCCACCGGTGACGCGGTCTCCGGCGCAATGGTCTACGTCAAGGGGTTCTTCGATCCCGAGACCGAGGACTGCGCAGCGTCAGAGTACTGCAAGACTTCGAGCGCGAACGGTGGAGTGAGCTTCGATGCATTCCCCACGGGTCCGCAAAGCGTCGTCATCGTTAGAGATGGGTACGACGAGATTGCTCTGCCTGTCGAGATTGCCCCGGGCGATACACAAACCGTTCACTTGGATGCGCTACCGAGTGGCTTCCTCGACGGCAACATCGTTGTCTTGCTCGGCTGGAGCAAGAGCGGCGATGTCGACCTCGTCGTTGGAGTTCCGAACGCAGCGGGCGACGGAGGCGCTAGCGAGTGCCTGTACGGTACGGGCGCCGCGGCCACGGCTTCCGGTGATCTGAGCTCCGATCCGTTCGCACAGCTCGACCACGACAGCACAGGCAAGCAGACGGGCGGCACCGAAACGGTCCGCATCGCCATGAACGAGGACGGCTCAGGTCCGTACTACAATGGAACCTATAGCGTCGTCGTCAACGTGCTCGACGTAGACAAGGACCTGACGAAGCTCTTGCCGACCGTGCGTTTGGTCCGCCAAGGCGAGAACGGTGCGGCGACGGTTACGCTATACACCTTGCCGGAAGATGCGGTGGCGACGGCCACCGGATGGCACGTGTTCGACCTCCACGGCGATGGCACTCTGACGAATGGTGGCGAGACCGAGAACCGCGACGACGTTGGAGATCCCACGGGTCTCGCGTGTGTTGCTGAGTCAATCGCCGGTAACCCCTGAACCAAAAATAGTGCCCCCCGGTGGGGCGCGTTTACAAACAGCCCGCAAGCAATTGCGGGCTGTTTGCGTTTGACGGAAGCTTCATGTTGCAAGCGCCAGCGCATGGTGTCGGGCACCGCAGTTTCCACTATCAGCTCGCATGGCTTGCTTAGCGCCATTGCGCAGCTCTTCGTAGCTCACCCTGAGTTACCATACGGGAACGCGATGATTCCCAAGCACAGGGCCGGTTGCGTGAAATCTCCCAATGGCGAGGAGTCCGACGTGCGGTGATCCTAGGGGGTTCAAAAAGGACCGCAAATGCACGCGTTTGCAGATTGGGCTGTGGTTCGAACGTGACTGGTTAAAGGTGAACGATTGAGACGGCCTGTGAGCAACTCGCCATCGAGGTTTGCGGAGCAATGTTTCAAGAGCTCGTCCCTCTTGCCGCTGACACACGTGATGAGTTACGGACCCGCTCATGGTGGGTCGACGAATTGTGAACGTCAGCGTGTGTATCGGGTTGGCTTTGAGCTTACAGGCGTGCCTGAGACCAACATCCTGCGAGGATACATTAACCTGCGACAGGGATGCCGGTGGCCAGTCAGATGCTGAGGGTCCGTCGACGTCTGCCTTCACCGACTCAGGGACAACCACGAATATCAACACTCTGGGCGAGCTTCCCGACGGCGGCGCAGCTGCACCCCGGAGCTCTCGTTCGAAGCCTAGCGGTGCCGATGCAGACTCAGAGACAACGGGTGGGGACGCGAATGAACCGTCGGCTGGCGACAATGCTTCGACTTCGAGTGGCGGGTTGGACTCGGGAATCCCGAAACTGAATCCTATTCCTTCGTCATCCACCGGTCCAACCCCAGCGCCAGCCGGTCCGGGCACACTCGGATCCGTCTTCGATTCGGGGGTCGCGCCTTCGCAGACCAGCTCGACCGTTGGTCAGGATGCGGGTGTGCTCGAATCGAGCGACGATGACTCGAAGACTGAAACCGACGCGACGTTTGGCGACGCAGGCCTTGATGGCCCGCTTCATTCTTCCGATGAAATGCCGCCGGCGGTTGAGTGCGCTGTTTCCAACGGTGGCTGTGACGAGTTAACATCGTGTACGGTGAGCGACGGCAAGCTGCAATGTGGGGGATGTCCAGAGGACTACGAGGGCGATGGCGAGACGGGCTGTATCCCCCTTTTGAAGTCGCTCGCGGTTTACCCGGGGCAACTCAATCCGCTGTTTGCTCCAGGGCAAGAGTCCTATGCCGTTGAAGTCCCAATCCTGGTACAAGCAGTGACCGTCGTTGCCGAGGCTCCCAGCGGTACGACCATCAATATCGATGGCAACGATCTCGGTGCAGGTGCTGATTGGGAGCTCGCCCCGCTGAAGCTTGGACCTACGCCCATCGCGATTGAGCTGCGGCGCCAAGGCAACGTGGTGCGAACCTACACGCTCACAGTGACCCGAGCTCCCGAGATTGCGTACGTCAAAGCCTCCCAACCCACTGCGCAGGCGGCGTTTGGGTATTCTGTGGCAATCTCTGGCGACGGAAGCACCATGGCCGTAGGAGCCTACGGCGAGGGTAGCACCGCCTCAGATCAGGGAGCCGGAGCAGCCTACGTGTTCATGCGAGACGGCAATGGGGAGTGGCAACAGCAGGCCCTTCTCGTTGCACAAAATGGAGATCCCGGTGACGAGTTCGGCATTGCCATCGCCATCTCCGACGATGGCAATACGGTGTGCGTTGGGGCTGATAGCGAGGATAGCGATGCCCTCGGAGTGGGCGGCGACTCAGACAACAACGATGATGTCGACTCCGGCGCTGTCTACGTCTTCGGTCGTCAGGCAGGGAACTGGGCGCAAAAAGCGTATCTGAAAGCTTGGAACAATGACGCTAGCTGGTTTGGAACGAGCCTCGATTTGTCTGCCGACGGTACGCACCTCGCGGTAGGTGCCCCCGGCGGGCCAGGAGCGGTCTATGTTTTCCAGCGCAGCGACTTTGGTGCGTGGTCAAAACAAGGGGAAGCCAAGGCTTCGAACGCAGACAATGGGGATCTCTTTGGCGGCAGCCTCGCGATCTCGGCGGATGGCAACAGGCTCGCCGTTGGTGCGTCTGAGGAAGCAAGCAGCGCAACAGGCGTTGGGGGTGACCCGACGAAGAACGATGCCGCGCGGGCCGGAGCCGTGTACGTTTTCGATTGGGATGTTAACGTGTGGTCCCAAGATGTTTACCTAAAAGCATCGAACGCGAAAGCGGAAGACTACTTTGGATATGCGCTTGCCCTTTCGGGCGACGGGGGAACCCTAGCCGTTGGGGCGTACGGCGAGAGCAGCAACGCAACTGGTATCAACGGTGACCAAGACAACGCGGACGGGCGTGGATTCACCGGCGCGGCGTATGTGTTTGTCGAAAGCGGTTCGTCCTGGCGCCAGCAGGCCTATGTCAAGCCGTCGGAGTTTGTGCATTGTGGGAAAGGGGTTAACTTCGGTACGAGCCTGGCGCTGTCGGTCGATGGCAACGTCCTTGCGATTGGTGCCGACTATGAATGTAGCGCCGCGGTCGGAATAGACGGCGATCAACTCAACGAAACTTTGCAGTCTGCAGGCGCCGAGTACCTCTTTTGGCGTGAAGGCGAGACATGGTCGCAGCGCGCATACATCAAGGCTCCAAACACGGATGGCGGAGATCGATTCGGCTGGGCCGCGTCGCTGTCAGACGACGGATCAGCACTTGCGGTAGCAGCGTTTGCTGAAGACTCGAGCAGCACCGACCCTAACGACAACAGCGCCAGTGAAGCCGGAGCCGTTTACGTCTATGAAGACGATCGCCGTAGTGCGCCGAGCCCGCGTTGAGGGTCGGGGTACGCGCGGCTCAACACTCGCTCGGCAATTCGAACCAGAAGCGACTACCATTGGGCTCGAGGCTTTCGACACCAATGGTTCCGCCGTGGGCTTCGACGGCGAGCTTGCAGAAAGCGAGACCCAAGCCCGCCGAATGGTGCGTGACACCCTTGCCGGCGGGTGCTCCAAACTTCTCGAAGATGCGTTGCGTCGCTCCGGCGGGGACACCAGGACCTTGGTCGGAGACCAAGACGCGCACGCGATCACCAGCTCCGGCTACTACGACGTCGATGCCGCTGCCGATTGGAGTGTGCTTGATGGCATTGCCGAGCAGGTTCTCTAGTACCCGACCGATCAGGCCGCCATCGCAGCGCACGGTCGAGCGCCCTTCCGAGTGAAC
>DATAHU010000219.1:0-32918 GCA_036263015.1 Polyangiaceae bacterium | reverse complement strand
ACCGCGCCGGAGCCGACGGCCTCGACGAAGGTCTTGATCTGTTCGATCGCGTCGGTGATCGCCTTGGCCAGGTCGGCCCGAGGGGCGATGTCCGGACGGCGCAACCAATAGTGCCCCACCATGCGCTGCTCGTCAGGGTTGGCGATTGCGCCGCGCTCGAGAGCAGCCATCGCCTCGAACGACAGGCTCAGCGGCTCTTGCATCTTGGTCAAAAACTCATCGGTCAGGTTCACCCGGCTGGTGTCGAGGGCCATCCCCAACTCCGGATATTCGACGTAAAACCGCTGAAAACGTGCCCAGGAAAGCTCTAGTGACATAGCGCCCGGGCAACATAGCCAAACGTCGCGCAGCCGTCGACGGCGCAGCGGCGTCAAACCGCTGGGTGGCCTCGCTGACTCGCCCGGCTGCAACGCGCGCGACGTCACGGCGAAAACTGCAAGCCCAGCACGCGGCTACAGATCGCACAGGGGCGTCGGAAGCAGACCCCAGAGCTTGTTGGGCGGGGTGTCTTCGCCGGCAACGCGCGCGGTCAAGGACAAGCCGTGGGGCGACTGAGTCGCGACTTCGAGTGACACATCGGGGTTGGTTACCGGCACGAACTCGAACCACACATCCCCGAAGTCCTCGTCGCTCCGGATCTTGCCGGCGCGCCTGACGATCCACGCCAGCGCCTCTGCCGTGGAGAATTCTTCTTGTCCTTCTTGGGGATGGAGGCCCGTCGCCTTCAAGGATACCGACAGTCGATTGAACGGCCTATTCGGATTGAAGAGCTCGTATGAGCCAAGCTGCGTGTCGGACAAGATCAGCTGCCACACCTGCCGATAAGACAGCGGCTGCTCACGCGTGCCCAGCGCGACGACCTGTTCGCGCGCCTGGTCTGCACTGGGAAGTCCAACCCCCACCACCTCGCCAGCGCCGACGGACTGGTTGAAGATCTGGACCCCAGTGACACACAAACGCTCTGGGGCCCAAACCTGCGGCGCACCGGTCGTGGCGGTAGACTGCTGTCTTTCCCCCTCGGGCAGAGCGTGGCACGCCAGAACGCCCCACTGCACCGCGATCATCAGGACACCAAGTTTACACACGCCAGCGCATTTAGGTCCAAGCGGCGTGTTTGGGGAAGAGGCTCCAAGCAAACGCTTGCCAACGGCGTCTGGCGACGCTTAGACACTCGGGTTGACTTCGTGCGCACCGAGCTTTTGGCAAGATCGCTAATCCTGAGCGCGCTGGTCGCGAGTTGTCACGCGAGCTCCAGCGATCTGCCCTTGCCCGAAGCGACCAGAGTCGACGCTAGCGCCTCATGCGGCATGGGGTTCGTGCTCACCAATCGATTCCTGGGCGATGTCTTTGCGCTTCACATCGTGCAATTCGACGTGCGGACCTTCCAACTCTATGTTGGACCGGTAGATTCGCACGAGTTGTCGAGCGCATTGTGGACCTTCGAGCCCGGAAAAACCGATCCGAACGCCTATCGAATACGCAATCAGGGATTTTCCGATCGCGTTCTCGCCGATGAGGGAAATGCGACTCTGGACGACCAAGACGGCTTGGAATGGACGGCCGAGTATTTGCGTCCATTCGACACTGACGTTCCCACGCTCGCGCTACATCCGACGAATCAGCCTGGGTGGTCACTCGCAACGCACATTGCACCTCCGTATTTCACCACTGTCACCCCGGATTCCTCTGACCCGAGCACGCAATGGCGCGCCAAGTCCCAGTACTACTGTCAACCGCTGATTGACGCGGGAAGCCAACGTTAAACTCCGTTAAATCGGGCGGAGCCTCGTGGTTGTCGAGACAGAACGCTGGCGAATCCGATTGCAGTCACCGGGCGAATTTTTCGTCCAACACTGGGTGGCAAGCAAAAACGGGACAGTGGGCGCACCCACACTGTCTTGACACGGCCCACTCTCTGCGCGAACACTGCGCCACCCACGGGGGGTGCACTTTCGTGCGCTCCTAATATGCTGACCATGAGTTACCACCGCATCCTCAATGCAGCTCGCGCTCTACGGCCGTGGATGTCGTTGCTGCTAGCGCTCGGCTGTTCGGAGGAAGAAGCAACGGACAAAGTCGTCGGCAAATCGACCGAGCAAGAGCCGTCGCCAACGAGAACCCCTGCTCGCACCGAGCCAAGCGCGCAAGACAGTGGTGCAGATGAACTGCACACAATCACCACGGACGCTGCAGATTCCGGCAATGATCGCTGTTGGTTCGAGTACCTCGGCGAAGGAAACGTCTGCGAGAACGCTGGGATGCATGAGTCGTTCGAGATGAATGCCAGCACGGCACAAGACTGCGCCGTGGCTTGCCTCGACGACCCAACCTGCAATGCAATTACGGACTACACTTGGATGGGCCTGGGCAAGGCTCACGAGCCTTGTTCTTTGCACATCTACACCTGTGATTCACCCGCCAACGACGGCTACTCTTTCGTCTTTAGTGGGATGAAGCAATACAGGAAAGTCTGTGGGTCAAATCCGCCTCCCGATGCAATCACTGAGTTCCCTGCCGTCGATGGAACGGTCGTCGACCCCGACTCAGGTTGCGTGTTCAAGGTCTTGAATGAACGCCAATGTGAAGCAGACGCCGATGGCGGCAGCATGCAAGTCACCGGAGCTGCGACCTTGGCTGACTGCATGGAGCAATGCAACGGCGCCGCGGACTGCACCGCGGTGGCGCAATGGCCGTTCGGGAGTCCCGAGGGGCTTGCTTGCACTCTTCACTTCGGAAGCTGCACGGGCGATGCCCTGCCGACTTCCGAGGCACAGTACTTCAAGAAATACTGTGACTCCGCTTCACCGATCATCGATGGCGGTAAGTAGTAGATCTCACCCTCTAGTCGTCCTGAAAGGAGCACACCACAAATGAAGCTGCTGAAATTTGGTTTTGCATTGGGCTTAGCTGTCTGCGCTTGCTCGAAACAACCGTCAGAGACGGCCAACGCAGACTCAGTCCCTGCAAATGCGCCAGCGATCGGCCGTGCCGAGCAACCTGAATCCGCTTTCTTCGATACGTCCAGCGAGGCGAATCAATATCTAGCGGCCGATCTGGGCCCGAGCGCGGCAGATGCTCTATCAGACCAACCCGACTTGTCCTTGTACTACTGCAATCAGCAGGGAGCGCCGTACAATACGACGTATGGAGGGTGCTGCTTGTGGAACCGGTATAGTTGCCGATCGAACCTCGATTGCAACGCGTACAACGTCGATCCCAATTGCAACGCTAGGTCGATCGCATACGGATACAAGGATCCGGTAAAGAAGATTCGGTACCCGCGCTGCGGTCGAGACGCGAACGGCGTCATTCACTATCCGCCGTGCAACTTCATCCCCTGATCGGGGTCGACCTGCACAACGGCGTGGACGCCACTACTTCGTCCACGCCTTCCAGTCGTTGCCCACGCGTTCCGCAAAATCGCGGCTGGCACGCTCGAGCCAATCGGGGTTGCGAGCGCTTGCGTCGGCGACGATGTCGTTGACCTTGGCTGTTCCCAAGTGAACATTCCCGGTTTCGTAACCCATCGCCCACAGCAAACGGTTCTGATCGCGTTTGGCGGGCAGCTCCCTCGAATCGATCCGGACGCAGTCGGGCGCTAGACGGCGAACGATCCAGTCGTTGCCAATGTGTAAGAAAGGATCGGGGATACGCACGGCGGACTCGAGTAGGCGAGCGCCGTAGGTCTTGCTCGAACGAACGCCCAATGCCCACGCGCTCGCGGGCGGAGCTTGGCGCTTCGCTTCACGGGCAACCAAGCCGCCGTTCCAATCGGCGATGCCCACGAAACGTTGGCGGCCCAAGCTCCCGAGGCCCGACACGCGACTGACCCAACGACACACCAAACGCTGATCGGGTAGTGCAGCGTTGATACGACGCGCTGCGGACTTGGGCACTTCGTCGGCCTGATCGAAGCCGCTGAGCTTCTTCCAAAAACGTTTTGGATCGCGCAAGTTGGTGGCCGCCACCCGACGCAGGAAGCCGTTCTCTTCCGCCAGCACGAAGGGTCTCCCCCCTTCGCTCAGTGCCTGCAGGTACCCCGCGAGGATTGCACGGCACGCTTCGGATCCAGAGACCGTGAAGGACTGTTCGGCGATCGCCAAACGCGCGCTCGTTGCCAAGCGCACCAGATCTTGGGTCCAAGGCAGGGTGTAGGCCTCGTCGAAGTCGTTCACTCCCCAGATCAAGCGTCCTTCAGCATCCCTCCAGGTTCCGAAGTTCTCGACGTGCAGATCGCCGACCGACAGGACGCTGGGCCCTTTCTGCAGGGCTTCATCGCCTTCTGCCCAACATTGCATCCAGCGATAGAACGTCGCGCGCAGAAATCGAAACGGATCGCCTGCCATCTGCGCGTGCTTGTTCGCGAGATCGCGCTCCACGAGCGGGATGTGCTTGGCGAGCCACGTCTCGTACTCGGCGGTGGCCTCGTGAATCGATGTCTTTTGAATTGCCGCGCCCGATGCAGGCTTTCGATCGCCCTTGGTTCCCATGCAGCGCTCCTGGGTCGCACGGTTGCCGATAATCGGCTGCCTGTCACGACCAACCTGCAACCCGCGGAAGCAAAAATGCCCGAGTTGCGCCGGGAAACTGTTGGGCGACCGTCACAGTCCAACCGGACGCGCACCGCTACATGCCCGCGGCGCTCGGCACTACCTCGATGGCATCGCTACCGCACGCTCTGCGTCGCTCTCTGAAGCTCGTCCTCGACGGTCGCCTTGCACGAATGGCCGTTGACTTGGCTGCGCTTGGCTAACGGTGGGACATCATCGTGGTGCGCTCGATCCTGGTCGCAACGCAGCTCTACTTGCTGATCGTAGTTACCAGGCAATGTTACGACGCAAGGGCGACGCTCGATGATTGGCCTGCTTGGCGTACGAACTTGTTTGCAACCGGCGCCTGCTACGGACCGATCTGGGGACTTGGAAGAGCGACCCGGAGGCTGAAGCTGCGTTCAAACGATTGTCATCAACGGGCCGACGCGTTGGAGCAAGATCGCTCACAGAATCGCACGCTTTTAGAGCTGACTCTCACGCCGTGGGTCGACGAACAGCGCGAACCTTACCGCTGCGCCCGCCGCCACAATAGAACACCCCTTTGCGATCCGCTTCCAAGCCACTGACCATGATCCCGTCGGGCATCGTGAGTCGCTCGAGCACGGCGCCATTCTCGGGATCGACGTGACGCAGCTCACTCTGCTCGTTCTCCCAGGTGCCATGCCACAACTCGCCGTTCAACCAGGTCACTCCCGTGACGAAGCGATCGGAGTCTATGGTCTTCAAGATCTTACCCGAGTTGGGATCGATGCAGTAGATCTTGCGCTCGCGGTAATGGCCAACCCAGAGCTTACCTTCTGCCCACGCCAAACCCGAGTCTCCCCCAGCGCCCGGGGCCGGGATCTCGCTCAAGATTGCTCCGCTCTCGGCATCGAGCTTGTGAATCGTGCTGCCGGTGATCTGGTACAAATGCTTGCCGTCGAATGCGGTTCCGGCGTCGGCTGCCACGGGCAGCTTCTTGACCGCTTTGCCCGTTTCGGGGTCGAAGGCTTGTAAGTGCGTGCCCGCGGCTGCCCACGTCAGTTTGCCATCGCAAGTAACGCCGCCAATGTTGTCCCCACCGGGGAATGGTCCGTACTCGCGAACGATCTCTGCCTTTTGAACTCGTGCTGTGGTCGTCTTCATGAGCGATAAGCTAGCCCAGCGTGCCCGGAGCCACGAGTAACAAGGTCGTCGCGATTTGAGCGCCCGGCGCCGCCACCCAACGTTGAGCGCGCGCTTTACCGCTGGCGCGCACCTTACCCAAAGCTTCGAGCTCCGAGAGCGCGCGCTGCACGGCTCGCTGGCTCTTGCCAAGCGCTTCAGCCAACGCGGAAGTCGACCAAGACTCCCCGCTACGCAACAAGGCGAGCAAGGCACTGCGAGCGCCGTCCAT
Source organism: Polyangiaceae bacterium (assembly GCA_036263015.1). Lineage (GTDB taxonomy): Bacteria > Myxococcota_A > Polyangia > Polyangiales > Polyangiaceae > SZUA-265. Next base: position 26,990 of record DATAHU010000219.1, on the reverse strand, counting down.
CGCCGGAGTCACGAGCGCTACCGGACGTGAGCTCGTGGGTTCGAGCGCGAAGCCGCCATGCGTCGAGACGATCTGCGCGACCTCTTTCAACAGCTTTCGTAGGCGCCCGATCTCTACCCGAAGTCGGACTCGGTGCGAATCGTTAATCTTTCGCGCACCGAAGACGCGTTCGATCAAGAGCTCTCGCGAAACCGAGCTGGGCGCGGACGCCGCGAGACTCTGAGCGAGCTCCAACAACACGGGACGTCGCACCAGGTTTACGCGCTTCATTCCGCTACGCACTTCACGCTGGCACACGTCGACGATGAAATCGTGGGAGGCGTAGAGCCCGCTCAGCTGTGACAGATTCAAGTCGCTTTCCTCCCCCGCTCGCCGTAAGCGCGCCACGGGAGCCTCGAACTGATCCGACGCACGCTGTGCTTCAGCCACGAGTTGGGGAATGCTCGAAGCCAAGGCGGCCTCTCGCGCCGCGCGCAACGCGCGCTGGGCTGCCGCGCAATCCAAGCGCTTGATCGCGAGATCAGCGGTGGTCAACTCCGCCAGCGCTTGCAAACGCGACGATACGCGGGTTCGCGACAATGCATCGAAGCTCGCTCGAGCCGCATCGACGTCACCGAGAAGCGCCAAGCGCCGCACATCGATCAAGCCGGCGAGCAGCGCGTTGTCCCATTCACCTCGCGCCATCAGCAATTCACGTGCCGCCGCTAGACCCCGATTGGCGCCTGCCAAGTCGCGCGTTGCCAGAGAGATCTCGGCCTGCGCGACCAGGCAACGAGCCCGAGCCAACTGCTCACCCGGTTCGAACGCTTTCACTGCGCGAACCAACAGCGCTCGGGCGTCCTTCAATTCGCCCAACTGCGCCAGAGCAATGCCCCGCAATGCCAGCGCTGGCGGATCGTTGCGCAGCCCGACGAATTTCAGCGCGCCGATCGGATCTCCAACCGACAACGCGCGTGAGGCCGTACTGAGCCCGGAGTCCATCGACCCGTTCTCACCGGCTCAAGGCTTCTGCCTTTACCTCGTAGGAACAGCCATCCGGGAACGCCCAGGTGTAGGTCTCGCCGGGAACGAATTCGCCGATCGCGCCGAGCGGAATCAAGTCCCCCTCACCGAACGTGCATGGCAAGGGCACCGCATCGTAGACGCACCCATCTGTGCCTTGCACCTGGGTCGCTGAGGATCCTGCGGGCCAACTTTCGAAGGTCCCAAGCTCGACGCACACCGATGTATCTTCGACGGTCCCACCACTGGTGTTGCGCAGGGCACCCTGCACGATCTCGTCGTAGCGTGCGGCAATCGTGGTGATCGAGCTCACGCGCCCGGCAATGCCGCCAACGCAGACGCCGCTCACACAGGTCCATCCCGCTTGGCACAAGCAACCTTGACCGCACTGTTGAGGTTCACACGCAGCGCAGCTGCTGCCATCGAACCACTGCCCATCGGGGCACTTCATGTTCGGTTTTCCGCACTCGGCTCTGTAGGAAAGCAATTGGAACGTCTGATCCAAGAGCAAGTTGTCGCTGAAGACCGCGTTCTCACCGCAGTCGCAATACATACCGCCGGAGGCCACCGGATCACACGAGTCGCATTCCAAAGCGCCCGCGTACATCACTTCATCCGCGTTCTTGCAAACGCACAGATCTGGATCGTCCTTGCTGCGATGCGCCCCCTTCGGACAGCTCGGCTCCCAACCGCCGAGCGGTTCGATCTTCGCGTCGTAGTTGCATTTGCTGTCGTGGAAACTGCAGTCCACTCCGGGCAGCAAAGACGTGATCAAGTCGACGTCTTTGATTTCTCCTTCGCCCCAATTGCATTTGCCGCCCAGCACATTCGAATCAGCTTTGTCGATGTCGTCGATCTCGCAGATCCCCGCGATCACGCACTGACCGCTGACGCAAGCCGAACCAACAGGACAATCTCCGCAGGAAGAACCACAATCCCCCGCCACGCATGCAATGCACTTGCCGGCGCGAGCGTCATAGCGCTGACCCCAATCGCAATCGGAGGGCTTGCCGCAGCTCACTTGCTGGGACGACAGCTGCAATTTCGCTTCCATGCGCCCATCGAAGCTGAACATCTCGGTGTCATCGCACTCGCAATACAATCCCCCGGACGGGACCGGATTGCACGCCTTGCACTCGAGCGCACCCGCTCTGAGCACTTGGCCCTTCTCGCAAACGCAATCCGTCTCGCTGGTCGCGCTGCGGAAGGACTTGCCTGGGCACCCGGGATGAGATCGCTCGGGAGCTTCCGCGCCTTTGCACGCGGACACGAGACCGAGGCCGAGGCTCAACACGAGCAGACCGGAACCAGTGAGGGCGGAGCGTGTCTGGGGTTGGGCTTTCATGAGAGTGCTAGTCGTAGACCAGGTAACGGTATCAGATGAACGCGAAGACCTCGGTGAGCAACTCGACGCCTGCCGCGATTCCGGAGATCTGATGATCACCCGTCAGCTGCGAGACCAGCCCCTCGAAGGCATAGGCCCAGTTGTCTTTCTTCGGGGGCACTTGCACCAGCTCCTCGTGCTCGTCCTGGACTTCGTTGGTGTGGGCGAGCATCAGCTGCGTGCCGAGTTGGGCTTTTTCACGGCTCTGCGAGTCACTGTCGAAGAACGCTGAGCCACCGGCCTCGCTGCCCGCGCTGTACTTGCTTTTGGCGACCTTGATGGCTTGAAATACCACACCCGCGATGGCAGCCGCTTCCGCTCCGCTGCACGCGGAAATCCCGGGCACGAACAAGCCGGCGCTCGCAGTGAGCTTGAATAGAAAGTCGCGCCGCTTTTCACGCACCCCGGCTCTGACGAGCGGATGCTCGAACTCGCGTGCCCAGGTAGAACTCGGGAACCAGCGGGACATCTCTCGTCGGAGGTTACGCCCTGCGAGCGTCTCCTCGGCGAGGTCGCCCATCGAAACAACCAAACTTCTGAACTTGGCCAAGATCACTCCTTCGTAAGCTCTTACCCCGCACTCCGAGCCGCTGCTCCGCCGTACCTCGCTGTTGCTGTTAGCGGACGGGGTCGGGAAGCGTCAACGGCCTGGTTGCGCGGTGTTTCGTGCTGCACCGGACGCGTACGCCAGGGTCAAAGGCTTCTTCCCGGAATGAGCCAGCATCGCGCGCGACCCAGGGGCCTTTCTTCGCGCAGGACGCCCTACGACAAATCTCGCATGACCTTCTCTGGCTACTCGAACCGGCACTCGCTCTGCTCAAAAGTGGCGAACGCGGGAGGGGCCGCTGGCTGGACGTCGAGCTGGACGCTTGCAGTTGGGGCACCCCCGGCCGAAGGCGACGCCTTCGATCGAGTTTGCAGAGCGCCCCGAGCTCTGTTCACCACTCGTGGCGACAACCCGCGAAACGGATCACGATCACGGCAGCGGCTGACTGCGATTCGAAGCACAACGATCTTGCGGCTCGTGCGCGCAGACCCAGCCGATGAACACCCTCGCGTATGACCGCGACAATTCTGATCGCGCCAAGATGATACGGTTCATGAAGTGGACTGTATCAAGAGCAGCAGTGCTGAAACGAGCACGCCACGCAGCCTTCGTATTGAGGCCAGTGCTTTCAGTGTCAGTGCTTTGCGAACCGCAATAGGTTACTAGCGCTCTTCCGATTTGGGTCGTGCCACCAACGAAACAAAGCCCAAACAGAGTCGAGCGAAATCATTGGGCATAAGACAGACATGAGTCACGCACTTGCCGAGCTGAACCCCCTTACTGCGTCAAGCCGCGCCAGGATACCACTCGACTTGCAGAGGCGTCGGTACTCCCTCGAAGAGCTCTGCCCAACGCGGAACGATTCGATCGGCCAGCACGAGTTGGCTGATGGCACGCTTACCGCTACGCCTTTGCGGACACGCGAATCCGGCGAATAGCCACCAAAGTCCACAATCCTTAGCGATGCACGACCAAGGTCAGCGCACGATCAAGATCACGGAATAGCCGAACGCCAAACTGCGCCCGACGTTCGTATAGGAGTGTCGTTGGTCCCCGCGGAACACGGCGACGTCTCCCGCGTGCAAATGGAAGTCATTGCCGCCGACCAACAACTCGATCTCGCCTGCTTCACACGTCAAGTACTCGCGAGTGCCCGCCGTGTGAGGCACCCCAACGAGGCGAGAGCCAACGGGCAACTCGATCCGTTCGATTTGCATGCCAGGGATCTCGTCTGGCAGCAGCGAGTGAACCGTCACGTCACCCCGGCGGCGCGACGGCAGCTCGCCTCGCGGATACAGACGAACTTCTGCGCGCGGTGTTGCCACCAACTCCTCGAGTGATACCTGCAGCGCGCTTGCCACGCGATGCAGGACCTGGAGCGTCGGGTTCGAAGCACCCGATTCGAGGTTGGCCCAGGTAGCGCGCGGCAAACGCGCTAAGCGCGCCATTTGCGCCTGGGTTTGTCCGCGCGCTTGGCGCAATTGCCGCACGTTGCGACCAAGACTGTCTGCCAGCGAATCGGTCATGCCTTCAAGCTACGGGTAAAAGCGCCTGGACACCACCGGCTAGGCCAAGGCAGTGAGCGCTTGCCAATATATTGTCAAAGTTGTCAAAAGTCGAGAATGCCGACCCATGCTCCAGTGACAAAGGAGTTGGCAAATGGACTTTTCGAAAACTTCGGCATTGGTCACTGGTGCTAGCCGCGGATTGGGGGCAGCTCTGGCGCGCGGCCTCGGGGCACGCGGCGCCCGCGTCGTACTCGTCGGTCGAACCCGAGAACCCTTGGAGCGCATCGAAAGAGAGATCCGCCGCGCTGGTGGTGAAGCGCACGCGATCGTCGCCGACATCGCGGACAAGCATGCGATCTACCCACTGGCTGCGACGGCGGCTGAACTCGTCGGACCTATCGATCTATTGATCCACAACGCCAGCAGTTTGGGCCCGGTGCCCTTGCGGCTGCTGCTGGACACCGAGTGCGAGGACTTGGAGCAAGTGTTGCAAGTGAACGTGATTGGGCCATTTCGACTCAGCCGGGCAATCGCCGGTTCGATGGCGCTGCGTCGACACGGCACGATCGCGCATGTGAGCTCCGATGCGGCGGAGAATGCCTATCCGCGCTGGGGCGCTTATGGACTCTCCAAAGCCGCACTCGATCACCAAGCACGGCTGTGGGCGGCCGAGTTGGAACCAGTTGGCGTCAAGAGCTTCGCCTTCGACCCCGGCGAGATGGACACGGTCATGCACCAGGATGCCATGCCCGACGCCGATCCCAGCACGCTAGCGCAGCCCGAGGTCGTCGCCGAACGTTTGTTGTCCTTGCTCGAGCACGACGCAATCGAGAGCGGCTCGCGCTTCAACCTAGAAAGACTGTTCGAGAGCTCGACTGCTCGAGCCGGCTCGACGACGACCGTCGCAGCGAGGAGCGACTCATGAAAGCTGCAAGCCGACCGCGCACGAATCGCGAACGCAAGCTCTTGTATCTCGATGCTACGCGGCGTCAAGTGACGCATCACAGCGCCCGCGACTTGAACAGCTTGTTCGAACGCGGTGACTTGCTCGTCGTCAACGACGCGGCAACTCTGCCGGCGTCGCTGTTTACCCGTGAACGCAACATCGAGGTGCGTCTCGCGGCCCGTGAGAGCGACGACACATTTGTCGCTGTCTTGTTCGGACGCGGTGACTACCACACGCCGACCGAATTGCGTGCCGCGCCGCCAAGCCTGGCGGTAGGCGAGCGATTGTATTTCGAGCAAGGGCTGGAAGCGGAACTAACTCAGCTGCATGAACACAACTCTCGCCTGGTAACTCTGCGCTTCAATTGCCAAGGGCCCTTGCTCTTGCGTCAACTCTACGCGCAAGGAAGCCCCATCCAATATGCTCACGTGCCAGAGCAGCTAGCGCTTTGGGACGTGCAGAACCTCTATGCCGGGCGACCATGGGCGTTCGAAGCGCCAAGTGCCGGGTTTTCGTTGGATGGTGAACAATTGTTGGCGCTGGCTGCGACGGGCGTCGAGGTCGCATACTTGACGCACGGCGCCGGCATCTCGTCTACCGGTAACGATGAACTCGATTCATTGCTGCCGCTGACTGAACGCTACGAGATCCCAGAGCGAACGTGCCAAGCGGTGGCCGATTGCAAACGCCGTCGGGGACGCGTCATCGCCGCCGGCACGAGCGTGGTCCGAGCGCTGGAAAGCGCCGCGTCCGCAGCGAACGACTCCGAGAGCGCGCCAAGCTTTGGCGCGGTGCGGTCGGGGCCTGGAACGACGACCCTGCGCATTGGGTCGGGCTACGCGCGACGCGTCGTGGACGGCATTCTCAGCGGCATGCACTCGCTTGGCACGAGTCACTTTCAGCTGCTCGAGTCGTTCGTCGAGCGCGCAGTATTACTCGACGCTCTGGGCGCGGCCGAAGCGGCTGAATACCTCGAGCACGAATTCGGCGACGTGTGTCTCGTGCTCGCTTCCGAAACGCGAAACCGCCCACCCGAGCAGCGCGGGGTGAGCGGTGCAGCGCTCTAGCAAAGTGCGTGCGTAGAGCAGCTCAGAGCTGAGCTCAGCTGTTTTCGCCCGCGGGCTCAGTGCCCGGCGGTGTCCAACGCAGACGCGGTTTGCGCGCGGCGCGAGCCTCATCGAGACGACCCAGGCGCGTGTTGTGGGGCGCGTTGCGAACCAACTCGGGATCGCTCTCGGCCTCGCGCTTGATCTGGATCATGGCCTCGATGAACGAGTCCAGGGTCTCTTTCGTCTCGGTCTCGGTGGGCTCCACCATCAAGGCGCCGCGCACGATCAACGGGAAGTAGACCGTGGGCGGGTGAAAGCCATAGTCGATCAAGCGCTTGGCGACGTCCAACGTCTTGATGCCCGTCTCTGCCTCGAGCTGCCGATCCGTGAACACGGCCTCGTGCATCACGCCCGTGTCGACCGCGAGCGGAAACTCGTGCTTGAGCTTGGCTGCGATGTAGTTGGCGTTGAGCACCGCTAGATCGGTAACTTGACGCAAGCCCTCGGCACCCAACTCACGAATGTACGTGTAGGCACGCACCATCATGCCGAAGTTGCCGAAGAAGGAGCGAACTCGGCCAACGCTCTGGGGGCGATTGTAGTCGAGCGTGAGCTCTGCGCCGCCGGCCTGGATCACTGGAAGAGGCTGGAACGGCGCCAATAGCGCCTTGAACGCGACCGGGCCCGAGCCGGGCCCACCGCCGCCATGCGGCGTCGTGAACGTCTTGTGCAAGTTGTACTGCATCACGTCGACTCCGACGTCACCGGGACGCGCACGGCCGAGCACGGCGTTCATGTTGGCGCCGTCGCCGTAGACCAAGCCGCCCTTGTCGTGGATCATGCGACAGATCTCGGGCATCGCCGTCTCGTACAACCCGACGGTGTTGGGGTTCGTGATCATCAAGCCCGCGACGTCGTCTGCCGCGGCTTCGAGCGCCCGCGCGAGCACGCTCGGATCGACGCGCCCCTGATAGGTCTCGAACGCGACGGTTTCGAAGCCCGTGAGCGCGCAGCTCGCGGGGTTCGTGCCGTGGGCGCTGTCCGGGATGAAGATCTTCTTCGGATTGCGGCCCTGAGCCTGATGATACGCGCGGATCATCATCAACCCAGTCAGCTCACCCTGAGCACCGGCTGCAGGCTGCAGGCTAACGCCGTCCATGCCGGCGATCTCCGCCAGGAAGCCTTGCAAGTCGAGCATCAGGCGCAACGCGCCCTGCACGAGCTGTGGCTGCATCAGCGGATGGATCTCCGACAGGCCGGGCAAACGCGCCGCCCACTCGTTCACCTTTGGGTTGTACTTCATCGTGCACGAGCCCAGCGGATAGAACTGCGTGTCGATGCAGAAGTTCCACTGACTCAGGCGCACGAAGTGACGCACCGCTTCGGGTTCGCTCACCTCCGGAAAGCCCGCGGGCTCAGTCCGGAAGTTCGAGCCGAAGATCGCCTCTGCGCTCACCCGCGGGACGCCCAGTTGAGCCTCCGGATTGGTGGGTAACGAGGCCCCAAAGCGCCCCGGCGCGCCGCGCTCGAAGATGCTCGGCTCGTGAAATTGCAGGCCACGACCGGCCTGACTTGCAGTGGCGGTCACAGGCTCATTCCCAGCCGTCGCCCTTGTCCTTATCGGAGCCCTCGGCGGGCGCGCGATCGGAGGGCTTGTCGTCCTTCACACCGGAGGCGTTCTTGCTCTTCGAGCCGTCCCAATCGCCACCTTCGACTGCCGTCGCGGTTTCGTCGGGCATGACGCTGTTGGGATCGGGTTCCATGCGGCGCTGCTTGACGGCGTCCCACGTGTAGCCCGCCTCGTTGTCACCCAGGCCCCATTGGCCGTGGATCTCGTGATCGGGGTCATCCCCCTCGGGGACGACATACTTGAAGTAACCTTTGCCGTGAGACTTCGCGTTCGGACCGAACATTCCGATGCGCGTCTCCTCCCACTCGTAGCGCAGCAAGTCGCCATCGGAGGTGCCGTGCATCTCACCCCACTTCTCGCCCGAGGCCGTGCGCCACTTGCCCGACACGCTGCTGCCGTCGGCGAGCAAGTGCAAGTAGCCGAACGTCTGGCTGTAATATACGCCGCGCCAGCTGCCGTTGGCCGGCATGGCGCCCGCGACGACGTTGGCCTTTACGGTTTCAGGCTGCGAGGGACCGCACGCGCTGAGCCCCATCACTGACCCGCCAAGCGTGGCCAATGCGAGAATGAGAAGGGTGGGCTGACGAATCATCCCGCCCTTCTAGCTCGTTTGTTTGGCGAAAAGAAGCGTCTACTTGGCGCCGCCCAGCACGCGACAGGCGATTGGATTGTCGGCGGGGTCCGTGTTGTCGCCCTCGTTACATTCTTCAACCGTGTTGTGTGGATCGACCCAACCCCAGAGCGTGATCTCGCGGTTGTTGGGGAAGTTCGGCACGTCGATCATGAGCGAGACTTGGCCCATGGCGGGGATCGGATCGGAGATCGCGACTTCTTGCATCAGGCTGCCGCCGGCGCCGGGATCGCCCGCGAAGATCTGAACCACGACGCCCGTGGCGTCCGCCGTTCCGGCATTGCTGACCGTGACCGCGACGGTGGCCGTGTGGGTCGAGCACTTGACCGTTGCTTCGCCCACCGCAATCGAGAGATCCGGACGCGGAATGCCGGGATCCACGACTTGCGTGCGGTCGTTGTTATCCTCGTGGCACTCGCGCTCAGAGCCGAACGTCGAAGTCGTCGCAGAATCGACCAGCACGCGCACACTATCGGGCAACTTGCCGCGCGCAGTTTGGTCGGCCGCGTTGAACGTCACCGTGCGAATCACCGATTTGCCGGGTTCGATGCTGGTGTCGAGCACGACGCTCAAAGGCCCATCGGGACCGTTCAGCGCTTCCTCGGTGCCCGCCCACGTGCCGAAGAATCCAACCTGCACGCCGGGACCAACACGCTGATCGCCTGCGTTCTTCACCTCGAACACGATTTGAATCGTGTTACTCAGCTGCCCGCAACCGGCGTCCGGTGAGAACAAGCTGACGGCGACCACGGTCAAGTCCGGCGCAACCCCGTACGAGCGAGGTTGGGAGCGATAAGTGTCGTAGTAGCGGCCCTCGAACACGCCCCAGCTCTCGGGCGGATGATCGGGCACGATCGCGTTCTCGGTGACGTTGGTGACCGAGTAGCTCTGTTGGTTCCAAATTCGACGCGTGCCGACCCAAGTGTCTTGCGCATCGCCCCACACGCGTAACCCGTGAGGGCCAGTGGGCTGCATCGTGTCGTCGTCGCAGCGCCCGCTCTGCTCGGTGTTGGTGATGGTCACGACCTCGGCGTTGCCGTCGTTGTCGACGTCAGCGACGATTGGGTTCTCGATCACCGTGCGACTGCGCGAGACCTCGGAGAACAGCACTTCGCCGCTCGAGCCGTCGTAAATGCGGAAGTTGCACTCATCGTTGTAGATCGCCTCGGCCGCGCCATCGCCGTTGAAATCGAACACGCTCGACGAGGTGGCGCGACTCGAGTCATCGTCGCTGTCGCGACTCCAACCATTGTGCAAACAGGTGCAGCGCTTGGCAGCCAAGTTGCAGACCGCTGCGGGATCACAATCGGCGTTGCTGGCGCACGAACCAGGCACCACCGCTCCGCTCGGTAGCGACATCGAGCCCATTCCACCTGGGTTGCGGATCAGACCCGCCGTCAAGTTCGGGTTATCGGCTTGTCCGGCTTGGGTCGGGCGCGGGATCACGGTTGGCCACGCAGGACAACTGCCGCCATCGGGCGTCGGGTCCTGCAGATCGATGACCACGTAGAAGTCCTGCAGTGCAGAGGCGATCTCGGCGTAGCCGTCGCCGTCGAAATCATCGACGTTCGGTGCGCCACCGCGTTGCCCACCCCCAAGATCGAGGGCACGAATCAAAGTACCGGTTTCGCCTTCGAGCAGCAGCAACTTGCCGTTGGCGATGACCACGGCCTCGGGCACTGCGTCCGGCGGGTTTGCGGGACCGGGCGCCACGCTGTGATCCTTGCCCCAGACGTCGGCGACGGCGCAGTAGCCGTTCCAGTCGGTCACGTCGCTCGCGTCGGGATTGACGCTCTCGGCCGACCAAATGATGTCGAGCATGCCGCTGCAGGGCGGCGTCGCGCACGCCTCGTGCGCGGGCATCGAGTAAAGCGTGGTGCCCGCCAAGATCTCTTGACCGGGTGCGCTGTTCAGATCCGCGACGCAAGACATCGGCGAAAGGCTGTCGTTGTCACCCTGGGTGCCCGTGCTGTCATAGCGCGTGTCCACGAACAGTTTACCCATGTCGTCCATCCCCAAGACGAACACGCTGCCGGCGAAAATCAGCTCGGGCAGACCGCTGAAGTCCAAGTTCGCGATGCTGGCCGGAGGTGCACGATCGACGGTGCGCACGACATTGAAGCCGCCACCGCCCATGCCGCCGCCCATCCCGCCACCGGCCATGCCACCGCCCGCGGTCCCGGTCCCGGTCGCAGAGGGCATGGGGTCCGGCATTGCGGCAGGATCGGTGAGCGGGTCGACGAAGGCGGCCGTGGCTCCCTCATCGAGCAACAACTCACCCGTGTTGCTGAGCACGCGGAAGCCGCGGTTGATCGTCGTGTAGACGATCTCGGGCACGCCGTCGCCCGTCAAGTCGCCGACCGCGACGGGCATGCGCCGATGCGCATCGCCACCCGTCGTGCACGGATCCGCGTCGAGCGGATCGCCCTCGTGCCAGAGGGCATCGCCGCAGCGCGCGAAGAAGTCTTTGCCGCGATTCGGACCGCCGCCGTGAATCGCGCGCAACACGCCGTTTTCGGGATCGCCTTGAGCGCCCTGATAGGTGGTGAAGATGATCTCTGGAAAGTCGAGCTCGTTGATCGCGCCATCGCCGTTGTCGTCGTCGAGGTTCGCGACCATCGCCGACGCGGTCGTTTGCGAGCTGTTGGCCCAAGGCGCAGGGTTCCGCTCCATCGAGCCGTCATGGGCGGGCAGATCCGCCGCGTTCTGCGAGGCCCCACCCCAGAAGATCTCTTCCGAGGGCTTGGTGTCCGCGAAGTTCGAGGGCGGCACGGTGCACGTCGGTGCCACGCCCGTGCCGCGGCAAATGTTAACCTCACACACGGTATACGCGGGACAATCCCAATCGTCCTGGCAGCTGCAGCCGGCGTCCGTGTCCGACAGCGCGACGCACTGCGAGTCGAAGTACGCTTGCGAACCGCAAGTGTACGCCTGAGCCATGCCGCTGCCGTTCGAGGCGCACTCGGACACGTTCAGCCCGTCACAGACGCGGGTACCGGGGGCGCAAGCGTCCGGCACGCAGACGTGATCGGGACCGCAGAACTCCTCGGCTTGGCAATCGACATCCTCGTCGCAAGAGATGTCGACGCAAATGTTGCCGCCCTGCGCGTCGGGACGGCACTGCTCGGTGGCAGCGCAAGTGAGCTCCGCACAGGTGACGTCGACACAAGTTGCGCTCGTGTCGGTCTGCTCACAGCGCTGACCGGGACCGCAACCTGCGACTTCGCAAGGATCCGCCATGGCGCCGGCACTGGCGACGCCAGTGGGCAAGGCTGCCGTATCCTCTTTGCCGTCGTCGACAATCACGGTGCTTTGGTCGGGCTCGGTCGCCCCCGGCACCGAGCCTGTCGGCATCGTCAGCATTCCAACGGTAGCGCCGGGGCTCTCGACCTTGATCGGCCCCTCGTTGACGACGGGGGGACTCGACACTGGATCGCTACCGCATGCACCGAACACTAACGCAATCGGTGCGACCAATAACACACGCCTCATGGTGCGCGAATCTAACATGCCCATGCGCGAACGAAATGAACGCACCGAGCGGCGCACAAATACCACTGCCGGCGCGTGAAAGCTTTCAGCGAGCGGCGAAGTTTTGCCGGAACCACTAGCGATTCGACCCAATCACGAGCAATCGGTTCGACGCAGCGTAAAGTTGCAACTGTTAGCGGCAGTGGATCAGCAAAAATGAATCACTGCCCACAAAAGACTTCGGCTCTCCTGTCCGCGCAAAATGCTGCCCAGACTGGGAGAGCCGTCGCTTACGATAGCTCGGGTTCAGAAACGCGAGGTCAAAGAACGGCGACGATCGCGTCCGTCAGCGGTCCGAGATTGTCCGGTGTCATTCCCGCCACGTTGATGCGCCCCGAGCCGACGATGTAGATCGCGAACTCGCTCTTCAGGCGCTCGACCTGGTTCTTGTCCAAGCCGGAGAAGCTGAACATGCCGCGCTGGTGTGCGATGAAACCGAAGTCCTGCTTGGCGCCCTTCTTCTTCAGCATGCTCACGAACTCGGTGCGCATGCTGTTGATACGGTCACGCATCTCGGCGAGCTCGCCCAGCCACTGCTTGCGCAGCGCCGCGTCCTCGAGGATGGCGCGCACGATGGCGGCACCGTGAGCCGGCGGGTTCGAATAGTTTGCGCGAATGCAGCTCTTGATTTGGCTCAGCACCGCTTCGCCGTGCGCGGGCGTCTTGGCGAGCAGCGTGAGCGCGCCGGTGCGCTCGTTGTAGAGGCCGAAATTCTTGGAGAACGAAGAGCAGATGAACAGTTCGGGGAGCTGCGCGGCCAGCAAACGAACGCCTTCGGCGTCCTCTTCGAGACCCGTACCGAAGCCTTGATACGCAAAATCGATCAGCGGCAGTAGCCCGCGCTGCGCAAGGACGTTGGCGATCTTCTGCCAATCTTCGCGAGTGGGATCGGCACCCGTCGGGTTGTGACAGCCGCCGTGGAGCAACACGACGTCACCCGCGGGAGCTTTCGCGAGTGCTTCGAGCATGGCGTCGATCGTCGCCTTGTTGTTCTTGGCGTCGAAGTACGGGTAGGACTTGGTCGCGAGTCCGGCCGCTTCGAACACCTTCTGGTGATTGACCCACGTGGGATCGCTGCACCAGACGCTGGCGCTGGGGGTCTGGCTGTGCACGTAGTCACCCACGACGCGCAGGGCGCCTGTACCACCGGGCGTGTGGGCAGTCTGCGCACGACCTTCGGGCACCAGCTCGCTGCCTTGGCCAAACAACATCTCGCGCACGAGCCGACCGAAGACCGGATCGCCCTCGATGGGCTTGTAACCCTTGGTCACCTCGCGCTCGAGCAACAGCTTCTCGGCTTGCTTGACCACCTTCAAGATCGGCGTGCCGCCTGCCGCGTCCTTGTAGACGCCAACGGCGAGGTTGATCTTGTTGGTACGCGGATCTTTCGCGAAAGCCTCACTGAGGCCGAGGATGGGATCCGGGGGTGCAGTCTTTACTGATTCGAACATGGTAAGGCTCGCTGACTTCGACAACGGGCTGCTAGCTCATGGGCGCTGGGTGGGCAAGCCCACAGTGCGATCCAGTCTGGTTGACTCGCGAGTCTTCGGCCTCGAGCGGGCGCCTTGACACCGACATTGCAAGCCCGCTACCTCGCCATCTCAGCGTCTTGGTGCGAGTTGCCGGCTTGGTGCCGGAGGGAGAACGAGCGGAGCGATGGACCGGACAAAGCGGCTTATTCTGGGACTGAGCGAAGGTTTCAGCGCCAGGCGCGTGGCGCCGGGTCTTTGGCTGCTGTTGGTCGGCGGCGCAGCGTTGACGGGCTGTGGTCCCGCTGCATTTCCGCAAGAGCTCTTCACGGTCGGCGTCCAGGGTGCGGACTACCCGTTCATGCTCTCCGAGACACCGAAGACCCTGCCCAAGAAGAAGGGTCGCCCGATTCACGCCGATAGCGGGACTCACGCCTCCGTACAGCAATCGAGCTACAGCTACGGCAACACGACGGTGACCGTGACTCAGACGGAGAGCGCGCAGTCGGAGCTTTCGGCCGAAGCGAAGATTGGCGCCCAAGTCCAACGCCGCGACGTCTGGGTTTGCTTCGACAAGGCCGCGTTCGAGGGCACCGACTTCAGTACCTACGGGGCGTCCTCGGCGGATCGCACGCTCTCGGTAGATGCCGCTGCTTACCGCTGACATGCTTACTCTTACGCTCAAACCAATGACGAAACCCTCTCGCAGTCTCTTCGCTCGCGGTGCCGTGCTGACGTTGTCGGGCGCCTTACTCAGCGGCTGTTACACGACCACGAACGTCGTCACCATGACCCCGCTGAAGACGAAGTACCCCGTGTCGGCGTCGGGTCAGTACCTCGACGCCAACGGCGCGATCGTCACCGAGGACAACTACCAAGTGCTCAAGGAGTTCGACTTTCAGAAGCAAGTCGAGTCACCTCGTCACGAGACGACGGAGACGCGCTTGAAGCTCGAAGCGGATCTCGATCGCATCTTGGCAGAGCAACACGGTGACGCACTGACCGATGTGAAGATCGTGGCGACCCAATACGATCCCGGATCCCACGGCAGTGCCGCGGGTTGGAAGATCATGGGATGGTCGTTCGGGGTGACGGGCGCGACGTTGATGGTCGCGGGTGCCAGCATCGACGATGGCGGGCCGTTGATCGGCGTCGGCGGTGTGGTGCTGGGCGTGGGAGTTCTGAGCTATGCGCTCTCGGCCCTGGCCAACGATCCGGCAGTCTGGACGTTCCAGGTCAAAGGCAATGTCGTCAAACAAACTGGCGCGGCGACTGCGCCTGAGGAAAAGCCTGCCGCCGAAGGCGAAACCACAGGCGGACTTGGGCTGAGCGGAATCCCCGCGTCGGCAGGACACTGAATCGGCATCGCGAGAAAGCAGCCGCCTTCAGCGTTTGCTGCGGGGGGACCGCCCCCGACTCGACGGCGCGTTGGCTTTGAGACTCGAACCATACATCGCAGCGCTGATCTGATCGCGCAGTGATTCGTATAGAGTTCCATTCTTGGGACCAATGCCGAACACTGCGTAACCGATCGAGTAGTCGCGAAAGAACAACGGCTCGACGATCAAAGCATCCGAGGTCGGATGATCGCGGAAATTGCGCGGCAAGAGCTGCTTACGCGGAAACGTGCGCTCGGGTCCTTCGGCTTCGTCACCGCTACCCACGCTGAACACCAGCTCCGCTTGTTCGCCTTGCCCCGGCAAGTAGCGCAGCAGGTAGCAAGCCGTGACCCCCAACGCCGGGATCTCGTTGCGACACGCTGCAAATAGCGCTTGCTCGTCGAAGGTCGCGATCAGCGCCGCCGAGGCGCGCGCCATGCGCCGGGTAAGGCGCTCGGCTTCGATCCGGCGCGAGGCCTGAGCCCGCTCCACCGCGTTGGACACCGCACGCCGCGCGGAGTGAAATACATCCTCGGCACGGCGCGCACGCTGCGCGTCATGAGATAACATGCCGAGCGTATGCCGACGCAGCGTCGATAGTACGTCATGCCAGGCGTCTAGCGGGTTACCGGTGCGGTATACGTTTTGCAAGAGCTCCGAATAGCTCGCCAGGAATGCGCCGTTCATCGACTGCCCGAGTTCCGCGATCAGAGCGTTGAGCAATTGCACTTCCCAGCCCGCACGCAAGCCGCCGAACGTCGCTCGAGCGGAACGCACCAAGTCTGCCAACACGACCGCACGCCGTTGAATCATCTGCGCTTCGAAGCTGAGCGTGCTGCCAGGATCGTGTTGCGTCAGCGTCGACTCCGCCGAGAGACAGCCACACGAGCCTCGGACTACGAGCTCAGTTCGCAGTGTGACGTCCGTGGCGCTCTTGTCACCCTGCATCAGCGCGACGAGTAAACGCACCGCTTCTTTGCCCTGTTCGTACAGCGGTTGACGCACCGTGGTAAGCGGTGGGTCGAGAAAGCGCGCTTCTTCGACATCGTCGAAACCAACGACCGCCACGTCGCCGGGGACGTTCTTTCCGCGCTGTTTCAACGCCTGGAGGGCACCCATCGCCATCGAGTCATTGGCTGCGACCACGGCATCGAATTTGATGTCGGCGTCCAGCGCTCGCGTGATCGCATCGTGACCCGCGCCAGGTTGAAAGTCGCCAATGTACGTGAGCTGTTCGTCGAAGGGGATGCCTTGTTCTTGCAGCGTGTTCTTGTAGACGCGAAAGCGGCTCTCGGCCTCTTCGTTGACGGCGGGACCGCGCACGAAGAAAACGCGCTTGCGCTCGTGTTCCTTGATCACGTGAACGATCGCGGCGCGCATCCCAACTTCGTTGTCGACCAGAACGCTGGGCATGCCTTCCAGACGAATGCCGATGCAGCACGCGGGCAACGGTTGGTAACGCTTGCAATACTCCGCTAACCGGCTCGGGCCCGAGTGATTGCCCATCGTCCCGCCCAGCGCGATGACGGCCGAGACGCTCTCGCGCGTCGCCAGTTCGAAGACTTGGTTGCGCTTCACGCCATCGCGCACGGGTGAATCGAGCACGCCACCGCAGAAGCAGACGAGATTCAGAGCGCGATCGCGCGCGGCATCGAGCGCGCCACGCATGACGGTGTTCTGGTACTCGTCCTCGAGCCAGTCCACGAGCAACGCGACGCTGGCTTTCGAGCCTCCCAAGCGACGAGCAGTGGTGGGTTTGCGATTCATCGTCTCCGTTCGTGCCCCTACGACGGCCAAACCGGCTGTTGGCAAAGCGAAGCTGATTTGTCGGCGTTTGTCGAACGCTTCCGCGAAGCCTCTACAAACTTACACGCTGGGTAGCAGGGGTGCGCCCAATGTATTCACGCTCCCAGAACCCCAAGCGGACCCCGTCGCGTGCTTGACTCCTCTAGGCCGGGGGCTACCGTGGCGCTCGATGAGCGACCCCTCTCGGAAACTCCGGCTCAATTCGAGGCAATCCGCAGCGATCGTATGCGCGCTCTGGGTTGTCGCATGTGGTGGGGACGAGACAACGGCGAAGAGCAAGCAGCCCCCGGCGGCCAGCGCGAGCGATGAAGCCAAATTCAGCTTCTTCGTGATCAGTTACGCGGCGTTGACGAAGCTGTCCGGAAGCGAAAAGGGCTTTGGCGGTAACCTCGGTGGTATCTCGGGTGCTGACGACTTGTGCCACAAAGCGGCCGAAGCAGCTTGTGACTGTGCCAAAGGCAAAACCTGGCGCGCGTTCTTGAGCACCACCAAAGAGGATGCGATCGATCGCATCGGCGAGGGTCCTTGGTACGACCGCGTTGGAAGGTTGATCGCCAAGACCAAAGACGACTTGCTCAATGACCGTCCCGCGGGTGCAAACGACGAGATCGTCGACGATCTACCCAACGAGTTCGGCGTGCCGAACCAGTATGCCAATGGCGACTCGGAAGCGATCGACAACCATCAGACGCTGACTGGCACCGGCATCGACGGTCGGTTGTATATCCAAGGCACACAATCGAGCGTGCCAGGCATTGGCGGTGGTTCGACGCATTGCGACGGTGGATGGACACCCGAGAAGGCGACCTGCTGGGATTGGACGAGTAGCGAACCGGAGGGCTGCCCGCGTGTCGGACACTCGTGGCCCAACTCGTTCAGCGGCGTAAATTGGATCTCGGTTTGGAACGAGGGCGGCTGCGCGCCAGGCACCAACCTGGTGCAAACAGGCGGCCCAAACGGGGACCCAACCGTTGGCTCCGCTGGAGGCTACGGCGGGTTCTACTGCTTCGCGCTAGACAAGTGATACGCCAGGGGCGGGAGCGCTCGCCGACGCAATTCGACAGCGTTAGGCGTGCTTGAGCTCGGCGCCCAAGGCGAGGCCCACTTGCCGTGCTTCGTCTGGCCCCGACGGCCAAGCGACTCGCACTTCCTTGTGACGCGACTTACTCCCGTCGGGCTCTGCGAGGAAGCCGCGCAAGCGCAACTCGGCCCCATCTTTCTCGGCGTAAGCCGCCACGGGAACTTGGCAGCTGCCTTCGACGGCCGTCATCACGCCGCGTTCTGCAGCAACGGCAATCTCCGTATCGTTGTCGTTCACCGTCGTCAGCAACTGCAGCAACACGGGATCGCCGGTCCGCACTTCGATCGCGAGCGCGCCTTGACCGATCGCCGGCAAGCAGATCTCGGGCGGAAGCACTTCGGTGATGTGAGAGTCGAGTCCCAAGCGCGCAAGCCCCGCGCCGGCCAAGACGATGGCGTCCACCTCGCCCGCGTCGCACTTTCGAAGCCGCGTATCGACGTTGCCGCGCAGCGCGACGAACTCGAGGTCGGGGCGCACCCGAGCCAGCTGCACGATGCGCCGCAAAGACGACGTCCCCACGCGCGCGCCCTTGGGCAGTGACTCGAAGCGCACTCCGGTACGCGTTTTGATCACGTCGCGGGCGTCAGCGCGTTTCGGAATGCAACCGAGCATCAGTCCGGGTGCGAGCTCGGCAGGCACGTCCTTGAGCGAGTGAACAGCCGCGTCGGCTTTGCGCTCCAAGATCGCTTCCTCGATCTCTTTGATGAACAAGCCCTTGCCCCCGATCTCGTTCAGCGCGCGGTCTTGCACTCGATCGCCCGTGGTCACCACGTGCAATTCTTCGACGTGTGCACCAGTCGCGGCTTGGAACGTCTTGATCCACGCGCGGGCTTGAGCCAACGCGAGCGCGCTCTTGCGAGTGGCGACAACCATGGGAGAGATGGGAAAGACAGACATTGAATGGCCCTCTAACACTAGCGCTCGAGACTTTGGATCTGGCGGGAGTCGCTTCTGGTAACTTTCTGAGCTAGCCTGCCTTTTCGGGAATGGCGTTCAGAGCATCGACCGAAGCGCCGGACTCGGAGCCGCGACGCTCTGGCTCGTTGTAATTGGCGGGCTGCAGCGCGCGCAGCTCACGCTCTGGCGGCAGAGGGCGAGCGCTGGCTCGCGCGACGCTGTCGCTCGGTAGCGCGAATGCCGTGCGCAACAACGCGACGGCGTTGTCCAACTCGGCTGCGTTTTCGTCACTCGTCGCGAGCGTGCGCAAGTGACGCGTGACCGGGTGCAGGAGCTTGTTCAACGCCGAGTCGACCATCTTTGCCAGCGCGTCGCGATCCTCTTCTGGCAAATGCTTCAACTTGCCGCGCAGACTGCGCTCGAGTTCCCCTTCGAGCACGCGTCCGAACTGCTGACGCATCGAGAGAATCGTGGGGGTGGCTTGTTCTGCAGAGATGGCTCGCTCGTAACTGCGAGTCTCTCCGTCGACGATCAACTCTGCGGCCTCCGCTTCGCGCTGACGCGACGAGAGCGTCTCGGCGACGATCTGCGACAGATCATCGACGTTGTAGAGGAACACGCCGTCCAAGTCGCCCACCTTTGGATCGACGTCACGCGGCACCGCCAAATCGATCAAGAACAAATTGCGACCGCGGCGTTTGCGTCGCACTTTCTCGACCTGTTCACGCGTCACGATCGCGGTGGGTGAGCTGGTGGTCGTGATGATGACGTCGACTGTACTCAGTTGTTCTGGCAGGTCGTCGAAACCATGTGGCTCGCCATGCATGGCTGCGGACAACTCGAGCACGCGCTCACGATTGCGTCCCATGACGCCCAAGCGCACCCCAGCAGCCACCAAGAGTTTGGCAGCGGCTTCACCCATTTGGCCCGAACCGATGAGCAACGCGCGGTGACCGCGCAAGTCGCCGAAGATCTGCTTGGCCAAATCGACCGCAACGCTGGGCACGCTGACTTGACCCGCGCCGAGCGTGGTTTCCGTGCGCACGCGCTTTGCCGTGCGCAAAGCGTGCGAGACCGCGCGATTCAGTTGATAGCCGACGGTACCCTGCTTGCGCGCCGCGTCGAAGGCCGCTTTGACTTGGCCCAAGATCTGCGGTTCACCCATGACCAAGGAATCGAGTGAACTTGCCACGCGAAACAAGTGCCTGACAGCGGGTTCACCCGCGTGGTCGTAGAGATGCCCCTCGACGCCCGGAGCGCGCGAGGCCAAGACCTTGCGAACGGCTTTGGCGATCTCGCCATCCGACAATGTCTCCGACGCTCTGCCGGCAGCCACGATCTCGACCCGGTTACAGGTCGAGACCACGAGCGCTTCGCCCACGGCTTGCTCTCGCACCAACTCTCGTAACAACGAGTCGGCTTGCTCGTGGCTCAACGCCAAGCGCTCGCGCACCTCGATCGGTGCGGTCTTGTGTGATAACCCGACGACGACAATCACGCGGAGCCCCCTCCCGCGCGCACGACGTAGGCCACGACGATCAACAAAACACAAACCACGCCTGCGAGCGTGCCGTAAGCGCTGCGGCGCCCGCGCCAGCCGGCGACCGCCCGCAACAACAGAACGCCAGCGACGAGGAACCAGGACAGATAACCGAGCGCGGCGCGCAAGATCTCTGCAAAAGACCAGTGCGACATGGCGCTCATGAATTGCGCGCCGGTAACGATCCCGACCGTCAGCAGCGGGAAGCCGGCGAGCAACAAGCGATGCTCGGCCAAGTCGAGCAAATCGAGTGCAGGTAAACGCCCCAATGCCAGCTTCGTGCGCTTGTGCTTGAGGCGGCGCTCTTGCAACAAATAGAAACCTCCGGTTGCGCCCGCCAACAAGAACAACCCTAGTCCCACGAGATTAACAGTGACGTGCAACGCCAGCAGGCCGCGCGAGATGTCCTTCGGCACGGCGCCAGCATTGATGAACTGCGCACCGACCATGAACATCAGGGCCAGAGGCGCGACCGCAACGCCGATGGCGTGAATTTGGCTCCGGCGCCGCAAGAGCAGAAACGCAACGCTAGTCATCAAGGAACTCAGGCTCAGCGCGAACGGCAGCGACGCCACCGGACAGACGTGCGAAAGAAAACTCGCGGTCAAGATGTGCAACGTGTGCAGTCCGCAGGCCACCCACAACGCCCTGGGCGCCCATGCGTTGGCAAAGGACGCACCCTCTCGGCGCGCCAAGTCCACGAAGAAGAGCGTGCCCGAGGCGGTGTACGCCACGACCCCGAAGAGGAAGGCGATGCTGGTCAACGCGGCCATTCCGCCATCTTCGTACGCCCGGGACGCTGAGCAACGAAAAACCTGCCTTACCCGGCACTAGGGGGTGTCGCCAGTTTTTTTCTACTGCGATGCAGGATTTCGCGGCTGCAAAGCGCGGCCTCGTCTCTCGCGACGGAAAAACTGGCGACACCCCCTAGCCCACGAAATTGCGCTCGGATCCCACCCGTTCCGGCCCATGTCAGCACGGGACAGGGGGCTCTTCCGCCCGCGAACTGCTCGGTGGCCGCTACCACGCGTATCGGAACGTGCCGGAGACGTGAAGCAGTGAAAGCAAGTACAGGCACTCTTGGTAGTAGCGGTAGCGCCCTTGCTGCTGGTCGATGCTCCAAAGGTTGCTGACGAAGGTTTGCTTCTTGTCGGAGTCGGATGCCATGGCACCGGCTGCGAGCGTGCCGGTCAACGCGGTCGAGCCGCCGCCCGTCGCGCCACTGCCGTCGAGCGCGAACAAGCTGTTCTTGACGTTGTTGCCCGAGAGCTGCCCCGCGAAGAACGAGTGGTACTTTTCGACCTGCGCCTTCATGCTCGAATCGTTGCTGAACCAGGCGTAGTCCCAGGCCATGTTCATCACCACGCGCCAGGCATCGTATTGGAACTTGTCGTGACCATCGCCGCCGTTCTGCGTCGTGGGTGAACCATCGAATTTGGCGTAGTCGGGGTGCAGCCCCGTCGACGAGTTGGCGGCAGAGACCAAGAACTTGCGGCTCGTGTCCGCGATCGTGCGCCACTTGTCTGCGTCGGTGCTCGGCCCGAGTAGCGCGAACAACTCGTAGAGTGCCGGCAAGTGATAACTCGGGTCGGTAAACTCGTTCGAACCGCCGTAGGGCACGAACACGACCTTGTTCTCGCGCTGATGAATGATCGGGAAACGGCCGTCATTGCTCGCCGAATTGTGCAGGAACGCCGTGGCGATGTTGTCAGCCTCCTGCTTGTAGTTGATCCCTCCGCTGCTGCCCCAGCGCTGATCGGCGAGGTATAGCGCGGCCGCGAAGTACTCGTCACCGTCGGGCGCGGGGACGTTGCTGTCACCGAAGGAGACGGACCAGTTGTTACCGTTGGTAGTGACCTTGCCCTGCCACTTGAAGTAGTGCGCCCACGCTCCAGCCGACGCGCCGTATTGCATGTACTGCTGCGCGAAGCGCCACAGTTTGTCGAATTGGTCATGCAAGTCGGTCTGCACGGCGATCATCATGCCGAACGACATGCCCTCGCTGCGCACGTCGTCCGAATCAGCGGCCCAGATGAACGCCTGGCTCGAGTCCTGCGGCAACTCGTAGTAGCAGCGATAACCGTTGTCGGCGGAGGGCGTACTCGATTCGTTGCCCGCCAGCCCGAAGAAACGGTCGACGGCGGTCTTCACTTTGGCGCTGACTTCGCTGTCGGACTTGCTGAGCAAACTGGCAAACAGATTTGGGCTCTGCGTGTTGCCGCCGGTCTGCGCGGGAGTTGGCGACGGTGAAGGACTGGGCTCCGAGGGCGTGGGCACATTGGGCTTTGGCCCGGGCGTCATTGGCGTGCTGGAACCGGAGGTAGGCCCCGGCAAGGTGGCGCCAGGCCCCGTGCCTCCACCCGACGTTTCGCCCGAACACGCACCGAGCGTCAGAACCGCAAAAAAGCCGAGAATTCGCGAAATTTGTCGAAAGCGATTCCCGAAACCGAGCGAACAAGAAAGCATCGGAGCTACCGTATCAGATTCACGACGCAGTACAGCATGACGCTGCCGTGAAACGGCCGGGCTGCATGGGATCGCGCTGTTCGCAGTTGGAACAGCGCAACTACTCGAACGAAAGACCCACGGTGTAGAGCGAGTCCACGTCGGGCGTCACGCGCAGGTAGTACTTCTCCCGTTGCCGGAGATCGATGGACCGCGCGCAATCGGCCATGCCGACGTCGCAATAGTCGAGACGATGGTCTTCGCCCACCGGGGTTGCGTAGTCGAACAGCGCGGCCTGCACCTGGCCTTGCACGTTCTTGACGGTGTACGTCAACGTCCCGCTGCTATTGGGTGCCTCGAAAAGGTACCAGTCCGCCGAATCTTTGAAGGCTTTGCCAACATAGCCACCGACCTGCGTCACACCGTCACCGTCACTAAGCACTCCCAGGTTCGTAGCAGCGGCGTAGTCTTTCGCGGGTTCCGGCTCCAGCTCCACGACTTCATACGGCGAAGCGCTTAGGTTGAGATCATAGGTAGCGCTCGCCCCGAGCCGTTCAACGTGCAGGTAGAACAAGCCCTTGGGCAGAGGGATCGTCGAGGCCTGAGGCATAGCTCCAGAAGAGCTGAGCTGTTGCAGGTAGTCCTGGGGCACGATCTGCGTTGCGGAGGCGTACAAGCTCACCTTCACCCCGTTGTTGCTCTTGATGGTATAGGTTACCACCGCTGCGCTTGCGAGCTCGAAACTCAGGTACGCGCCGTCGGCGTCGACGTAGGCGCGCTCGCAACCGCGGCTATCACTCAGTGTCGCGAACTCGAACGCGCTCTCGGGTTCGTCCCCTGCGCCGTTGCAGCTCGGATCCATCGCGCTCGCATCGGGCGCACTGGAAGCGCTCGGCTCGGGTGCAACGGCGCCCGCGTCGTCCTCGGCTGCGGGCAACTCTTCGGGGACTGGTTTCGTGTCTACGGGTTTCGTGTCTACCGGTATCGTCTCTACCGGCTTCGGGTCGTCCTTGGTGACGGCGGGCTTCGGGCTCGAAGGACCCGCATCGCCCTGACCGTCGTCAGTGTCCTCGGGTTCGGGGGCAGAGGGATGAGTCGTCGTCTTCGAGTCGTCTTTGGCGGAGTCGCTGCTCGACGCGATCCCGTTGTTGACCGTGGTGCCGCCCTTCTCGATGCACCCGCTGGTGCAGAGGGCGCACAGACTCAAGGTTGCGGTACCTAGGCGTCGTAAGAAGGGGGTCACGGTTCTATTCAGTGTTGAAGGATAATGTGTAGAGCGAGTTGTCCGTGGACGAGACCAATACATGGTACACGCCTTCGGCCAGCTCGAGCCGGTTTGGCGATAGCCCCTCGGTGCCCATGTCGTGCTTTGCAAGCGGGTCCGTGGCTTCAATCTGGGTCTCATCCTTGAACAGTCTGAAGGCGAGTCCCCCCGTCACGTCACCGACCGAGTAGACGAGCGTCGTGTTCGAATCGACCTCGAACCGGTAATGGTCCGAGGTATCGAGCTTGCCCACGTAGTTGGAGAAGTCGACGAGCTTGCTACCGATCGTCCCGAGGTCGTACTCGTCTTCCCAACTCTGGCCGGGATCTCGCTTCGCTTCGGTACCGTAAGGCTCGACGCTCGTATACAGCTCGTAGAGCGCGGGCTCGGTGCCCCCCTTGACCACGAAGTAGTAGACGCCGGCCGGGACGGAAAGGTTGTTGACCGTGCCGTCCGCGTTGGTGACGTCTGCCCCACCGATCTGATTGGCAGTGTCGAGCACTTTCGCGTCAGGAATGAGGGACATCGTCACGTGGCCCTTCACCTGTTGGACGCTGAAGGTCAAAACGGACTGCTGATCGACCTCGACCTTGTAGTAGTCAGCGGAATCGGTAGGCCCGACGTAGCCGGCTAGAACCATCGCCGGTGAGACCGGCACCACGCCGACGTCGGCCGCGGAGTCTCTGTCTTCACCCGGGTCGGGCTCGAGCTCTTTGTCGTCCGTCGGTTCGGCGTCCAAATCCAACGTGAACTTACCGGGCGAACCCCCGGTAAGACGCATTTGGTAATCCCCCTTTTCGAGGAAGAACGTGTGCGAACCTTGGTCACCCGCGTTTGCGTGGAGGCTACCCACTTGTTGATCGCCCGCGCTGAGCGTCGCGTCCAACGCGACCGCTTGCGCGTGGAGAACCGCGCTCAGAGCGACGTCCTCGCCGACTTTGAAGCGGATCTCTTGCCCACACGCGGACTGAAAATCCTTCGAAACACTGTGACTCGACAGGTTACCGAGCGAAATCGGATCGGAGTCTTTGCAGACCTCGCACTCGTCCGGTCCGAGTTTTGACCCATCGTGGCAAGTGCACGTCGTCTTGTCCGGGTCCTGCCCATCTGGACAGCTTCCGCACCCGAACAGCCCCAGCGCGACGGCTGCAAAGGCCAGAGCTCGCCTCGACATGGCGCGGACTTCTAGCCTGCGTGCGGCAGAGGGATCAAACGGAATCGCGACGCCTCCAGACCCAAACGTCGAGTCCGAGGAAGTTCCGACAAAGACCATCGGCGCATCAATACGGCATCCCCCCTGAGCATCTTCCCGTCCGCTCCCACGCGTTTCGGGCTCGGACCCGAGCTCTGCGGGCAGAGGTACCCAGCCTGCGAACAGCCCCGACGGAACGGCTCGTCTAGCTGAAGGCGGACTTTGCGTTCGAAGCAAGGAACCCGCCTTCGAGGCCGTAACTGGACTAATGACGGACGTGAAGGAAACCTGGTGAAGCTCTCGAACAAATTCCAAGAAGCCCTGGCTTACGCATTCGAACTTCATCGGGAGCAGGAACGAACTGGCAGCGGGGTACCCTACGTCGCTCATTTGCTCGGCGTTTCGAGTCTCGCGCTCGAACACGGCGCCGACGAAGAAATGGCGATCGCCGCTCTGTTGCACGACAGCGCGGAGGACCAAGGCGGTGAAGAAACGCTGAAGGCAATCGAGCTGCGCTTCGGCGAGCGCGTGGCCAAGATCGTGCGCGCCTGCACCGATGCGACCGAGCAACCGAAACCGCCGTGGAGAGAACGCAAAATGCGTTACCTCGAGCACCTGAGGGACGCCGCTTCCGACGTGCAACTCGTGGCTGCCTGCGACAAGCTCTACAACCTCCGCTGCATCGTCAATGACTATCGCGCGCTGGGAGAGCCGTTGTGGCAGCGCTTCACGGGTGGGCGTGCGGGAGTGCTCTGGTACTATCATGAGTTATGCTCGGCCTTCACCTCGACCGATGCCGTGGCGGCCGAGCTCGCACGCACCTACGCACAGCTCGAAGCCTTGGCCGATAACCCATAGCTATCCAGGATGCTGCGTTTGGCGATCTGCGCGGCCTCGAGCAGCCCCTGCTTGGAGGTTCGGGGGCGGACGGGGTGACGCGGGTGACGCATACCGTCACTCCGTGCTAAATGAGGCGGCATGCTTCTTCGGCTTGATGGGCCAGGCGTTTTCAAGGGGTCGGCGCTCGCGTATGCCGCAATCGCGGCACTCACTAGCACCCTGAACCTAACGCTGGTCGCGTGCAGCTCGGACACGAATTCGGGCGACCACTCGAGCGACGCCGGACCGAGCGCTGACAAAGCCGAGAGCGGCGCGCCCGCGAGCGGCCCCACGAACCCGAGTAAACCCGAGCAGCCAAACGTCGCTCCGCCCTCCAAGCCTGGGCCGAACAGCAGCGTCCCCGCCGCCAGCGATTCTGGCTCTTCCGTTCACCCTACACCAGCACCGAAGCCAGAGCCCAACACGGCAATGGGGGGCTCGGGCGGGACGGGGCCGGATCCCACACCGCAACCGGGTCCCAACGTCGACCCGACTCCCGCCGAAGCGAGCGGAGGCGGGGGCGGAATGGCCCCGAGCAATCCGACCCCCGACCCCACAGCGGCTCCCAACGGCGCTGACGGCGGGTCGTCACCAAGCGCACCGAGCGAGAGCGGCATTCGCGTAGACGGCCGCAACATTTTGATCGATGGCAAGCCTTTCCAGATTCGAGGGGTGAACTGGAATCCCGTCCCCAAAGGCAAGACGCACCCTGACGGCCTGGACTATGCCGGTTTCGCCGATCAGGACATCGCACTGATGAAGGCTGCCGGCATCAACGCCGTGCGTACATACGAGCGCCTGGACAATCCT
>DATAHU010000218.1:0-7855 GCA_036263015.1 Polyangiaceae bacterium | reverse complement strand
CGACAACGAGACGTTGGAACGCGTCGCCGTCACGGGCGGCGAGCCCGAGCAGCTCGCCAGCGCGTTTTTCGACGGTGTGTTCGATGCAGAGGGTTCCACGGTCGTGTGGGGCGACGACAGCGAAGAAACCATCAACGCGTGGGAACAAGGCGCGACGACCCGCACGATCTTGGCGAGCCTGGGCGTGTTCGATAGTCCAGACGACGTCGCCCTTCACGGCTCTGACGTGTATTGGGTTAGCGGCGGGTTCGGCTGCGATGAGTTGTTTTCGGTACCGCTGGCAGGCGGCGAAAAACGACGGGTCAGCTACGGCTATACGGGCGTCGATTGGATCGCTGACACTGACTCTCACATGTACCTGGTGGGCGATGCGGTGTGGAGCGCGCCCTTGCCCTGAGGTTACTGCGGGTCTTCCTAAAGCCGAAACTCATCTGCAAGCGCTCCTAGCCGAGTCGCGAAGCACCACGGAATGATCAGTGCGCTCGGGTGGTGAAGTGTTCCTACGACCTGGACGTAGCGCCTTCGCCACGCGCTCGGTGGGCATCCAGCGCGCTCGGCGAAGAGCGTGCTGAACGACCCAAGACTGGAGAAGCCGAGCTCGAGGCACACGTCCGTCACGGAAACTTGGTCGTCGGCGAGAAGGCGCTTGGCGCGTGCGATGCGAAGACGCGTGAGATCTTCGTGCGGCGTCACGCCAAATGCCTCTTTCCAACGACGCACGAAGTGGAAC
Source organism: Polyangiaceae bacterium (assembly GCA_036263015.1). Taxonomy (GTDB): domain Bacteria; phylum Myxococcota_A; class Polyangia; order Polyangiales; family Polyangiaceae; genus SZUA-265. The sequence goes on along the minus strand of DATAHU010000218.1, from coordinate 7,125 downwards.
TGCGACATGCCCGCGCGCCGCGCGAGCAACGGTTGCGGAGGGGCGCTCGCTGGATTGGCGAGCAGCTCATCGCGCACCGTGACCAGGCGCCTGAAGACGTCGTCGGGTGGTAGTGGGCGCATGACGCCAGCATCCTGAGGTCGGTGCCCACGCTAGGTCAACGATCGAAGATCGCAAGATCCAAGAAGCGCTTGGCCTCGGCGTTGTGGCAGGCTCGGAACGCACCCGAAAGGAACAACGATTGTGATTCAACGACTCTCTCACATGAACCTCTACGTGCTCGATCAGGAGCGTGCCAAAGCTTTCTACACGGAAAAACTCGGCTTCGCCGTCCGTGCCGACATGACGCTCGGCTCGTTTCGATGGCTCACGGTCGGACCGGCAGGTCAACCCGACTTGGAAATCGTCCTCATGCCAATCGCGCCGTCTCAGTTCATGGACGAAGCCACCTGCGCGACGCTGCGGAAGATCTTGGCGAGCGCAGGCTTGAGCGGTGGCGTCCTCGAGACAGCCGACTGCCAGCAAACCTACGAAGAGCTTGCCGCCAAAGGCGTCGAGTTCGTTCATTTACCGACAGCGCGCCCGTACGGTATCGAGGCGCTCTTCAAGGACGACTCTGGAAACTGGTTCAGCATCGTCCAACGTCAACGCTGACGTTGGTCGGGTGCACGTCACTCGTTTTCGACAGCACCTGCAAAATCGTGCGTCGTGTCCAAGTAGCGAACGATGCAAGCATGCAACCGCCGATAGCAAGCCAAGTGCTGTTCCAAGGTTCCCCCCATCGGATCGCTGATTTGATCCCCGCGCTGCTCCGGATCGTACTCGCCGAGGAGACTCAAACGCGCGGCGGGGATCTCGGCATCTCGCTCCAGGATGAAGAGGTGCCGGTGCTCCATGCCAAAAACACGGACGGCGCTCTGCAGATTTACGGTCTTGTAGTGCACCGATTCGAGCTTCGGCAGCGGTGTGCCGTACAGTTCACAAGCCGCCTGCGAGTGTGGAGCCGCTTGCATGCGCTCCATGTCGAGTATGCCGGCGCCCAGCACGTTCACCTCGAGCCGTCGGCGCCGAAGTTCGCTCACGAAGATCGCATGCGCCATCGGGCTCCGACAGACGTTCGCCGAACAAACGACGGCAATGACGGGCGGGGCGGGGTGCGATTCGCTCACGCTGGCAGGGTAGCAAACCCCGAGTAGAGGCTCGTGGATTTTGGCGATGGCATCCGGCGGGGCTGGCCCTTCAACGGTGAGTGCGGGAGCCTTGGGCATCGGTGCCGCCTGGTCCTGCCCCGTAACCAGACGCGACAAGCGCGCAGGGTCCCGAACTGACTTTCGCGACGTGGAGGGCAGGCCCGGCCCCAACCCCCAAAGAAAGACTCCAACGCTCCGCTGCGAGCCCTCAGCGGGCGAGCACGTAGTGCACCAGGAAGTACACGTTCGAGATTAACAACGCGAAACACAGCAGCTTGTAGAAACGCACCGGATCGCGTTCGAGCAATGGTGCGTCCTTGCGATGGTACGGCTCGACGCGCTCTGGATGGTTCAGCTCGAATGCCATCTCGGAGAAGTTTTGGTAGCGCTGCATCGGATCGGCCGCGATGGCGCGCAGGATCACGGCTTCGAGCCAAGGCGCGACCGCCGGGTTCTGCGCCATCAACGATTTGGGTTGGTGATCGAAGCGCGGCGTTTGAAAACGTTCGATCTCTCCGTACGGGTATTTGTTCGTCAGGGCCTCGTAGAGCGTGACGCCGATCGCGAACAGCTCCGTGCGCTCCGATAGCGGTGCGCCGAAGAAGCGCTCGGGCGCCATGTACGTCGGGGTGCCGGCGCGTGAAGTCACCGTGAACAGCTCCGCGCTACTGCCGAAATCCAGCATACGAAACTTCGGCCCCGCGCCGTCGCGCAAGACCAACAGATTGTCGGGCTTGATGTCGCCGTGGGCGTGATCGCGCTGCAACAGGAACTGGCACGCGCGCAGCAAGAAATTGCCGAGCCCAACTGCGTCCTCGACGTGCATCGGCCCCGTCGCCAAGACTTCGCGCAAAGTCTTGGTGTCGATGTACTCCATCACGTAGTAGCGCAGTGGGTTGCTGCTCGGGACGAACGCGCGCACGAAGTCTTCCGAGTCGATGCGCGTAGCTTGCCAGACTTCGCGCAAGAAGCCGTCGCGGCGCATTTCATCGTCCAACGCCTCGATTGGCGGGAACTTCAGCACGAACGACTGTCCGTCGTTACGACGTGCTAACCAGACGCGGCTACCGTCTTGCAGCGGGCGCACGAGCTCGTACTCGTCGTGCCATTGGCCCGGGCGCAGATCGGTCATGATCTCGAGCGAGCGCGACTTGTCGTTGTGCGGCCAATCGCGACGCTGCAGATCGAGCACGATCGCCGCCGCGTCGTCCAAGTGTTCGGGACGATCGCGAATCAACTCGCGCGAACGTGAGACCAAGTAGCGCGCCGTGGGGCGCTTCGCGAGCGCTTCACTCAGCGATTCGGCGTCGAACTGATTGCCCACGCCATCAGAGCAGAGCGTGATCAGATCGCCATCTGCCGCTTCCAGCTCGAAGGCGTACGGCTCGGTGCTCTCCTCCATGCCGATCGCGCGCGCGAGGCCCTGTCCCAAGCCCGGGCCCTCGAGCGAGTGCGCTTCGGACAGCGTGAGCAGCTTGCCGTTGCGGAACAGGTAAACAGGCGAGTCCCCGACGTTGACGCCGTACAGGTGCCCTTCCTCGATCACCACGACGCTCAGCGTGCACAAGAGCTCCGCTTGACCGTGACGCAAGTGCGACTCTTGGTAGAAGGTGCGATTGATCTGTCGCACGAACTCCGCGAGCGCCCGACGCGGGCTCCAAGCTTGCGGCCGCGTCAGGTAATAATCGACAATCATGTCGACCGCGCGCCGCGCCGCGGCACCCCCTTCGCGGCTCGAACCGACTCCGTCGGCGAGGGCGGCGATCACGCTCTTGTCTCGAACGTGAACCCGCGTCGCGTCATCCGTTTGTCGGCCCGAGCTGCGTGCGAGCGCATGGCTCGTATGGGTGATTCTCATCTGAAAGCTGTCGACTCAGAGCTTCGGCGGTTCCAGCGTGCCTTTGCATTCGAGCGATTCGAAGAAGGCGAGCAACGACTTGATGTCGTCGTTCGAGAGCTTCTTGTCGACCAACTTCGGATCCAGGTTCTTGTTCTTGAAGCCGCCGCCCGCCATGAAGCGAACCGCTTCTTCGAGCGTTTTGCCCGAACCATCGTGGAAGTAGGGCGCCGTCTTGGTGATGTTGCGCAAGCTCGGTGTCTTGAACGCGCCCAAGTCGGAGTCGGCATTCGAGTACTTTTGGCGACCCGGATCGACTTCCTCGGGCTTCTTGTCGCGGAACGCGGTTCCGATGTTGTGGAACGCTCCCTGCTCGGCCATGTACGCGTCCGAGAAGAACGGGGGGGTGTGACAGCTCGCGCAGTTGCCCTTGGCCGCGTTCGAGAAGACGTCCCAGCCCTTCTTCTGCACGTCCGTCAGCGCCGACGTGTCTCCCGCGGCGAACTTGTCGTAAGCGGTATCGCCGCAGTACAGGGTGCGCTCGTACGAGGCGAGGGCCTGAGTGATCGTCGTCGGCGTCGCACCTTCGCCGGGGAACGCCGCATCGAACAACGGCTCGTACTCCGCCAAAGCGCCGATCTCGTCGGCCTTCTTCTGGAATGCGTCCTTCGGCACGCCCAGCGAGGGACCGGTTATCGCGCCCATCGCGTTGGCTTCGAGGCTATCCTGGCGCCCATCCCAAGTCAGCTTGGGCAAGTAGCCCACGTTCCAGAGCGTTGGTGCATGACGCGGGATCTTCACGTCCTTGGCGCCGATCGCCGTTGGGTCGTGACCGCCAGTGCCGTCTTCGTTCATGTGGCAACTGATGCATGCGCGCGAGCCATCGACGCTCAAGCGCTTGTCGAAGAACAGCTTGTTGCCGAGCAGCACTTTGGCTGACGTCACGGGGTTGTTTGCCGGGATCTTCGGCTTGCCGAGGGCCGCGGGTGGGTCGGGGATCGTGATCTCCGGCAGGGTGACCGTCTTCTTCGGTGCCGATGCCGTCGTCGCGCTGGCCGCCGGCGTCACCGGTTGAGCCGCCGTCGAGGTCTCACTCTTCTCGTTCTTGTCGCATGCCGAAACGGCGAGCAACACACCGAGCGCCGCGAACTTCCCAACTAGGCCCTTCCCAAACAGGATTCGGTTCTTGCGTAATACCACTGCCACCTCCGTCAGTTGGAGCCGCAGCGCGGCTCGCTTGTGGGGGCGGGATAAGAACACAGTTCCCCCGGCCGTGCCATCACTCAAACCGTGCGACATGGGGCCACATGCAGAAGTGCCCCGTGGGCGGGCGATCGGCGCTCTTCGCTCCAAGGGCGTTCATCCTCGTCACGTCCCTAACGCGGCTCGCTCGAGTGCAACTTCTGCGGGTATGGCGAAGTGCCCCAGCCGGCTTGCGCAACGGCTCGGCTTCGGGAAGGATGGCCCGGTGCGAAGAGAGGGCTTGGCACGCAGGGGCGTGCAGAAAATTTTTCAAACGACTCGTGCAAGGGGGCATCGGACCCGGCGCGACGCGGTGGCACGTGGCGGATGAGCTCAGCGTGCCGGGGGCTTCGGTAGCTCCCTCTGCTGTGACGGTTCCGGGTGGTGCCCAGCGCTGGGCCGTCTGGGCACTGGTCGCGTCGTGCGTGTACTTCGCCGCGGCGCGGATTGGGACGGCCCTCCATCTGCCCTCGAACCACATCGCCATTGCGTGGCCGGCGAGCGGGGTCGGGGTAGCGGCGTTTCATTTACAGGAGCGCCGGCGTTGGTGGTTGCTCGCGCTCGGGATTGGCCTGGCGAACACCGTCGCCAACTGGGCCGTCGATGCAGCGTTCGCGGAAACCGCGCTGGCGACTCTCGCTGACTTACTCGAAGCCGCGGGCGGCGCGCTCGTGCTCGAGCGATTCGCACGCAAGCAGATCGACATGACGGGTCCTAGACACGTCGTTGGTTTGTGCGTCGTCGCGCTCAGCGTCACTCCGCTTTGCGCGGTGCTCGGTACGGTACTGCCGTCGGCACCGGGCGGCGCGACGTTCCTCGAGCGATGGCGCCAGTGGACGATCGTCGATGGCGTGGGCATCGTGTTCGTCACGCCAGCGATCCTTGGCGCAGCCGGCTGGCTACGCCGTCGCCACCACTTCAAGCCGCTGCGAGCGGCGGAGCGCCTTGGCGTCGCGGCGGGCACGGTCGTCACGAGCTGGTTCGCGATCGCCTCTGACATCGCGGCACCCGGATCGGCCTGGACGTCGCGCTATTTGGTGTTCCCCTGGCTCGCCTTGGCCGCGTTGCGCGCTGGGCCTGCCGGCGCAGCGCTCGCCGTGTTCCTGATGTCCGTTGCTTCGATTGCGGCCGCCATCTCTTCGACGGGGGTGATGTCGCAGGACGCGGCAGTGAGCACCGTTCTGGCGCTGCAGCTGTTCATCAGCATCGCGACCCTGACGACGCTCGGCATCTCGACGCTCGATGCGCGGCGCTTGCGCGCGCGACGAGCCTTGGTGCGGGCCAACCGCAAGCTCGAGTCTCGAACGGCTGAACTCGAACGCGAGGTGAAGGCTCGGACCGAGAGTGAGGCGCGCGTCGCGGGGCTGAAGGACGACCTGAGCGACGTGATCGACTCGATGCCGCTCGCGTTGATCGCGCTCGACAAGGACGACGTCGTCGGGCAGTGGAATCGTCGCGCTGAGGAGGTGGTGGGCATCGACCCCCAACAGGCGTTGGGGATGCCCGCGCGCAAGGTACTCGTCGACTTTTGGCCAGCGGTCGAGCTGTCGCGGGCAAAAAAACACACCCCTGGGCAGGTCGCGAGCGAACGGCTGCACCTCGATCGCGCCGACGGGCGGCGTGTGTTCGCCGTCACGTTCTATCCGCTGGCCCGAGGCTACATCCAGGGCGGGGTCATCATGATTGGTGACGTGACCGAACAGGAACGCCTGCAAGACGTGATCATGCAAACCGAAAAGATGATTTCCTTAGGTGGCCTTGCTGCGGGGATGGCTCACGAGATCAACAACCCGTTGGGCATCGTGGCGCAAGCTGCGCAGAACGTTCAGCGCCGGACCTCGGCGGATTTACCCGCGAACAAGGCCGCTGCCGAAGCCGCCGGGGTTTCGCTCGAGAGCTTGCAGCGCTACTTCGAGGCACGCGGGATCCATCAGTTCATCGCCGACATCCGCGCGGCAGCCGCGCGAGCCGCCGTGATCGTCACGAACATGCTCGAATTCAGCCGCCGCAGCCCCTCTGCGAAGGTCGCGGTCAATCTGACGGAAGTGCTCGACCGAGCCCTGGTCTTGGCGGGCAGTGACTTCGACTTGCGTAAACAGTACGACTTCCGGAGGATCGAAATCGTGCGCGACTATGCCCCGACGCTCCCTCCCGTTCACGGCATGGTCATCGAACTCGAACAAGTCTTCCTGAATCTGATCAAGAATGCTGCGCAAGCCATGGCCACCCCTGAAGTCACCGCTCCCAGGCTCGCGCTCAGCACGCGCGCCGAAGAAGGGTACGTCGTCGTGACCGTCGAGGACAACGGGCCCGGAATGGATGAGGCGACGCGGCGCCGCGTGTTCGAGCCGTTTTTCACCACCAAGCAGCCCGGCGTGGGCACGGGTCTCGGGCTTTCGGTTTCGTTCGCGATCATCACCGGCAACCACAAGGGCACGATCGCGGTGCGTTCGGCGCCGGGGGCGGGGGCGATGTTCACCATCCGCCTGCCCTGCGCGCCGGAGGGTGCTTCGTGATGGGTCAGCGTCAACCCATAGTGCTGCTCGTCGAGGACGACTTTGCGTTTCGGCGCAGTGTCACGGCGTACCTCGAGGACAGCGGTTTCCAAGTCATCGAGGCAGACGACGGAGTCCAAGCGCTCGAAATCCTGAACCAGCAATCGCCAGACATCATCATCAGCGATCTGCGCATGCCGCGCATGAGCGGGCTCGAGCTGTTGGAGGCACTGAAGGATTGGCCGAGCGCGGCTCCCGTGATCATGATCAGCGGAACGGCGGATAAAGTGTTGCTCGCCGAGACGACGCTGTCGGGAGCCGCTGCCTACCTCACCAAGCCCATCGCAGACTTGGCCATGCT
>DATAHU010000217.1:0-21695 GCA_036263015.1 Polyangiaceae bacterium | reverse complement strand
AGATCCGCGCCCAGCACTGGCTCACGACTCGACCCCCTTGGACTGAATCCTCTCGCGCAGCGCCTCGTGATGAGCCGCTAGCGTTTGCAGCTCGACGCAGCTGGTTTCCTCACCCGAGATCGAGCTTTGCGTGTCGCCGCTCGCCAACGCTCCATAACGCGCCGCGATGACGCCCAGAGGCCGAAGCAACGCACCGCGAATCACCACCAAGACCACCCCCGCGAGCAAGACGATGGCGAACAACGCGGCCGCTATCAGCATCACCGTGGTGCGCCCCGCCGCGCCGCGCGTCACGCTGAAGTCCTTGGCCAGCGCGACCACGCCGAGCTGATTTCCCGCGCCGTTGCGCAAAGGCACCAACAATACCCCGTACGGAACGCCCTGCGCGTCGCGGCTGAACTGTACCCCCTCGGGGTCCGCGCCGAGATCGGCGCTGGTAACCAATTGGCGCAAGAGCCCCCAATTGGTCGCGTGGTATTTGAGGTACTTACCGAACCGATTTTCATCGACGTAGATATCGTTCGGGGCACCTGGCGCGAACTGCTTTAGGGGTGCCTCCTCGATGAACAGCGCCATTTCGATCCCATACGCGGCCTTCAGCCCGTCGAGTACGCTGCCGAAGTCGATGCCCATCTCGAAGCTGCCTTGGTAATTGCCCTGCTCGTCGTTGATGGGCACGACGCCGAAGACGGCGGGCCCCGAGCGCGCGATCGCGACGCCCTTCTTCACCTGGTGGTCTTGCCCAATCGCCACGACCATCGGCCGAAACGCCGTCAAATCATCGCCGAACTTGTCCGGAGCGTGCAAACGCAAGAAAGACACTGCGGGCAGCACATGGAACTGCGCTTGATCGATGCCGTGCTTTTCCTTCTGAACTTTGAACAGCTCCTGGGTTTCGGCGAGTAACCCTGCCCGATCCTTGGCGATGAACAGCTTGCGCACGCTGGGCAAATCAGAAACCAACTCTGCCCGAGACAGGGCGCGCGCTTCTGCCCCTTTCAGGTTGAACGCCCAGATCGAACGCATCAAGTCGAACTGCGCTTGTTCGGTGGAATCGATCATCGTGCGGAACGTCGCCATCGACAGCGCCGTCAATACCGCCACCGCCACCACCACTGCCCCAATCAAAATCGTAGGTGCACTGCGTCGAAATTGCATAGAAAGACCTGCTGCAAGAGACGACTCTCGTCCCTCCACCGATAAGGACCCGCTTCACTTCATGCGCGTGAACAGTCCTCCAGAGCAAGCGTCAACGCCCAGCGACCCAGACTCATCGTGTACAGCGCGGCACACGATCACCTGTCGCACTCACTGTGGCACGGAGTGTAGTTCTTCCGCTCACCCTACGTCACGTGCCCTGTCGTGACTTGCCTGGGAATGAATCGGCTCCCTGCCAGGTTCGGTGCCGGTAGTATGCGCACTGGCCTATCGCTCTACGCCCTGCTCATGTCTTGCGCGTGCATTCCCGAACCCGAGTTGCACCCCAAGGCGCCTGGTGACGAATGCATGCGGGAGTGTCCCGACGGAACCCGCTGCTACGGCGCGCTCTACAAGCAGCGGATACGCGGTCACTGCAAGCTCGATGCTGGTCGCTGCGCCGTCGATGGCGATTGTGGGCGAACCGAGAAGTGCATTCGCAACACGGAAGCACTCGGCCTCTGCGGGCCCGAGGTTTCGAAGTATTGAGCGTCGAAGTATTGATGTGTCGAAGCACTGACGATCAGCGAACGCTGAGTCCCGGATCGGTATGCAGTTCAACGGCTGCGGTCTGGGCGATCTCGTGCACCAGAATCAATTGATTGAAGATCTGGACGGTCGACAAGCCACTGGTACCGGGCAGGGATGCGACGTCCAACGCATAAAGCGTGAAGTCGTAGTCCTCGTCGGGGTTCTGCGGCCCAGAGTAACCCTGGTTTCCGATGCTTCCGAGTTGCGATGCTCCTGGGACCTCTGACGGCATGGCGTCGTCCGAGACGCCCGCGGGTAGCTCCATCGTTTCGGGTGAAACGTCCCAAATGATCCATTTGACGGCCCCAATGCCGAGATCACGGAACACCAACGCCAGACTCTGAGTATCCCCCGGCACACCGCTCCAAGTGAACGGTGGAGAGACGTCGGTCGGATAAATTGCAGAGTCGGGAAACGTCAAACGACCATCAGCCAACGCCGGAAAACCGACGGCAGTGAGCGTAAACTCAGCACCGCCATCAAAGACGTCAGAAGCAGGCTCGGTGTTGGCCGAGGACGGCTGCGTGCTGTCCGACGGAAACGCGGCGGCATCCACGAGCTCACGCGGCGCCGCTGCGCCACCCGCTCCCGGGGCGTCGTCAGCAACACTTGCGCCCCCGACGTCCACGGGATTACCCGTTCCCCCATGACCCGCACTGCCACCCGTGCCAGGTGCACCCCCGATGTCCGTTGCGCCGCTCATGGTGGGAACCAGAGGCGGGTCGCCGCTCGCCGTGGTGACTGGGGCCATCATCCGAGGTGCGGGCGGCCCTTCCGCTGAGTCGCTGGGAAATGACGGCAGCGCAACACACGCTAGCGGCCCTGGCGCTGGTGCGCTCTCCACAGCGGTCACGCCACTCGGCGACACACTGCCCGTGGTTTGGGCATCCGACGTGTTCGTCGAAGCACTCGGATTCGATGACTCGCTCTGACAGCCACAGCACGACATGAGCGTGAACGCGCCGCCAAGCACGTACCAAAGGTACTTCGAACGCATTGGACGACAAGACATGCGCACTGTGCGCGACGCTATCATGCCTCCAATTCTCGGGCCAGTAGCCACGGGGAGTTGGCAAGCCCAGCGTGACGGCGAGGGGTAGTCGCTTCAAGCGCTGGCGGTCGCGATGCGCGATACTTCGAACTCGAGCTGGAAGGTCGTTCCTGGGGCGCGTACGACATCGAGCGCCGAATTCAATTGTGACGCCAGCGTGGCGACGAGCTGCATTCCGAGTGACGAGTCGCGCTCCGGGTCGAAATTGGCGGGCAAGCCGACGCCATCGTTGAACACTGCCAAGCGCGCGCGCCGCTGATCGGTGCGCGCGAACTCGACGCGAACGATTCCCGCACGACCGTCTCCAAAGCCGTGCTTGAGCGCGTTGGTGATCAGCTCGTTGAGCACGAGACCACATGGGATGGCTTGTTCGACGGTCAAGGGCAGATCGTCGACGGCTAGCTCCAAGCGCACGTTGGCGTTCGAGCGGTTGCCCGCATGAAACGCGTTGGCGGTCAGAGTCCGCGCGTACTCGGCAAACGAAACGCACGCAAAGTCGCTCGATTGATACAAGCTCTCGTGGATCACCGCGATCGCTTCGATCCGCGTCCGGCAATCCAAGAGCGCGTCGCGTGTCTCGCCTGCCTCGAGTTTGTGCATCTGCAAGTTGATCAGACTCGAGATCACCTGCAGATTATTTTTGACTCGATGGTGAACCTCTTGCAGCAACACCTCACGCTCTGCCAAGGAACGCTGTAAACTCAGGTTTACCTTTTGCACTTGCTCAGTCAGTGCTTGGCGTTCGGCCTCGGCCTGCTTTTGAGCCGTGATGTCACGACCCGTCCCATACAATATGCCTGCCGGGTGCGGGCTGGAAACCCACGAGATCCAACGGTAGCTGCCGTCTTTGCAGCGGTATCGGTTCTCGAAATGAAGGGTCTTGACCCCTTGCTTCAGCTTCTCGACTTCGACCAAGGTGCGCTGGACATCCTCCGGGTGAACGAAGTCGATGAACGGGGTCGTCAACAATTCCTCTTCGCTATAGCCCAGCAGCTTGAAAGCCGGGTTCACTCGGCGGAAGTAGCCATCCGTGCTCGCTGTGCTCAGCATGTCCAACGAGAGTTCGAAAAAAGCATCGCTCTCTCGGAGTTTCATTTGCTGTTGTTCACGTTCGGTAACGTCTTGCGCAGTTCCTAGCATGCGTACGACGCTTCCGGAGGGCCCGAGAACCATCGAACCGCGGCCCTCGATGAATCGGATCTCTCCGCGCCGCAGGATCCGATACACGTTCCTGAACGACCGACGCTCCGCGTAAGCAGCGCTGATTGTCGCATCCACACTCGTTCGATCCTCGGGATGAATACAATCTAGAAACGCTGCGTAAGATGCTCCGAAGGCATCTCGGTCCGAGCCGAAGATCCGATACAACTCATCGGACCAGCTCACGCTGTCGGCGGCAATGTCCCACTCCCAACTCCCGATTTGGGCGATGCTCTGAGCCTCGGCGAGCCGGGCTTGTTCACGGCGCAGTTGCTCTTCGGCAAGACTCAGCCTGCGCACGCGCTCGATCACTCGGGGCAGCTGTTCCCAGAAGTTGTCCGTCTTCTTCACGTAGTCCGAAATGCCACGCTGAATCGCCTCGACGGCAATTTGCTCGTTACCCATCGCGGTCACGAGAATCACCGGTACTCTGGGGCTCATCTGGTTAGCGGCATCGAGAACCTGCCAGCAATCCCCGTCGGGCAACTGGTAATCCAGAAGAACTACAGCGACGCCACCCGCCTCGAGTGCGCTCAGTGCCTGGGACACCTTTGACACCCATTGAATGTCGATCCCGGCGCGCAACAGAGCACGGCGTTCGAGCTCCGCGGTCGCCGGATCGTCCTCGACGACGAGCGCCGATATGCGGGCTCGATTGGGTTCAGCCACGCAGACCTCGTATTCGCTGCCCAACGGTGTGGCTCATGCCGCCTCTTCTCGCGCGACCGCCGCCGGGAGCATCAAGATGAACTTGGTCCCGGTTCCTTCTTCGCTCTCGAACGTGATCGTTCCTCCGTGGCGCTCGACGACACGTTTGGCGATCGCAAGCCCCATGCCCTCGCCCCCGACGCGCTCCGGGTGAAAACGTTGAAAGACTTGAAACACGCGGTGCTGCACCGCACCTGGGATGCCTGCTCCGTTGTCCGCTACCCAATAGCGAACCCGGTCACCCTCGAGCTGTCCCCCTATTTCGATGCGCGGCGACCGCCCTGGGTGATGATATTTCAAGGCGTTGACGATCAGGTTTGCGAAGACTTGGCCAAGAGCCGTCACATCCCCACGCACTGGTGGCAGCTCCTTCAGCATGAACTCCGTGCGCGTGTCGACGATCGAAGATCGCAGCGAGTCCAGCGTCGAGTTGATCAAAGTGCGCACGTCGACGCATTCGATGGCGAGGCTCTGTCGACCATAGCGCGACAGCGCGAGCAACGCCTCGATCAGACGCTCGAACTTCTTGGTGCTGGCAGAAATGAAGCGCAACGCAGACGCGATCTCGTCGCTCAAGATTCGTTGCATTGGTGCCAGTCGATCCGGACTCAATTCCGATTGAACCAAGCGTTGCTCGAGCTCGGCGCAGCTGCGCGACAGTTCGAGAGAAAAGCCCTGCAAGTTGACCAGGGGGGCACGCAAGTCGTGAGACACGATGTAGACGAATCCCTGAACCTCTTCGTTACGCTGCATCAATTCGGTGTTTGCAATCGCCAAGGCTTCGGTGCGCTCGATCACGCGTCGCTCGAGTTCGTTGCGCGAGCTCTCCAAGGCCAATTGCACCTTGCGCCGTTCTGCGACCAGCGCACTGAGCGTGAGGGCCGTCAGCGCCACGGTCGCCACGAAAGTGTCGAGCAAAATCAAACGTTGATCCGGGGTCCCAATCGCGAAGGGCCCCCGCTCGTGGATCGCTCCCCAAACCGCGAAACTACAGACGGCTAGCGAGGCAGACGCCGCCGCGCGCAGGCCAAATCGCACGGCAAGCCAAATCACGAAGGGAAAGACCGCATATTCGAAACGGAGTTGACCCGCAGCGACGACTCCCTCAGCCAGGGCGAGATCGCAGATCGACAACAACGCCAAGGTGACGAGCCCGAGCTCGAAGCTTCGGGTCCAACGCGGCGCACTCGACTGGGGCAACCAAGCCAGCAGACAAGGCGCGACGAGCAGTACGCCAAGCGCATCGCCGATCCACCACGTGTGCCAGACCGACCAAAAGGCGCTGAGAGGCACCAGCCCACCGAGCACGAGGTTGCACACGCCGATGGTTGCACTAATCGAACATGCGCCCACGGCGCCAAGTAAACCTAGCGCCATGACGTCCGAGACACGGTCCAGCTGACGACTGAACCTGCCGACGCGGGTCGCGAAGAAGACCCCCGAGATCCCAGCCAGCGTATTACCGAAGGCGATGCCGGCCGCCGTCAGCATGGGTTCGTGCGCCGTGGCGTTCGCCAGGAATGCCCCAAGATAAACGCCGAACCACGCTCTACGACCGAACAGCACGATCGACGCAAAGGCCACGCCCGTCGGCGGCCAAATCGCCGTCACTTGTTCGGTGGCGAACGCGAGCGACATGCCGAACTTCGCTGCAACGAAATAGGCGAGCGCAACGCCCAGCACTACGCCGACGCGACCAAACTGCCCTTGGCTGCTGCTCGTTGGGCTCGATTGCATCGTCTTGTCCGCGCTCGAGTTGCGTTTGCACGGTTAGGCTTGGTGCATCTGAGGACGCAGCGAAGGCTCGACAGGCACGCCAACGGCAACCCGGTTCCTACCGCCCGCCTTTGCTCGATACAAGGCGGCGTCGGCTACTCGCAACAGAGTGTCGGCGTCGGGTGCGATACTCGGGAATGCAGCGACGCCCAGCGAAGCCGTTACGCCGAGCTGCAGATCGAGCTCATCGAACTTGCGATCCTGAATCGTCACGCGGAGATCTTCAGCGACCTCTTTGGCAATCGTCAGTGACGTGCCCGGCACGACGACCACGATCTCCTCGCCCCCATAGCGACAGACGGTGTCGTACACGCGCAGTCGACTTCGAAGCACTCGCGCGACACCGCGCAAGACACCGTCCCCGGCGGCATGGCCAAAGCGGTCATTGATCGACTTGAAGTGATCGAGGTCCAACATGATCAAGGCCACCTCGTGCTGCGTGCGTTGGGCAAACTCGAGTTCACGTGAGAGTACCGCGTCGAGGTGTCGTCGGTTGTACAGTCCCGTCAATGGGTCGATGATCGACTCCTGCCGGAGCAGAGCGAAGTCGGAACGCAATCGCGCTTGGGCGTCCCGTTGTGTCAACGCGACGGCGATGGTCGTGTGTAAGGTACGTTCGTTGAACGGTTTCGCTAGAAACCCCACTGGTGAAGTCACGAGCGAGCGCTCCAGGGTTTCGTTGTCAGCGTTGGCTGTCAGGAACACGACCGCGACATCGCCCAGATCCCGCATTCGCGAAGCGAGTTCGATCCCGTCGACTGAGCCCCGCAAGCGAACATCCATCAACACCAGATCGGGCCGCGCGCTTGCGGCGTTGGTGAGCGCCTCTTCGGCCGACGCCGCCATGCCCACGACGTCGTATCCCAAACGCTCCAGCGTCGTCCGGAGATCGAGAGCGACGATGCGCTCGTCCTCGACGATCAAGATCCGCTTGGGTGCGTCTCGGTCGTGGGCTAAGTCAGCGGAATGCAGGGCCACCTGGGGTGGTTTCGGCACAACTCGCGGCGAACTTAAGCTATCTAGGCGAGCCGAGCCCGCACTGCCCCGTTTGTGCAAGTTCTTCCTGAACACACCAACGGCCCCTGACACCTACCTCGGTGACGTGTCCGTAAACACGACACGGACGCTCGTGCCGCGCTTACTCGTGACTCGCAGATCCCCTTCGAGCTGCTGAACCAGCACAGAGATCAACTGCATTCCGAGCGATGTCGAGCGCTCCGGATCGAGGTCCTCTGGCAGTCCGATGCCATCGTCGGCTACCTCCAAGGTCACGCGCTGCGCTTCGTCTTTGCTGAGCGCGAGACGGATATCGCCGCCTCGTTGTTTCGGGAAAGCGTGCTTGAGCGCATTGGTGATCAACTCGTTGAGGATCAAGCCACACGGAATCGCTCGATCCACGGCCAACCAAGTCGTTTGCATGTCGAAGCTGAGGGTCACGTCATCCCGCATCACGCCTGCCGTATGGAAGATGCTCTGCGCCAGACTGGTCGCGTAATCGGAGAAAGGAACCTTGCCGTAGTCCTTCGATTGGTAGAGCTTCTCGTGAATCAGCGCGATGGCGGCAACGCGCCGTTGACACTCCTGGAGCGCAACTCGACTGCCCGAGTCCGTCAGTTGCCGATATTGCATGTTGATCAGACTCGAGATCACCTGCAGGTTGTTCTTCACCCGGTGATGAATTTCTTGGAGCAAGATCTCGCGTTCGCGCAAGGTCGTCTGCAGATCACGCGTGCGCTCGGCAACGCGAACTTCGAGCTCCAGTTTTGCTGCGGTCTGCTGTTCGAGCAGTATTGCGCGCTGCGTTTCGAGCTGCTTTCGCTCGGAGATGTCCCGCACGAATGCCACGAACAGCGCTGGCACCTGATCCACGACGGACGTGATGGCGACCTCCGCAGCAAATTCGCTACCGTCCGCCCGCCGAGCCAACAACTCCGAGCTCTTGCCGAGCGTGGGACTATCCGCCTTCGTCAGATACGTTGCCAAGTCGCGCTCGCCTTCCTGTCGGAAGTAGGGCGGCGCGAAGAGTTCGCTCACGTGTAGACCGATCACGTCGCGCTTCGGACGCTGGAACAAGCGCTCGGCAGAAGGATTGAACTCGCTGATGAGCCCCGCCGCATCGAGCGACAAGATGCCGTCGAAAGCCGAGTCCAGTTGCGCCGTCTTGCGCGCCTCACTCGCACGCAAAGCATCCAGAATCCGCAGATGCTCGCCCCAAAGCCACGTGCGCTCTGCGACAAGTCGCATCAGCCCAACTTCACGCTCGTTCCAGTTTCGGGCCACATCGGTCGATGCGGTCAGAAGCCCTACCCATCGCCCGTCACGCTGCAGCGGCACCGCCACTACTGCGCGCGTGCCGATCTTCGCGTAAACCTGCTGATAGTAATTCGCAGTGCGCACGTCGGTAGAGACGTCCGCAATCACAACGGTGCGGCCCGCGCTGAACTCAGCCTGCGTCTCCGGACTGAACGCGCTCAAGCGATGCGTGCCCGTCATCGTCTCGACGCCGTTCGAATACCCCGCCTGCACCCGGGCCACCCCAGAGGCAGCATCGACCTCGACGAACGCGCAGCGTTTGACGCTCAGAAATCGTCCTGTGAGCGTCGCAACTTCAGTCACCAGCTCGTGCCAGACGTGATGTGAGCGCAACGTCTCGCTGAGCGAATGCAGGAATTGTTGCTCGCGCACCTCCAGTTGCTCGGCGCTCACATCGCGAAACACCACCACCGTCCCCTCGCTCACGTCCGAACCGAGAGCTCGAATTGGTGCCGAGCTGTGCGCGATCGGATGGACGCTACCATTGCGCGAGATCAACTCGGCGTGGTGCGCCATGCCGCGCCCAGCGGTGACTGTGTTCGAGTCTCCCTGATCGAGCGGCGAGCGCAGCGCTCCTTGCTGGCGCAGGCTGAACACCTCGGACAACGGTTTTCCGAGAGCCTCGGCGAACCCGAGTCCGGTGAGGTGTTCAGCCACGGGATTGACGCGCGTAACCTGACCACGAGCATCCGTGGCGATCACGGCGTCCCCAATGCTATCGAGAGTGATCGACAATTCACGTTCGCGTGCGCGCACATTGCGTTCGACGCGGCGCCGCGCGAGATCCGAACGGCCCTGACTCGCGCCCACCAATCCCAGGGCGAAGCACACCGTCATCACGTTGGAAACGACGAGCACGGCGCGACTGAAAGGAGCATCGAACCAGCCGACGTCTTGGGCAAGCAGATCCAAGTAGCCGAAGGTGACAGGCAGTGCGACCGCGATCGGCAACAGGCGACGCAGGAGCACCCCGGCGCTCGTATCGCTGGCGACGATGCGCGTCCAACCGACCTCTGGCCGTGCGCAGAAGAACGCGAAACCGCTGGCGAGGAAGCCTACTGTGGTGGGAAGAGCAATCGAAGTGCTGGAACCAACTCGGTATAGCGAGGGCGCGTCATACAGATAGCCGCACAGCGAAGTCAGAGCAGTCAAGGCCGCGACCAATGGCGCCGCGTGCGTCGACCAGTGCGATCCCGCACTGTCCACCCTCAGCATGGAGAAGGTAAACAGTAGGAAGAGCAGCGCCGTGATGGGTGCCATCCTGCCTGGTGCAACCAAGCTGGCGGAGTCCCGAAAGAACAGCTGATCGATTCCGAGATCGACCCCAGACAAGTGTTCGACCAGAGTCGATCCTGCGACGATGGCGATCGACACGCTCAACGCGCTTCTGATGTAGTCGGCTCTGTTCAGCCTCAATCTGGACAAGGCGCTACCAAGCGCAATGAAGCACAGCGCCGTGTTCGCCTTCATGTTGGTGAAAGCGGCAACGCCGCGCATGGCACCCAGGGCGTCGAGCAGCCAGCCCAACCAGATCGCGGCGCCCAGCAATGCGACGCCAGTGCTCACGAACCTCGAGGCACGACGCATCCAGACGAGGACACGTTCGTCCAGAGCGTCGTCAGCGGTGTTCATTCGTGCCCCACGGCTCCAAACAAGGTTGCGGATGCTTCCGCGGGTTCAACGCTAGCACGCGACCCATGGCCCTTCTAGCGCGCACGCTGTAGCGGCACAGCTCTTGCGAAAAAAGCGTCCCCTCTAAAGGCAGGCATGAACGCGGTCGTATCTACCTCGATCCGTACCCGGCACGTTCTACCGCCAACGCGTTTCGCGTCGCCGATGTTACTCCCACTCGCACGCGTGCTCGATGCATGTTGTGCGCATGGTAAACATCATTCACAGAGTCGGAATCAAAGCTCCCATCGCAGACGTCTATGCCGCCATCTCCACGATCGAAGGCATCGCGAGCTGGTGGACCAAGGACACGACCGGCAGCTCGAACTTGGGCGGCAGCGTGCGCGTGCGCTTTCACACACCCACAGGTGAGGAGATGGGTAAGATGGAGTTCGACGTAGCCGAACTCAATCCGGATCGCGACGTGCGCTGGCACTTTACGGCAGGCCCAGAGGAGTGGCTGGGCACGGAGGTGACCTTCAGCCTAGCTCGCAGTGGCGACTACACGTCGGTCATCTTCGGGCATCGAAACTGGCGTGAACCCGTCGAGTTCATGGCCCACTGCAGCACCAAGTGGGCAACGTTCCTGCTGAGCCTCAAAGCTCTCCTCGAGCAAGGTCAAGGACGACCAGCGCCCCAAGACCTCAAGATCGATAGCTGGAATTGATCTCTTGCGTTCACACGCCACGACTCTCGCTGGCCGCAGCCTGGCGGTGCGCGCTCAGCTGGCGCGGCCCTTCGAGCAGTTGCTCGAGCGAGCGGCGCTTCAAGCGCATGAACTGGGGATCCGTCAACGCCTCGCGCGTGCGTGGGCGAGGCAGCTCGACGCTGAACTCGTCGATCACGCGCGCGGGGCGCCGGCTCAACACCACGACGCGATCGCTCAGAAACAACGCTTCATCGACGTCGTGGGTAACGAAAATCACGGTCATGCCGAGCGCTGCCCAAAGTTCGAGCAACATCGACTGCATTTGCAAGCGCGTTTGCGCGTCGAGTGAACAAAACGGCTCATCCATCAAGATCACGCCGGGACGGTTGACCAACACCCGCACTAGGTTTACGCGTTGTTGCATTCCGCCGGAGAGCTGATGCGGATAGTGATGCAGGAACTCACCGAGTCCAACTTGCTCCAAGATCTCGCGCGCGGATTGGCGCCGTTCACGCGCCGGGACCCCACGCATCTTGAGCCCGAACTCCACGTTGGTGATCACGGTCTTCCAAGGCAACAGGGTGTGTTGTTGAAAGACGATGCCGCGGTCTGGACCCGCGCCGTGAACGCGTTCGTCCCCGACATACACCTGACCGGCACTGAGGTTACCGAAGCCGCCGATGGCGTTGAGGATGGTCGATTTCCCACAACCCGAAGGCCCTAGGATACTGACGAACTGTCCCGCCGGGATCTGCAGATCGACGGCGTCCAGGGCCTGAACGGCGTGCGCGCCTTCGCCAAAGTGAATGCTCACGCCGTTCAGCGAAACCGACTTGGCGCGAAGCGCAGCTGCGGTACTCATGCCGCACCTCCATTGGGCTTGAACCAAGGCATGAAGTAGCGCCCTGCAGCCTTGATCAGTGAGCTGCTCAACATCCCCAAGAGCCCAATCGAGATCATGCCAAGCACGATGTTGGGATAGTTCTGCAAGGTGTACGCCTCCCACGTGTAGTAACCGATACCGAACTGACCGGAGATCATTTCGGCGGTGACCAACGAGAACCAGGAGGTTCCCATGCCGATACTGAGTCCGGTCACGATCGACGGCATTGCGCCCGGCAGTATCACTTCTCGGAACAGCGCGACGGGGCCGGCCCCCAGCGTGATGGCAGCGTGCAGCAGACGCCGATCCAACGTTTCTACGCCGTGGATCGTGTTGAGCAACACCGGAAAGAATGCGCCAATGAAAGTGATGAACACCATGCTCTGTTCAGCGGACGCGAACAGCAGAATCGCCAGGGGTATCCAAGCGACCGCCGGGATTGGTCTCAGCACCTCGAGCGCCGGCAAGGTCGCATGCGAAACCAGGCGGAAGCGCCCAATCAGCAAGCCGAGGCCCACTGCGAGCACCGACGCCACGCCGTAACCGATGAAGATGCGTCTGACGCTGCTCCAGACGTGGGCGGCGAGCTTTGGGGATGTGAGAAAGTCTGCGGCCGCCGCAGCAACGTCGGTAGGCGCCGGAATGTTCTCGAAGCGAAAGAAGAAGTTCCAGTCGTTTACCGACGCGAGTTGCCACAGCCCGATCCAAACGGAGAGCGAGAGAAGGCCGCCCAGGACGGCCAGCGCTGTACGGCGAGTGCTCTGCGAGACCCGCGGCAAGGACGCGGCCCTGAGCTCATCTTCGTCGGAAAGCGCCGACGGCAGCACACGCGTGACCGATGTGTTCATACTTGGCTCAGCTCTTGGCTTTGCGTGCCGCGTCGTAGTTCGAGACGGTTCCGCCGTTCTTCGCTGCCCAATCTTCTGCAGCCTTCTTCAGCAGGAAGGCCGAGAGCTGTCCGTCTTTGCTCACGTACCAAACCTTGTCGGCGAACAGTTTGTTGCCGCTGCTTCTGTCGTGCACGAAGGTGACGCGCACGGCCTTGCCTTCGCTCTCGAGCTTGCCCAACGCCGCAAAAGTCGCGGCGACGGTGCTGTACAAGCGCACTTTCGGCTCGCCTTTGACCCAGATCTGTCCCGCCAGGTTCGGTTCCGTGACTGGCGCTCCCGTGTCCTCAGCGTTGCTGGTGAATGGCAGCGCCTTGTAGTCCTTGAGGCGCGCGTCATAATCCAAGCCGAACTCCTTGGCGGCTTGCCGAATGAAACGATCATCGACGTATTGGTCGATGTCGACTTCCTTGGTCACCTTCTTCAACACCTTGAGCGACTCTTGGGCACGGCGAATCGCGCCGATGTACTCCGGCTTCAAGCTGAAGTCGCGAGTTTGTATCCCCGCGGGGCCGTGGAAGGCGTAGTAAACCTCGGCGTCGACACCGGTCCAGCCCTGCAACTTTTCCGAGAGCTCTTCCGGGTTCTCCCGAAATAGGCGATCAGCTTCCAGAGTCGCTTTGAGGAATGCGACGACGAGCTCGGGGTACTTCTCGGCAAAATCCGAGCGCACTTGCACACCGTGAGTCGTCGTTACCCCAGTCGAGCTACCGTCGTAAATTTTCTTGGCGAAGCCCCTGAACGGAAACAGCTCCCCGAAGGGGACGAAATTGGCGTGCGCGTCGATCTGCTTGGCTTTGAGTGCGCTACCACCGACCTCGGGCGTCTGAGTGACGATCTCGACGTCCTTGTTCGGATCCCATCCCAAGTCCTGAATTGCTCGGATCAGCATCGCGTGCGCGGTCGAGCCAAACGGAACGGAGATCTTCTTGCCTTTGAGTTCCGAGAGCGATTCGACGGGTGAGTCGATGGGCACCAAGATCGCGTTGCCTGCGCCACTGATCCCACCCGATAGCGTCGCGATGTAGAGCGAGTGCACAGCGTCACCCGCCGCGGCCAACGCGGTGGCACCGAGGATCGACGGGAAGTCAGCCATCTGCACGATGTCGAGTTGGTTGGCCAGATACTTGCTATTGAGCTGAGCGCCCGTGGGCTGATTCTCCCACTGAATGTCGAAGCGAGTGCCCGCGTACTTACCCGTGTTCGGCAGAAACTTTTCCAGCAAGTGCAGCTCACGCACCAATGGCCCGCCGGTCGCGCAATTGATGGTCGTATCCTGAGTGCCGATGGCGATTCGAATCACTCGAGCAGAGGCCGGGGTGTCGGAGGCAGCGGCTTTCTCCGACTTGGCCTGCTCGTTCACCTCCGAACGGCACCCGAGCGCACAAGTCAGAGTACTCAACGACAGGCTGGCGAGCGACAGCAGCACAGAGCGACGTGTGGACATATTCAATTCTCCTTCGCAGTTTCTTGAACCTGTTGGATCCTGCCGAGCGCGGCCTGGACTGCTTTGCGCACTTCGGCGTCCGGATCTCGAATCAAACGAGTCAGCGCCGGGCGCGCGGACACCGCGCCCAATTCACCCAATGCAAGCACCGCCGCGCGCCTCAGATCGCTGATCTCCGAGTCGAGCAGTTGGATCAGCTCCCCAGTTGCGGCCGTCGCGAACAGCCGACCCAGCGCCGTCGCGGCCTCTTTGCGCACTTGCCAATACGGGTCCGCCAGGCGTTCGCGCAATGCACCGATTGCGCCGGACAAAGCAGCTCGACCGAGCACGATCGCCGCCTCAGCCCGCACGCGCCAATCCCTGTCGTCGAGCGCGGCTATGAAGTCGTCCAAGAGCGCAGGGCTGATGAAGCGCGCCAGCGCACCAACCACGACGCGTCGAACCTCGGGGTCCGCGTCGGTCAAGCGTTGACGTAACGGGACAACAGCGTCGGCAGTCTTGAGATAGGCCAAGGTGATCACGGCCTCCTTGCGCACCTCGCTGACAGGATCTCGCAGGGCAGAAAGCAACGCGTCCATAGCGCGCGGATCCTTGATCTCGCGTAGGCCGAGCAGCACCCCCTGACGCACCGCTGGGTTCGGGTCGTCGATTGCCAGGATCATGGCGCCCGCCGACTCCTCATCGCGAAAGCTGCGCAACGCTGATCCGGCCGCTTCGCGCACTTGTTCATCTTCGTCGGCTAGACGACGAATGAGGCTGGGGACGGATTTGGGTTCTCCGAGTTCCTCGAGTGCTTCGACGGCGAGCCGTCGCACGACGCGGTCCGAGTCTTCCAGCGATTGCATGAACGACGCGAGCGGCACCTGGTCGAGCGCGTCGACCAACTGCATCATCGCCGCCTGGCGCTGCTCGGGGTTCGAGTCCGAGAGTGCTTTAATGAGTTGCTCTTGTCGAAACAGGCTCATGCGTCACCCTCAGCGCAACAGGAACGGGATCTTCACGGTGATCGCGTCCTTCGGACAATCGAGC
Source organism: Polyangiaceae bacterium (assembly GCA_036263015.1). Classification (GTDB taxonomy): domain Bacteria; phylum Myxococcota_A; class Polyangia; order Polyangiales; family Polyangiaceae; genus SZUA-265. The sequence goes on along the minus strand of DATAHU010000217.1, from coordinate 6,353 downwards.
TCGCACGCGAGGCAATACCAGCACTCGTCGAACGCCATGTGAGACTTCTGCGTGCGCGGATCGACGGCCAAGCAATCAACGGGGCAAGAGTCGATGCAGATCCTGCAGCCCGTGACACATTTCTTTTCGTCGACCACCACCGGCACGTCGAAACGACGCGTGGTCTGCGCCCTGTCGACAGTTTTGCCTTGTGCGGCCTTGATACGTTCTCGATCGTTTGATTCGCTCACGTTGAGTCCTGTTCTGGTTGAAGATTGAGCCTCAAGCTGTCGCCACGGACGCGCTCGGTCTCGGGATGCGCAGCGCGTGATAGCCCCGAAGTTCGCTCTGCTCGAGTGGCACGACGTACGGCTCGACCGGACGGGTCAGCGTCGTCATGTTGCCCTGCTCGTCCTTCTTGAGGTTGACGTGCAGGAACCAGTTTTGATCGTCGAGCTCTGGGTAGTCCTGTCGATAGTGATACAAGCCCCAGCGACTCTCTTTACGGTACAGGGACGCACGCGCGGCCATCTCGGCGCAATCACGAATGAAGTGACCCTCCATCACACGCATCAATTCGTGCGGGCTCGTCGCGCCCACTTCCTCGAGTTCATCCAAAGCATGCATGAAATGGTTCAACCCTGCTTCCATGCGATGTTGGCTCTTGGGCGGCTGCAAGTAATCGTTCACCAGACGCCGAACCTTGTACTCGAACTGGTGATGTGGAATGCCGTTGGGTCTCGACAAGGGACCGAAGAGCCGCCGCTGCTCGCCTTCGAGCTGGTCTGCATCGGCCTCGACGGGTCCCACTTCGCGAATGTAGCTCAGCGCATTTTGAGCGCAGATCTTGCCGTAGGTGAGCGCTCCGAGCAGGTAGTTGTGCGGCACGCACGCCATGTCACCAGCGGCGTACAGTCCAGGCGCCGTCGTCTCGCCTCGCTCGTTGACCCAAACACCCGAGGCACTGTGACCGCTGCACAAACCGATCTCGGAGATGTGCATCTCGATCCAGTCGTCTTGATAGTTGTGACCTCGGCTCTCGTGAAAGCGACCGCGGCTCGGGCGCTCGGTCTTGTGCAGCACGCGTTCGATCTCGGTGATCGTTTCGGGGGCGAGATGGTTGAGTTTGAGGAAGACTGGACCGTTCTCCGAGTGCAGTTCGCGATGGAACTCGAGCATCATGTGGCCGCTCCAATAGTCGCTCTCGATGAAGCGATGCCCCTTGGCGTTCACGGTGTGGCCACCCAACGGTCCAGTGACGTACGCGCAGGCAGGCCCGTTGTAGTCTTTGATCAACGGGTTGATCTGAAAGCACTCGATCCCCGTGAGCTCGGCCCCAGCATGATAGGCCAAAGAGTAGCCGTCGCCAGCGTTGGCCGGATTCTCGTAAGTCCCATATAGGTAACCTGAAGCGGGCAATCCAAGACGCCCTGAAGCTCCACAACACAAGATCACGGCCTTGGCGCGGATTACGACGAAGTCCCCTTCACGCGTGTCGAAGCCGAGCACGCCCACGACCCGCGGGCCATCCATCAACAGACGTGTCGCCATCACACGGTTGACGACGTTGACACCCGCGCGTCGAAGCAGGCGGGTCAGTATCTTCTTCAGATCGTAGCCCTCTGGCATCGGCAGCACGTAGCTGCCCTTGTGGTGGACTTTCTTGACATCGAAGTCACCGGTCTCGGTCTTTTGAAACTTCACGCCCCATTCGTCCAATTGCTGGATCATCGAATAGCTATTGGTCGCGTACTCGAGCACGGCGCGTTGATTCACGATGCCGTCGTTGGCCATCGTGATCTCTTTGACGTATTGCTCGACGGTGGCATGGCCTGGGATGATCGCATTGTTCAATCCGTCCATCCCGATCGCGATCGCGCCGCTGCGCTTGATGTGCGCTTTCTCCAACAACAGCACACGGCCCTTGGGCAAGGCCTGCTGCGCGGTGATGGCAGCGGTCGAGCCTGCGCTGCCGCCCCCGACCACGACGATGTCCGCGTCCATTTCTGTAACTTTGAAGTTCATACGAGCGTCCGCCTGTCTCGGGTCTTTCGACTCTTCTGATTCTCGTTCAAGCAAACAATGGGCCAACTCGGCTCGGGGTCTTTCGAAGCTCTCGTACGGCCAGTTCTCCGAGGCCCGTGTTCAGCGTGTCAGGTGAATCTCAGACGAGGTGCGGAGCTGGCAGCAGCACAGCCAGCCTGGTTGCGTCTCCAGCAGCAAGCGCGGCGGTGATTGCCGCTACAGCGGCAGTCATTCAGCCGGCAAGCTTCAGATCCCAACGCGCCTCCGCAACAGACACGGCGCGCGGGATCAGCTGCATGCGCCACAGGCCGTCCGCGACTTCCTGCTGAGCTGCCAATTGCGCGCTCGTCAAAGGCCCCAGCCCAAGATCACGCTCCAGTGATGCCTGGACGGCTCGCACCGAAAACCCGAGTTCGGCGGCCACCAGATCGGCCGCGCGCGCTGGATCTTGGCGCGCCCAGCAGGCGGTTTGCTCCAATTGCCGGAGCAAAACCGCGATCAGGTCGCTGTCAACCTGAGCAAGCTGGCGACGCGCCACGTAATACACAGAGTTAGCCATCAGGCCGTTCGAGTCGCGCAGCGTGCGTGCTCCCAAGTCCACCCTGGCATTGGACAACCATGGATCCCAGATGCTCCAAGCATCCACTTCACCCGTTCGAAACGCCTGCAATGCACGCTCGGGGGTGGCAAACACGATCTCGACTTCGCTCGGATGCACGCCTTGCTCCTCGAGCGCCTTGATCAGCAAATAGTGAGCCTGAGCCGCGCGATTGACGGCAATGCGTCGCCCTTTCAGTTCACTCACGGCAAACACCTGCGAGCTGGCCGGTACGATCAACGCGGCACCACGTGGAGCGGCGGGCTCAGCCGCGACGTAAGTGATGGGAATCGACTGAGCTTGGGCAAAGACTGCCGGACAATCACCAAGCGCACCGACATCGAGCGCCCCGCGGGCCAGCGCATCGACCATTTGAATGCCACCCGGAAACTCGTGCCACGAAATCTGCACACCGCGAGAAGCGAACGCACTCTCGAGGTCGCCCCGAGCTTTGAGCCACATGAACAGCCCAAGACGCTGATAACCAAGTCGCAACGTCCGAGGTGCCGCCAAGCGCGAAATCGTGGTCGTCGCGCTTGGCGGTGAATCAGACGCCCGGTGGCGTCCCGAAGCCCGCGCCTCGGGTCCCTTGAGCGCACCATGCTCGAGCAAACGCGCTCGCACGATGTGTCGACTGAGCCCCAACAGTCGCGCGGCTTCGAGTTGATTGTTCCCCGAATGCCGATAGGCCGCTGCAAACAGTCGCGCTTCGACCCGTTCGTGGAGCTGGGGTGTCTTCTCTTCCAGCAGGCGGGACAGTGCCGCGTCGAGCGCATCCAGAGCCGACTCGTTCGAGACGCGGGCAGCCGGGGAATCGCTCACGGGTGACCCCTCGTCGAGCTTCGCAAGGCCGTTGCTAGGCGGGGGAAGCGTCGAGGCGACGATTGATCCGTCCAATTGCAGCTCGGCCGGCGTGATCAGTCCGCCCTCGGCGATCAGCGCCGCGTGGTGAATCGTGTTCTCGAGTTCCCGGATGTTGCCGGGCCAGGCATGAGCGAGCAGTCGTTCACCAGCCGCTCGGGTAAGTACGAGTTCTTCCCGGCCCAGGCGTTGGGCGTAAACTTTCGAGAAATAGCGTGCCAGCGGGAGGATGTCCGAAGGCCGCTCCCGCAACGGGGGTAAAGCGACCGAAGCCACTTTCAGTCGGTAATACAGGTCTTCGCGAAAGTGTTTGGCGCGGGCCGCGGCTTGAAGATCGACGTTGGTCGCAGCGATCAACCGCACATCGATCTTGCGCGGCGCGTGCGAGCCCACTCGCACGACTTCTCCCTCCTGCAGAACGCGCAGCAGCTTCACCTGTAACGCCAACGGCAGGTCGCCGATTTCGTCCAAAAAGAGGGTACCGCCCTGCGCGGCCTCGAACCAACCTACGCGTGCGGCAGATGCGCCCGTGAAAGCTCCACGCTCGTGCCCGAACAATTCCGATTCGATCAAACTCTCGGAGAACGCACCAGCATTGAGCGCGAGGAAGGGTTGCTCGGCGCGACGACTCAGAGCGTGCAGGTGACGCGCAACCAACTCTTTGCCCGTTCCCGTCTCGCCAGTGATCAGGACTGGCGCGTCCGTGGGAGCGACGCGTTCGATGCGTGCCAGCACCGCACGCGAAGCCGGATCTTCGAAGACCATGGCCTTGGCGCGAACGGACAACGGACTGGATGTACTCTCGGGCAAGGTCAGCACGGGGGACCTCAGGCATGCGTAACAGGTGGCCCGTCACTTGGCTATCACATTTTCACTATAGAAGACACTCAACCATCAGACAGGACAGGTTCACGCGTTTTCGCGGGGCTGGCACGGGGTTCGTCGACGACGCTTGGTGAGCGGGGCCCGTCGCTGGGCCAAAGCGGGACTTTTCGCGCAATTGCCCCTACCCTCGGCGCGCAACGGCGTTAGATGCGAGGTCAAATGGCTAAGACAATCGTTCTGTGCGGTTTCGGGACTGGTATTTCCACGGCGATCGCGCGCAAGTTCGGCGCGCAGGGTTTCAGGGTTGCGCTAGTGGCGCGCAACGCCGAGCGACTAGCAAGTGCGGTGAAGTCGCTCGCGAGCGAAGGAATTGAAGCCGCCGCGTTTCCGGCTGACTTGGCTGACCCGAGCAGCATCAAGAAAGTGATCGGCGACGTGCAGAAGCAGCTAGGGCCGATAACGGTCTTGCAGTGGAACGCGTACGCCAGCGGCAGCGGCGATTTGCTGCAAGCCGACGCCGAGGCGCTCCAGCGCATCTTTCAAATACCCGTGAGCAGTTTGCTCTTGGCCATCCAAGCGGCGCTACCAGACTTGCGCCAACAACAGAACGCCGCCGTACTGGTCACCAATGGCGGCCTCGGATTAATCGATCCGAAGGTCGATGCGATGGCCGTCGCCTGGGGTGCAATGGATTTGGCGGTCGCCAACGCCGCGAAGCACAAACTCGTGGGAGTATTGTCGGCCAAGCTAGCGCCGGAGAAGATCTACGTCGGTGAGGTCGTTGTGCTCGGCACGGTCAAAGGCACGGCCTGGGACAATGGCAGCGCCACGCTCGAAGCGGCAGACATCGCCAAGCGATTCTGGGATTTGTACAGCGAGCGTACGGTCGTCAGCGTAAACCACGGCTGAGCGAGAGCGAACAGGTCTCAAAACCTCCGCAATCGGGGAAACCGTGACGCAAAGTCTCAGGTTTCGAAGCTGCTCCGAGTTGGCCCAGTGGGCGAGGCGGTTGCGCACTCGGCGCGTGCAGGCTAGCGTCGCCGCCTCACCCGCGCATCGCTCTCGCACGGTCGTGCGCGCGCGGACGCAGAACGGAAATAGCCAATGCGCCTGTTTCGAGCTTCGGTCCTGCTACTGCTCCTTTTGCTACCCCGCACGTCACATGCCGAAGGCGTGAGCTGGTCGTACGATGTCGTGGCGGGCGGAACGTGCAAACAACTGGTCCAGCGTTGGTCAAGCAAGGGCGTGACTGAAGCTGACGGCACTACTCACCCAGGGAAATGGGCCGTCACCACCTCCAAGCTGTTGATCGGCAGCACGCCGGCCGACGCCGAAGGAGCGCTCGACGGTATCGAATTCAAAGAGGAGGTCAAACCCAAGAGCGGCAAGGTCAAGCAGACCTGCGTGGTTTGGAAGGACTTCGATTTCGATCTGCATGCCGAACACCACGTCACTGCGCTCGATTGGCAACATGGTCTCAGCCCCGACTCGAAGTGCGCCAAGGAGTGGAAACGTGTCAAGGACGCAATCCAAGCGCACGAGCCCCTGCACGTTGCCGACGTAGACGCGCTGGTCGAAGCGTCGAACCAACGCGTTCAGAAACTGAAGCCGATCACTGGCTGCGGCAATGACCTGAAGGCTGCTCGCACGAAGGCTGCGAAAGCCGTGAACGAGAAACTGAAGAAGGAAATCGCCAAGATTCGGAGTGATGCAGAAAAGAAGGCCAAGCAGCGCGACGTCGAGACCGCTGACATGAAATGCCCGTGCGAGGAGAAGCTCGCATTCAAGGGGGTGGATCTCTTCTGCGATTTCAAAACTCCGGTCTGCACTCTGCGCACGGGCCAAAAGGTTCAAGCCGAGGTTTGCGGGAACCCGCTGACCGCCAACTGGACCGTGACTCCCGAGTACTACACGACGGGCTGCGGCGCGACACCTGGGGGCGGCGGCAACAAGCCCTTCGACAACGATTGCGTCGCCGAAGGTAGCGCCGAGGAGAAGCGCCGGATCGAGCTGCACAAGAACGCCCCGGGCGGGGCCGGGGGCTGGTTCTGCGTCTACGGCGAGT
>DATAHU010000216.1:0-6976 GCA_036263015.1 Polyangiaceae bacterium | reverse complement strand
GGGTGTAGCGCTTGGCCTCGACAACAAGGTCAGCCTTCTGCGCTCGTACCTCACGGCCTTCCTCTACGTGCTGGCGATCGGCCTGGGCGCCCTCTGGTTCGTCGCGATCAATCACTTGACCAACGCCAAGTGGTCTATTGTCGTTCGACGGGTGGCGGAGATCGTCGCGGCTCAGATGCCGGTCATCGCGCTGCTCTCGCTGGGCATCATCCTGCCGATCGCGCTAGCGGATACGTCGCACGGTGACTCGCCGATTCAAGGCCTGTACGCCTGGCTCGACGAGGCGCGCGTCCACTCCGACCACATCCTGCACCACAAGTCGGGTTATTTGAACAAGGGCTTCTTCCTCGTTCGCTACGTCGTCTACTTCGGCGTCTGGGTGGGCTTGTCCTGGCTGTTCTTCAAGAAGTCCACGGACCAGGACAAGGCCAGCAGCAGCGAGAGCGAAGAGATCCGCGGCCTGCTGGCGCGAGTCAGCGCTCCGGCGATGATCGCTTTCGCCCTGACCTTGACCTTCTGTGCCTTCGATCTCTTGATGAGCTTGGACTACACCTGGTTCAGCACGATCTTCGGCGTCTATTACTTCGCAGGCTGCGTGATCAACTCGCTCAGCTGGATGGTGCTCGCCCTGCGCTGGGTGCAATCGCACGGACGGCTCTCGTCGTACGTGAACGAGAATCACTACCACGATCTCGGTAAGCTGATGTTCGCCTTCACCATCTTCTGGGCGTACATCGGGTTCTCGCAGTACATGCTGATCTGGTACGGCGACATCCCGGAAGAGACGGCCTGGTACAAGATGCGTCTGACGGGCGACTGGTGGATGATGACGGCGATTCTGCCCGTCTCGAACTTCATCATCCCGTTCTTCGGCTTGCTTTCCCGCCACGTGAAGCGCAACCCGACGCTGCTCAGCATCTGGGCCGTCTACTTGGTGTGCGCCCGTTACTACGACCTGTACTGGTTGATTTGGCCCACCAGCGGCCAAGAGACGATCTCCTTCGGGGCTGTCGACGTCTTGGTTCTGGTCGGAGTTCTGGGAGTGTTCTTCGGCATGGCAGCCCGCAGGGCCAAGGGCGTTACCCTGGTCCCAGTCAAGGACTCGCGTCTGCCGCAGTCGCTCGCTTTCGAAAACTACTGAGAGGCGCACATGGGTACCGAACAAGACAAGACAAACGCGGCCGTCGTGGCCACGATGCTCGCTCTCGGAGCCGCGGCGATGGTTGGCGGCAGTGCGGCGCTCGTCGCGTTGGCTCGCGGTGAGATCCGCGACGTCAGCGCTGAAAGCGAGGGCTTCGCCAACCTGGAGTCAGTGCACGATCTCAAAGCCGCGCAGCGTGCACGTTTGAGTGCGGGCAAGCTGCCGATCGACAAGGCCAAGGCCATGGTCGTGGCCCAGATCAAAGCGGATCCGAACTCTGCGTCACCCGCACCTCCGCCACCGCCGGTCGAGCCCGCGCCGAGCGGCAGTGCCGACGGCCTGACGCCCGCACCGTCGGGTTCCGGCGAAGCTACGCCAGCGCCCTCGGCATCTGGCGGCGAGGCCCCTGCCGCGAGCGGAAGCTCGGCGCCGGCCGAACCGGAGCAGGGCAAAGCCCCCGAGCCCACTCACTCCGAAAAGGGCGAGCCCGCGCCCAGCGCGACGCACTGAGCCAACCCGAGCGACGAGCAACAGCCCTCAGGCCCCGAACGCGATGTTCACTTTCGACCATATCCAGATCCGCATCACAGCAGCGCTGAGCGCGCTGTTGTTGTGGGCTGGCGCGTCGCAGGTGTACGCGGCGGACGAGGTCGTGGCCGCGCCGGACGAGGCGGTGGCGATCCCGGGCGCGGCAGCGGTCGAGCCTGATCGAGTCGATGCCAAGCCCGAACGCCTCGCTGGCGTCGATCTCAAAGAGCAACTCGGCGCGAACGTCGCGCTCGAGGGTCAGCTCATCGACTCTGACGGTCGACAAGTGCGGGTCGCCGATCTGTTCGACGGACGGCACCCCGTGGTGCTGACCTTGAACTACTCGAACTGCCCGATGTTGTGCGGCTTGCAGTTGCCGCGCTTCGTCGAGGGGTTGAAGCAGATGACGCGCAGTGTTGGGGACGAGTTCTCCGTGCTCACCATCAGCATCGACCCGAGCGAGACGCCCGCGCTGGCCTCCAAGACCAAGTCGCGTTACTTGGCCGATTACGGCCGTCCGCAGGCGACCAGCCACTGGCACTTTCTCACCGGTACGCAGACCGCCGTCACGGCGATCGCGCAGTCGGTGGGCATCAGCTACGGCTACAACGAGGCACGCAAAGAGTGGCTGCACCCCGCGGCGATCGTCGTGCTGACGCCCGACGGCCGAGTCTCGCGTTACCTGTACGGCATTCAGTTCGACCCCGAGACGCTGAATCTCGCGCTGGTCGAGGCCTCCGAAGGCAAGATCGGCACCGTCGTCGATCGCCTGATTCTCTATTGTTTTCACTATGACGAGAGCGAGGGGCGTTACGCGCCCGTCGCCATGAACATCATGCGCGTAGCCGCCGGCCTGGTCGCCGTCGTGCTCGCCGCTTTCCTTGCTACTTCCTGGCTCGTCGAGGCGCGTCGCCGTCGCGTAGCCAGCCCTGCCCAGAGTCCCGCATCATGACGCATTCTCTCGTAAACTCACTGGTCACGTTCCTCGCAGCCGCCGAGACCAACGACCCCGAGCGCTTCACGCCAAAGGTGCCCGAGTCGGACCACTTCTGGGTGCCCAACGAAGCCAGCACGATGGCTGGTACCGTCGACTCGCTGTTCAACTACATCATGTGGGTCTCGGTCATCTCCGTGATCCTGATCTTCGCGGCGATGGCGTACTTCTGCATCAAGTACCGCGCCAAGGATCGCGAGTCGAACCAAGCAGCGTTATCCCAGGTCGACCACAGCAACGCGCTGGAGATCACTTGGTCGGTGGCGCCGTTCTTCTTCCTGATCTCGATCTTCGTCTGGGGCTTCAAGGACTTCGTGACCTTGTACACGGCGCCGAAGAACTCGATCGAGATCTACGCCACTGGTCAGAAGTGGAAGTGGACGTTCAAGTACCCGAACGGCTTCGTCGACAGCGAGCTGCACGTGCCGAAGGACAAGAACGTCCGCATCTTGATCAAGAGCGTGGACGTAATCCACAGCCTCTACTTGCCCGAGTTCCGCGCCAAGATGGACGCCGTACCCGGTCGCTACACGGACCTCTGGTTCAATGCCACCAAGGCCGGCGTCTTCCCGATCTACTGCACGGAGTACTGCGGCAAGCAACACTCGGACATGTTGAGCCAAGTGACCGTGCACGAAGGCAACGGCTACGAGGAGTGGCTGGTCGCGAAGGAAAAAGAGATCGAGCTGTTGCCGCCTGCCGAACTCGGTCAGCGCATGTACAAGCAGTTCGGCTGCGCCGCGTGCCACACGTTGGACGGCAGCAAGAACACGGGCCCCACGTTCAAGGGCGTGTTTGGGCGCGTCGAGACCCTGTCCACGGGTCAACAAGTCAAGGTGGATGAGAACTACATCCGCAACTCGATCATGGAACCGCAGAAGGACATCGTCCAAGGCTTCCCGCCCCAAATGCCGAGCTTCAAGGGTCAACTCAGCGACAAGAAGATCGACGGCATCATCGCGTTCCTCAAGACCGTGCAGTAAGCGGAGCCAGTTAGAAAGGTCGAACGATTATGGCAGCACCTAGCGCAACGGTAGACGACAACTTCCTGACCCACGAGAAGGGGATCTTGTCGTGGCTCTGCACCCTCGATCACAAGCGCATCGGCTTGATGTACTTGATCTGCGTTCTGTCGGCGTTCTTGCTCGGCGGTTCCGCGGCGATGTTGATTCGCGCCGAGTTGTGGACCCCGGGTCCTACGCTGATCGACCATCAGACGTACAACCAGGCGTTCACCCTGCACGGCGCGGTGATGGTGTTCCTCGTCATCATCCCGGGCATCCCGGCAGCGCTCGGCAACGTCGTGTTGCCGCTGATGCTCGGTGCCAAGGACGTGGCGTTCCCGCGCTTGAACCTCGCGAGCTGGTACCTGTGGGTGATCGGCGCTCTGTGTCTGATCACGAGCCTCATCACCAACTGTGCGGATACTGGCTGGACCTTCTACACGCCCTACAGCACGACCACGACGACCAGCGTCATCCCGGCCTTGTTCGGCGCGTTCATCCTCGGCTTCAGCTCGATCTTCACCGGTCTGAACTTCCTGACGACGCTGCACAAGCTGCGTCCAGCGGGCATGACCTGGTTCCGCATGCCGCTGTTCCTGTGGGCCATCTACGCCACCGGCATCATGCAGATCTTGGCGACGCCCGTGCTCGGCATCACGCTTCTGATGTTGATCGTCGAGCGTGCGGTTGGCATCGGCATCTTCGATCCGGCCCTCGGCGGTGACCCCGTGCTGTTCCAGCACTTCTTCTGGTTCTACTCGCACCCCGCGGTCTACATCATGATCGTGCCCGCCTTCGGCGTGGTCAGCGAGATCTTCCCAGTCTTCAGCCGCAAGCGCATCTTCGGTTACAAGTTCATCGCGCTTTCCAGCGTCGCGATCGCGGTGCTCGGCTTCCTCGTCTGGGGTCACCACATGTTCACCAGCGGCCAGTCAATCGTGGCCGGCACGGTGTTCAGCGGCATCACGTTCTTGATCGCGATCCCGACGGCCATCAAGGCCTTCAACTGGATCGCCACGATGTACAAGGGCGCGGTCCACCTCGACACGCCGATGCTCTACGCTCTGGCGTTCTTGTGGGTGTTCTCGATCGGCGGCGTGACGGGCATGTTCTTGTCCGTGATGAGCACCGACGTGCACTTGCACGACACCTACTTCGTGGTGGCCCACTTCCACTACGTGATGATGGGTGGCGCGATCACCGCTCTGATGGGCGGCATCCATTACTGGTGGCCCAAGATGACGGGTCGCATGTACCCGGAGAAGCTCGGCCGCATCGGCGCCGTGATCGTGCTGTTCGGCTTGAACCTCACGTTCTTGCCGCAGTTCGTGATGGGTTCACGCGGCATGCCGCGCCGCTACTACAACTACTTGGAGGAGTTCCAGCCGATGCACCAGCTCTCGAGCTTGGGCGCCTTCACCATGGGCCTGGGCTTCTTGCTGGTCGCTTACTACTTGCTGCGCAGCCTCAAGACGGGACCCAAGGCTCCCGACAACCCCTGGGGCGGCAATACGCTCGAGTGGCAGACGACCTCGCCACCCGCTTACTACAACTTCCACACGCCGCCGGTCATCACCGAGGGGCCCTACGAATACGCTGATTGGACCTACGACGCGAAAGTCGGCGGTTACGTCAGGATTTCCAAGCAGGCGAAGAGTTAACACGCCCCGGCAGCGCAACCCGAGAAATTTCAACGCGGAATCATCCAATGAGCCACGCAACTGCCCCTAGCCACGACGCTGACCACGCAGAGGGTCACGGCGAGCACTACCCCTTTCTCGCGCATCACTTCGATACGCCGGAGCAACAGTTCGAAACCGGCAAGATGGGGGTTTGGCTGTTCCTCGCGACGGAGATTCTGTTCTTCGGCGGGTTGTTCTGCGCCTACTCGATCTACCGCGCGCTGCACCCCGAGATCTTCGAGTACGCGCACTACTATCTCGATACCAAGCTCGGCGCGATCAACACCTGTGTGCTGATCATCAGCAGCGTGACGGCAGCCTGGGCAGTGCGTAACGCGCAGCTCAAGCAGACGAACATGTTGGTCATCAACATCGTGCTCACGATTCTTTGTGGGTTCGGGTTCATGGGCATCAAGTTCATCGAGTACTCGCACAAGATTCACGATGGCTTGCTGCCTGGCCACGCCTACCACCCGGCAGAGCCGGTGTGGGAGCTGCCCATCTACAAGGCCAAGTACGGCGAAGAGGGCGCAGCTGCCGAGGGTGGCGAGCACGCGGCTACAGGTGAGCACGCCGCTACGGGTGAGCACGGCGCGGCCGAGAAGGGCGGCGAAAAAGCGCCCGCCGAGGCCAAGCACACCGGCTACGTCAAGCCGCTGATGGGGCCGCACGAGTTCAATCGCGAGCCGCGCGATGTGCAGCGCTTCTTCAGCATCTACTTTTGCATGACCGGTCTGCACGGTTTGCACGTGCTCGTCGGCATCGGCATCTGGGTTTGGCTCTTGCTCCGTGCTCGCACGGGTGAGTTCGGCCCCAAGTACTTCGGTCCAATCGATTTCGCTGCCTTGTACTGGCACATCGTCGACTTGATTTGGATCTACCTCTTCCCGCTCCTGTACTTGATCCACTGAGTTGGGCTCAATTCCACCAGAACCCTCAAAGCTTTAGGTCGAGATTGATATGTCAGACTCAAAGAATGCTGGTCACGATCATGACCACGATGCAATCGGTCACGTAACGCCCCCAGGCTTGCTGCTGTTGGTTGGCGGCACGTTGCTGTTCCTCACTGCCGTCACCGTGTGGGTCACGATGGCGGACCTCGGTCGCACGGGTAACCTGATCGTCGCGATGGTGATCGCCACGATCAAGGCGACCATGGTGTGCACCTACTTCATGCACTTGAAGTGGGACAAGCCGTTCAACGCCGTCGTGTTCGCAAGCTCGATCTTGTTCGTGAGCTTGTTCATCACGATCGCGCTCTTGGATAAGTCCGATTACGAGGGCGACATCCAAGAGATGAACCTGCTCGAAGGCAAGTAAGGGAAGGAACGCCAAGTCGCCAAGTCGCCAAGTCGCCAAGCGCAGCCAAGCGCGGCAAGAATGAGCTCAGCCTAGAGCACCGGACTTTAACCTGTTCGGTGCTCAGTGCTTGGCGGTCTGCGCGTCTTGGCGGTTCACTCTTTGGCGAGTTTGTCGACGATGGCGTCGATGCGATTGCGTAGCTCAGCGTGCTGCCCGCGAATGCCGTTGACCTCGATGGCAAAGGCGATGGGCGCGCGGTGTTCGCGCATCAGGTAACCCGCGAGCGCGATCACGTCGTCGAGGGTGCCGGTCTTGGCGCGCACCG
>DATAHU010000215.1:0-4163 GCA_036263015.1 Polyangiaceae bacterium | reverse complement strand
GAGCGCCTGCTCCGCGAGCCCGATTTGCGCTAGTGCTCGCGGAGTCGCACGCAGCTGGTAGGCGCGCCTGAATTCGAGCAGCGCTTCGGCGTCGCGATGCTCTCGTCGCAACTGAACGCCCTGCGCGATCAGCTCATCCTCGGGGGCGTGCCCCACAGAAGTGTCAACCGCTTGCGCTCGAAGATTCAGCGCGCCAAGCCACAGGCTGGCGAGCAGATTCAAGGTGAGAAGTGAGCACCTCATTCGACGATCACAGCTCCGTTCGTGCCGATGATCTGCGAGGGTGCAGGGGCTTGCACGACGACGGCGCTGCGAGACTCTCCCACGTCGTGCTCCTGTCGCGCGCCGCTTCTACGACCGTGGATCGTCGCAGGTGCACGTTCCGCGACACGGGACCCCGCTGGTTGTGAGAGGCTAGAACTGGGCGGGGGCGACGAGATCGTGGCCCCCGTCGAGCGTTCGTCGCCAATGATTGGATCTCGCGCGGGGGCGCTGCTTGCCGTAGCATCCGGCGTCGCGAGCGCTGCTGCCGCCGTCGTTTCGGGCGCCGGCGCTGCGGCGGGCGCTTCCGGTCGCTGGCTAACCCCAGACCACCACAAGGCCGTCATGCCGATTGCATAAGCTCCAAGCAAGGCCAGGATCACTCGTAAGCGGTCAACGGTGCCCTGAGGCGTGGCGTCCGAGCCATGTCCGCGAGCGCGTTTGACGGGCGGTTCTAGAACGCGAGGCGCCGCGTCGTCTCTCGTGTGTTCATTTGTGGCCCACGGATCGCGGCTCGGCAGGCCCAAGAACGTGTCGTGCCAGTGAGCCCAGGACGCTCGATCGGCGAGATCGAGCAGAGCAAGACCCAGCTCGGAGACAGAGCTGAAGCGTTGCTGGGGATCGCGTTGCAGGGCGCGCAGCACCAAGGCGTCGAAGGCGGAAGGCAGTTCGGCGTTGAGCTGGCTCGGGGCTGCAACCGGAGCAGTCATGATCGCGTGCATCAGTGCATACGAACCGTCGCCGGTGAACGGACGCGAGGCAGTGGCGCATTCGTACAACATCACTCCAAGCGCGTATTGGTCACTCGCTTGCGTCGCGAACCGCGCGCCATTGGTGAGTTCCGGAGCCATGTAGTGCAGCGTCCCCAAGAGCGCCTCGGAGCGCGTCAATCCGGCTTCATCCTCCAACAACGATTTGGAAATGCCGAAGTCGAGAACCATCGGATGATTGAGATTGGGGGGCCTGCGGCACAACATCACGTTCGCCGGTTTGAGATCTCGGTGAACGATGCCCGCGGCATGAGCGGTCGTCACCGCCGATAGAATTGGGAGAAAGATTTCGATCAGGGCAGCCAGCGGTAAGGGCCCGCGCTCACGCAGCAGAGACGCCAAATCGGTACCGTCCAAGAACGGCATGACCATGAACGGCACGCCGCCTTCGGTGCCGACGTCGAACACTTCGATCACGTGCTGGTGGCGGATTTGTGCGGCCGCACGGGCCTCCTTGAAGAAGCGAGCAACGGCAACCTGCGAGGCCGCGACGCTGTCGTGCATCACCTTCAGCGCAACGGGTCGCGCCAAATCGGGGTGCGTGCACTCGAACACGCAGCCCATGCCCCCTCTGCCGATCTCGCGCGTGACTTCATACTTTCCAAACCGCGTTTCATTTTCCTTCGCTGCTCGCGTCACACGAAACGCCTCGCACCTTGAACGAGGGGACTCTAGCCGGATAGACTGGGGTCGCAATCCCATTTCCCAATCCGGCGCACCCGCGGCCCCTGTAAACGCGGCGCGGAGCGGTTCCAACCCCATGCACGAGACCGATCCGGACACTTTCGAAGACGCGTTGGTCTCTTCGCGCCCTAGCGCGCTCGCACTTCGACCGCATTTGTTCGTCGTGATTGAGTCGGATCGCCTCAACTCGGGGGGTGCACGTTATCCCCTGAACGACATCGATGAGGTGATCATTGGCCGAGGGGCCGAGCGCAGCGCGCGGTTGCACGGTCCGCGTCGGCTCTGGTTAACGCTGCCGGGCCGTTCGATGTCCAGTACGCATGCCAGGCTCGTTCGCACGCAAGAAGGCTTCACGCTGGAGGATTGCCGCTCCACCAACGGCAGTTGGGTGAATGGTCAACGCAGGGATCGCGCGCTGCTAGAAGACGGTGATCTCATCGAAGTCGGGCGCACCGTTCTTTCGGTGTGCCGCGCGCTGCCCACCCCCGCCACGTCCAACGACGCTTTCGACGCTGCCGAGCTGTCCGAAGCCGACGGGATGCAGAGTCTAGAACCGCTCTTGGCGGGCGTGTTCTGCGAGGTGAAGCGCTTCGCAAAATCGGAGCTCTCCGTGTTGTTGTTGGGTGAAACCGGTACGGGCAAGGAGGTGATGGCTCGCGCGATCCACAATCACTCCGGTCGCACTGGGCCGTTCATCGCGGTCAATTGCGGTGCGTTGGCGCCGAACCTGATCGAGGCTCAGTTGTTCGGCCACGTCAAAGGGGCGTTCTCGGGAGCCACACGCGCAGAGTCGGGGTTCGTCAGAGCGGCAGATCAGGGCACGCTGTTTCTCGATGAGGTCGGCGATTTGCCTTCGAGCGCCCAAACGGCGCTGCTGCGGGTTCTGCAGGAACGCGAAGTGGTACCAGTGGGAGGTGTACAACCAGTGCGGGTCGACGTGCGGGTCGTTGCGGCGACCAACCGGCCCCTTGCAGCGATGGTCAGCCGCGAAACATTTCGCGGCGATCTGCTTGCGCGCTTGGACGGCTACAGCATCACGCTCCCACGCTTGGCCGAACGCCGCCACGACTTGGGGCTGCTGACTCGCGCCATTCTTCATCTGATACCATCCGAGGTCGAGCTAACGCTCGGGCCTGGAGCAGCGCTCGCGCTGCTAACTCATTCGTGGCCTTACAACGTGCGTGAGCTGGCTTCGCGTTTGAAACGCGCGTGCGTACTGGCCGAAGGCGGAGTGCTCACGAGCACGGGACTGGGTTTCGAGCAATCTACGGAACCCCCGCGCCCAACGCGCCCGCCGAGTTTGGCTCCCTTGTCGCCAGAAGATCAGCGACTGCGTGACGATCTCACCGCCAGCTTGCGCGCGCACCGCGGCAACATCACCGAAGTCGCGCGCCAAATGGGGAAGGCGCGCATGCAGGTCCAACGCTGGATCAAACGCTTCAGTCTCGATGCTGCGGCATTCAAGAGTGAGAACCACTGATGAGATCGCTCGAGGGCACGGGCTTGGGCCTGCATCGTTTCGTCGGCCTGATTCTGCCATGGCTCTGCGCATGTACTACGGTCAAGCCAGATGCGCGCTTGCCCGATGCTCAATCGCTCGATGCCGGATCCATTGACGCCGGTGATGAACGTGCCACCAGTGCCAGAGACGGTGGCAAGGAGGCTGGGTCAGGCGTGTTGGTCCCAGGCAGCGCTTCACCGGATGCTGCGGTTCAGACCCAACAAAGCCCAAGTTCAACGACGTTGCGTGAGGCCGGCGGTCCCGACGCAGAGTCAGAAAGCATCGATGCCAGTGTGCACGATACGCAGACTCCCGAAGCTGGTGTCGCTGGAGACGATAGCCCACTCGCAAACCCAGTGGACTCGGGGGTAGACGCCAGCAATGTCTTCACCGTGCACGGCCATGTCGTGAGCTCGTGGGGAGCACCCTTCCAAGGCGTGGCAGTTGCGAGCGGCGGAGTAAGCGTCACGACGGACGAACAAGGCGCGTTCACCTTCGACAGCATAAGCGCACCGTATGACGTCAGTTTCGTCTCGTTGGAGCACGCTGGTGCCGCGGATGGGTTCATCAAAGCGGTGGACTGTTGGACGTATCAAGGTTTGACACGTTCCGATCCCACGCTGGTCGCGCTGCGCGGAGGCATCACCCGGAGCGCGCAGATTGAGTTTCTGATGAGTGGTGCCGACGCGGGCACGCCTGTCGTCCAGTCGAGCGTGGGCTACCCGTACGGCCGTATGTCGCTCGAGTTGTCGCCGACTGTCGGGGCCGGCGCGTTTGTCGGCTGGACCGGGCCAGACACCTTCACCGGGACGGCTCACGCCATCTCTTTCTTCTTCGATCCGGAGACGGGTCTTCCGCGCGCGTACTCGAGTTACGCAGAGCAGCAGGTTACCGTCGATGGTAAATCGTCCAAGGTGAACACGTTCACGTTTGATCTCACGGACTCC
>DATAHU010000214.1:0-2245 GCA_036263015.1 Polyangiaceae bacterium | reverse complement strand
GACCGAACGGGCCCTTGGGCGAGTGTTCTTCGAGCGCGGCGAAGTCATTCACGCGGAGTTCGGAACGTTGAGCGGCAACGAGGCGTTCTATCGCTACTTGGCTGAGCACAACGGCGAGTTCGAGTTCACTCAAGGAGAGCGTTTGCCCGTCGGAACAAGGCGCAGCATCACGCTCTCGGCAACGGCGCTGATCATGGAGGGTGCGCGGCGCTTCGATGACGAACGCGAGAGTCATCGACACGGTGCCTCCAAGCTCGCGCCCGAAACACCTAGCGCTTCGACTGACTCTACACGGGTGCCGCCCGTGGCGGAGGATCCCAACGATGACGCCGCGGCGCGTTTCTATGAGCTTGCCTTGTCCGACGCGTTCGTTCTCGGAGAGCTGCGGCTGGTCGGCGAAGATCAGTTGGCTGACTTCACGGCAGATGCTGGCGCGCCACATCGGTTACACGTGTGGTTGGTCGCAGACCGCGAGGAAGCGATAGGCGCACTGCTGCCGCTGGCGGGGCCGCCCTCCGAGCGACTCTTGCTCGAGGGCTTGCAGACAGGGTCCAAAGCCCTTTCGCTGGTCTTTCATCTGCGCGATGAGCGCATGCTGGACGTGTTGCTGCTCGACGCCGCCCAGCCTGCGGCGTACCGACGTCATCTGCGTCGGTGTCCCTCCGTGGTCGTGTACGCGCCACCGCGGGGAGATATTCTCGCCGTCAGCATTCCCGCACGTTTGGATCTGAAGACCTTGTGCGATGAGTTTTGCGTGCGGGCGCTGGTGGCGATGGGACAACCCACCCTGAGCGACGGTCTTGCGCGCGTGGGCTTGAACGATAGTCCAAGCCGCGTGCTGTTCTCGGTCAAAGGCACTTTGGCAGATCCGTCCTCTGATCTGCGCCGCGTTCTGGTCGAGGCCGTGCACCTGTGGCAACAATCCGAAGAGAAAAAGGTGCTGACCGGGACGAGTCTTCGATGACGCTGGTTGCCGACCTTCGTGGTTGCTTCGCGCTCGAGCCTCCGCCACGCGAGTCAGCCCCGATTGCGATCGAAGCAGAACTGCCCCTGGGTATCTTTCGGTCCGGGGGACCCAGCGCACGTGCGAGCGTGCGCCCTCGTTCGTCGCGATCGCGGCGAGTACCGTTCGAGATTGGCGCAGTGATCGATAAGTACCAGATCAAAGAGATGCTCGGGACCGGCGGCTTTGCAGTCGTCTATCGCGCGGTCCACCAACTGTTGGATCGAGAGGTTGCACTGAAGCTCCTGCGACCCGACGTGGCATCCGAGCACCCGGGCCTTGGTGCGATGTTGGTCGATGAAGCGCGACTAGCGGCGCGCATCCAACACCCCAACGTGGTGCGTATCTACGACGTGACGCATTCTCCGAAGCTCACGTACATCGTGATGGAGTTGATCGATGGCGTCTCGCTCGCGCGCAGGCTGTTGCTGCATGGAGCGCTCGAGCCTCGCACTGCCCTCGACGTGGGGATCGACATCGCGCGGGGACTCGCGGCGGGTCTGGAACGCGGGTTGGTCCATCGTGACATCAAGCCCGCCAATCTGCTGATCGGTCGCGACGGTGGCGTGCGCATCGTCGACTTTGGGATGGCCTACGTGCGCGGGCAAAACGATTGGCTTTCGTCGAGCGGCACGGTTGGCACGCGTGGCTACATGCCACCGGAACAGGTAAAGGGTTCCGTCGTCGACTTTCGCGCAGACATCTATGCTCTTGGGATCACGCTTCAGGAGTCATGCCTCGGGCGCGAATCGCGCACCGATTCGCCCACGCGCAGCCTACAGCGCTTGGTCATGCCCCAGCTGCGCGAGGTGTTCGATTGGATGTGTAATCCTGACGCGTCCAAACGACCCCAGTCGTACGATGAGCTGTTGTCGGTCTTCAACGAGCTGAAACAACAGCTCGATTTGGACCGCGCGAGGCCGAGCCAGCGCCCGCGCGCCAGAGAGTCTACGCGAGCGGGCATCGGCTGAAGTGCTTGGCACGTTGGTTGCTTGGCCATCGCGCATGAGAACCAAGAAAACGACAAGCAAGAAGACCTCGACCAAATCACATTCCCGCTCGCGAAAGAAAGCGAGCAAGAGAAGTTCACGCAGTCAGTCGGGTTCCTCGGACTATGGGGACCTTGCTGGCAAGAAGGTAGAGCGCGCGATGCACGAGATGAAGCGCGGAGAATTGGTCTCCGGCAAATCGGGCAAGCGGGTGACGAGTCGCAAGCAGGCCGTCGCGATTGGCCTCTCGGAA
>DATAHU010000213.1:0-73458 GCA_036263015.1 Polyangiaceae bacterium | reverse complement strand
TGCGGCTCAGGGTTACCCCCATCCAACGACGAGTGCGAGGACCCGTGCGGCTTTACCGCAGGCGCCTCGCCTGCATCGGGTGCATCGTCGGAATGTGAACCTTTGACGGCGAGCGCGGCATCACCCAGCGACGCATCGCGCACCTCGGTGTCGACGCAGCGATCCGACAAGCACATCAACCCTTCGTCGCAAGTGTGATTGGCGTAACACGCACAGCGCAGCTGCCCGTCCGCGCAATTGCCGTCGTCCTTCTTCTCGGTGAAGGAGCCGCCATTGCAAGCCAAGCCCATGTTTGCGGCGAGGACGAGCGCGGCAAGCATGTTCGAACGGAGGACCATGTCCCCAATCTTCGTGCCCTCTCCTCGCCGCCACAAGGTGGTTCCGGACGCGCCCAACACCCACCTTTGGCTGCGAGAGGAAATGGCACAGAACGACCCTCGACCTCCAAGTCCACGCGAGATCTGCGCTCAGGTCCGAAGCTTTGACCCCAGCGGGTAATCAGAGGTGCGTCTCGGCAGAGCGCAGCAGCGAGACAATCTCAGGCCTGGATTCAGAGCGGACAGCAGATCGCATAGACGGTTTGCACCGTGCCGCTTGCTGCCTCACAGGAATAGACATCCCATTCGGGATTCGTTCCTCCGGTGCTCTTCAGGACATCGGTGAAGTCCGTCTGCGATGGCCAATCGCCACTACTAAAGCCCGGAGTGACTCCCCTAAGGGTGCCCCCGCGTTCATGCGGCATCCCCCGCCCATCACCACGTTCTCCGAAGGACAC
This sequence comes from Polyangiaceae bacterium, assembly GCA_036263015.1. Lineage (GTDB taxonomy): Bacteria > Myxococcota_A > Polyangia > Polyangiales > Polyangiaceae > SZUA-265. The sequence continues at coordinate 72,683 of DATAHU010000213.1, read as the reverse complement.
GTAGCTACACAGCTGGTGGCATCACAGCCCGTATTCACGACGACCTGACAATTGCCGTGACCGGTTCCTGCTCCTGCTGAAACAGTGGCATCGTCAGCTGCGGTCTTGGCGGAGTCGGCGCTCGTCTTCGCCGCATCGGCGCTCGTCTTCGCTGCATCGGCAGTCGTCTTTGCCGCATCGGCTGCGGTCTGCGCTGCCTGTGCAGCGGCGAGCGCACTATCCGCCAACGCGACGATGCTTTCCAGCTTCTGAGCAGAAAGCTGATCGCCCGCCGTGAAATGAATGCTCTGTGCCACGACGATGGCTGGCACGAAGAGAGCCCCAACAATGCCCAAGTACTTGTAGATCTTCATGAGATATCACGCTTGTTGATGTTTACTCGTGGTAGCAACAGCTCACGGCGCGAGAACACAACCGTCCTCCAACAGCGAAGTACCGATCACGCAGACAGTGGGTTCTGTTGGCGTCTCAGTCGGCGCCGGACCGGTGGGAGCTGAATCGGTTGGTGCAGGTTCAGGCTCGGAGGTTGGTTCAGGCTCGGAGGTTGGTTCAGGCTCGGGCGCGTCGCTTGGACTCGGCGGTCCAATGGGGGAAGTGCCAGCAGAATCGGGGTTATCATCGGAAGACGCGGGCTCTGCGGGGGGGCTGGGCGCCAGAGTCGGATCCGGTTCAGTCCCACCGCCCGATCCAGCTGCACTCGCGCTCGGCTCAGCCGGCAGAGGCAGTTCACTTGGTACGCTGGGATAGGGCCCTTGGACGTTCGGTGATCCAGCATCTACCCGTTCGGCCGAAATCGGCTTTGGCTTGGCGCTGGAACCAGATGCGTCCTGCTCCTTGGGCTTCGAGCCACGGCCTGCGCCCGCTTCACCGCCGTTGGCAGTTTGCTCCCCTCCCCCTGGAGCAAAGTGCGCCCGATCGGTTCCACATCCAAATGCAGCACCGATGACCAAGAATGACGCCACGACGCGCGCAATCAAAACCACACCCTCATATTCATGATGCAAAGCAACGAAGAGAAGATTGTCGCCGTGACAGCTAACATCAGGGCGCTTTCAAATCCAGCTTCGTCTGCCTTCTGCCGCCTCCTTGCTTCGGTTGGCGTTCACCGTCCGGGCACAATGTGCCTGGCCCATCGTCTCACCATCGGCAAGGTTGGCCCATTGCACAAGCTCTGGGAGGAACTGCAACTGCAGCGGTCACTTGTGAAACAAAGCAACGAGTTTCGCGGGAGCGTCTTTTTCTTGCGGCGCCAAGGAGAACCCGGCGAGTTTCAGCTTTCCGGATGATTGGGGAGCGTCGGCATCGACCTCCGCTTCACAGATCAACGCACTCGCCAGATCCGGTAACCTCCTCCAGCGCGACCAGGCCGCGGGTGCCGCGCCATCGACAAACACTGCGTGCTGGTACGAGCTCCAAGAACTGTCTGCGTAGTCGGTGGCTCCTGTGAACACGAACGAAGTGCGCAGCACGCCTTCGACGTATTCGGGCAGCGCCGTCTCGAAGTGCACCTGCAGGGGATAGTCGATGTCGTTCGCGGCATAGTAGGCGCGCAGTTGTTCCTTCGCCTCGGCTTTGACGGCCGGCGGCACCGTGACCTTTGCGCTGACCTTGCCGTCCAGGGCGATGCTGCGCACTTCGATCGCGAGGCCTCCGTGCGCGCCACACGCGTAGGAATAGTCTTCGGCGCGGACGAATAGGTTGGCTCCCAACAGCCCGCTCACGAAAGTCTCGCGTTGTCCGTCGGGAACTTCAGTGGGCTGCTCGGGCCCGGTTGGCTCGATTCTTCCCTCGGCGTCGAGCCGCTCCAGCACCAAGTGCTCGACTCGCGAAGAACCTTTGGAACCGGGCACCAAATCTTCACAACCCTGCGTCGCCACCTCGGAGTGCTCTTGCTTTGCCAAGTAAACGCCGCCTTGGAAGCTGAGCACCGGCGCGGACACGGCGCCGATCACACGCGGGCCGTCGGGGCCTCTCTCCACCCACTCGGTCTGCACCACGCGACTGCCGTCACTGAGCAGTACGAACCAGCCTTCGGCTTTGCCAGCGATTGGGGCGTCGGGATCGAAACGGCACGCGCCGTTGACGACGCTCGCTGGGTGAACTTCAGAGGGCGGTGCTCCCCAATCGCCCGCTCTGCTACCGGAAACGTTTGCCTGCGCGTTCGCGACGGGGATCGCGGTGGACGGCGCGGGCGCCTGCGACGCTGCGCTCGGTAAGGGCCGACTCGCGGACGACGCGCTGGCCGTGAACGGCGCTTGCGTGACGTCACTGGGGCGCGCTGCCTCGGCCGGGATGCGCGTGCACGCAATTGTGACGACGATCAACAGAGCAAAGGTGACAGCAGGGGACACGTGCGCAATGATGGAAGCGTTGCAGCAAACGAGCAAGGCTTGCGGGAGGGCCTGCGCTGCTCAAAGCAGATGACCACGCTTCCCTGTAGCGGAGACAAAACCATGAAGGCCATGATCATTCGGGAATTCGGTGGACCGGAACGTTTCGAAGCGGCAGACCTGCCGAAGCCTGGTCCGGGGCCCACCCAAGTTCTCGTGAAGTTAGCGGCGACCTCCGTTAATCCTGTGGACTACAAGATTCGACAAGCGGGTTCGTGGGCTGGGATCCCGATGCCCGCCATCCTCGGCTACGACGGCGCGGGCGTGATCGAAACGGTCGGTCCGCTCGTCACGGACTTGGCGCCAGGTGACGAAGTCTTCTACAGCGCGCGCATCTTCGGTCGGCAGGGCACCTACGCGCAGTATCACGTCGAGGACGCCGAGATCGTCGCCAAGAAGCCGCCCAAGTTGAGCTTCGAGGAGGCCGCCGCTCTGCCCTTGGCAGCGATGACGGCCTACGACGCGATCGTCACGTCCTTCGAAACCAAACTCGGAGACACGGTGCTCGTGCACGCGGGCGCTGGCGGCGTGGGGGCTTACGCCGTTCAACTCGCCAAAGCCGCGGGTGCACGGGTGCTGGCCACGGGACGCCCCGAAAACGCGGCCTTGATTCGTTCACTTGGCGCCGACGAAGTGATCGACTATCGAACCACCCCGTTCGAAGACGAGGTCAATCGTTTGACGGAGGGCCGTGGCGTGGACGCCGCGTTCGATACCGTGGGAGGAGACACCGTGGTGCGCAGTAGCCGCTGCGTGCGCCCCTTCGGCAAGATCGCGACCATCGTCCGAGTCGACGGCGATGTGAACGCGTTGATGATGCGCAATCAGTCATTGTATTTCGGCTTCATGGAGCGCACGGGACCCAAGATCAAAGCGCTGAGCGTGCTGGCGGCGCGTGGCCAAGTGCGGCCGTTGATCGACAGTGTGATGCCGCTCGAAGCGGTGGCCGACGCCCACCGCAAGATCGAGGCCGGTGGGATGCGCGGCAAGATCGTGCTGCGCATCCCACAGACTTAGACTTCTACTGTTCGACTCACAGTTCTGGGATCTAGCGAGACTCGATCAGCGAGCGAGCACTGTCGAACATCGAAACGAATTCGGCGCGGGCATTGTCGCGGCTGGCTTGCGGTCGAACCAATTCGTCAATCGCGTTCAAGCGTGACTTGGTTGCTGCTTCGGGTAAACGCAACACCTCGGCGAAGTCGGCAACGGCCACAGCCCATTGCAAGTCCACGTCGGCCTGCCCGATGTCGGCTGCCGCCAGAGATTCACTGACTTCGTATGAAGGATCGCTGGCCGCGGCGTCCATGTCCTTGTAGCGCACGGCGACGCGCACGAGATCCTGAGCCGCTACTTGATGCACGAGATCTGGTTCGACCCCCTCGACCAAGCCGGCATCATCGGGGAGCTCTGCCTTTGAAAGCGCCAGCTCGTAGATCGCGGTCACGCGGTGCCCGTCTCCCACCTCGCCCGCGTCGGCACGGTTGTCCAAGAATTGCTCATCGGCAAGCAACCGATCCTCGTATCCAACCAGGCGGTAGGCGTAAACCAACTCTGGGTTGAACTCGACCTGGATCTTCAAGTCCTTCGCGATGAGCTGCAAGTTCGAGAGCATGCGCTCGTGCGCGTACTCTTGAGCTTGTTCGGGCGTGGCCACCGCGCCGTAGACGCCGTTGCCCTTGTCGCTGATGGCCTCCATCATCGCATCGTTCAGGCCGGTACCGAAACCGACGACGGTGAGCGTGATGCCGGAGTCGCGCTCGTTTTCGATCAGACTGACGAGTTCATCGGTCGTCGAAGGGCCGACGTTGAAGTCTCCATCGGTGCACAGGATGACATGATTGATGCCGCCAGCCACGAAGCGGTCTTGGACTTGTTGATACGCGAGCTCGAGTCCACCGGCTCCGTTGGTGCTGCCTGCGGCATATAGATCGTCGATCGCAGCCTCGATGGCGTCGCGATCGGAAACGCGAGTCGACTCTAGGGCGACGCGCGTGCTGCCAGCGTAGGTGACCAGCGCGACACGATCGTCCGGCGCCAATTCGTCGAGCGTGTCGAGCAACAACTCTTTGACGAGCGGCAATTTGGTCGGATCTTGCATGCTGCCGCTGGTGTCGACCAAGAACGCCAAGTTCACGTCCTTCTTTTCGAATTGCGAACGCGGCACAGCTTGGATCCCGATCCGCAAGTGCGTGAGCTCATTGCCCAACAGCTGCTGGCTCGCTTGCAGATTGATGCGAAACGGATGCTCGTCATTGCGCGTGGGCGCTGCGTAGCCGTAGTCGAACGAATTGATGAACTCTTCGGGCCGCACATAGCTCGCTGGCGGCAATGCGCCGAGATTGCTGAGCGTGGAACGAAACACGTCGTAGCTCGCGGTATCGACATCGGCAGCGAACGTAGAGAACGCATCGGCGGTGGTGCGCTCGAAGGTGCCGCCCAGCGGTGCTTGCTCGGTGTCCTGTTCATCGACACTGGCGACGTCCGGTTGTTGAGTACTGGTCTGAGACGTGGGCTGCGCCGAAGGCGCGGGCTGGGCCATCGGGGTTTCGTAGGGACGCATGGGCGTCGCGACGCCGACGCTACTGCCGTCCATTTCCTCCGCTCCGCACGCGCACGCTAGCGACGCTAGCGCAACACCGAGCACGAGACGGATGTGAGATGCAGTTTGGCGGGTGGCGAGTCTTGAAACGGAGCGGGAGGGCGTGATCGGGCGGGGTCGAAGCATGGTCGAGCTCCTTGGACGGAAGACAAGATTGAGAACGTTTGAGCGAGCGGCGCGCTCGAGCTCGCGCTGCCCAGCTCCCAATCTGTCCGACTCGGGCGTCCCTGTCTATGACCGCCCGTTACTTTCCGTGCTACAGAAGCGCCCCTGCCTGTCCGAATCTGTCATATGCGAAGCCAAAAAAAGTGCCGGCCGTAAGTAAACGGCCGGCACTGCAGCGCTGCTAGCCGCCTGTGGCGAAAGTCGGACCGAGTTCAGCGGGAGCGCGGCGTGCGTAGATGCTACGAGCGAACCCTAAGAATACTGCTGCTATTCGAGGGGAGAGCCGACAACGCAGATGCGTGCGCCCCGCCCTGCTGGTGACGGGAGACTTTTGCCACAGGCTGCTAGCGGAGCTGGCAGAGGTCCAAGACGTTCATGTCCGTGTAGTCTTGGTTTTCGCCTGCCATCGCCCAGACGAAGCCATAACTCTTGGTACCGGCGCCCATGTGGATCGACCAAGGCGGTGAAATCACCGCTTGCTCGTTGGCCATCGGGATTTGGCGAACTTCGTCTGGTTCGCCCATGAAATGAAAGACGCGATCGCTCGGAGCCAGATCGAAGTAGAAATAGACCTCGGAACGGCGATCGTGCAGGTGCGGCGGCATGGTGTTCCAAACGCTACCGGGTTTGAGCAATGTCATGCCCAGGAGCAGCTGGGCGGACTTGCACACGCTGGGAACGATGAATTGATAGATCGTGCGTTCGTTGGAGGTCTCGAGCGCACCTCGCTCCAGAGGCACGGCGTTCTGAACCGAAATCTGAGTCGCCTCGTAACGGGCGTGGGCAGGCGTGCTGACGAGATAGAACTTTGCGGGGGTTCCTCCCAGCCCAACGTCTTCCGAAGTCGATTCGAAACTGATGTCGACCGAGCCCATCGGGACGTACAAGCAATCGCGCGGCTGCAGCTCGAAGGCGCGACCATCGACGATCACGCGACCACGCCCCCCGACGTTGACGATGCCGAGTTCACGCCGCTCGAGCAGCGGCGCGCCGTTGTGCTGTGAGGGCAACGCAATGGGCATGTTCAGCGGCATCGCGCCGCCAATCACGAAGCGCTCCACGTGCGCATACGTCAAGTTCACTTGGCCGGTGCTGAAGATATCGGAGACGACGTAACGCGCAGCGAGCGCGGCGTTGTCTGCCCCCTTCATCATGTCCGGATGCGTCGCGTGCAGGGTGTGCTTGTACATCACGACCTCGATAGATCAGCGCTCGGTGCAATACAAGCGCGTGAGCCACCCACGGCACGCTCAAGAAGCCAGTGCGGCACGCGCGCGGTGGGCGACGCTCGGCGCACCGAGCCATGCCCCGTAACCCGTGAGCATCCAGAGGATCTCCTTGGCGCGCTTCAACACGCAGAACGCGGCGCCCACGTTCGCCGAATCGCTGACGCCCATGCCTTGAAGCAGCAGGGCATAGCCGAGATCTTGGACTCCGAGACCCGCCGGCAACACGCTGGCAATGGCGCGCACGAACGACAGCAAGCTCTCGATGCACAGAACAGCTTGCCAAGGCACGTCCGCGCCGAGCAAACGCAAGGCAACGTACGTCTCGGCCGCTTCGAGCAGCCAAACCCCGAGATACATCGCGCTCGGCAGCACCAATTGCCCAGGCGGCGCTTCGAACAAATGCTTCAGCTCCAGATCGGTCTGAATGAAGGCGGAGTGCAATCGCTCCACACGAGGAGCGAAGCGCTGCCCCGCGAGGCGGCGCGCGAGGTCGAAACAACGCTGCGCGACGCTTCCACCGCGCACGAGCACGGCGTAACCCGCGGCCAACACCAAGAGCAGAGCGGCGATGCCCCAAGCCAGCCAAAGCAGGATCGGCGTCCCGAACAACGCCGTGGAGGTTCGCCCGAGCAATGCGCCGCCAAGTGCCGCTCCGAGCCCCACGCTGATGCCTTCGCTCGAGATCAACAAGTACTTGCGCGCGGCAGTCGCCGCAACCATCGCTGGCCCGCGCGCACTTCCGAGCTGTGTCGCCAGATACGTGCGCAGTGATTCGCTGAAGATCACTCCCAGCGGCAAACTCATCGCCACGGCTTCCCCTGCGACGTGCGCAGTTGCAGTCGCCGCAAACCCGAGCCGCTCCCCAAGTAGCTTGCCCACGATGCGAAACGCCTGAATGTCGAGCAGTGCCGCCAAAAGAAACGGCACCCAAGCCAAGAGCAGAATCGGACCTCGCGCCACTAAGTGCGCGCTCACGAGCTGCAAGTCTACGCGACTCAAACAGACGAGCAACAGGGCGACGGCTACGACAATGCCCGCGATTCGAAGCGTGTCGACTCCGGTTCGGCGATCCGTGGGGTTCACGCGTACACTCTCTGCACACACTGCGTGGCGGCGTTCCGAACTCTGAGTGACCTTGTGGTGCCGAGAACGAGCCGCATTCGTAACCCGTCCCGATGCGCCGGCTCGAGCCCGCTCTGTGTAGGCCCGGCCCCACTCTTTCCGCCAAGTGCCGGCAAACGACCGTGCCTGCGCCGCACGAAGAGCGGGTTTTGGAGGCGCAAACGACGAAACCGGCAGAATTTTCGCTTGGGTCGACTTGACCTTCCCATCGTGGGAAGCCTTAGACCTAACCCATGGCCGCCAGCACAGTCGAAACCAAGTCACCCCAGCCCCTCGGCAACGATCTGTCGTTGCAGATCGAGGGCATGACCTGCGCCTCGTGTGTCAGTCGCGTGGAACGGGTGCTATCGCGCGTCGAGGGCGTCACCGACGTGCGTGTGAACCTAGCCACCGAACGCGCCGACTTGCACGCGGCCGCTTCGGTCACGCGCCAAGCCCTGGTCGACGCCGTGGAGCGCGCCGGCTACGGCGTCGCCCCAGAAGTCGAATCGTCGGGCGGCAGCGCTCGCGCAAGCGCCGAAGCGCAATCGGAGAAAGAGCGCACGGCCGCACGCAAGGCGATCCTGGCCGCTGTATTGAGCCTGCCCGTGTTCGCACTCGAGATGGGCGCGCACTTGATCCCCTCCGTTCACCATTGGGTGCTACACAACGTTGGCGAGGAACCGAGTTGGCTGCTTCAACTGTTGCTGACGACATTGGTGCTCGCGCTGCCGGGTCGAGAACTGCTCGGGCACGGCATCAAGGCACTGTTTCGGCTCGCCCCCGACATGAATTCGTTGGTGGCCCTTGGCACCCTCAGCGCATACGGCTATTCACTCGTATCCACCGCCGCGCGCTCTTGGTTACCGGAGGGAACCCGCAGCATCTACTACGAAGCGGCGTCGGTCGTGATCAGCCTGATCCTGTTCGGCCGGTATCTGGAGGCCAAAGCCAAAGGCCGAACCGGGCAAGCCATCGCCCAGTTGGTCGCGCTGTCACCCGATGTCGCCGTCGTTCAACGTCAAGGCGAATGGGTCGAGCTCAATACGCGCGAGGTGCGCAAGGGAGACCTTTTGCTGGTGCGGCCAGGAGCGCGCGTCGCCGTGGACGGCGTGGTCGTCGAGGGCAACAGCCACGTCGATGAATCGATGTTGACGGGCGAACCATTGCCGGTTCACAAGACACAAGATAGTCCGCTACACGCAGGCACCGTCAATCAACTCGGCTCGCTAACCCAGCGCGCGACCGCGGTGGGGACGCAGACGCTGCTCTCGCAGATCGTGCGCATGGTACAGAGTGCGCAAGCGACGAAGTTGCCGATTCAAGCCTTGGTCGACCGGGTGACCGCGTGGTTCGTTCCGGTCGTGCTCGGACTCGCCGCGCTCACCTTTGGGCTGTGGCTGTGGCTTGGCCCCGAGCCGAGTTTATCACTGGCTCTAGTGAACGCCGTCAGCGTGTTGATCATCGCTTGCCCGTGCGCGATGGGCCTAGCAACGCCCACTTCGATCCTGGTGGGGACCGGCAAGGGCGCTGAGCTCGGGCTGTTGTTTCGGCACGGCGAGGCGCTGCAGCGCTTGCAGGAAGCGAAGGTCATCGCACTCGACAAAACCGGCACGCTCACGATGGGGCACCCCGAGCTCGTCGCGACGCATTGGTCGGCGGGCTTCGAACAGGCAAAGGGGATGGCGTATGTGGGCGCCGTCGAAAGTCGCTCGCAACATCCAGTGGCGCAGGCCTTGGTCAGAGCCGCGTCTGATGACGTGTCAAAGGTCGGCGAGGTCGTCGACTTCGAGACCCTGGTCGGCAAGGGCGTACGCGCCGTGGTCGATGGACATCGCATTGCCGTCGGAGCCCCACGCTGGTTCGAGGAGTTGGAGATCGCTCTGGGCACGCTGAGCGAACACGTAGACGCTGCCGAAAGAGAAGGAAAGACGGTCTTGCTCGCGGCCATCGACGGCGTGATAGCGGCGGTGTTTGCCGTCTCGGATCCGGTTCGCCCTGCGGCCAGAGCGACGGTTCGCGCACTGCAAGGGATGAACATCCAGGTCGCGCTGATCACTGGTGACAATCGGACCACGGCTCAAAGTGTCGCCAGAGAGCTCGGAATCGAAGAAGTCGTGGCGCAAGTGTTGCCGGCCGGCAAAGTCGACGCGCTGCGTGAACTTCGCACGCGATACGGCGCAGTCGCTTTCGTCGGTGACGGGATCAACGACGCACCGGTGCTGGCAGAGGCCGATGTGGGCATCGCGATGGGGACTGGCACGGACATCGCGATCGAGGCCGCCGACGTCGTGATCGTGCGCAGCGATTTGATGACGTTGCCGACGGCGATTGCGCTCTCTCGCGCGACTTTGCGCAACATTCGACAAAACCTGTTCTGGGCGTTCGCCTACAACGCCGCCTTGATCCCGCTTGCGGCCGGCGCGCTGTATCCGGTGTTCGGGCTCTTGCTCTCCCCGATGCTTGGCGGCCTGGCCATGGCGCTCTCCAGCGTCTTCGTCGTCGGCAACGCGCTCAGACTCAAGCGTTTCAAAGCCGTAACCAGTGAACAAACAGCACCCATAACCCTCGGAGTCAACGCATGAAGATCGGAGAAGTGGCGGCGGCGTCCGGCGTTTCGGCAAAGATGATTCGCTATTACGAGTCGATCGGGCTCATTCGTCGCGCCGCGCGCTCGGCGGGCGGGTACCGAGCCTATTCCGACGCAGACGTTCACACGCTGCAGTTCGTGCGGCGCTGTCGGCAACTCGGCTTCGGGATGGCAGAGATTCAGAAGCTCTTGTCGCTGTGGAACAACCGCAGGCGCAAGAGCCAAGAGGTCAAACGCTTGGCGACCACACACGTGCAGGCGCTGCAAGCCAAAATCGACGATCTGCAGAGTGTGGTGAGAACCTTGAGCCACCTCGTTCATTGTTGCCACGGCGATGATCGACCGGACTGCCCGATCCTCGACGATCTCGAGGCGCGACATCACTGAACGCCGTCTCGAACCTCTACCGAATGAAGGAAGCAACCAAACATGCAAACAGTAAGCGTCAAGTACGAGGTAAAGGGCATGACCTGCGCGGGCTGCCAGCGCTCCGTCGCTGCCGCCCTTGGGCGAGCCGGCATCAAAGTAACTCCGGACGACGTCTCGGTGAGCGAAGGCACCGTTCGAGTGAACGCCGACGCCCCGGATGCGACCGTGCGCCGAGCCATCGAAGATGCGGGCTACGACGTCGGCGCACGCCTAGCATAGCGCGCGACACGCCGTAGCGCGCGACACGGCGTCCCGCGTGCAACCCGCGAAGGCGGTTGTCGGGCGCTGACAGGCGTTGTACTGCATCGAGCTCGATGCCCGAGCCCTCCCGCAAACTCCGCTTCGGCCTGCTCACTCATCGGGGTGGCTTGTCTAGTTGGGCGGTACGTTGCGTGCAGAACGTGATCGGCACGGGGCGCGCGGAGCTCGTCTGTGCGCTGACGGGTGAACGTTCGGAAAGGCTCGAGACCGCCAGTGGGTCGCTGTTGCTCTACCGGCGCCACTGGTTCGAACGCCGCTCCAGGGCCTGGCAGCGAGGCTCAGTGCGGGCTGCGTTTGCGGAGGTTCCGATTCTCGAGACTAACGCGAGGTCCGCTTCCGAGCCCACGCTGACACAGCTGTGCCAACTCGACTTGGACTTCGTGCTGCAGTTCGACGCGACCGCGTTTCCGCCAGAGCTCGTGCGGCTAACCCGCTTCGGTATCTGGTCGTACGATTTCGATCGTGAGGCTTTGCCTTGTTTCGGCGAGGTCGTGGCGGGCAGCGATCGCACCGAAGCGCGACTGGAACGCTTGGCTGAAACGGGTAAACCCGATGCCATCTTGTTCCGCGGTTGGTTCGGCACCTGCAAAGCCAGCTGGGTCAACAATTTCGATCGCGTGGCGAGCGGAGCCGCGGAGTTTGCAGCCCGCGTCTGCAACCAATTCGCACTCGGCATACGCACGGCTCCAAATGAACAACTCGCCGAGGCTCGCGTCGAACAGGCAGATCCGTTCTCCTTCGCCCGGCCCGGGATGCGTGACGCCATGGCACGGATGAGCACGCACGCGCTCGGCAAGCTATGGGAGCTCCTGTTTCACTTGGAGATCTGGAACGTCGGCTTTTGCGCTCGCACGGTTGCGGAGATCGTGCGGCGCGGCGCGCTTGGCCCCGAACCCATTCGTTGGTGTTCACCGCATACACCTGGGCATCTGATCGCGGACCCGTTCGCCTTCGAGCGCGATGGGATCGAGCACTTGCTCGTCGAGGAATACCCTCAGGGCGGCAAGGGCACGATTTGCCGCGTCGTTAACTCGGCAGGTGCAGGCTTGGAGCTGCAAACCGAGATCGAGGAACCGTTCCACCTCTCTTACCCCTACGTGTTCGAATCGGAGGGTGAGCTGTACTGCGTGCCCGAAAGCTATCAAGCCCGGGCTGTGCGCTTGTATCGACGGCTTGGCAACCACTGGCAGTACGAGGCCGACTTGCTGACGGGAGTGCCTCTCGTCGATCCCACGCTCTTCGAGCACGACGGGCTCTACTGGATCCTAGGCTCACGTCAAGACGACGGCGCCTGGGGAAACTTGAACTTGTATGCCTTCTACGCGCACTCGCTTCGCGGCCCCTATCAGCCGCACCCACTGAACCCGGTGAAGTGCGACATCGGCTCGAGTCGTCCTGCGGGACGACCGATCCTAGTCGACGGACAGCTGTTTCGCCCCGCGCAAGATTGCTCTCGTACTTACGGCGGTGCGCTCGTGCTCAATCGAATCGTCAAGCTCTCGCCCACCGAATACGAGGAGCTGCCCCAGGTTCGACTCGAACCGCGTTCGAACTGGCCCTACGCTTCAGGTTTACACACTCTGAACGCCACGCGTAGCGGCTCGGTGATCGATGCCAAAGCGTTCGTCTTCGACGTGTTTGCTTGGCGCAAGAATTGGACGCGCTTGCACGAGGTGCTGCGGTGAAGTTGGGCCAAGCCCTGGCCTTGCTGGCACAAAGCCGCGCACTACCAATCGGGGATAGCGCGTTCGTCGCCTGCGGCTTCGAACCGTTGCACCTATTGCCGTTGTTGGAAGCTCACTATCTCGGTCGGTTTCCCGACAAACGCTTGCAGCTGGCGACGGGCGTCTATGGCGATCTGGAAGGCAACGCGCGGCGCGCATTCGACCAAGAGCAGACGCTCGTGTTCCTACTCGTCGAATACAGTGATCTCGACCCACGGCTTGGGTTACGCGCCGCAGCGCCCTGGAGCGCGAGCCACGAAGCAGACGTACTGGACGGCGTAAAACGTAAGCTACAACGCCTGTACGACCTGCTCGAACCGCTCACGAAGCGCGCACTCGTCGTCGCGAGTTTACCGACGCTTCCGCTCACCCACCACGGACATACACCCGCGGCACAGGCGAGCCACTTCCAGTTGGGGCTCGAACGAGAAATCGCGGACTTTGCCCTGGCGTGTTCGCGCTCGAAGCACGTGCGTATTCTCGACTCGACGGAATTGGCACGGCGCAGCCCGCCGTTGGAGCGACTGGACGTGCGCTCGGAGTTCGCCACCGGTTTTCCTTATCGCACGCCGCACACGAGCGCACTGGCAAGTCAGCTGATTGCGCTCGGCTTTGCTCAGGCACCCAAGAAGGGCCTGATCACCGATCTCGACGACACGCTCTGGTCGGGCATCGTTGGCGAAGTTGGCGCAGACGCCATCGCTTGGAGTCAAGCCGAGCACGCGCAGATCCATGGGCTGTATCAACTCTTCTTGCAACAGCTCAGCGACGCAGGGGTGCTCCTCGGTGCGGTCAGCAAAAACACGCCGAGCGTGGTCCAGGCCGCGCTCACGCGCGAGCTGTGGCTTCAGAGCGAGCGCCTCTATCCAACCATCGCCAGCTGGGGTCCGAAGTCGGACGCGGTCGCCCGGATCCTGGAAACCTGGAACGTCAATGCGGATGCAGTGGTGTTCGTGGATGATAGTGCGCTCGAACTGGCCGAAGTGCAGCAGGCTCATCCCGGGTTGACCACGCTCTCGTTCAACGGCAACGAGCCGGAGAAAGTGCTCGCCTTGCTCGAGCGGCTGCGCGACTTGTTCGGAAAACCGGTGATCGAGCGAGACGACGCGCTACGTGCAGGCAGTTTGCGGCGTGTGAGCGACTTCGAACTCGAACGCAGTGCGCAGCCGCAGCTCGAGTTCCTGCGAAGCCTGAACGGGGAACTCACGGTCGAAACGAGCAAGGATCCCGACAATACGCGCCTGCTCTCTCTGTTGAACAAGACGAATCAATTCAACCTCGATGGAGCGCGGCGTTCGGAATCCGAGTGGCGCGCTTTCGTCGCTGAGCCCGGCAGCTTCGTGCTCGGCTTCTCGTATACGGACAAGTTCGGACCGCTGGGCACGATTGGGCTCATGGCGGGGCGGGTCGCCGAAGACGGCACGCACGAAGTCCTACACTGGGTGCTCAGTTGCCGCGCGTTCTCGCGCCGCATCGAGCATCACATGACGGAGTGCTTGTTGCAGCGCGCGAACAACGGACGCGTCAGCTTCACACCCGTCGCCAATGAGCGAAACGCACCCTTTTTCGATTTCCTGCGAAGCCTTGGTGTCGACGACCCTGGCGGCACCGTCGTCCTTTGCCGAGGTGAGCACAGCCCGAAATTGGCGCCACTGCCTCACAGAACGAGCTCCAAGTAGATTCCCTCGCTTGGGATTCTCTCTTTGCGATTCTCTCCGTTGTGCACTTGCCTCGGCGCGTGAGCTCGACTTAGGCTTTGCCGCATCGCTCATGGCTGATCTCGAAACGCGGGTTCTCGATTGTTTTTCGAACGTCTTCCCCGACGTCGCCCGAGAGGCGTTGCGCACGGCCACGCAGGATACGATCCCAAACTGGGACTCAGTGGCGCACATCACCTTGTTCGCGTCGCTGGCTGAGGAGTTCGCTTTCGAGCTCGATTACGAGAGCGCCGAAGCCGTACATTCATTTGCCGAAGCCATGGAGTACGTTCGAGCCCACGCGACCAACCCGTGACCACGCACGTCACTCGACGGGCAACGCCGTGCCCGCACCGCCATCGACATTCCCCGCACTGCTGCGAGTGAACAAGCTCGCGAAAATTCGAACCGAGGCAACGCCCTCCGTCTCCCCTTTGACGACGCCAGCTGCGACGTGACGAGCCTCGCCCCGATTGCCGTCCAAGTCGAGCGTGCGAAACTGTCCTGCTCCCCTGTTGAGCAGCTGCAACGCGGCACCCCGATTGCGCTCGATCAGCAAATCCTGCTCACCGTCCAGATCGAGATCGACGCTCGTCAGCCGCGTAACTCCAGACAACTCGTTCGCGCCGTCGTCAGCGCGAACAGGCTCCGCAAAGTGACCCTCTCCCTGGTTCGCGCTGAACCACAGGCGATTTGCGCTCACCCACACGACATCTGCGGCAGCATCGCCATCGACGTCTACGAACGGACGCGCAGTGATGCGCGTATCCGCAGCGCCCAGCGCGGTATCGACGCGGGTGAACGTCGTCGCAGAGCCGGTATTGAGGTACGCGCTGATCAAGCTCGGTGATGGCGCCGAGGAACCCACGTCCCCGCCCCGATACATCGCGACCAAGTCTAAATCGCCGTCGTGATCGACGTCGTCGACTTCGATCCAGGTCGCGCGGGCATTGGCGTCTTGGACGCCGGTGTCCGTCGCTTGCTCACTGAACTCGAGCGCGGAGTCGGCTTTGAACCAGCGCAAATGGGTCTTGTCGAGCGCGATCAAGTCGATCAAACCATCCCCATCCAAATCACCCAGGGTGAACGGCACGGCCTCCGAGCTCAGCGTCAAGAAGTCGACCGTGGCGCGTTGTTGCAATTGATCGTGACCTGCCCAAACCGTGGCGCTGAAGTCGCCGTAGCTGATAATCTCCAGGTTGCCATCGGCATTGAGGTCAGCGATGCGGATCTCATCGTGTTGTAGTCCCGGCAACAGCGCGAGCCGCGGTTGCACGCGCGATCCCACGAGTTGCCACACGGACTCAGCGTCCCAGCCGTACAGGTTCGAGCCGTAAACCAAAAGCGAGTAGTCGTGCGCCAGCGGGGCGATCGGTTCGAAGGGCGAAGACGTGCTACCTCCCTTGGCGTCACCCAAGCAAAAGCTTTCTTCGGTATCTTTGCAGTCAGGCGAAGTAGAACCGTCCAACGACGTGGCGGTCGAATCGAGCATTGCTGCCGGTCCAAATTGACAGCCGATCTCAGCACAAGCCGAGACGGCAGCGACCATGAAGCGCGCCTTCACCATGAATCGAAGATGCCGTGCACGGTGTGCACCTGCTAGCGCAAAGAAGCCCAGAACCGAACATTTGCTGCCTCGCCGTCGCCCTGCGACGAGCATTTCCGGGCAAATTCACTGCGGATGAGTAACACTGGGCTTCATGAACTCTTCCAGTGTTCAAGCGCCTTTGCCTGTTGTTGCACCAAGCCTCGACTACGATCGTGCAGCACTCGAGTTGCTGCGCGCGATCCGAGGCAAGCGCTCACAAGTGTTGTTTGCTCGACGCTTGGGCTATCGCGCCAACCCAATCACAGATTGGGAGCGCGGAGTTCGCCAACCCACGGCCCGCGAAGTCTTGCGCGCCGCTCAACGCGTGCGGCTGAACGTGAACACGGCGTTCGAGCGCCTAGGGACGCTGGGCGCACCGCGCCAAGACGCGCAGGGCCAGTGGCAGCTTCACGAATGGTTAGTAGCGTTTTGCCAAGGCCGCTCGATCGTGTGGTTGGCTGAATCGATGCAGCTCACGCGTCACACGGTGGGCCGCTGGCTCGCGGGCAAAGCGCACCCGAAATTGGCTCAGTTTCTACGCTTGCTCGACGTGATCAGTGGACGCGCGCACGACTGGGTCGCGGGGCTCGTCGCGATCGAATCCGTGCCCACGCTGTTGCCCACTTTTCGACAAGCGCAAGCGGCACGCAACATCGCGTTCGAGCAACCTTGGACCGAAGTCATTCTGCGAGCGCTCGAAACGACCGCTTACCGCGAGCAGCCGGAGCTCGTGCACACGACGCTCGCGGCTTGCCTCGGCATCTCACAGGCAGAACTCGACTCGGCGCTGAGCGGTTTGGTCGACGCGGGGATCTTGCAGTCGAGCGAAGGCGGTTACCAAGTGCTGCGTGAGCTGAGCGTCGACACGCGGGTCAGCAGCGATGCGTTTGGTAAGTTGCAACAACATTGGTTGAAGGTCGCCTTGGATCGTTCACGTCGCACGGGCACGGCGGATTGGTTCGCCTACAACGTGATCAGTCTGAGCAAGGCAGATCTGGCAACGGTTCACGAATGCTTACGGCGAGCCTATCGCGAAACGCGCTCAATCGTAGCTGCGTCGCAGCCGTGCGAGACGGCGGCGCTGTTGTTGATGCAGCTGGTACGGTTCACTTGACGGAACCTCACGGCGCTGGCGGATCGCATTCGAGGCCAGCGTCCGTCGCAGAACCGGTCTGTGTGCTTGACGCTTCACGAGTGCATTCGTCCGAAGCGTTGGTGCAATCGAGGTCGATGGTCGCATACAAGACTCTGACGCCGTCTTTGGTGCCGGCGGCCACGTGCCGCGGATTGCCCAAGTTGCGCGCTAGCCCGACCGCATCGAAACGACCCGTGCCGTCATTGAGAAGTTGCAGTGCGGAGCCCTGCTCGCTTTCGAGCAGCAAGTCGTTGTCACCGTCGTCGTCCAGGTCGACCGCGTTCAAGCGCGGCTCGACCAAATCATCGAGGGGCATGGAGTCCGCAAGGTTAGCCTCGCTGAAACTGCCGTCCCCGCCCCCCTTGCTCAGCCAGAGCCGGCCATCGCTGACGAAAACCAAGTCTGCAACGCCATCGCCACTCAGATCCACCAACGGACGAGCCGCGCCAACCGGATGCGCTGAGCCCAAGCTCGTTTGGGCGAGCGAGAACGTAGCATTGTCGCCAGCGTTGAGGAGCACACCGATTGTCCCCCCCCGAGGGCCAGCGTCGCTCGCAAGGCCAGCGTCACCCGCAAGGCCAGCGTCACCCGCAACGCCAGCGTCACCGGCAACGCCTGCGTCGCTCGAGCGATCGCTGGAATGCAGCTCTTCGTAGATCGCGACGATATCGCGATCCCCATCAGCGTCGACGTCGGCGACTTCGAGCCACTTCGCGCGCAAGTTCCCGTCCGTGGGAACCTGCGTCGTGGCTTGCTCGGCGTAGGCGAACGCGGCATCCGCTTTGAACCAGCGAACCTGCCCAGCGTCGAGCACGACGAGGTCGCTCAGGCCATCCGCGTCCAGATCCCCGATACCAAGTGGCAGGCCTTGCCGCTGCTCGTTGGCAAACACGACGTGGGCGGCGGGCTGCAGCGATTCATCGCCGACCCACACCGTTGCGCTGCGGGCGCCATAGGTTACGATCTCCGGCACACTGTCGGCGTTCAAGTCGAGCGCGCGGATTTCAAACTCCTCATCGTTGGAATTGCGCCTGAACTCGCTGCCTTGCTGTTTGACATCATCCCAGCGCCAAATCGTTGAACTGCCTAAGATGAACACCGTAGAGCCATGAGCCGCGAGCGGCAGAGCAGCACTCAACTGGAGGAGAGAAACGAACTGCGACGGCTCAGCGCCCGCAGTCGAGCGACCGAGCGCGCTCCAAAGGGAAGGACCGGTTGCTGGCGTCGGCGTCGGATTCGGTGATGCTGGTGACGTCGGCATCCCATTCGGTGATGCTGGTGACGCCGGCCCTGATTCGCCGCCCGACTGTCCTCCTACGGCGCGCTGATCAGCCTGCGCAGGAAGCGGCAGCGCGACGGCGGGAAGTGGGCCTTCGAAGCCTGCGGCGATCGACGCGCGGTTCGCATCTTCGCTTACCGTGCCAGGTTTACGGGGCGGCTCGGGTGAATTCTCCGAGCCGTCGCTGGGCACGGCCTGACAGCCAAGCTGTGAGCCAATCGCCAAGCACAGCGTCAGAGCCGCTCGCCACTGGATCCTCATCCTCGCCATCTTCACACCATGACGTGGGTGGCGAAGAACCGCAGCAGGATACTGACGCAGAAACGAACATTCCCTACCCCGGACGAGCCCAGCACCGAGCGAAATTGGGCAACTTCACGACGCGCCGGAGCAACCGAAACGTGTTTCACGCGCCAAGCCGGCCTTACTCCATGGGTGCCTGCCGGCGTTCGTTTCGGTGCAACACTGCAGCCCCCGGCCCCACCGCCTGGCACGCGCGCCAACGCTTTATCCCCGTCGGGTTCACGCCGCACGAGCGCGCGGCCGAGACTGCCGTCGAGGGCTTCGTTGAAGGCTGCGCGCTCAGAGCGAACAATCGTAAACCTGCGGAGGTGACCCAGTGCGAGAGGCCGAACTCGACCCGATAGTTGGCGCGATGGGCGACCTCACACCAAGGGATCCATTGGAGCAGCACGACTGCGCACAAACATACAGGGATCGGGCCAAGCGCGACGCCTCCAGAGGTTGGCGCAATAGCGCACAAGACAGCACCCCGACGTAACTCGGACTATCGCGCCCCAAGTTACCAATGCGCTGACACTAGGGCGTCGCGCCAGGAGATCCGAGATATGAGAAGACAGCGATTGTGGGCCGCGGCAGTGCTCTTGTGCTTTGCATCCGCGTGCGGGGACGACGACAGCAGCACGCAGAGTGCCATCGACGCAGGACCCGCAGACGGCGGCGGTACGAACGAGGCACCGAGCCCCAAGCCGACGACGAAACCGACGACGCCGCAAGCCCCCAGCGATGACGCGCCGCAAACGGCCGACGACATTGGTTCACCGACGGCAGATGACGTCACTGGCGCTGACGACGTCACTGGCAGCGATGGTAGCGACCTCGTCACGACGCTCGACGCGTCGACGGAAGTCTCTTCGATCCCAACCGTTGACGCACGACCCGATGCGGACACGCCAATGGACAGCGGCACTGCAGCAACGACTTTGGACTGGATCGTCGCAGATACAGGAACCTTCGGGGCTCCGCTCGAAGCTACGGCGCTGTACGTGCCCGTGGATTACACGCAGCCCGACGCTGAAAAGCTCAAGTTGGCGCTGGTGCGTATTCGCGCGACGACCGAGCCGCGCACGGGGGTCGTGATGTTCAACCCCGGCGGACCAGGCCCGGGCGTGATTGACGACATCCCATACCACTTGTCCATGCTGATGGAGTTGTTCCCGTCGTTCGATATCGTGCTGATGGACAATCGCGGCACGGGCTATAGCGTGCCCCTGGACTGCATCACGCTGGACGAACTGGACGCGCAAGGCAGCAACGCGAACGGCGATGCCGGCGTGCAAACGGGTGGCGCGCAGCCCGACGCTGGGATGACGAGTGCAAGTGACGCGTCAGCGTCGGTCGCGTCGACTCAGGACGCGGCTTCGAGCGAATCGAGCAACGCTGACGCAGGCGACGCTGGGTATCCACCCGCCGTCCAGACCGCGATCGACGAAGTGCTCGCGCGCGCGAACTTCACGTATCTGGTCAAGACTTCGTGCCAAGCTCGCTTTCCCACTGAATTTACGCATTTCAATAGTGAGAACGTAGCGCGCGACATGGAGTCCGTGCGGATTGCGCTGGGCGAAGAGAAGTTGAACTACTGGGGCGTTTCCTACGGAACCGTTCAAGGGGCACTCTACGCCAAGTTGTATCCCGAACACGTGCGGGCCTTCGCTTTGGACTCGGTGGTCGCAATCGGCAACGATGGCCCAAACATCATCGACGACACCAGGAACTCGGTGCAGGCATACGAAGAACAGCTCGATCGGTTCTTCGCTTGGGCAGCGGCCGACGAAACGAGCCCCCTGTACGCTAACCCAGCCGGAGATCCGGCGTTCATCTACGACAGCTTAGTCGATCAACTCAGCGTAGGAGTAACGTGGCAGGGCCAGAGCGTAGCTTACGACCTGCTGGGCTCGATCGCTCTCGAGTACCTGCTGCAAGGAGATTGGGTATCGTTGGCGCAAGGTATCGCCGATGCCGAGAACGGAAACTGGGATACGGCGATTGCTTTGTCCCAGGGCAATGGCTTCGACACCGAAGACGAGAGCGCCTGGACCGAAGCGCAAGCCAACGCGATGATTCGCTTGCTCGACTATGGCTGCCCCGCTGTGTACACCGGGGACGACGCGATCAACGACTACCTGGACTTGGTCGCGTCCGATCCACGCATCGGCGCTGTGCAAGGCAGCCTGTTCGCCGATTGCTGGGTCTGGGACTTACCGCGTTCCGAACCCAGGCTCGTGCCCGAAGATCTGCAATCCCCTGCGCTGCTGGTCTTGAACGGCTTGAACGATCCCGCGACGCCGTATGCGAACGCACAGGCGATGGTCGAACGGTTCAACAACGGTTCGCGCCTCTTGACGGGTACCGAGGAAGGCCACGGGGTTGGTCCCTCGAGTGACTGTGCCAGACGGGCGCTCACGGACTTCATGCTCAGCGCCGACACGAGCTCTGCGCCGGAACAATGTTCACCTGGAGAAACCACAGCCGAGGCGCGCAAATTCCGTCACTGGATCGCGTCGCACAACCGTCAGCGCGTTCGCCATCGTTGACTCGAGGCCACAGGGCAAGTCGCTGGGCGCCGCACGCGCGCAGCGACTCGCGCTACGCCTCAAGGCGTGGCGGCGGTAGCGCCGCTGCACCACAGTCCGTTGTCGAGCTGGATGCACGCGGCGTCCTGGGGACAGTCGCTCTCGCTTTGAGCGATATAGCCGCCCTCGCACAGCTGCGTTCGCGGACCGATGCCGCAATAGCGCCCCGTATCGAGGAGCACGCAAGCATCGAACAACTGCACGCAGGCTCGAGCCGAGTCCAAGCGACCATCGCAAGCGAGGTCGGTAATCGAACACGCGCCGTCTTCCACCGCAGTCCATGACCCATCCGTGCACTGCAACGCCACGCCAGAACCACAGAAGGCGCCTTCGTCGTTGCAAGCGCAACCGTCGAGCGAGCCCGAGTAGGCTTGGTCCAGATTCTGTTCCGGATCGTAGCAATCCTGACGGCGCAGCCCGGGAGCACAGACCCCCTGATTGCAGAAGCTGTCCGTCGACAGATCAATCAACACGCACTCTTCTTGGCGAGAACAGTGCGCCATGGCCGTAGCCTCGCACGCATTGTCGACCTGCTCTTGCAAACCCAGGATGTCAGACTTTCTCCCCACGACCACTGAACCGCAGGCATCGACGCAGCTCCTCAGCTCCATCCCCTTGCAGTCGGCATCGACCAAGCAACCTACTTCCACGGCATCGGTGGCCTTGGCGATCGCGGACGTGGCTTCGCTGCGCACGTCGTCACAGACCCCAGTCGCGTAACTGCAGCTGCCCGCTTGGCAGCGCACCAGAGCCGGATCGAACTCCGTGCAGTCGAGGGTACCCGGGCTGCAACCCGCAGCGTCGCGCTTGGGACACAACTCGTCGCTTTGGTTGGCGATGGCTTGTTCGATGCTTGCCGCAGCTTCACGGTTTACGATCACCCCGCTGGGGCACTGCTGCTCGCAGGCCAGCTCCGTTTGCACCGTGACGCAGTCCGAGTCCATCTGGCACGAGACGTCGGGATTTTCGGTCAATTTCGCGACCGCTTCGCCCTGCTGAGCATCGAGCGCGGCGCAGATCGCTTCGGGATCCAAGGGAACACCTGCGTCGTCCGACGCGGGGCCCGGGTTGGTCCCGTCAGGTTTCCTCCCTCCGCTGACGGATGGCGCTGGGTCAACGGACGTCCCCGTGTCCCGCAGGCCGCCCGCGTCGGTGGGTTCTGGGTTATCGCCCGGTCCGCGCTGTGGCGATTCACCAGCGTCGGCAGGATTCGGCTCACTCGGTGAAACGACGGAAGGCGGAGCGCCCACGTCGGGGCTCTTGGTCCCCGTAGTCCGCCGCACCTCGTCGGAGCCGTCGTCGTAAGTCTGTCCGCCCAGGCTACAGCCCAGCGCGACCAGCAACCCCAGCGACGCCCAAGCCCCTCGAACCGCGGAAAAAGCCATAGCGATGCTTTGACAGCGGCCTGGCGAGGGGTCAAGTTCGCAAACGCTCAAACCATGGTGCTTTGGCGCGTATGAATGTGCGAATCAGAAATACGTCGATCGACTTCCGCAAGCTCACGCGCGAGTTGGTGCGCTCGTTGCGAGGACAGCGTTCACAACCGGCGCTGAGCCGGCGCTTGGGCTTCAAGACGAACGTCGTCTACTTTTGGGAATCGGGGCGACGTCAGCCGTCGGCGAGTCAGTTGCTGGAGCTGGCAGCACGTTCGCACGTGGACCTCGGGCAAGCATTCCGCAGCCTGTATCCGGTCAAACCGCCAGCTTGGTTGGCGGAGGCGACGTGCCTCTATGAGCTAGCGACTCTGGCGCGCTTCCTGAGCGAGGCCCGCGGTGCAACACCCTTGGTGCATTTGGCCGAGCGCACCGGCTTCAGTCGCTTTGCTTTGGCACGCTGGCTCAGCGCCGCGGCTGAACCGCGGGCGTGGGAGTTCTTGGCCCTGATGCACCACTCGACTCACCGACTCGTAGACTTCTTGGAGCCGTTCACCCGTAACAAGCCCCTCGAAAGCCTGCAAGCCGAGCGGCGACGAGTTCACGCTGCGCGTCAGGTCGCAGAGCGTTTCCCGATGTCCCAGTTGTTGCTGCGGTGCCTAGAACTGACGCGTTCGAATGGCGTTGCAGGCTCCGGGTTCGCTGAGCAACTCGGCATCACACCGAGTCAGGAACGGGAAATGCTCGAGCTGCTCGAGGCCACCGGCCAGATCGAGCGCCGCGGCTCGAGTTGGCAAGTGCAGCAAGCCACGCCGCTCAACATGCGGCTGCACCGTGAAACAGCCCATTTGCATCGAGCTTATTGGGCCGATGTGGCGCGCAAGCGCGCCCCCACGTCAAAGGACGGTCTGTGCGCGTACAACGTCTGCGGCGTTTCGCGAAGCGACTTCGACGAACTGCGGCGCCTGCAACGGGAGTATCTGCAAAAGGCTAGAGCGATCATCGAGAAATCCGAACCGGTCGAACGCGTGGCACTGCTGCAGGTGAACCTCGTGGCGCTGGTCGAAGGGGACTAGCAAGGAATTCCATATTGCGGTCCTTCTGAACGAGGCTACCCGGGGATCTCGACAAAGAGCCCAACGATGAAACCACGACTCCTTTCTTTTGCCGAGTGGCAGTGCGTGTTAGAACGCGGGCCATCATGATGCCTATGCCGTCCTTTCGAATGGGTACCGTGGTCGGCGGCTTGTTTCTATTCGTGTTCGCGGTTGCGGCGTGCGGCAATGACGACGTCGGCGCAGCTGCGGGCGGTCACGGACCAGACTCCGGCGCGATCAGCACGGCCGACGCTCCGAGCGTCAGTGTCACGACGAGCGAAATGGATGACATGCACGTAACCGATGCGTCGAGCGACACGCTCGCCGGTCCTATGACGGGCGCGACGAGCGTTGCGGCAGATGCAGGCGAAACGAGCATTGCGGCAGACACGGGCGTGAAGAGCCGCGTTGAAGATTCGGGCGCCGATGCAACACCTGAAGAGTCAACACCACAAGAGTCAAGACCCGAGGGCGGTGCCCGCGATGCAGCCACAGCTGTAGCAATACCCAAAGCGCACATCGGAGACGAAGTATTCGACGAGAGCCAAGTGCACTCGTACTACCTGACGCTCACCGACAGCGAATACGCCAAGTTGATGGACCTGTCGACGCTGCTGCTCGCTCCCTCGGTCGTGAACGAGGACCGTTATGTCCAAGCGTCGCTGCGCGTGGACGATACCGAGCTTCCGTCCATTGCAGTCCGCTTCAAGGGCCAATTTTCGATCTGGGGCTGCGTGGATCAAGCTACCGGAACCCGGAAGGTGCGGATCGAACCGTTCTTCGGCAACATCGACGTTTGCCAACGCTTCTCACTGAAGCTGGACTTCAACCGCTACGATCAAGACGCGCGCTTGGACGGATTGAAGAAGCTGAACTTGCACGCCATGGCGGCGGATCCGAGCAAGATGCGCGAACGACTCGGCTACGCGCTGTACCGCGACATGGACGTGCTTGCGCCGCGCGCTGTACACGCGCGCGTCTACATCAATGGTGAATACCAAGGGCTATTCGCCGCCGTGGAAGAGGTCGATGGGCGATTCGCGGCCAACCGCTTCCCCGAATCAGGCGACGGAAACCTCTACAAGGAGGTCTGGCCGTCCCAGTACATCGGCAGTGCGGACGCCGAAGCCGCACTCAGAACCAATGACGACCCGCAAACGCTGGACGTATCGGATTTCGTCAACTTCAAAGACACCGTACTCGCAGCGACCGAGGCGGACTTCGCGAGCAAACTCGCCCCCTACATCGACTTCGACTATTTGGCTCGCTACATCGTCGTCAATCGAGCGATCAACGACTTCGACGGCGTGATGGCGTTCTACTTCGGCTGGGGACCGCCGCCGGCCAATCACAACCTCTATTGGTACCACGACAGTGAGAGCGGCCAGTTCGTGCTCATCCCGTGGGATCAAGACAAGAGCTTCTGGACGCCCGAGCCCAACTTTTGGACGGAGAATGAGCCAAACGGCGATAACATCACTCCGAACTGGAACGTGATCACCAAGAGTTGTGACGGCTACACCGCATGGTTCGACAATCTCGGCAACTCCTATCAGATGATGGCGATCGACTGCGATCCACTCTTGCGCCTATTGCGAGGACAGGTTTACGACAGCCAGAAGGCCCTGACGGAAGAGTTCATCGCGGGCCCGTTCTCTGAAAGCAGCGTAAAAGCAAGGCTCGACGCCTGGAGCGCGCAAATAACAGAGGCCATCGCCGATGACGCGCTAGTCGATAGCGCCAACTGGCAAGCTGCAGTAGACGCGCTGCTCGCCGATGTGCCGAAGTTCCAAAGCAACGTCACGCTGATGATGGACGGGCTGATCGACGAGTAAGGCCGACGGTTGGGCGCAGAAGGCACCCGTTCCCTCTGAGGGTCCGGCCCTCGACGCCCAACTGGCGAAACTGCGCTGAGGCGTAAGAGCCATTGAATCGGAGTGTCGCCATGAGTGAACGGCTATCGTTGCCCGAAGGCCTATTTCCGGTTCAGGCGTTCTTCAACGTCTGGGCCGACCAGCGTTTCGTCAACGTCGTCGAAGATTTGGTCAATCGCATCGCGCACGAGATCAACGACGTGGGTTGTACCTTTCCAGAGGATCTCGATCCCAGCGAAGAACCCTTCGACGGCGTCGAGTTCCACGTCTCGGATGAACAGGTTATCGTCGCTGAGGACGAATTCCGGCGCCTACTGCGCCTGGCGTGCGACGCGCAAGTGCGACGCGTCCCCGAGCAGGCTGCGCGCCTCGAGGCCGCCTTGGCCCGCTTGGAGACTTCCGAGCGTGACCAATGAACCAGGTGCCGTACGGCATAGAACATGTCGGATATCAGACTCCGATCGCGGGCAGCGAAGGCGAGCCCTTGCGCCGCCGATTTCCTCGCACTCGATGGAATCGACAAGCAAGTCGCCACGCCTAACTGACAAAACGCTCAATGTGCCTAGCGCAGCACACTTAGAGTATCGTGGCGTCGTGAGCGCCTCCTGCCCGCAGCGAATCCATGCTTTCGACGGGCTACGCGCGCTGATGATGTTATTGGGCGTGGTGGTTCACACGCTGGCCACCTACACGACCATTCCCTTGGGCGATGCGTGGGGCTTCAAGGATCCCCAAACGAACTTCGCCTGCGACGTCGGACTGGCGGGACTGCACTCGTTTCGCATGCCGGTGTTCTTCGTGCTCGCGGGTTTCTTTGCCGCGCTCTTGGTCGCGCGCCGCGGTTTGGACCGGTTCGTACGCAATCGCGCAACCCGTGTGCTCGTACCATTCGTGCTCGGTTATGGGTTGCTTCTGCCGCTCGTAGAATGGGGTTTCTTCTACGCAAACCAACGCAGCCTGGGTGCAGCAACATCGTGGGTCGGTAGTTTCGCCGTCGCTCGCGATGCATTGTTCCGCGGTGACACCGGGCACCTGTGGTTCTTGTACTATTTGTTGTGCTACTACGCGCTGTCGCTACTCGCCTGCAAAGTCGTCCCGAGGGCCTTTGCCGCGCGTTGTCACGCTCTATTTGCGCGCTGCATGGCGAGCCGCTGGGGGATCTTGCCGTTTGCAGCAGTAGTGGGCAGTGCCTGCGCGTTCATGTCCAGCGGCGTACTCGAAACGAACACGAGCCTGCTCCCCAGCCCGCTGGTCCTGTTCACTTATTACATCTTCTATGGCTTCGGCTGGTTTCTATACGGTTGGCGAGAGGAACTACGACGCCTGCAAACAGGGCTCGCGATCAAGGCGGGTCTGGGCTTCGTGTTGTTCGCGCTGCATTCCGTCTGCGCGCTGGAGGCCATAGAGTCAGGCGCCGTGGGCGTTACGCCGATGTCCATCGCCTCGGGCTTCTTCGGCGCACTCTTGGCATGGGTCGCGGTTCTATTCTGGCTTGGGCTCGCTCTGCGCGGAGCGAGCACGCCCAAGCCCCTACTGCGCTACCTGACAGACGCGTCGTATTGGATTTACCTCGTGCATTTGCCATTTGCGATCACGTTTGCTGGGATGCTCGCGCCCATGGCCTGGCCAGCACTTCTGAAAGTTCTCTGCGTGTTCAGCGCAACGACGCTCGTGTCTCTGCTCAGCTACGCCCTATTCGTGCGTAGCACCTTCATCTCTGTCCTGCTCAATGGGCGACGCTACGAGCGCCGCTTTGGCGTCGAGCCGAGCGTCGTTTGAACGCCTCGAAGACGGCGTCGCGAGCGGGCGAGACCCAGCCCGAGCAGCCACCAACTCAGGATTGATCGTACCGAACTCGAATTTCGTACCACACCAACGC
Source organism: Polyangiaceae bacterium (assembly GCA_036263015.1). Classification (GTDB taxonomy): domain Bacteria; phylum Myxococcota_A; class Polyangia; order Polyangiales; family Polyangiaceae; genus SZUA-265. The sequence goes on along the minus strand of DATAHU010000213.1, from coordinate 45,397 downwards.
TGCAGCCTCGCTCCGACACGACCCCGCACGGGGGCACCTCGCTCGTCTCTGCGTTGGCATCGGTGTCGGGCCCTCCCCCAGCTTTGACACCACCGTCCCACCAAGGGGACAGCGACTACAGTCGGCGCTCGACGCGGATTCAAGCTCGAACGCCTGGCGCTTCTTTACCTCGCTGGCACCCCTTGCACGCTCTCACGGAGCGGGTGCGGTCAGGTCGAACTTGCTGATGATCGTCGGGTCGACGACAGCGCCGAGGAGAGCGACGGACAAGGCCGCCAAGGCGCAACTGGAGAAGGGCGATCCTGGACGCCGCCCGCGACGACGGAGGTCAACAAGGACACGTTTCCAATCACATGACTGTGTTGTTCGAGCGCAGTGATTGTTGGATGCGGTCGCCGCCACGACAGTCATGGCGTGACGCCGCGCTGCGGCGCTGGTGTCGCAGCGTCCACGGTAGAATCGGTTTCGCCACCTGTGGCGCTACGCGACGATTCGCGCCAACCGTTGGGCGGATTGCCGAAGCACTGATAACTCGCGTCGCGAGTGGTCGTGTCGTCGGTCAGGAGCTCCAGCGTCGAGTCTTGGCCGCCCAAGGTGAGCGTGCCGGGGTCCTTCGTGAGCATCACGCCTCCGTCGTCGGTCGGGTTCAAGTGAACAGCAAAGTAGGCCTGCGCGTCGTGACCGTCGACACTGAACTGGAGCGATGTCGAGCCTCCGTCGTGAGCGCGCGTCACGTCGCTCAGCACCCGCTCCACGAGCTTCGCGTCCTTGCCGTAGAACAAGCGAAAGTCCTCGTAGCCGGACCAATTCTCTGGCCGCACGACCACGAGGTGTTCACCTGTCGTCGCTTGTGCGTCGTACTCGATGACGACGCGCGATACTTCGGGCCCAATCTCGTAGTCGCCCAGAGCGTGTTCGTCGAGCAGCGTCAATGTCTCTTCGTCATCCGACATCGGTTCTTTGCTCGAGGGATCGGGGTCGCGCACGAGCTTGGCCATCGTGGGGGCGTTGCCGGGCGTCAAGAGTAGTCCCCACTTCACGTCGCCATCGTGAAAGGACAGAGTCACTTCTGCATCGGACTGACCACTGCCATCGATCACCCAGGGCATGAGCGTCGTGCCCTGAGACAAATACAATCGATCTGCGCCGCTCAGCGCGTCGACGTAGTAGGTCACTCCGGCTTGGGAGCGCGCCAAAGCGACGAACGTCCCCGACTCGACCTTGTGCTCCAGGTTGACGAACGGATCGCACTCGGCGTCATCACCGGTCGTCGTGCCGATGTTCGACGAACCACTGACGCTCACACGTTCACTCTTTGCGTCCACACAATACTGACCATCGCATTGCACGGCACTCGAGACCCCCACGCACTCCACGTCGTGTTTGCACTCGAGCCAATGGGACGAGCTCGATTCTTCGGGAGCATTGCCGCCCGAACAACCCATCGCGAGCAGAGCGAGCAAGCCCAGACGCCCGAGGGTAGCGCGCTGATGCGCAGCGCTCGCCGTTCGCAAGCTGTGAGCAACTTCGATGTTGGAGTTGGTGTTCATGGGGTTTCTTCATTCTCCGATTCGGGCATGCGCAAATATTGACCTAGATAGACGATCACTCGGTGCGGCTCGGGGCGTTCCGATTGCGTCTCGTTGAACGTGTCGACGCGTTGGCGCAGCCGTTCGACCTGCTCGCGCAGCGTCGCGAGCAGACCCTTCACTTCGGCTTCGAACGGGTGTCCTTCCCACACGTCCATCGACCAAGTCGAACCCCCCACCTGATCGCGCAGCCCCTTGGCGCCTCCCGCCATCGACAGCTTCATCGTGACCGCGTTCACGACGGCTTGAAAGTGATCGAGAACTGCGGCTTCCCAACCCCGCGCGGTGCCCCAGGGCACTTCGAAGCGATCGGCGGAATACTCCGTTCCCTCGGGCTCTTGTTTCGCGCTGACTTTGCCGGCCCCTACGAGGTGGTTGAGAGCGTTGCTCGTCGCTTCGACGCTCAACCCGGAGCGCTCAGCCAAGTTGTTCAAAGTCGAGCCGGGATTGCGGTAGGCGTTGAGCCAAACCACGTGCTCGTTGGCTTCGGCGCGCGCTGTATCGTCTTGGAAGTCGGCTTCGGCCGCCACTCGATAGACGGCCGTTTCCCCGCGACCCGCACGGTAAACCAACCCGGAGTTGACGAAGTCGTTGAGCACGCCGGAGACGATCTCGGGATCGTCGTGCGAGAAGCGCTTCAGAATCTGCTGCGTCGAAACGGGTTCGCGCTCCTGCACGAAACGCAACACGGCTTCCCACACGGTGCGCCCCGAATCCGTGAGGCTCTGCTCTGCTGCCTGCTGACGGCGGTGATAGGTGCGAAGCCCCATACCGAACATGTCGGCGATGACCTTCTTCTTCAGCCCCTGCGCGAGCAGCTCGCGCGTCAGCTCACGAAACACCTGGTCCGCGACGTTTGCCAGAGGCGCTCGCACTCCGCCCGCCGTCGCCAGCTGCGCGATGAAGACCATCGTTTGTTGGACGATGGCGTTGATCAATAGTTGAGGATTCACGAGTTGCCTCCGGCAGTGGACGACTTCAGTACTCTGGCTGCGGCGCGAGCGCCGATCGCAATTCAAGGCTGAAGCAATCCCCCTCTGCGATCCAGTGACAGGAGTGTCCGGGTCGAGTCACGCATCGAAAAGGCGCTGATAGAAGCGCTCGCGCGACTGCACCGGTTTGCCCAAGCGCTGCAAGTGCCGTTGGACCCGATTGAAGTCCTGCACCAGGTCGGCATATCGAACGAGCTCCGCGCGCTGAGTCTGCGCGACTTGGGAGACCTCGCGTGCCGCCACGGAGCCGTTCCAAGTGTGCTCGCAGTTGCTCAAATCCAGGAGCTGTAGACGGCGTATGCCCTTGCGCTTGCCGAGCTGCGCATGAAAGGGATACGCGCGGCAGCTCATTGGACGTTGCGGATGAACGCTACAAGCATTGTCCGCCAGAAATGCGCAGCCGTCGGCCTGCCAAGCGAGGACCATGAGCCGACGTCCTTCGGGCAAGATGACGAACGTCTCGGGCTCCCCGGTCATGTCGACCGCCTCGGGATCGAGCCAATCCACAATCTTCGCCGGGTCGCGTCCGGTAGCTCGTGTCAACCGCAACAGGTCCGCACCGGTCAAGGGCACCCGGAAGCGCCGGCAACAGTTGCCGCAGCGGGTGCATTGGAAACGCAGAGCTCCGAGGCCGTGAGCCATGAGTCGTGCTGTATTATTACGGGGACCGCGACGCCGCCTACTCTGGAAACGGGCGATGACGGCGTTCGCCTGAAGGGTGCGCATGCCCTGAAGCCGTGAGGGCCCCTCCCCGTTTTCCCCAGCTGACGGGCCGAAGCTCGGAATGGCTCGTTGGGTCATTCACGGCGCGGACTCCATTTTGATGCGACCGCCTCAACGCTCCCTGGTGCACGGCTCTGAGTTTTGATTAACTCCGCCCGCCCCGAGGGCAGCGCCGCCCCACTGCGAGCGCGCCCCCCACGGCTAAACGCGAGGTCGTCGTATGAGTGTCAAATCCTTCTTGGTCGTCGCATCCCTAGCGCTGAGCGTATTGATCGGTCTCGTGCTGGGACGCGGAGGCGAGAGCCAAACCCAAACTGCCGTTGCTGGACCGCACACCATCAAGATCGGTCTGTCGATGGACACGCTGAAGGAGGCGCGCTGGGCCAAAGATCGCGACGCGTTCGTCAATCGAGCCAAAGAGCTCGGTGCAGAGGTCACGGTGTTGTCCGCCAATGGCGACGACACGCGCCAAGTCGCGGACGTCGAATCGCTGATCACGGCCAAGGTCGACGTGATCGTGATCGTGCCGCACGACGGCAAGGCCATGGCCAAAGGCGTCGAAGTCGCGCACAAGGCCGGCATCCCGGTGATCGCCTACGATCGTTTGATCGTCGATAGCGATCTCGACGTCTACGTCACGTTCGACAACGAACACGTCGGTGAGCTCCAAGCACAGTTCATCCTGAACGCGCTCAAAGACGGCCCCAAGCCGATCAAGATGCTGCGGATTTACGGGTCCAAGACGGACAACAACGCGTTCTTGTTCAAGGCCGGCCAAGACAAGGCGCTCAAAGACGCGATCGCCAACGGCACGGTCGAAGTCGTGCACGAAGACTGGGCCGACGATTGGAAGCCGGAGAACGCCAAGCGTATCGCCAACGCCGCGCTCACGAAGTTCCCCAAGGGCATTCAAGCCGTGCTCGCATCCAACGACGGCACTGCGGGCGGCGCGATTCAGGCATTGCGTGAAGAGGGCGGCGCCAGCGGCATCATCGTCACGGGCCAAGACGCCGAGCTCGTCGCGGTTCAACGCATCGTCGGCGGCGAGCAGTCGATGACGATCTACAAGCCCGTGCAGGAGCTGGCGAAGCAAGCCGCGGACACCGCGGTCGCGCTCGCCAAGGGCAAGACGTTGATCGCGACTCAAACGACCGACAACGGCAAAATCAAGGTACCGACGATCCTGCACGATGTCGTGACGGTCACCAAGGACAACATCGACAGCACGCTGATCAAGGACGGCTTCCTCACGCACGACGAAGTCTACGGCGCGGGCGCAGCCCCTGCTGCCAGCAAGTGAACCGTCGTCTCGAGCGATTGCCACAATGACGACGGCTCCTTCGCAACCCAACAAGAGCGCCACTAGCGCCGACGGTTCAGAGTACGTGCTCGAAGCACGCAACCTGATCAAACGCTTTGGTCCAGTGACGGCGCTGCGTGGCGTCGACTTCAACCTGCGCCCCGGCGAGATCCACTCCCTGTGCGGGGAAAACGGCGCTGGCAAATCGACGCTGATCAAAACTCTGTCCGGCGTCTATCCCCACGGCAGCTACGAGGGGCAGATCGTGATGCGCGGTGTCGTGCAGGAGTTCACGCAGATCAAAGAGGCGGAAGCTGCGGGGCTCGGCGTGATTCACCAGGAGCTCGCGCTCGTGCCGGAGATGACCGTCGCAGAGAACCTGTTTCTGGGGCACGAACCGTTGCGCTTTTCGATCGCGGGCACGGGCCTAGTCGATCACGACCGCATGTACACCGAAGCCCACAAGCTTCTAGAGCAGTTCAAGCTCAACATCCCGGCGCAAGCCTTGGTCGGCAGCTTGGGCATCGGTCAGCGCCAGCTCGTCGAGATTGCCAAGGCTCTACGCAAGGAATCGCGCGTCCTGATTTTGGACGAACCGAGCGCGGCGCTCACCGAGCAAGAGGTGGAAGTCTTGCTGCGCATCGTGCGCGATCTGCGCGCCAAGGGCGTCAGCTGCATCTACATCTCGCACAAGCTCGACGAAGTGTTCGCGATTTCGGACCGCATCACGATCCTGCGCGATGGCGCGACGATCACGACGCTCGACGCCAAACAGACATCGCGCGAAGAAGTCATCGCGCAGATGGTCGGGCGTGAGTTGGGCGATCTGTTTCCGCGCAAGCGCTCGAAGGTGGGCGAGGTCGTGCTCGACGTGGCCAAGCTCAGCGTCGCGGACAAGGACACCGATTCGGACACGAAACCGCGGTTGGCGGACATTTCGTTCCAGCTGCGGCAAGGTGAAGTGCTCGGCATCGGTGGGCTGATGGGCGCCGGCCGCAGTGAGCTGTTGATGCACTTGTTCGGCATGGAGGGACGCCGGCTCCAGGGCAACGTTTCGCTCAGCGGGCAACCGCTCGCGACGAGCCCCGGTGCGTGTATCGAGCAAGGGCTCGTGCTGGTAACCGAAGATCGCAAGCGCTTTGGTTTGGTTCTCGAACAGACCGTCGGCTTCAACCTCTCGCTGTCTTCGCTCAAGGCGCTTTCGCCGACCGGCTTCGTCAACAAGGACGACGAGGCGCGCGCGAACGACAAGTACATGCAGTCGATGCGCATCAAGGCGCGCAATCAAGAGACCGTGGTCGGCACGCTGTCCGGCGGAAACCAGCAGAAGGTCGTGCTCGGCAAGGCCTTGATGACCAATCCCAAGGTGGTGCTCTTGGACGAACCGACGCGCGGTATCGACGTTGGCGCCAAGCGCGAGATCTACGAGCTCATCAACCAGCTCACCGACGATAAGGTCGCAGTGGTGCTGGTATCGAGTGAACTACCAGAGCTGATGGGGATGAGTGACCGTATCATGATGCTCGCCGAGGGGCGCGTCGGGGGAACCTTCGAAGGCGACAACATCACGCAAGAGGCACTGCTCGCGGCGGCCATGGGCCAGAATCACTCTGAGCAACCGCCTGGCTCGCCCAAGAATTCGACCGCGGCTTCCGCCGCTTTGGAGGACTCATGACCCAACAGCCGAAAGTCGGCTTGCGCGATTTCTCGATGCTGATCGCGCTCGTGTTGATCGCCACCTATTTCTGGTGGGCGAACGCGGCATTTCTCAGCGCCCGCAACTTGTCACAGCTCTCAATCGAGCTCTCAGCGACGGCAGTGCTGAGCCTCGGCATGTTGTTGATCATCTTACCCGGTCACATCGACCTGAGCGTTGGTAGCGGGCTCGGTCTGGCGGGTGGTCTGGCTGCGGTCTTGATCGTGCAGCATGGGTTCTCGGCACCGCTCGCGCTGCTCGTGACGACGCTGGCCACCGTGGCCATCTACGCCGCGATGGGCTGGATCATCGTGCGCGAGAAGATCCCGGCGTTCATCATCACACTCGGTGGTCTGCTGGTCTTCAAAGGCGTGCACTGGCTGGTGATCCAGAACAAGACGATTCCCGTCGTCGAGGGCAGCGGCAGCAACCTCTATTCGATCCTCACGACCGAATACGTGCCGCCGGTGATGAGCTTGGTAGCAGCCGCGATCATCGCAGGGTTGCTCGGCGCATCGACCTGGCAAAACCTGCGTCAGCGCAAGGCGCGTGGTTTCGAGGTCGACGCCGAAGAAAGCTTTCTGCGTTGGTTCCTGTCGTCGCAGATCATGCTGTTGTTCGTGCTGGTCATGAACCAGTACCGCGGAGTCCCACTCAGCGCGCTGGTGCTCGGCGCAACGGCGTTCGTCGTGCACATCATTTCGCAGCACTTGCGACTCGGACGTTACTTGTACGCCATCGGCGGCAACGACGAGGCCGCCAAGGTCTCGGGCATCCCGACGGGCAAAGCCGTGATCTGCGCCTTCGCCATCATCGGCGTGATCGTCGCCATCTCCGGCTTCTTGCAGACGGCGTTTGCCGGCGCCTCCACCACCACGACGGGTTCGCTGATGGAGCTCGACGCGATTGCGGCGTGCGTGATCGGCGGTACGAGTCTCAAGGGCGGTCGCGGTGACGTCGTGGGCGTGCTGTTCGGCGCGCTGATCATGTCGACGCTGCTCAACGGCATGACCTTGCTCGCACTCTCGCCCGAGATGAAGTTCATCGCGCGCGGTGTGGTGTTGGCGCTCGCCGTGTGGATGGACATTCGCTTGTCACGCAGCGCCGCCCGCGCCTGAACCCTCGCGCAAGCGGCACGTTCGTGTCACAACCCGGGCGTGCACCAGGCGCCCGGTCGTAGACGCTTTCTGTCGAGCTGCGCGTCGCTTGGCGCCGGGTGGTTTTCGGGGTGCGACGCGGTTCCCATAGAGGGCAACGAGCCACCGCTCGACGCAAGCCCCGACGCAGGGATCCGCCCTGCCCCGGCGATCTCGCTCGCCAAAGCGTCGTTCATCCGGAACATACCCTTCGTCGGCGAAGGCGATCCCGAGTTCGGAGTGCTCTTCAATCAGGGGCTCGATGCGCGAAAGTACACGGATCTGTCCACGCTCGAGTCGGGCAAACTCGATACACCGACGGACGAGTTCTACGTGCGCACGGCAACGCCGGATCAACTCGATCGAAGCTTGCCCTGGTCGGTACGGATCCACGGCTTGGTCGAACGTGAGCGCAGTCTGACGCTCGACGATCTCACCGCGGCCACGCGCACGCTGGGGCCTTACCTGCTCGAATGCAGCGGCAACTCGCGCCAAGCGGGTTTCGGCTTGATGAGTCAAGCACGCTGGGGCGGAATACCGTTGCTCGAACTCTTGAACGATATGCCGAGCACCGATCCCAACGCGCGGCTGTTGGTGACGGGCTTCGATTCGCACTCCCAAGCCTCGGTTGGAAATCGTTCACAAGCTGGCGCCAGCTGGATCTTCAGCCAAGAACAGCTCGCAAAAACAGGCGCTTTTCTCGCGACGGGCATGAACGGCTCGCAATTGCCGAGCGACCACGGCGCGCCCGTGCGCTTGTTCGTGCCAGGTTGGTACGGCTGCTGTTCGATCAAGTGGGTTACTGAGATCGAGTGGGTCGCGGACGACGCGCCTGCCACCTCGCAAATGCAAGAGTTTGCGGCGCGCACGCACCAGGATGGCGTGCCCGAGCTCGCACGACAGTTCGCGCCTGCCGAAATGGACACGGCAGCGATGCCGATCGCGGTCGAGCTGTGGCGGATCGACGATCGCGAGCTGCTTCGAATCGTCGGCATCACCTGGGGCGGCAACCACGCCGTTGCTGCACTGGAGATCCGCGTGGGAGATAGCCCGTGGCAGCTATTCGACTGCGACCCCTCCAGCGCGGGGCCGAGTTTCAGCCTGTGGGAATTCGTCTTGGATTCTCCCGACCCCGGCACCTATGCGCTCGTGCTTCGAGTCCCGGACCGCAGCGTCCGCACACGCCGCTTGGACTCCGAGTTCTACTTGCGCGAAATAAAGATCACATGACTTGGCGCCGAGTGCGTGACGTCAGCCACGGCCGCGCTGCCGCTGTGGGAGCTACGCGCAGGTGGGAGCTTTCATCAGATTGCAGCAGCAGGCGAACTGATTAGGCGCTGCTCGCGGCCGCTAACAATGCGCTAGACTGCCGCTCGATGGCAGCGTCGCCCGTTCTCGTCGGTGAGGTCCTTGCGGACAAATACAGAGTGGAGCAAGTGCTCGGGCAAGGCGGCATGGGCGTCGTGGTCGCTGCGTGGCACGTAGAGTTAGAGCAGCGCGTCGCGGTCAAGTTCCTGTTGCCTGAATACGCGCAGAGCCGCGAAGCATCAGAGCGCTTTCGACGTGAAGCGCGCGCGGCCGTGAAGATCCAGAGCGAGCACGTCGCGCGCGTCGTGGACGTTGGAACGATGACCGGCGGCATTCCGTACATGGTCATGGAGTTCCTCAATGGCCACGACGTCTCGACGGAGATCGAACGCAATGGTCGCTTCCCGATCGACGAGGCCGTCGATTGCGTACTGCAAACCAGCGTGGCGATCGCCGAGGCCCACAGCTTGGGCATCGTGCATCGCGATCTGAAGCCCGCCAACCTGTTTCTCACGCGGCGTCCGGATGGCTCGCGGCTCGTCAAAGTGCTCGACTTCGGGATCTCGAAATCGCTCAACGCCGATTCGATGCCGCAGTTGGCGTTGACCAAGACCGCGATCATGGTCGGCTCGCCGCTGTACATGTCGCCCGAGCAGTTGGAATCGTCGAAGCAAGCCGACGAGCGCGCCGACATCTGGTCATTGGGTGTTATCCTGTATGAGCTACTGATCGGCAACGTACCCTTCGGTGGAGAAACGTTACCGCAACTCGTGCGCGCCGTGTTGACGGGTAACTACACACCGGCCAAAGAAGCGCGCCCCGAAGTGCCGGAGCGTTTGAGTCAGGTGATCGACCGCTGCCTGCAGATCGACAAGCACAAGCGGATCTCGAGCGTCGCCGATTTGGCGGACGCGCTCGCGCCATTCCAAGTCGATGGCTATCGCTACTCGGAACGCATTCGCCGCGTGCACACTCTGGCCGGCAATTCCAAGGTCGATCCCAAGACTCGGGTCACGGGTGACATCCCCGCGATGTCGGGCTCTGCCTCTGCCCGCAGAGCAGAAACGTCTGCACCGCGCACCGAGTTGAGCCCACAGGATATCGGGCCGCCGACGACCGACGCCATTCCGGTGGTCGAGGGCTCCGACCCGCCGCCGCCCGTGCACACCACGGGTGACACGGGTAACTCTTGGGGGCGCACGGGCGGTCGCAGCGCAAGCGCGCACCCGGGACGCAAGTCGGCCGCACTCTGGGCCAGCGTTGGACTCGTTGCGCTCGCTGGCGCGGCTGCGGCTGTGTGGCTACGCGCGGGTAACGCACAAGACGCCCCCGCCCCAGCCATTGCGCCCCCCGCGTCGATCGTCGCGAGCCCACCCGTGGTCGAGGCGCCGGCGCAGCCCCCCGTCAAAGCGATCGTCACGCCGCAGGTTGCGGCAGTCGCCACGTCAGAGACGGAACCCGCGGCGAACAGCGCCGCAAGCGCTTCGACGGACGCAGCGAGCGTCGCGCCGAGCAGTAGCGCAACGCAGACAGCGGCGGCGCCTCGCGGGAACCAGCCCAAAGTAACGAAGAAGCCAGCCCAGGCTGAACCTGCAAAAGCAAAGCCTCAAGACCCGTTCTCGGATTTTGGCGGCAGGCGTTGATTGGGCTTCGCCCAGTACGCCCTGCGGCACTGTGTTGAAAGAGGCGCAAGTTCACAGCGCTTCGCGCTGACCGAGGCGCAAGTTCACAGCGCTTCGCGTCGAAGGCGGGGCAAGGCTGAATCGGGCGCCGCCACTACGCGGCTCCCGGTATTTTTCGGAGCCGCGCCGCGACTTGCCAATTGTGCTCGGGTTTTTCGGATCGACACGGTACCTTACGCGCATGCGTCAGCGGCTGTTCGAACTGGTCTCGCGGCCCCGAGCCCGGGCCTCTTGTCCGTTGCTCTTGATGGCTTTGCTTGGAGTCGTTCACCCTTCACACGCACAGCAGAGTGCCAGCGGCAAGGCCGCTGCCGAAACGCTCTTCGATGAGGGCGTGCGGCTGTTGAAGGAGAACAAACCCGAACAAGCGTGCCCGCGCCTCGAGAAGAGCCAAAGCATCGATCCGGCAGTAGGCACGCTGTTGTACTTGGCAGACTGCTACGAGAAGACGGGCCGTATCGCCAGCGCCTGGGCTACCTTTCGCGAGGCTGCCTCTGCAGCCGCAGCAGCAGGTCAAGCCGATCGGGCTCAGATCGGTGGAGATCGCGCCCGCGCACTCGAGTCGAAGCTCTCGCGCATCACCCTCGACGTTGGAGGCAACGCAGCGATCGTGGGCTTCAAGGTCGAACGCGACAAACAGAGCGTCGCCCCCGAACTGTTCGGCGAACCCATTCCGCTCGATCCAGGCGAACACCAATTCACGGCATCGGCGCCGGGTTATGCCTCGTGGCAATCGGCGATCACCGTGTCCGTCAGTGGCGGCATGGCGACCGTGACGATCCCCCCGCTTAACCCATTACCCGCACCGCTGCCCGAGCCACAGGCGCCGCCCCCGGCAAAGGAACCGACGCCGGCAGCCACGCCGGTGGATACCGCTCCCACGCCGCAGCACCATGCCGACTTGACCTGGGCTTGGGTCAGCGGCGGCATCGGCGTCGCGGGCATCGGCGCCGGAGTGTTCTTCGGTTTGAAAGCTTCGGACCTCGATAAACAGGCCAAGGATCACTGCGAAGGCACGAGCTGCTTCGATCATCAAGGACCGAGTCTCTCGAAGGATGCGCGCGACGCGGCGTTGATCGCCAACATCGGCTACGGCGTGGGCGCCGTGGGCGTGGGCACCGCGATCGTGCTGGCGATCATCGCCATGCAAGACGATGAGCCACCCGTCGCGTCTCGTGCAAACCAAAGCGCGTTCTGGCTCGCGCCCGAGGGCGACAGTCATGGCGCCCGCTTGAATCTACAAGGACTATTCTGATGCGACATGCATGGCTCTGGGTTGCGCTGGCAACCATGTTCGCGAGCGGCTGCCTCGTTGAGGAACGCAAGTACGACAGCAAGCTGGCGGCGGCTTACGTCAAGGGCAACAGCAAGCCCAGCAAAGACGCCGATGCCGAGGCAGGCCCTGCCTCCGGCGATTCCAAAGAATGCTTGGCCTATTGCGACCACGTAATGAAAAATTGCTCCGACGAGTATGCGGTCTACGCGTCGGAAGAAACGTGCCTCGGCATTTGTAAACTTCTGCCCCTTACCGCCAAGAGTACCGAGTCGCAGAACACGGTTGCGTGCCGCAACGAACAAGCCTTGCTCGCAGGCCAAACCGGCGAACCCGATGTGCATTGTCCCGCGGCGGGCCCTGGCGGCTCGACACCCGCCGGTCGCGATGGCTGCGGCAACAACTGCGAGTCGTATTGTAAGCTGCAGCCCGCGATCTGTGGCGGCACCGATGAGTTGACGTTTGCCCAGGAGGAATGTGAGCAACGTTGCGCAGCCTTGCCCGACCATCACGCGTTCGACGTCAAAAAAGATCACGACGCGAACAACGTGCAGTGTCGCCTGGTGCATTTGAGCTCGGCCTCGATTGGCGATCTGGCTGCATCGGAGCACTGCTGGCACGCCAGCCTCACGCCGCGCGAGCAGAGTCCCTGCGGAATTCCCCCGGCCGCAATCCCCAACTGCCAGGAGTACTGCGACGTGGTCACGCGCTCGTGCACCGGTGACAGCGCGGTTTACGACAACGAGCAACAGTGCCTCGATACTTGCGAACTCTTCGAGAAGGGCACCGGCGCAGATCGCAAAGAGAATACGCTCGGTTGTCGCGTCTATCACGCGTACGCGTCTCTCGAGAGCGCGCAAACCCACTGCCCACACGCCGGACCTGCAGGCGACGGACACTGCGGCGCGGACAACTGCGTGACCTATTGTTCACTGGCAAAGGCTGCCTGCGAAGACGCGTACAACGAGGCCTTTGCGGACGACGACACTTGCCGAAGCACCTGCGCGGGTTGGGAAGGCGCAGGCAAAGACTCCGGCTATACGGCATTGACGGCGGCCAGCGGCAAGACCGTGCAGTGCCGCATCTACCATGCCAGTTTGGCGGCATCGGACAAGGAAGCTTGCGACGCGGTCTTCGGAGCCGCACCCTGTAACAAGTAGGCGGCAGAGTTAGGCGGACGCGTTGCACGTCTGCAGCAGTTTCCGAATCCAAACTCAGTCGTGAGCTCCAACTCATGAACGAACCTAGACGTTGGTGGGCACGATTTCCCCGGATCGGAATCCTCTCGCTCGTCCTCGTGTTCGCCGAGTACGTCTGCCTCAGTCTTTCGTTCGACGTGGCGACCCTGAGAAACCACGACCGGCTCTGGTCGAAGCTCGGGGACGCGGGTGACGAGGCCCCGCTACTATTCATCTTGTTCGCCGCGATAGTCGCGCTGCGTGGTCGTTTGGGCCTCGAGAATGCTGCTCGAGGGCTGGTCCATCAAACCCAATCGAAGCGTGCCTTGTACGCGGAGTTCGCGCTCGGCTGCGTCGCATTTGCCGTCTTCTACTGGTTGTCGCGCAGTGTCCTGACGCCCCTGCCACCGAGCTCGGCTCTGTTCGCCGCCTGGTTCGTCGCCGGGCTTGTTTGGATCTACGGACGAACCCATTGGGCGTGGCCCAAGTTTACATTTCGAAGCGTGCTAGCGAGCGCGCCGACCTGGTTGCCCGTGGCGGGGGTAGCGTTGTTTTCGGCGCTGGGCGGGCTCGCGACCCGAGCGCTCTGGTCGCGACACAGCGGCGTCGTCCTAAACGCCGTGATTGGAACGCTCAGAGTCGTGGGTCAGTCCCCAGAGCGCGGGCCGGGCAACGAAGTTTGGCTCGATGACTTCGGTGTCGATATTGCCCCCGTATGTTCAGGTTACGAGGGAGTTGGCCTGATGATCGGGTTCCTCGGAGGGTACATCGCCTTGATGCGCCGAGAACTGGTGCTGTGGCGGGCGTGCCTGGTTTTGCCGGCAGCCGTCGCAGGCGTCTGGAGTGCAAATATCGCGCGCATCGCGACGCTGACGTGGCTCGGTGCGCGGGTATCTCCGAGCCTCGCTGCCGGCGCATTCCATTCGAAAGCGGGTTGGCTGTTGTTCTGTGGCGCGGGTCTCGTTGGGGTGGCGGTCGTCAACCGCGTGGCAGCGATCCGAACAGGCTCCAAGCCGCAAGAAGCCCCGCTATCTGGGCACGCCCAAGAGACGGCTCGGTTCCTCTTGCCGATCGTCGTGGCCAGTGGGGTCTCGCTGTTGACGGGGTTGGTTTTCGAACCGCTCGATCGCCTCTACCCCTTGGGCGTCATCGCGACACTGCTCGTGCTCAGTCTGCAGCGCTTTGATTTCAAAGACTTAATCGCTGGGATCCAGCTCAGAAGCGTGGCTTGCGGTTTGTTCGCATGCGGAGTCTGGCTCTGGCTCCAGCCCTTGGCCGATCCAGAACGCCTGGCGGTCTTCAGCGGACAGCTCGCGAGCCTCACTCAGCCGGAGCGCGGCATATGGTTTGTTTTTCGCGCACTTGGCTCAGTGTTGACGATCCCGATCGCGGAGGAGCTCGCGTTCCGCGGTTACATCCCGCGCCGACTCGTCGCTCGCCGCTTCGAAGCGGTCGCATATGAACACACCCCGATTTGGACGATCCTGCTTTCTGCCCTGCTTTTCGCGCTGTTACACGACGCGACCTCAGCCGCGCTGGTCGTGGGCTTGCTCTATGGGTTGCTAGCGCGTTGGACGGGTGGCCTGCGTGAGGCAGTGATCGCTCACGCGACCACGAATGCGGCCTTGTTGGTTCACGGCGTGCTGACCCATGATTGGACGTCCTGGCTCTAAGCACGGATCTCCAGTTTGAGACCTGTACCAAGGGTGTGTTAGGGCTTCCCTTTCGGCACACCGCGCCTTGACGGTGAGCGGCTCGGCTTGCGGCGCCCGAGCTGCGTGGTAGTGTCCGCCAACCGCACAGGAGCCCCCATATGACTCGCTTTCAACGTATCACCTCGGCTTTCGCAATCGCAACCGTCACCGTTCTGGCGGGTGCAAACGCAGGCGCCGTCCCTCATCCGAATCCAGCGGGTACCCCAGGTGCAGTTACACGCGCGCCTGAGCTCAGCCGCAGCGCGGGAAGCGCGGCCACCGTCGTGCTGCTGGGCGCGGCGGTCATGTTTGCGTCGCGTCGTCGCGCCGGTCGCTGATACCCGTTGGCCCAACGGGCTCGCTTAACTCACGACCGCTAGTGGCTCACAGGCCCTAGCGGCCAAGCGCTTCAGCGCGATTGACGATCCGCGGGGTCAAGAAGATCACGAGCTCCCCGCGCGTGTCGCTCGCCGTGCGCTTCTGGAACAGCAAGCCCAAGAGCGGAATGTCACCGAAGAACGGCACCTGGTCGACGTTGCGACCGGTGTTGCGGGTGAAGATGCCGCCGATCACTGCAGTGTGACCGTCCATCACCAAGAGCTCGGTCTCGGCTTCGCGCTTCAAGATCGTGGGATCACCGCGTGGTGACGTTTGGTTGAAGTCGGGCTCGTCGCGGTTGATCTTCACGTGCATGCTGACGCTGCCATCGGCCGTGACGTGGGGCTGCACGAGCAGCTGCAGCTTGGCTTCTTGGAAGGTCGTTTGAACGCCCTGCGCGCTGACTTGGCTGAACGGGATCAACGTACCCTGACTGATGCGCGCTTCGGTGTTGTCCAGCGTCAAGACGCGCGGACTCGAAAGGATCCGCAACATACCGCTCGCTTCCGCAGCAGACAGACGCAACGCCAAGTTGAAGTTGCTGTCGACTGAACCGAGCGTCAGACCCAACGCACCACCCGAACCCTGACCGACCGTCGCTGGCAGGTTGACTGCGAAGTTGGGGTTGGCGACGCGGGCCTGGAATGGGGAGAGACCCGCCGTGGGCGTGTTGGCGTCGGTTGCACCGCCCGCGAGGCCCACCGAACTGGGGAATGCTAGACCCGTCGGATTACCGCTGGACGCGCTGAAGCTCGCGTCCCCACCCCACTGGATACCCACGCTGTGCAGATAGCGGCTCGTGGCTTCTACGATGCGCGCTTCGATCAACACCTGCGGCGTCTGGGTATCGAGCGAGCGAGTGAGCTCTTCGATCTGATCGAGGTTGCCAGCCACGTCGCGCACGATCAACACGTTGGTGCGCGCATCGACGGCGATCGAGCCGCGTGCGGACAACAGATCGTGAGCGCGAGCCTGGATCTGCGCAGCTTGCGCATAGCTGATCGGGATCAAGCGCGTCTCGAGCGGTGCCAACTGCAACTCTTGTTGGCGCCGCGCGATCTGCATTTCGCGCTCCTTCTCCAAATCGGCCTGGGGCGCAACGCGAATGATGTTGCCCCGGCGGTCCATGCCCAGGCTCTTCGCTTGCAACACGACGTCGAGTGCTTGGTCCCAAGGCACGTTCTTCATGCGAATCGTGACCGAACCGGCAACGTTGTCGGCGGCGACGATGTTCACCCGCCCCGTGTCGGCCAACAGGCGCAGCACGTTGTGGATGTCGGCATCCTTGAAGTCGAGGTCGACGCGACGGCCCGTGTAGTGGCCAGGTCCATTGCCCGTGCCCTCGTAGGCTGCGGCTTGTTCTGGCGTGCGCGTCACGACGTGTGCCTCGGACTCGTCCGCGGTTGCCGCGCTCTTCGTATCCGCTGCGAGGTCTTGGGTCGGCTGTGCGCTATCGTCTTCGGCAACGACCAAGCGATTCGCCTCGTCCGATTCGGGCTGCAACAGCCCGGGCTCGGTGAAGATGGTGCGCGTCTTGCGTGCGACTTTGCCGTCCAAAGCAAGACCGCTCACGCTGGAGGGAACCGTGCCCTCGAAAAATGACCAAAGCAACACGCTACCCCGGCGCTCGATGCGCGACTCGACGCGCTCGCCGTGCTCGACTTCGAGAATCACGCGGCCGTCGTTCGTCGCGTACGTCGAGACGAGGCTCACTCCGCCGCCAAACGCGCGGACGTCGAGGGCGCGCTGCAATTCGCTCGGCAGCTCCGTGTTCTGCAATTCAAGCCGCGTCGTCGTTGGATTGACGCGTCGTTGCTCGTAACGACACGCGGAGCCAAGCTCGATGCTGACGCGCTCTTCCACGCCGTGCTTCGAGAAGTTGACTGTGCGCACACGACTGTTGACCTTGTCGCCGGCTGCGCCCGCGCGTTTCACAGGGCTAGCAGGAGCGTTCGCCTTGGCCGTAGTGTCGCCCTGGCCGAGCCTGACTTGCAGCGAATTGCCGACGCTCGATACGGCGTAAGGCGCATCCTTGTCCAAGCTCACGATCAGGCGTGTGGTGGAAGAGTTGCCCGATTTGAACTCTTGCAGCATCGCCCCCGCGACCAAGCCTTTCGGGGCGCTCAGTGCCGGGGGTGCGCCTTTGACGCCGCTGCCGTTGATGTCGACAATCAGCCGTCGCTGAGCTTTGACGTAGCGCGCGCTATACGTCGGGGGACTGGTGAAGTCGACGACGAGAAGCGTGCTCGCCGCATCCCCTTGCACGTGCATGCTGGTCGCGAACCGACTCAGCGGTTCCGCGTGCGCGGGCACCGATCCGAGGCACGCCGCCAGCGCGAGAAGCGAAATCGAGCGGCGGGCAGCACGAGTTCGGCGCGAACGGGTCATGCGAGCGTACCAAGCAAACATCTTTCGCACCGTAGCAACCCCTAGACAACCCAACCAAATTACCGGTCGCCTTTTCCAGGTTGGGGGCGGAAGCCAGTACGCACAGACCCAGCGCTTCGTGCACCAGTGACACGCACGGGCGCGCCCGTCTCAGTTCGGCTGGTTGAGCTCTTGCTCTTCTTCTTTGGTCCGAAGAGCGATCACGCGGGTTGCGCTGGGAACGTCGGGATTCGATGGATCCTCGCGCACGAACACGACGTCCGACTCGCGGATCTGATCGACGCGCCAGTTGATCTGATACTCCGTGTTCGACGAGCCGGATTGAACCCGCTCGGCACGGCCAACGAGGTCATTGCGCTGGATGACGTGACCTTTGCCCCCGGGGTCGACGAGCATCGCCTTCGCTGGGACGATACCGGTAACCACGCCGATCAGCTTCAAGTCGTCGAGAGCGAAGTTCTCCAGCACCACGGGCTGCTTGACCATCTGCTGCGCGACGGGATGTTCGACGAACAGATCCTGATAGGATCTGAAGGGATCGCGGTTGTGATCACTCTCCGCGAAGTCTTCCTCGGTGAAGTCCGCCTTGGGCGGTAACACAACGGACGCCTCGGCTGCGGGCGCGGCGCCTGGGGCAGCTTGCGGTGCGTTTGGCTTGGGTCCCGGAAACGCGGTCGGGGCACTGCCTTGGTTGACGGGGGTCTCCGAGCAAGCAGCTAGCAGCGCACTGCACAGGATCGCGCGGCTCGTGAACGAGTTCATCGGTCCCTCCGTCGACGAGCTTCGGGATTACCCGCGGCTGCAGATTCGTCCAACGCGTGAAATGCCGTGGCCAGTACGCTGACGTTCAGCACCGTCTCTTGGTCTGTCGCGGGGCCGAGCGTGATGGAGAGGTTCTCCATGTTGATGATGCGCTCGAGCTGGCCGACGTTGTAGAGGAACTTCGCGATCTGGTGGAAGCGCCCGCCGAGCTCGACTTTCATGGGCACGCGCGCATAGAACTCTTCTGGCACTTCTTCGAGTGGCGTCCATGCCCTGAGTTCGACACCGACGAGGTTGGCAACGCTCTGAATCGCGCTCAGAAACGCCGGGTACTCGGTAGACACCGGCAAGACCTTCATCAATTCGCGCTTATTTCGCTCGCGCTCTGCCAACTCTTGCAGATCCTGTTGATACAGCGCTTCGGCAGCCTGCGCTTGTTTCAGATCGAATTGCAGCTTCTGATTCTTGTTGGCCGCCGCGTCGATCTCCGATTGGATCTCGCTGTCGAAGATGATGAAGTAGACGGCAAGAGGTAACGCCAAGAGGACGACCCCGATGCCGATGCGCCCCGGCAATCCGAGTCGCCCGAGTGTGCTCTTCTTGGCAGCTGCCATCAGTACCTCACCCGCGCTTCGAGCTGAAAGCTGACCGAATTGACCGCGTCCTTTGCGGTGGATTCTTTCTTACCGGGAAGCAGACGCACGTCGTAAAAGTAGACCGAGAGATTCATCCGCCGCGCCAGCTCGCTCACGTCCTCGCCGTCACGCGCCGAGCCGGTGAGCCGCACCGTGCGAGAATCTTCGACGAAGGACGACAACCAAAGCCTTCTTGGGTCCCATTGTGGGTTGTACATCGCGAGCGGATCGTCGTTCTTGATCTGCTCCAGGCGCTCTGGGGCGACGCTCGGCCCTCGACCTTTCGAGAGCAGATGTGCGACCTCGAGCATGGCAGCAGTCGGGCCGGTGCGTGCGCTCTGTAAACGCGCAATGGCGTCCTCACGTGCTTTGAGCTGCGCCAACTTGGCCTTGACGTTCGGATGATCCGCGACTTTCTCTTGCGAGAGCTTGATCTCGGTCTCGACGGTCTTGTTCTTGCGGCCCCAGTCTTCGAGCTGTTGCTGCTTGTTTCCGTAAAGCACGAAGCAGCCGATGATCTCGAGCGCAGCAAACACGACCACCGCGATCAGCCAAGCTTGGCTGCCGGAGGAAGCTTGGTTCGCCCGCGAAGCGGGCAGCAGATTGATGCGGATCACGCCCGCGCCTCCCGCTCTTTGCGCAAGGTCAGGCCCAACGCGACGGCCAGTTGCGGCGCGCGCTGATCGAACACAGCTCGATTGATACTGCTATCAGGTGTACAGCGCGTTGCGGGGTGCAGCGTTTGAACCGAAACCCGAGCCCGGCGCTCGATCGCGGTCGCGAGTCCTGGCAGATTCGCGGTCCCGCCGGTCAACACCGCCCGCGCAATGTCACCCTCGCCGCTGGTGGCCATGAAGAAGTCCAAACTGCGCTGAATTTCGGCGGCAATCGAGTCGACGCTCTGTTCGATGATCGGCGCCACTTGGGCTGGCACTGGGCTGCCGTCGGGCGCCGCTCCGCACTTGAACGCTTCTGCGACCTCGAAAGGCACGCCCATCTGACGCTGAATTTCTTGCGTTATCAGGTTACCGCCATGAGCAATTTCGCGCGTAAAGGAACTGGTGCCGCCCGCCAACACGTTCAACGAAGACAAGCTGGCACCCACGTTTATCAGAGCCACCACTTCGCGCTCCTCCACCCCGAAGGTCGCTTCGAAGGCGTTTTGAATCGTGAACGCATCGATGTCGACGACCAGCGGTTTCAGCTTGGCGTCCTTGGCCAGCTGGGCATAGGCACTGATTTGATCCTTGCGCGCCGCGACCAGCAACAGATCCATTTGTCCCGCGTCGGCGCGGCGACGCAGCACCTGATAGTCGACTTGGACGTCCTTGATGTCGAACGGGATGTGCTGCTCGGCTTCCCACGTGATCTGCTCCGCCAATTCGGAGGGCGTCATCAAGGGCACCGTGATCTTGCGTATGATCACGCTCTGACCCGAGACGCTGAGCGCTGCTTCTCTACCGCGCACGCGCGAATCGGCGAGCACTCGCTTGAGCGTCTCGACCACGGTCGAGGCGTCCATCACTTGCCCGTCGACGACAGCGCCAGGGGGTAACGGCGCGAATCCAAGGCGATGCAAGAGCAGCCCTTTACGGCTCTCCTTGATCTGGCAGACCTTGATGGAGCTCGAGCCGATGTCGACTCCGATTAGGTTCTTGCCTTCGCCCATGCATTACCTCGCACGCGCCAAACTCGCGCGCGCCGGAAAGTCTGTCACCTACACACCGGCTCAGGCAAATAAACGAGTGATTGCGGGGCCGGGGCAACTTGAGTGGGGCGCATCTGACGAGAACTGGATTTTCGAAGAAGCTGGGGTTAAGCGCAGGTTCCCATGAGTCGTCGCATCGGCCTATTAGCCTTCGCATGTGCGTTCGCGTGGTCACTGCAGGCCACGGCCGCAGCGCCCAAAGATCCGAGCAAAGCGCCTAGTTCGCCCCCCAATCAGAGCGATTCCAAAGCTCCTCGTGCGCTCTCCAAGAGCCCAGCCGGTTCTCGCGCCGCGAGCAGCAAGGCCCCACGTCGTCTCGAAACCCACACCGTACACTTGGGGCAGAGACTGGGAAGCATCGCCAAGCGTTACAACGTCAGCATCGAAGCCTTGTGCAATGCGAACGGCATCTCGCGTAAGGATCCGATTCGCCCAGGCCAGAAGCTGGTAGTGCCTGCGCGCTCGGACAAGGACGGCAGCCTCGCGAGGCAGATCGTCCTAGCCGAGGCCGACGCCGCCAACGCCGACGCGAAGCCCGACAGCAGCGAGAGCAGCAAGCCGTCGACGGAGAACAAGGACAAGCCAGACGACAAAGTCGCCGCCAAGAGCAACGCTGCGCTCAGCTCGAACGGCAAAGATCAAAAGGACACCAAAGCGGGCGAGGGGGACCACTACTTTCCAAAGGTAGCGCCCGCGCGTGCCGCCCTGCCACCGATTGGAACGCTCGCCAAAGGGCGCAACGGCAAGCGCCAACCGTCGTGGGCCACGTACACCAAACCCGCACAAAAACGCGGCTACGTCGTGTTGAACGCGACGGGTCGCAGCTGGAAGGGCTACGCGATCGTCAAAGGCAATCGACTGTCGAACGCGGCGCAGACCGGTTTCAACCACGCGCTGTACTCGTGGCGCACCGGGAACGAACGACAAATAGCACCCGGCCTGATCCGTCTGCTCGCGCAAGTGAGCGACGCGTTCGGCGGACGCCCACTGCGCGTGGTTAGCGGTTACCGCGAGCACTCACATTTCAAGGAGTCGCGCCACCTGGTGGGTAACGCCTGCGACTTCAGCATCCCCGGAGTGCCGAACGAGGTGCTGCGCGACTATCTGCTCACCTTCGACGACGTCGGGGTCGGATACTATCCGAACTCGTCGTTCGTGCACCTCGACGTGCGCAAAGTAAAAGCGACCTGGATCGACTTCGCGGGTCCAGGTGAACGACCGCGCTCGCACCGTGAGCGTGCGTTGCCGCCTGCAGTCGTGCAGCCGGTGCCGCGCGCCGAGGTCGAGTTCCCGAATATCGCCAAAGCTCCCACAACTAGGCCCACTGTAACCGGTGCTGCTGAACCAACCTTCGTCGCTCGCACTGCCGAAGGCGGCGCCACCGCTCTGTTCGCATCGACTTTGGTCGATCCTCAGTTCTTGAGTGGCCACGCGGCGTCGGGACGGGCCGCGACGTTGTCCAACGCTGATTCCAGCACCGCCAAGAATCGGGAATCAGGCCAACTAGAGCTGGATCACGAGCACGAAGCTTCAGACGACGATGCGGAAGAAGCAGCCGTGGGCGACAACGACGGCAAGAGCTCACCTGCAACTGCGGCCCCTGGGTCCGACTGAACCCCTGGGTTGACCGTAACCGCAGCTCGAACTAACGGACGCTAAACCTGCCTAAGTAACTCCAAACTGCAATGGACGTAGTGGATCTCGCTGCGTCTAGTCGTTTCGAACGCCGTGGACTCCAGTCCGAACGCTTCGACACCCGAGACTATGCTGGGTGTCCAAAGACCCCCTCGCGAACGCCGTGCTGCGGGTGGGACATCAAAAATCAGCCGATTCTGCGCAAGCGGGTCTTAAGAAAGGGTTGGCACGAACAGTGCTCAAGAGACTCATCGGAAGGTGAATCTCATGAGTCTTTCTGAAGCCGCCGCTTACGTCTCATCGCGTCCTCTCAGTGTTCCGCCAACTGCGCCGAACGTTGCCCCCATCTCGGAGAAACGAGCACGCGGCAAAGCGCGCGCTAGTCATGGCAATGGGGACTCCCCCGAGGCCAAGGCGCTGTTTCAGAAATACCAACAGCTCGTGCGCCAGATCGCGGGCGGCTTTCAGCGCAAGCTGCCGAGCAATGTGCTGCGTGATGACCTGATCGCAGCCGGCATGAGCGGCCTGTGGGATGCGGTTCGTCGTCAAGGCAACGACACGAGCGGCAACTTCGACTGGTACGTGCGCGTGCGAATTCGCGGCGCGATCCTCGACGAGTTGCGCGCCCAAGATTGGTTGCCGCGCCGTGCGCGCGCCGCTGCCACCGAGGCGGCAGCTGCTAACCCGACGCAGTCAGGGCATGCGCCCGTCGTGTTGCGCTTCGACGAAGTCAGCGAGACGGAGCAAGCCCGCTGTTTGGCGCGTGACGACGCGAACGCCGAAGAGACCGCAACGGCCAACTGTGTGCGCAAGCAACTCGAGGACGCGATGAATCTGCTGCCCGAACGCGAGCGTCGCATCGTTTCACTGCATTACTTCCGCGGCATCAAGTTCAAGGACCTGGGTGAAATGCTCGGGGTTAGCGAGCCGCGCATCTCGCAGTTGCATTCACGCGCAATGAGCCGCCTCAAGTCGCTGTTGGTCGAGGCCGCCTGAGAAGAACGTAAGCGGGGCAACGTCCTGAGTGGGGACGTTGATGTAGGGGTGTTAGGGGGAGTGTAGAAGCGCCGCTCGGGCGGCGCCGGTCGGCATTTAACGAAACTCCGCCATGCGGTTGTCGTAGGCGGGGTCTGAAAGCTGACGCTACACAGATTGACGTAGTGCCCGCGTGTCGCGAGAGGGTAGCCTCTGCCAGTCGCGCGAGAGAGCCCGGATCAGCCGGGGAGGTGTCGCGCGACCAGGGAGTAAAACGCGCGATGCTGACGCTGGTCTTGATGGTCGCTGGATTGCTGGCAGGAGCCCTGCTGGATGATGACGCCGGGTGGCTTCTCGGGATCGCGGCGGGGGCAGCCTTGGGGCAAGCGTTGTCCGCGCACGGTGCGCTCAGGGAACTTCGCACGCGTAACGCCGAGCTGAGCGCTGAACTGCAAAAGCAGGGACAGCTCCTGCAACGCGTCGAAGCGGGCATGCTGTGGATGTGGAACGATTGGCAGCGGGCGCGCGGACAAGCCGCCCCCAGCCCCAGCTCTGACGTTGCGGCAGTGCCCGTCCCCGCGGCAGCGCCTAGCCCGCCTGCAACCGTGCGCATGGCGCAGGTCGGGGCAGCGCCCAATCCAGCAGCAGCCAGTCCAGTAGGGCCCAGCCCTGCAGCACCCAGTCCAGTAGCGTTCGCGGACGTCGTGCCGCAACCACCGCAGCACCCCGAGTTTGCGCCAGCTGCAGCGCAAGATCCCTCCCCCGTCGCTCGGGTTCACACGCAACCCGCACCCGGCCCATCCCCCACGGGCAGAACGGCGCCAATGGGTGCACCAGCACCGGCCGGGAATGCTTACAGCGGCTACGCGGCAGCTTCGTATAGCGACGGGAGCGCGCCCAGCGACGCCGTCAGTCGCGCGATCAAGGACTTCTTCTTTGGTGGCAACACCATTGCGCGCGTGGGCGTCTTGGTGCTGTTGGTCGGCGTCGTTTTGCTGCTCAAGTGGGCCGCCGACAACAACCTATTTCCGATCGAACTGCGCATGGCATTGGCCGCCTTGGTCGGCATGGCGCTGGTGGGCGTTGGTTATCGCTTACGCGCTGGGCGACCCGGCTTCGGCACGCTGCTGCAGGGCGCTGGCGTTGCAGCCCTCTACCTCACGAGCTTCTTTTCGTACCGCGCCTACGGCTTCCTGCCCGTCACGCTGGCCTTTGGGCTGCTCGCTGCCGTCTCGCTCGCAAGCTGCGTGCTGGCGGCCGTGCAAGACAGCATGGCGCTGATCGTGGTCGGCACGATCGGCGGCTTCATTGCACCGATCTTGGCGTCGTCGGGACATGGCAACCACGTCGCGTTGTTCAGCTACTACCTGCTGCTCAACTCCGCCGTGCTCGGCATCTCGGTCTACAAGCTGTGGAAGCCCGTGGCGCTGCTCGGCTTCGTATTCACCTTCGGCATCGGCTCGACTTGGGGTGCTCTCAAATACGTGCCGGAGAACTTCGCCAGCACCGAACCGTTCTTGCTGGCCTTCGCGTTGATTTTTGCTGCGATCCCAGTGCTGATGCAGTGGCGCGCCGAGCGCTTGCCGGCCCAGCCTTCGAAGGATGGCGCCCGCTTCTTGAGTTCATCGCTCACCTTCGGCACTCCATTGGTCGCGCTCGCGCTGCAAACCGCGCTGCTCAAAGAGGACTCTCTGCAGATGGCGTTCGCCCTCGTCGGCTTTGCGATAGCCTACGTGGGGACCGCTGCGATGTTGCAAAAGAGCGCCGGTCCCGCCTTTCGTCCGTTCGTGGAGAGCTTCCTCGCGATTGGTGTCGGGTTCGCGACCTTGGCCATCCCCTACGCGATGTCGAACCGTAACCTGACTGGGGCCGCCTGGGCGCTCGAAGGCGCAGGCATGTACTGGATCGGTGTCAGGCAAAGACGCATCTTGCCGCAAGTGGCTGCCGTGGTGCTGCAGCTGTTGGCGGGTGGCGCTCTGCTCTGGGGCATGGGTGAACACGTCGGCGATGCGCTCGCGGCGACAAGCGACAAACCAGCGACCCAGCACTTGATTGGCGCAGTGCTGCTGATGATTTCGAGCTACACGATCGGCTGCATTGCGTCCCGCAAACGCGACGAGCTACCCAATTCTTGGAAGGCCGTCCAAGCGCTGTTGTTTTGGGGTTTACTCTTGGGCAGCGCGATTTTGATTCAGGCCACGAGTGAACAGTTCGATGCCAAGTACCAACCCGGCGCCGAGCTCGCGGTGCTGGGTGCGCTGTGCTTGCTGCTCGAGCTCGTGAGCGCAGCCCTGCGCTACGACGTTGGACGTTGGCCTGCGCTGTCGTCTTTCATCGCGTTCCCGATGAGCGTCTTGTACCTGTTGATGCAAACGCAGCCCGAACCGCTCTCGTTGGCGTGGGGCAGCAGTTGGCCTTTGCTGATCGGTGCGATGGGCCTCAGCGCGAGGCGCTTCCTGACGACCACCCCGTGGCTGCCCAACTTGCTCGCGCCCGCGATTTGGAGCCTCGTCGCGTTCGCTGGGCTTTCGGCGCTGCAACTGTGCCAGCAAGCCGAGTTGGGCGACACCTGGCAACGCGCAGCCTTCACGCTCTCGATCAGTCTGAGCTTGATCGTGCTGGTGGCAACACGCCGGTCGCGTGCGTGGCCTTTCGGGACCCATCGCGACGTCTTGCTCGGCTCGAGCGCGCTCGGGCTCTTGCTCATGGGCACGGGTTACCTGGTGATATCGTCGAGTTACGACGGTCAGCCTGCGCCATTGCCGTTCTTCCCAGTGCTCAACCCGCTCGACTTGGCAGCGCTGCTGACTTTGCTCGCCAACACCGTTTACTTGCTCCGGGGTTATCCCAAGCCCGAAGACAGTGCGCGGCGCGCGTGGGCCACGCTGGTCGCGTGCAGCGCGTTCATCGCCTTCAACACGATCTTGGCTCGCGCCGTCCATCACTTGGATGGGACGAGTTACGAGTTCGGCGCGCTCTGGGAGGACCCCAGCATGCAATGGGTGCTCAGCGGGGCTTGGACGTGCTTGGCAGTGGGCTTGATGTTCACCTCGAGCCGTCGTCAGGGGCGCAGCGTTTGGATAGCCGCGGCCGGGCTGATGGGATTGACGGTGGTCAAGCTCTTCCTCGTCGATCTGTCCCGGCAGAGCACGATCGCAAAGATCGCGACGTTCATGGCGGTAGGCATCGCGCTGTTGGTCGTCGGCTACGTGTCGCCATTGCCTCCACGGGCGACGGGGGCGTCTCCCCCTCCAAACCCAGACGCCAACCGCGCGCCGGAGGGTTCACGATGAGCCGCGGCCTCAGGCGCCGCTCCGTCGGCATCGGGCTATTGCTCTTGGCGATCGCACGGCCCAGCTCTGCCGACGACAAGGGCGTCAGCGAAACCCACGCGTTCGCGCCGGCCGAGTTCGCTTACGGCATGAACCTGACGCCAGCACAGGGGTCAGCACTGCAGACGTTCAAATTGCCGCAAGAAGTGCTGATCCACTTGGACGCCGACCGCACTCAACTTGCGGTGTTCAATCACGCGGGCGAACAAGTTCCGCACGCGGTCCGCGATCTGACGCCAACCTGGCACGCCGAAACGACGCAGGTGCGCCTGCCCTTCTTCCCGATTTACGGCGATACGACGGCGGGTGCAGCGGCTGAGCCCGTGACGGTGCAAGTTCAACGCAAGAACGACGGCACGCTCGTGCGCGTCGAAGTCGGTCAGCACGGCGCTGCCCACGACGTCGCGCCCGCTGCAGCCACGCGGCCCATCATCGCTTACGTGATTGACGCCAGTGCGCTGCGCCAAGACATCCAGCAGCTCAAATTCGAGGTTTCAGCGCCCCAAACGACGTTTACTTGGCCCCTGACGCTGGATACGAGCGCAGATCTCGACACTTTCCGATCGACGTCGGTGCACGGCACGGTCCTCTCATTGGAACACGACGGGCAGAGAGTCGAATCGAACCAACTCGAACTCGATGGGCTATCGTCCAAGTACCTGCGTTTGCGCTGGAGTTTACCCGAGGCGCCCGCGACGCTGGAGTCGGTGACGGCCGTGTTGACCAGCACGTCCGAGTCGTTGCCGCTCGACACGCGTGAATTGGCGGGGACTGCCGTCGCCAATCGAGCGGGTACTTGGGAGTTCGAGCTCGGCGCCGATCTCGTCGTCGCGAAGGCCGATGTGCTGTTGCAAAAGAACAGCGTCCTGCAGGCGACACTCGAAGGAGTGCGGGCGGACGGCGCTGCCAGCGCGCTGTACACGGGTACGTTCTTCGATCTGGTGCAAGACGGCGAGACGCTGCACTCTCGCGCCATCGACGCGGGCTTTGGGCGCTATCGCAAACTGCGACTGAGCGCCAGCAACGGCGCAGGTGGGCTCGGTTCTGGACCTGTAAATCTTCGAGCACAAGTCTTGCCCGAACAACTGCTGTTCGTCGCCCGCGGCGAGGGACCCTTCACGCTGGCGTTTGGGCACGTGGGTGCCGTGCCTAGCGCATTCTCCGAGGCAGCGCTCACTGCGCCCTTGGGTCTCAGGGCGCGCGATCTGCCCGTCAGCTCAGCCACTGCCGCGCCGTTGTTCGAGCTGGGCGGCCCCCAGGCCCTGACGCCCCGCGCCCCCGCTCCCAATTGGACCAAGCCGATTCTCTGGAGCGTGCTGGTCGCAGCGGTCGCGCTGCTTGCCGCTCTCAGCGTTCGCCTGTTGCGGCGTGTCGATACACCGCCGTAATCCTCGATCAAAGGCACTCGCCCGATCGCGAACGGCGCGAGCGTCACTTGCGCTTGCGCTGCCTCGAACCGCCCTCCAGCTCCGTCCCACTCGTGGCGATCTGCGTGCGCAACCAGCCGTGCGCGGGGTCGTTCTGAAAGCGCTGATGCCAGTACAGGGTCATCGTGACGCTCGGCAATTCGAGCGGCGGCTCGATGATTTCGAGCGGTAGAGTTTGGCCGATGAAACGCGCCACGCGCTCCGGCACCGTCAACACCAAGTCCGTCTGAACGACGAGAAACGGTGCTGCGGCGAAGTTGGGGACCCCCACGGCAACGCGCCGTCGCAGGCCGAGGCGACCAAGAGCCGTATCCACGGTGCCGCCAGGCTTGCCACCCGGCGCGACCAACAGGTGATCGAGAGCGGCGAACTGTTCGGCGCTCCAACGCTTGCGCATCGCGGGGTGCCCTTTGCGAAGCACGCTCACGAAACGATCTTCGAACAGCGCCCGGGCTGCGATCGCGCCGTCGAGCTCGGATGAGGGAAACGAGGGACCGATCACGACGTCATTGTGCTCGAGCGCGCGGTGCACGCCTTGAGTACCGAGCGCGCGAAACCACAAGTCGACGCTCGGGGCGTCGCGGCCCAACCGATGCACGAGCTTCGGCAGAACCAGTAGCTCCGCGTAGTCGTTCGTCGCGACGCTGAAGCGGTTCTGGGCTTGGCGCGGATCGAACGGCGCGGGCGGTGTGAGCACGCGCTCTAGATCACCCAATAGTTGGAACAGCGGCTCAGCCAACGCTTCGGCGCGCGCCGTCGTGACCAAGCCTTGCTTGTCCCGAATGAACAGCGGATCTCCGAGCTCTCGCCGTAAGCGCGACAGCGCATGACTCGTCGCAGATTGCGACAACCCCAACATACGCGCAGCGAGCGTCACGGACCGATGTCGCAAAAGCGCCGCAAGGACCCTGAGCAAGTTCAGGTCCAAATCTGGGACATGCACAGCATTCATGTGTGACATGGTGAACATGCACTTCTCAGATATTCAAGCCGGTCCCACACTCTGCGAACCGAAAGGAACGACACAAGATGACCTACGCAGTTCTGGGAGTTAGTGGGCACACCGGCAAAGTCGTGGCGGAAACGCTGCTCGAGCAGGGTAAGCGTGTGCGGGCAGTCGTCCGCGACGCGAGCAAGGCTGCCGCATTGAAGGCAAAGGGAGCCGAAGTCGCGATTGCGGATCTGGGCGATGCCAGCGCGTTGAGCAAAGCGCTGAGCGGCGTCGAAGGCGCTTACGTCCTGATCCCACCGAGCTTCGCGCCGGGCTTCCGTGATTATCAGAACAGGACCACCGATGCCTTGGTGAGCGCAGCGAAACAAGCGCAGCCTCCCCAGTTGGTGCTGTTGTCGTCAATCGCGGCGCATCAGCCAGCGGGTACGGGCCCCATCGCCGGCATTCACTACACGGAGCAACAACTGAGGACCCTGACCAAGACGCACTCGACGTTTCTGCGCGCCGCGTACTTCATGGAGAACCTCGGCAGTTCACTCGGGATGTTGAACGATGGCGTCTTGCCGTCGTTCTTTCCGGCAGATTTCGAGTTCGAGATGGTCGCCACTCACGACGTCGGCATCGCGGCCGCGAAGTTGCTCGTGGAAGGAACGAGCAAGACGCGCGTGGTCGACGTCAAAGGACCGCGTGGGTCGTTTGCCAAGGCCGCACAGGTTTTGAGCGAGCTCACGGCAAAGCCCATTCGCGTCGCCGAAGCCCCGATGGATGCCGCGGTACCCACGCTCACGAGCTTCGGCTTTCCGACGGACCTCGCCGAGCTCTACCGCGACATGATGGCGGGGATGCTGAGCGGCCTGATTCGCTTCGAACCGGGGCACGAACAGATCATCGGCAAAACCCCGTTGAAGCAAGTGCTCGCTGAGCTGCTGGCTCAGAACGCAAAAGTGCGTTGAGCCATTGGCTGCGACAATCCGACGAGCAGCGACGTTTCACTGGTCGAGGGCGGCGGCAATTGGGTCCCCGTCCGAAACAACGTCGCTGCGTGTTGTGAGGCGCGGTCCAGTTCGAGCACTTCCGTGCAGCCCGCGTCCCGCAAGACGAGCGCAATGGGATCGCTGCTGTCGTGCTCGGCAAAGGCCGCCAGCAGTCGCCCGTCGGGGTGAACACACAGCGCGCCGCGAGGCCGCTGTGGGCCGGCTTCGCGCGCTCTGGGCAGGAGCTCACCGGCGCTCAACAGCGCGGGGAGCTGGACCAGGATGGTATCGGGCGCGGGAGTCGGCGTTTGCCCCGCAGGCATGACTTCCACGCGGCCATCGCCGTGCAGTACGAGCGTCGGGTAAACGCGGCGCAAAGGTAACGTCTCTTTCGAGTCGAAGCTCAAGCCGTAGCGCGTCGCGCGAGTCGTGTGACCCAAGTTGAAAGCAAACAAAGCGCGAGCTTGTTCGTCGGGGCTGAGCTCACGCACGGGCGCAACACTCGTGGTCAAAAGCGGTTCCTCGGAACCCGCAATCACGCTCAACCGAGCGCGCCCGGGATCGACCGAAAACAACTCGACCGACAGACCACCGACGTCAGTGTGTGCGCTGAACAACCCCGGAATGTACGCAGGTTCCGGCTGCGTGCCGGGACTCAATTGCCAAGCCCACTGATCTTGACGCAGCGCACTCGGGATGCGCTCGAGATAGAAGAAGTCGCGCGGGGTGGCCTCGACGAAGGCCCCCTCGGGCAAACGCATCGACGGCAACAAGGGCTCACTCTTCAACGCCCCAGCATTGGCGCCAATCAACGCGAAGCCGGTGTCGGGCGAGTCATCGAGTTCGACGCAGACTCGCGCGCCGGCTTGGGCGGCCGCCGCGCCCAGCGCGCCCCGTGTGCAGTCCGCGCTCCAGGTATACAGCAAGGTGCCGTTGCGCGCGCGGCACAAGGCGGTACGCGTATGGCTTGGGCCGCCCGCATCGCCATGAACGTCCAAAGGTAACGGCGTCAGCGACTGGCGCAGCAGAGACCAAGGGGTTGCCGCGCTGCTGCGCTCGTCCCACGTGCCAAAGCCGATGCGTCCCTCTGGGCTGGCAACCACAGTCGGCAACCCCGAGCGCGCCGGCACGATGACTTTTGCCTCACTCGTGAGCCCAAGCGAGCGAGCCGCGTCGTCAGTCACGAGGCCCCCGCCGAAGGCCGCCACGATGCGTTCGCGGGCTGCAACGTCGGTTGGTAATCGTCCAGGCCCGTTCGGACCCGTCCAAGGGTGAGGCAAGCGCGCCCCCGATTGCAGATGCAGCTCGATGCGCCGCGTGTCGATCGCAACCAACGAGACGCGCTGGCCGAGCGCGGACAACTCCGTTCGGAACAAGAGCGCAGGTTCGCCGTTGCCGAGCGCAGGGCCTGCAGCCACCCATTGCCCGTCGGCCGGAGCATGCTCCGCGCCCGTGATTTGCAGCGAAGCCGGTGGCCAAACGGCTGGCGCTGCTTCCTCGGCATCGTTCACTTTTGACGTGCCCTGTGAACTCGCGAGGCTCACGGCAAGCGCCGGCTCGTGCTCGAAGAGACGCCGGACGGTGCTCCATCCACCAAAGATCGGACTCGTGTCGTTCGCGGCCCGCCAGAACGAGAGTCGCGTGCCCGAGCCGGGGCCCAAGCTGACGTTCGCCGCATCCCCCTCGGCCCAGGCATTGCGCTCGAGGTCGAACGCGAATTCCCGATCTGCACCCAAGTTCAGACTCAGCACCGGCGGGCGCAAGGCCACCGCCACGCTGTTAACCCCAGACACATCGAAGTGGGTCTGACGCAAGCCGTCCCAAGCGCCCGATTCGCGGTAAGCGTGCCAATGAGCGCGCAACCACTCCAAAGGACGCGTCAAGGATTGCGACGAACCGGACGCCAGCACCGAAACCGCCACGAGTTTGTCGAACGAGGTCGTCGAATAGGTGGCGTAGGGACCTGCGACCTGCAGCGCCAATTCGTCTGCCAGGGGCGTCTGAGTCAAATTGCGCAGCGCACGCACTCGCAGCGGTTTGCCCTCCCAGCTGACCGTGACTTCGGCGCGGTACACGTCGCGCAGCTGACCGCGTTTGGCGCCCAAGAACAGCAAGCGACGGCCCAAGAGGACGTCCGCGACGGGTCCGCGGCTCGGCTCCCAGCCGACTTCGCCGGGGCGGATCTCCACCCCCGCCGCCGTCTGCAGCAATGACTGCAGGCCCGCGGTCGTCGGCTCGGGCAAAGGCGCGGAGGCGCAGCCCTTGCCCAGGGCAAATGCTGCACTGGCCGAGAGGACGAGCACTCGAGTGCGCAGCCGCGTGAGCCAGAGCCGCATCATTGGGCCCGCCTGTATATCAGTGTCCCCTCCAGAATCATGGCTTTGAAAGGGCAGCGTCGGCCCGAGGACTTGTGCCAAGGCTTGCACGCTGATAAGCCCCCGCACGGCGTGCAGAGCAACTTGGCGATACGGCTCACGACGGCGGCGGTCGCCTCGCCCCTTCTGCTTTGGTTGCTGTTCCGTGGACCAGCTTGGGGTTGGTACGTGATGATCTTCTGCGCCACCGGCATCGCCGCGACGGAAGTCTATGCGATGACCCACCCGCAGGACCGCGTGCTGCGCGGTCTCGGCGTGGCCACGTCGTTGGTGGTGTCCGCCGGGTTGTACTTCGGGGTTCACGATGCGCGCGTGCTTTTGACGTTGCTGTTCGGCACGACGATCGTCAGCGTGCTCGTGCCAGTGCTGCGTCCCGGTGAGATCCCGAGCGCAGCTGGGCGCTTGCTCGCCCAAGTTGCGGCACCTTGGTACTTGGCGCTGCTCACGCCGCTGGCGCTCTTGCGCAGCGAGCTCGGAACGCTGGGCCCCGGTTATGTGCTGATGACGTTGATGTTCGCGTGGATGGCAGACACCTGGGGCTATTTCGTCGGCCGGCGTTGGGGCAAAACCCCCCTGTATCCGAGCGTCAGCCCAAAGAAGACGCGCGAGGGTTTCGTCGGAGCTTTCGGTGGCGCACTGTTTGGGTCATGCCTCGCGCACTTCTGGTATTTGCCGCAAATCCCGCTCGTTAACGCGCTGGTGCTAGGCGCCGTGGCGGGTTTGCTCGGGCAAGCGGGCGATCTCGCCGAGTCGCTGTTGAAGCGCTCCACGGCGGTGAAGGATTCGGGCAGCATCGTGCCCGGACACGGTGGCTTGCTGGACCGGATCGACGCGCTCTTGATCGCCAGTAGCGTCGTGTACACCTACACCCTGTGGTTCGCACATCAGACGTAGCCGACCCGTCGACCGACGGGCTCAAATGCTTGGGCGGCGCTGTCAATACCCTTGCGAAGGCAGAGAGCGGGCCGCTATAGGCCTGGATTCACTGGGGTCTATCGACCTCGGGTGGTCCAAGGAGGAGCCGGTGAACGAATTGGTGGAATACCTGCTAGCGAACATGCAACTGGACTTCTCCGGCGACATTTCCGTGGAAAAGGCTCGCGAGTTCCTGCGCGAAGACGACGGGCGTGAGGCGCGTCGCGTCTTGGCCAAATTGATCGAGGAAAACGGCATCGATGATCTGCTGATCACCCTCGCGGATTGCTTGAAAGAGCACCTGCGCACGGGCGTTACGGCGGATCGCGTGCGCGAAGAGCTCAATCTTTACGCGGAGAGCTGAAACGCTCGCCAGATAGAGAGAAGTCGCGCCCTCCGACGAGCGCCCGCTCCTCCCAAACAGCACGGCTCGCCGGGTGCCAATCGCGTTGACTTAACCGCGACATCCCGCAGACTAACCCCTCGAATGCAACGTCGAGGGGCGCCAATCGCGTTGACACAAGGGACGCTCCGCATCGACGGAGTCCTTGGACACGGCGCCGCCGGTAGCGTTTACCGAGTCGACGTCCTTGGCGGGCTTTGCGCCCTGAAAGTCGGCACGGCGGCCACCGCCGAAGCGCTCGCTTCCGAGGCTGAGCGCTTGCTGCTGAGCGTGTCGCAGCGCTTGCCTCGGGTGCTGGACGTCGGCGAGGTCCCTGCGAGTCTCGCTCAGAGCGGGCTCACCCCCGGGGCTCCTTGCGTTCTACGCACGTTGGTCCCGGGCACCGACCTCGATTGCACGCAGCCCACGTCGCAAGCCGAGCGTGTAAACTTGGGACGCACAGCGCTGCGCGACGTGAGCCTCGCGCTGGCCGATTTGCATGCCGTTGGCGTCGCGCATGGCGACATCAAGCCCTCCAACGTGATCGCCGCGCGCAGCGAAGCCGGCGAATGGCAATGCGGACTGATCGATCTTGGATTGGCCGAGGCGGCCAACTCAGCCGTGCCCCGCGGCGCAACGCTGCGCTATTTGCCGCCCGAATTTCAGAGCGGAGCGCCAAGCGATGGCCGCAGCCGAGATCTGTGGGCGCTCGGGTTGACGCTGCTCGAATGGTTGGTGCCCGAAGCGCGTCAAACCGACGAGCCTCGTCGTTTGCTCGACCAGCTGCCGCGCGACTTGCACGCGCTCGTGGGTGGCTTGCTCGAAAAGAATCCCGCAGCGCGCCCCGCCGCGTCATGGATTAACACTCAAGTCTCAGACAATACCCACGATCCGGAGCGCTCGCGCTTGCGCATCGAACAGAGCTACGTGGCGCTGCGCGCACCGCAACTCATGAAGGTCGCGCGCGGGTTCCGGTTCGCGATCGATACCGACGGCGTGGCCGCCACTTGGCTCGAAGAGCGCTGTCGGCAACTCGCCAAGGTCGCGCGGCTGCGCGGGATCAAGGAGCTCGACAGCAGTGTTCATTTCGGCGCCCTCGAGCGTGATGAGCGGCGCTTGTGGCTCGCGCGCTTGATCGGCGTGACGGGCTTGCAGTTCGCAGAGCTGCCGTCGATTTCCGACGCAGAGCTGCTCGGACGCTTACTCGAGCAAGCCGAGCACTTCCCCCCCGAGGCGTTCTCTTTCCGCACCCTGTTCGGCGCAAACCCCGCAGCCAAGAGCGGGCCGCTCGAAGACGTCGACTTGGCGCTGCAGCTCGGCGCCGAGAATCCCTCCGAGCAGACGGTGCTGGAGGCCGAACGACGCGCGTTGGCAGGCGAGAGCAGCCCCAGCTTCTGCGTTCACTTATCGCGCATCTTGAAGCGGCGCAACGCGATGGCCCGCGCGCTCACGGTCCTCGGCAACACGCAAGGCGCCCCAGCGCGTTTGGAGGAAGCGCACGTCAAAGTGCGGCTCGGTGATCGCCAAGAGGCCGAGGCTCTGCTCGGGCCACTGCTCGAAAGTGAAGAGCTCACGCTGCGCGACAACGCGCGCGCTTTGGCCGCGCGCCTGGCACAAGATCAGGGTGATCCGAAGCGCGCGGAGCAATTGCTGGCGGCGCCCGGCACGAGTTTTCGCTTCTTGGAGGCGCGCGCGCTCGTCGAATTGCAACGCGGCCCTTCAGCGGTCGCAAGAGAGGCGCTCGAGCTGGCGCTGCAAGCCGCAGAGTCGCTCGAAGACAAGGCGCGCGCACAAGCCGCGTTGGCCCATTGGTCCCAACTCGCGGATGAACCTCGCCAAGCCTTCGACTGGTTCGGCAAAGCCGCAGAACACGCAGAGCGCGCGGGAGCGCTGCTCGAAGAGGCCACCTACTTGATCGGGGTGGCGAGCACGGGCTCGAATCTTGGGCGCTTGAGCGACGCGATCGCCGCCTCCGATCGCGCCAACTTGTTGTTCGAGTACTTGGGACGCAGGGACGCCGCCGCGCGTGCCGCGCTGGCGAAGGCCAATGCGCTATTGGCTACGGGCGCGCTGGCAGAGGCTCACGGTGCAGCGTTGCAGGCCCTGCACTGCAGCAAGAGTTCCGGCGATCGACGCTGCGAGGCCTTCGCGCATTTGGCCTTGTGTGACTCGAGCAAGTCAACCCAAGCCCATGATCACCTAGAGCGCGCAGAGCTGCTGCTCGGGCGAAGTCAGCCCGAGGACGCACTCTTCGTCGCGGCTCGGCGTTTGAGCCTCGGAGAGCTGGACGATCTCGAGCCCTGGGATCGACGCGCGAGCCGCGACGTAGGCGCAGAAGCGCGCACGGAGTGGTGGGGAACCCGAGCGCGGGTGGCCTTGGCGAACAGTGAGTTGGAGTCGAGCGCCGCGATCTTGACCGAGCTCGTCAGCCTCACGCACTCGGACGCGCCCGTCAGCGCGCGCGGCCCCGCGTTCTCCTACGGCGCGCAATTGGCGGCTCGACTCGGCGATGGCGACAGCGCGCGTCGTCTGGCAGAGGCTGGCTACGCCGCGTTCAAGCAGTTGCACGCGGGGCTCGATGCCAACCGACGCGCCGCCCTGGCGCAGCTCGAATGGGTGACGCAGCTCACTCCAGGCCAGAGTGGAAGCGTCGCGCCGGGGCAACTCGGCGATATCGAGACCCTGATCCACAGTTTGGCGGAGCGCCAGAACTTGCGCGCGCTGCTCGACCGCATCCTCGACGCGCTGATCCGTTGGACCTCCGTCGAGCGCGGATTGCTCTTGCTGCGCGCGCCCGGCGGCGGACTGAAGCCGCGCGCCGCGCGCAACTTGGCGCGCAAGGATTTGGTCGACGATCAACTGAAGCTGAGCACGAGCCTCGCCGAGCAAGCGTTGGCGACCCGCGAGTGCGTCGTCGCAGTGGACGCAGCAGGTGAACTCCCGAGCGCGCACGCCAGCGTTCACGCGCTGAAGTTGCGCAGCGTGTTGGCGGTGCCGCTGATCGCGCGCGGTGAAGTGCTCGGGGTCGCCTATCTGGACGACCGCATGCGCGCGGGCGCGTTCGGTAAGCGCGAATTGGCTTGGGTGCGCCTGGTGAGCACTCTGGCTGCGGTCGCCGTCGCGGACGCACGCGATCAGTTGCTCTTGCGTCGAGCGGTGCGCAAAGCTCGCTACGCTGAAGCACGCGTGACCCAAGTGCTCGCCAAACGCGAGGCCGCATTGATGGTCGCAAACCAAGCTTTGGCTCGCGCACGCGCTCGCCAAACGCGCTTCGACTACGACGCCATCGTCGGACAGAGCGCCCCAATCCAAGAGCTGCTCAGGCTCGTCGATCGCGTCGTCCCTGCAGACGTCCCCGTCTTGGTGTTGGGGCCTTCGGGCAGCGGCAAAGAGCTGATTGCACGCGCGATCCACCGCAACGGACCGCGCAGCGAAGCTGCGTTCGTGAGCGAGAATTGCTCGGCGATTCCGGAAACTCTGCTCGAATCGACGTTGTTCGGACACGTCAAAGGCGCCTTCACGGGAGCCTCGCGTCATCACGCGGGGTTGTTCGAAGTCGCGCACGGCGGCACGCTCTTCCTCGACGAGATCGCGGACACGAGTCTGGCGATGCAAGCAAAGCTATTGCGCTGCCTCGAGAACGGTGAAATCCGACGCGTGGGTTCGGAGCAAGTGATCCACGTCGATGTGCGCGTGATCGCTGCGACCCACAAAGATCTCGAGCGCATGGTGCGCGAGCGTCAGTTCCGCGAAGATCTGTACTATCGCCTGAACGTGATTCGCTTGCACGTCCCTGCGTTGAGTGAACGCCGCGACGATATCCCGCTGTTGGTTCGCCACTTTCTACTGAAGTACGGAGCCAAGCGCCAAGTCACGCTGGGCGACGGCGTGCTCGAAGAGCTGTGCTCCCAAGCGTGGCCCGGCAATGTCCGGCAACTCGAGAACGAGGTCCGACGCGCGCTCGTGCTGGCGGACGACGAGATTCGCTTGGAGCACTTGTCGTCGGCGATCGGCTCACCCAGCTCTGCCCCAGTGCCGACGCTCAACTTGCGTCAGCGCTTGGATGCGCTCGAAGCTCAGCTCGTGAAGAAAGCGCTGATCGAGACCCATGGCAATCAGACCAAGGCCTCACAGCTTCTCGGCGTGTCCCGTTTTGGGCTACAAAAGATGATCCGCCGGCTCGGCGTGGAGTTTGATCCGCCGACCAGCGCGGACGACTAAGGGCGGGTCTCAGCAACCCTGGACCCAGGATCGACCTCGATGTTCAATCCTTACGATCAGATCGGCGGCAGACAAGCAGTCTTGGAGCTCGCGGAACGCTTCTACGACATCATGGAGCAGACGGAGCCTGCGCTCACCGCACTGCACCAACTCGACGAGCAGGGGCGCATCAGCCGACGCAGCCGCGACCGCTTCGCGCTGTTCCTCGTTGGCTGGCTTGGAGGCCCTCAAGACTACATCGCCGAGAACGGCCACCCGCGCTTACGCATGCGCCACGCGCGCGTGGCCGTGAACATCGCGATGCGTGACGCGTGGCTCAGGTGTATGGAACGCGCAATGGACGATCGGGGTGTGGCCGGCGAACTCCGTGCATTTCTCAGCCCGCGCTTCGCCGAGGTGGCTGACTTCATGCGCAACGTCGAAGAGTGAGAGCTTTACAGCAAGAGCGGGAGGGGGTTACGGTCCAGCGCCGTCCTTTGGATCCGACTGCCTTGCCGCGTACCGCACCCAGCCCCGTCGAAGATGTTTTCCGCCCTGTCCTCAAGTGGGCCGGCAGCAAACAGCGACTGACAGGCGAGATCGCTAGTCGACTGCCGGCGCAGATCGAAACCTATTACGAGCCGTTCGTCGGTAGCGCTGCGGTGTTCATCGCGTTGGCCGTCGCCAAGCGCTTCAAGCGCGCCGTGTTGAGTGACAAGAACGCCGAACTGGTCAACGTCTACAAGACGCTGCAAAAACACGTCACGCC
This sequence comes from Polyangiaceae bacterium, assembly GCA_036263015.1. Classification (GTDB taxonomy): domain Bacteria; phylum Myxococcota_A; class Polyangia; order Polyangiales; family Polyangiaceae; genus SZUA-265. Next base: position 7,019 of record DATAHU010000213.1, on the reverse strand, counting down.
TTTGGTGCGGGTTTTGGAACAACACCGCGCCAAACACAGCGAAGAGTATTACTACGAAATTCGCAGCGTGCTGCCGGGCGATCTGGACAAGGTCGAGCGCGCCGCGCGCACGATCTATTTGAACCAAACCGGATTCAATGGACTGTACCGGGTGAACCGCGCGGGGGAGTTCAACGTGCCCTTCGGTCGCTACAAGAATCCGGGGATTTGCAACGAACCGCGCTTGCGTGGCGTTGCTCGTCTGCTCAAAGACGTAGAGATTCGAGAGGCGGACTTCGAGACGGCTTCGGCCGACGCCGGTCCCGGCGATGCCGTTTACTTCGACCCGCCCTACGTGCCGCTCTCACCGACGAGTTTCGTCGCGTATCATCACCAAGCGTTCGACGATGACGAGCACCAACGGCTGCGCGACGCGTTCGCGGCCTTGACCAAGCGCAAGGTGCGGCTAGTGCTCTCGAACTCGGACACGCCGCGCACGCGAGAACTGTACAAGCGCTGGCAAGTCGATCCGATCCAAGTCCCGCGCTTGATCAACTCGAAGTCGGATCAGCGCGGCACGGTGGGTGAGCTACTGGTCACGAACCGCGTGCGCTGAGCGCTTGGAAGTGCGCTTCCAGCGCGTCGAGTAAGCCATCGACGGTGTACGTCGTGGCCGTCACAGCGACGGCAATGCCGCGCTCTTTCAGGGTCGCGCTGGTGACGGGTCCGATGCTCGCCACGGTCAGCCGCGAAAGCACGTTTGCCGCATCTGCACCAAGGGCGTCACAAGTATTCGTCACGGTCGAACTCGAGGTGAACAGAATGACGTCCGCGCCGCCACTTCCGAGCAAGTGCGCGAGCCCTGTGCATTGCTCGGCTTCGAGCGGTAGAGTTTGATACGCCGGCACGACGTCCACGTCGTAGCCCGCGCGTTGCAAGCGCGTTGGTAACTCCTCGCGTGCAACCAGTGCGCGCGCCAACAGCACGCGCTTGCCGAAGCCCGACGCGATCACGGCCTCGGCCAACGCTTCACCGACGAACTCACTGGCGCACAGATCGCTGCGCACTCCGAAGCGCTGCAGCGCCTCGGCCGTCTTGGGCCCAATCGTGCCGATACGCGCGTTGCCCAAAGCGCGCGCGTCCTTGCCTTGACGCGTGAGCTCCGCAAAGAAGCGCTCGACGCCATTGCTGCTGGTGAACAGCACCCAGTCGTAATTGGAGAGCGCGGAGACGGCGCGTTCGAGGCGCTCGGGCTCGGGCGGCGGAGCCAACCGAATCACGGGGAACGCGATCGCTTCTGCGCCACGTTCGCGGATCGCGTGGGCCGTCGCGGCCGCTTGATGTTCGGCGCGGGGCACCACGATGCGCTTGGCGAACAACGGCTTGTTGTCGAACCAGCGCAACGTCGAACGCAAGCTCACGACTTCACCCACGACGATCACGGCAGGATTCGTCAAGCCTTGAGCTTTGACGTCGACGGCAACGCTTTCGAGCGTGCTGGTCAAGACTTGTTGCTCGGGACGCGCGCCCCATTGGATGACCGCGACCGGCGTTTGCGGGCTGCGGCCGCCCGCGACGATGGCCTCGGTGATTTCGCCGATCCGGCGCATCCCCATCAAGATGCAAATCGTGTCCGTGGCCGTGGCCAACTTGCGCCACGCCTCGGGCGACCACTCGCGGCCTTCTTTGTCACTGCCAGTGATGAACGTTACGCTGGAGGACAATTCGCGGTGGGTGAGCGGAATCCCAGCATAAGCGCTCGTGCCAACCGGAGACGACAACCCGGGCACGACCTCGAACGCCACGCCAGCCGCGACCAAGTCTTCTGCCTCCTCGGCGCCGCGCGCGAACAGAAACGAGTCTCCCCCTTTGAGCCGCACGACTTGTTTGCCGGCGCGCCCGAGCTCAATCAGCTGCCCGGTGATCCAATCTTGGTTCGGGCTCAGACTGCCGCCGCGCTTACCGACATCGCGCAAATCCGCGTCGGGCCGACATTCCTTGAGCAGCGCAGGGTGGCTGAGCGCGTCGTAAAGCACGGCATCCGCACGCCGCAACAGCTCCAAGCCACGCACGGTGATCAGACCCGGATCCCCCGGACCTGCGCCTACGAGCCATACTTTTCCCGGTTTGGACACTGTGGCCTGCTCGTGCGATCGATCGGTCAAGGGACGTTGGGCATCAAAGCGCGTCCAGACGGTTGCGGTCAACGCCCAAGGCCGCTACAGACCCGCACATGCGGGCGACGAGTCGGCAGTTTGCAGCAGCGTGGACGGCGAGCTTTGCCGCAGCGCTCATCTCTGCGGGTTGCGTCAGCCAAGTCTGCAACACCGACGGACAGGATCCGCAGCGTTACAGTGGCGGTCACACCAACGCCGCCAAGACGTTCTACGAGAGCTCCCCTGCGTCCGGGCCCTTCCTCTATTTCCCGGTGGGGCGCACCTATCAGCTCGAACACGGTTTGAGCGAGATGCCGTCGGATTACCACGCGTTCTTGGCCTTCGAAGAGGCGCCGCTCGAGCACAAAGAGGGCTTTGCGCAAGCGGCGGGCAACGAAGTGATGTTCGAGGTCGTCAACGACCGCATCATTCAGGTGCGCAACGACACCTGCGCCGAGCTGTATTTGCGCGTCGTTGCGACGGTCGCGCCGTTCGAGGGCGCGCCGAGTGCCGACGACGGCGATGCAGCGACGAGTCCCTCGGACGCGGCCGCAAAACAATAGCCGAGGCCGCCGGACGCCGCCGCAAAACAATAGCCGAGGCCGTATGGCACGACGCGGCAGTCGTGAGCTAGACTAGCTCGCACTCATGCGCGCTACGCACATCGCTTCGTCCCTGGTCGCTTTGTTGATGGTCTCCGCGTTCGCCCAGAAGGCCCACGCGGCGTGGCAGGGAGACTTCGAGTCGGGCGATCTGTCGCAATGGAGCTACCTGTTGAACGAAGAGGGGCTCAAGACCGCCACGACGCCAGTGCTGCTCGGCAAGTACAGCGGCGAAGTGCGCATCGACGGCACCAACTTGTGGAGCAATGGCCTCAACCGCGTCGAGCTGCAACACATGCCGGACGACGCTTCGGCAGAAGGCGCTCACGTCTTTTTCGGTTGGAGCGTCTATTTACCTGCAGCCCTCACCACGGACGATCATCAAATCGGCTATTGGGAGAGTGACCAGAGCTATCAACAAGTGATGAGCCTGCACGCCAAAGGGCAGGACCTCTCGTTCAACACCAATCTGCCCGCGTACAAACAGCACTGGACCGGCGCGGGCAAGCTCACGCCCGGCGTGTGGCACCGCATCGTGTACGGCGTCACTTGGTCGACCGACGCCAACGCGGGCGAAGTGAATTTGTGGTTCGACGGTGAACAGGTCGTGACCGCCGCTCACGCGCGCACCTACGTCGACAATCCGGCGTTCACTCAGATCGGCATTCTGCGCGACACCATCGACAGCGTGGAGACGATGTACATCGACGAAGCGCGCGAAGGGCAGACCTACGACGAGGTCGCGCTGTTGGACACGTTGCCCAAGGTCGCGCCCACTCCTACGCCGAGTGCCAGCGCGCCCGCGCCGGCTGCGACCGATCCCGCTGCGACCGATCCCGCTGGGACTCCCAGCTCGGCCATCGTCGCGCCGCTCCCCGCCCCGAATCCAATGCCCGCGCCCAGTGCAACGAACCCCGGCTCACCCGCGCCGCCCACGCCGTCCAGTGCGCCCCCCCAAAAATCCAAGGACGATTCGAGCTGTTCCTTGGTGAATCGTCCCAGTTCTCCTTGGGCTGCCTTGGGTTTGTTGGTCGCGAGCGGCGCGCTCTTTGGCACGCGTCGCCGCGCTCTACGTCGTTGACGGACGCGGCGAAACGCCATCGCTAGTAAACCCGAAGCTGCTACCCGTCGTTCATCCGCCACACTCAGTGGCGCAGAACTTCGAGAGGCACGAGTTGGAATCGTCGTATTGCGCGTTGGTGCCGGTCGGGCATTTGTCGGCGTCGCAGGCCATGCACTCTTCATTCGCGGCGCACAGCGCGATGGTCGCGCAACATTTGACTCGCGCACATTCCGTGCACGGGTTGTCTTTGGGCTCGGCTGGGCATTCGTAGCACACGTCCTGCTGGCAATCGTAAAGTTGCTCTGGCTTGGCGCAGGCGCGGACTTCATCGCCGCAAGCCGTGATCGTGCTGCACGCGATCTCGTCGGCCCAGCACGTCGCTTCGAGTTCACTCGTGGCGGCACAGTCCGTCTTGCATTCGGCGGTCGTCGAAGAGGTCGCGCCCGGTGCCGCTTGACCGCCGCTGCTCGTCGTCGGAGCTGGGCCACTGCCGCTCCCCGCGCTGCCACCGCCAGCGCTACCGCCGCTGCTCGTCGTCGGAGCTGGGCCACTGCCGGCCCCGGCACTGCCGCCGCCGGTGCCCCCGCCGCTGCCGCCGCCGGTGCCCCCACCGCTGCCGCCGCCGGTTCCACCACCGCTGCTCCCGCCGCTGCTCGTGGTCGGAGCTGGGCCTCCGCCGCCCCCCGCGGTGCCTCCGCCAATGCCACCGCCCCCCGTGGACGTCCCACCGGATGATCCGCCCGGGGCGACTTCGTCCTTGGGCGTGCTCGGCTTGGTGGAACCGACGTGCGAACCGCTCGCTTCCCATGAGGCACAATCGGAGTCTTTGATGACGTGAACCCCGCGCCGCGACGTGTGATACGTGGTGCCGTCGAGGAAGGTGGTTTCATCGCCCAAACTCGGGCAACTCCCTGACTCGCCGATGTCGATGCAGCCGGGCTCGAACTCCGAGTCTGCGGGCGGGCACGTGCTCGCATAGTTGATGACGGTGTCCCCCACGACGTCGAAGGACGCGTCGTTACACGTCGCTGATTCGTACACGCAAATGTTCAAAGTAGGAACGTCAGGGCCGCAAGCGACGAAGGCTGAGCCGAGCAACATCGCAAGGACGCCAAAAATTCGCCCCTGGCGCGCAGTGAGAGCGGCTCTCGCGGTTGATAGACCTGCCCTCAGTTGAAGAAAGAAGTTCGAACCAAGCATGCGCTCGAAGTTAAGAGGTCTCCCGAGGGGCTGTCTATGCCCTGCCGATGCTCGAGTAGAAACCTCCCAAACCCCAAGCGCGATGAAACTTCAGGCAGAACGGATCCGGTACACTTCGAGAGCAGTCCTGGCTAGGACGGCTATGACGTCCTTGATCAGCCCAAGACAGGCGACGCGGCGTTCGACTCTGACGGAGGCGTTTCCGCGGTGTTAATCCCGTACGCGATCGGGACGCGAATAGACGTTGAAGCCGTTGTCGCGCACGAAGCCGAGCAACGTGATGCCGAACTCGCGCGCCAACTCCACGGCGAGGCTCGTCGGCGCTGAAAGGCAGACCACGATCGGAAAACGCGCGATGCACGCCTTGCGCACGATCTCGAAACTCGCGCGGCTCGTCACGAGCAGCACGCGACTCTCTGCGGGCAATTGGGCGTCGAGAAAGAGACGACCGATCACTTTGTCGACCGCGTTGTGCCGCCCAACGTCTTCGTACAGCAGCCAATGCTCGCTGCTGGGTTCAATCGCAATGGCGGCATGCAAGCCTCCGCTACTTGCGAACCCGGTCTGTGAGTTTCCGAGCCGCGCGACCCAAGTGAACAGCTCCGAAGCGTGCAGCGTCAGCTCGACGTCGGCGAGCGACGAACAGCGCCGTCCTACCTCGAAGATCTGTTCGCTACCGCACACCCCACAGGCCGAGTTCATCACGGGCTGCAGTTCGCTGCGCACCAGATCCGATTCCAAGGTCAGGCCCGGCGCGGGCGTGACCTCGAACACGTTGCCGTAATCGGGCTCGGAAGGTCGGCCGCAGTGCGTGAGCGTCGCGAGCTGATCCAGCGTTCGCAGGTTGCCTTCGGTGAACAGGTAACCCGCCGCCAGCTCGCGGTCGGCGCCGGGCGTGCGCAGCGTCGTGACGAGAGTTTCGCCCGCGACGCGGATCACCAATGGCTCTTCGACGGCGACCAGATCTTCGACGTGGGTATCGAGCCCGCGCGCTCCGCTCGAGCCGCGGAAACGCTCGATGCTCAACGCAACCAGGGGCTGACGCAGCGTCACGCGCGCCCCCACGGCCGTTCGCGACGCGCTGAGATCAGTGCGCTTGCTGCATGAGCAGGAAGATGAACACGCCGCCCACCACGACGACCGTGGCAATTACGACGCAAATGCCCACAAATGCTGAGGAAAAGAAACCCTTCGGCTGCTCTTGACTGGACATTGTCATCTCCTTGCTGAAACGCGCGGGACCCTACCTCAGCGTCGCGCAGACGCCAAGCCCGGCGCCGGGGCTGCGGCAGTTTTGCCCGGGCGATGGAGGCGAGGGGCCGGACTGGCAGGACGCGAACCCCGCGCAGCCGTGGGGCGTGCTGCGTCATTGCGTCGACTCGATACGCACGGACGTCCCATAGTCGGGTTCGCCCGATTGCGGGTCGTAGCGCGTCGGGTACAGGACGTTGCACTCGGGCCAGAAGGCCTGAACGTGCTGAGTCCGGCAGGGCCCCGGGCGCAGGGTCGCGCGCATGCGTCCGTGGTCACTCGTGACCCAAACCGGCGCACCTGCGCGAAGCCCCAGAGCTTCGATGTCGCGCGGGTCGAGCAGAACACTGCTGCGCGAGCTGCCCCCGGTCAGTGGATCACTGTCGCCGTAAGTGATCGAGTTGAATTGCTTGCCGCGCCGCGAGGTGAGCATGAAGCGCCCCACCGGGACGTCGACCCGCGGTAACTCGATGACGCTAAAGCGCGCGCGACCGTCGGGCATGTTGGGGAAGCCGTCGCTGCACAGCCGCGCGCCGCCCCATTGCACTTGCTCGCCCTCGTGTTCGAGTTTCTCGATGCCCTTGTAGAGCGGCATCACTTCGGCCATCTCGCGCCGCAGCGTGAGCGTATCCGGTGCCCCAAACAGATCGGGCCGCTCTGGCAAGAGCTTTCGCCCAATCAACAACGGGATCTCCCACTCCGGCCGCGCTTCCTCGATGCGCGGCCCTGGGATCTCCGGTGTGAAGCGGATGCGGCGCTCGGTCGACG
>DATAHU010000212.1:0-7531 GCA_036263015.1 Polyangiaceae bacterium | reverse complement strand
CGTTGGGCGTCGTGCTCGGCAAGGCTTGCACCGAAATCTCACACCTGGGTCGCGCTTCACTGCGCGCGCTCAGCGCAGCGCTGCTGGTCGGTCTGCTCAGCGGCGCGGCTCACGCCGGTAAGGTCGTGAAATCCAAGCCGCCGCCCAGCGCCACGGTCAAACCCACCGCTGAAAGCGGCACTGTCCAAAAAGGCGGCAAAGCGAGGGCCCTTTCGCCGAGCTCGGCCTCGAAGTCCTCCAACGTTCGAGCTCGCTCGCGCACGGATCACAAGACACATGCAAGTTCAGGAGGCGATGCGTCCAGGAAGGTCTCGGCCAACAAACAGCTCGAATCGCAACCTCCCGTGGCCGAAGTCCCGCCCGAGATTCGTGCACTCGGACCGCTCAGCGTCGGGCATCCTGCGGCAGGTTATTTGGTCAATGCGGTCCCTATGCCGCCCGATCCCGATTGGGTCCTGACCGCGGCCCAGCACGGGTTCGCGACTCAAGAGACCGTCGACGGGCTGAGTCACTGCATCCACCAGGTTCACGAGCGCTTTGCTGGCAGTGAACCCACGAAGTTGGGATCACTCAGCGCGATTGGAGGTGGTCATGTTTCGCCGCACAAGAGTCATCGCACCGGCCGCGACGCGGATGTTTACTTCTTTCGTCTGCCTGGCGCGCCTTGGAACAAGGCTGCAACTCGCGATGATCTCGATCTGCCGCGCACTTGGAGCCTGCTCCGCTGCTTCATCACCGACACCGACGTCGACATGATCCTGATCGATCGCAAGGTCCAGGCCTGGATCGAGGATTACGCGCTCGCAAGCGGTGAGCCGCGGGCCTGGGTCGAAGGTCTGTTCCACGATCACGATCAGCCAAAACAGATGGCCGTTGTGCGTCATGAACCTGGACACGTCGCGCACATGCACGTGCGCTTCTCGAGCCCAAAGGCGAGACGCGCCGCAGTCCAGGCGTACGACCGGCTAGTGTCGACGCGGGTGATCGTTCCGCCGGTGCAGGCCATTGATCACACGGTGCGCAAGGGGGAGACGCTCAGCTCGATCGCCAAGGACTTCCATGTGTCGGTCGAACGCATCCGTGCGCTCAACGGCATTGGCTCGAGCTTGATCAGGGTCGGACAAGTGCTGACTCTGCAGCGCGCGGTGGACATCCAAGGTGCACGCGACGCCGTAGGCGTCCCTGCGCGACGTCTACCTCCCGTCGATGTTAGTCCAGCGGCAGTGAGCGGCGTTGCTGCCCAGGCTGAGCCGGAACTTCAGCCCACCCCAGATTGCGGTGGCGAGCCCGTCGAACCAGCGTCTGGGACCTCGGACTTGCTCGATCCAAGTGCGGAGCTCGAGGCCGGAACGACAACGCAACCTGGGTCACCGCCGGACGCGGATTCGACCTCGTCGTTATCTCACGCCACGCAGCTTGCGGCGCGCTCCCTTGCCGCTCGTAAACCTAGCTCCGAGTGCGGCGGACAGGCTCCTGCGCGAGAGCTCTAAAAGAGGGAGAAGCATCTGTGCCAGGCGTGCCAGTGGCGCGTGGTACAGTGCCAACTGTGCCGGAGTCAGGAGTCGCACGCCGAATTTGCGTCGGCGATTCGGCGTTTGCCTCGCCTGAACTCCAGGAATCTGGCTTGGATAGGTTTCTGGCACAATGGGGGAGGCGACTGGCATAGGAGCTGCAACGGCACAGCTGGGGCGGAGTTGCCGCCGCAGCCAAGGGAGAGTTTGTGCCATGAATCTGATGCGTCTTGGAAGACTTGGGGGCCCTGTTTGGATCTCGGGCGTCGCGCTGTTGGTCGCGTGTTCACAGGGGACCGCAGAGCGCTCCACCGATGGCAAGGGCGGCGACACACCTGGGGCGGCAAGCTCCGTCACGACGGGCATCCCAGAGAAGTCGGACACGCCTGTCGAGATCGCGGTCGAGGGTGACGACAAGGGCATCGTCCTGCACGTCGATAACTTGGGTAAGGGCGACTATGAGGCCTCGATCGTCAGCGTCGACGGAAGCAAGGTCGTGAGCACCGTTGCTTGGAAGAGCGATGCGAAGGATCCCAAGGCTGACGAGGTCACGAAGAAGCTCGCGCTGCCCAAGGACATCGAGAATCAGGCGGATCTGGTGCGCTACAACTTGCGCATCGTCGAACGTGACAAGCCCAACATGGCGCTGTTCTTGCGCAGCTTGCTCTATTTCTTCGAACCCTACGAGGTTCAGCTGCAGGGGCCAGCCAAGGTGACCTTGGAGAAGGAGGTTTCGTACCGTGTCGTGGCGCGCGATCCGGTTACCCAGAAGGGGCTAGCGGAACGCAAGGTCAGCTTGCACGTCACAGACGAGAACGATGCCGAAGTCGACTCACTCGAGGGGACGACAGACGAATTTGGCGTTGCTTCACTCAAGCTGAAGCTAGCCAAGGTCGGCGCCTACAAGGTGCACGCGCAGGCAACCGGGGCGATCAAAGCGGCCAAGGTGGATGCCACGATTCAGAGCGAGGCCAGCGGCAACAAGGTGCTGCTGACGACGGACAAACCGCTCTACAAGCCCGGCCAGACCATCCACTTGCGAGCTTTGGCGTTGTCACGCGGCGGCAACAAACCGATCAAGAACGAGACGGCCGTGCTCGAAGTCTCGGACGCCAAGGGCAACAAGATCTTCAAACGCAGTCTCACTACCGACGAGTTCGGCATCGCATCGGTGCCCTTTAAGATCGGTAGCGTCGTGAACGAGGGAACGTTCACCGTGAACGTCAGCGTCGGCGATTCGACCTCCCAGAAGACGGTTCAAGTCAGCCAATACGCGTTACCCAAGTTCAAGCTGAGCGCCAAGACCGATCGGCAGTGGTACCTACCCGGGGACACGATTTCCGGTAGTGTCGACGCGCATTACTTCTTCGGCAAGGCCGTGCAGGGGGGCACGATAACGGTCGAAGCCGCGACGCTCGATGTTGGGCGAAACGTTTACCAGAGCGTGATGGGCACGACCAACGACGAGGGAGTATTCGAGTTCAGCGTGACGGCGCCGAATTCTCTCGTTGGGTTACCGCTCGAGCAGGGCAACGCTGCGATCAACTTGACTATTACGGCGCTCGATACGGCCGGACAGCAAGTGACGAGCGATCTGCTCGTGCCAGTCGCACAAAGCGCCTTACAGGTCAGCGTCGTTCCCGAGGGCGGCCAAACGATTGCGGGCATGGTCAACCGGCTCAACGTCTTCGTCACCGATCCAGTGGGCGCGCCGGTGCCTGACGCGAAGCTCACGCTCAGTGACGGCAGTCCTGAAACGCTGAGCGCGACCATGAACAAGCAAGGCTATGCCGTGCTCGAGTGGACGCCGGCCGAAGGGTCACCTTCGCTCAGTGGTACGGTCACGCACGGGGATGATACGATCAATGGTCTAACGTTCACCTTCAGCGGCCAAAGCGGGCAGGACCATGTGCTCGTTAGAACGGACAAGAGCTTGTACGACGTCGGCGAAACCGTGCAAGTGGAAGTGCTGACTACAGACGAGCAAGGCAGCATCTTCGTCGACTTGTTGAGCGATGGGCAAGCGGTCGATCAGCGCACGCTCGCCCCCAAGGATGGGTCTGCCAGTTTCAGCTTTCCGATCGACGATGCTTTGCTCGGTGAAAACCGTATCGAGGCTTATGTCGTCCAAGAGGACGGCAACGTGGTGCGTGCTGGGCGAACGATCTTCACGCGCAACGCTTCCGGGCTCAACGTCGACATTGCTACCGACCAAGACCAGTACGCACCGGGTGCGCCCGCGGAGATCACCTTCAGCGTTACCGACCAGAACGGTGAACCCCAGGCGGCGGCGCTCGGCGTGCAGATCGTCGATGAAGCGGTATTCTCTCTGATCGACGCGCGGCCGGGATTGCTCAATACGTTCTTCGAGCTCGAAGACGAGTTCGCGACTCCGAGCTACGAGCTGCAGGCGCCGCCGGGCTCGTTCGCCGATGTCGTCTTCGCGCGTCCCAAGAAGGAGGCGGATCAGCAAGCAACTCAATCCAAGGCCCAGTCGATGTTCGCTGCTTTGGGCGAGCACGCGTTGATGGGCGTCGATCAACACAGTTGGCCGCAAGTCGTGAACGACGGCAACACGGAATTGGTGCCCGCTTACGATACGGCTAGGACTCGGCTCGTGACTGCGGTGAACGCCGTGAGCAAAGACTCGGCGGATGCGGTCGTCGCCAAGGGCTGTTCGCTGCAGGAATATTGGTGTAACGCGACCGGGAGTGCGTTCGTGCAGGAGTTCTCCAAAGAGGTTCAGTCGCGCCTGAAGTTCTTTGATTTCTGGGGCAACGCGTACGCAATCTCGGGCCAGGGCTACGACGGGATAGTGATCGCTACGACTGCTGGGCCCGATGAGGTGGTGGGGACGACCGACGATCACGTGCTCACCGTAAGCGTCAGCGATTTGGACATGTCGCAGTTTGCGGTCGCTGTTACGCCTTCGCCGGTTCCCGGGGTAGTGACCCCCACAGCATCCGCTGCCGCTGGTCCCCTGCCCGCGTTTGGCGGGGTTGGGGCGGCGGATGGCAACCTCCCCGAGGACGAGGCAGCCGGCATGCCAGCCCCTGAGTCAGGGACGCCAACGTCACCTGGTGCTACGCCCGCGGCCGACACGGGTCCGCGCGTGCGGCGTGAGTTTCCGGAAACTCTTTACTTCAACCCGGCGGTCATCACCGACGGTACGGGGCAGGCGAAGATTCAGCTCGATCTCGCCGACAGCATCACTCAATGGCGAATCTCGTCCTTGGCGAATTCAACGAGCGGACAGCTAGGCAGCGCCGTGGGCGCCATGACGGTGTTCCAAGACTTCTTCGTCGATGTGAACTTCCCGGCGACCCTGACCCGCGGCGACGAGGTGACCTTCCCGATCGCGGTCTACAACTACCTCGATGAGCCGCAAACCGTCTCCGTCGAGATAGCGCAAGACCCTTGGTTTACGGCGTTGGGAGAGACGTCGCTCAGCGTCGAGTTGCAACCGGGTGAGGTCAAAGGCGTGAGCTTCCCCGTGCGCGTCGAAACCGTCGGTTTGAAGACGCTGACGGTCAACGCCACCGGCAGCTCGGGCGCGGATGCCGTGGCGCGCAGCGTGCGCGTGGTTCCGGACGGACAACTGCTGGCCAGCGCACAGTCGGGTGCCATCGCGGACAGCAAGAGCTTCGATGTGAACTTCGACCCCGCCGCAGTGCCGGGCTCCGAGCAGTTGTATGTGAACATCTACCCGACGTTCCTCTCGCAAGCGGTATCCGGTCTCGACAGCATGCTGCAAGTTCCGTCGGGTTGCTTCGAGCAGACGACCTCGACGGCCTGGCCCAACGTGTTGGTCACGCGCTACATGATCGAAACTGACCAGATCACCCCCGAGATCCAACTCAAGGCCGAGGAGCTGATGTCGGCGGGTTATCAGCGATTGTTGACCTTCGAGCACCCGGGCGGTGGATTCTCTTGGTTCGGCACTGAAGATCCGGCGCCGTACCTCTCCGTGACCGCGTTCGGACTCATGGAGTTCTACGACATGGCCAAGGTGCAAGAGGTCGACCAAGCCATGCTCGATCGCACTCTACAGTACCTGTTGTCGCAGCAGCAAGCCGACGGCTCTTGGCCTGGCGACATGAGCGAGTTCTTCTCTTTTGCCAGTAGCGAATTGCGCAACACCGCCTTTACCCTGATGGCCGTGGGAAGTTCGGAGTACGCGGGCCCCGAGGTCGGGCGTGCCGTCGACTTCGTCAAAGCCGAACTGGCAAAGCAAACCGACATCGATACCTACACACTGGCGTTGGTTGCGAATGCGTTTGCCGAAGTCGCGCCATCCGATAGCGCGACGAGCGATCTGATCCAACAGCTCATCGAGCGTGGCAACCCCAACGCGGACGACGACACGTTGATGGCGTGGGATTCCGAAGGCACCATGACGCCCTTCTACGCATCGGGACCCGACGCCGACGTGACCACGACGGCCATGACGGTTCACGCGTTGTTGCTGGCCGGGGGTTACCCCGATGTCGTGACCAAGGGCTTGAACACGCTGGCAGCGAGCAAGGACACCCTCGGAAACTTCGGTTCGACTCAAGCCAGCGTGTGGGCGCTAAAAGCCTTGCTGCTCGCTGCGACCAAGGGCACCGATAGCGCCGTCGGATCGTTCGAGGTGTTCGTCGACGGAGACTCGTTCCGCAAAGTCAGCCTGACCGCAGAGAATGCCGACGTGATGACGACGGTTGACCTGTCGAACCTCGCGACGTCGGGCGCGCATTCGGTCGACTTCACGTTCGACGGCGAAGGCAAAGTCAGCATCAATCTCGTCAGCGCCTACAACCTGCCGTGGGCCGAAGCGACTCAGCCCGAGCCGGGGCCGCTGAGTGTCGATGTGGCCTATGACCGCACGAGCTTGGCAGTCGACGAAACCGTGAGCGAAACCGTAACCGTGACCAACAACACCGATGGGGTGCAGAACATGCCGCTCGTCACCGTGGGGCTGCCCCCTGGTTTCGAAGTCGAGCGCGATGACCTGAATCAATACTTGTCTGGTGGAGGACTCAGCAAGTTCGATGTCACGGGCAAGCAAGTGATCTTCTACATCTCCGAGTTGGCAGCGAACGCGTCCTTGACGCTGACCTATCGCTTGCGTGCGACCATGCCCGTGAAGGCCTCCGATGGTGGGGCAAGCGTCTACCCCTACTATCAACCTGACCAGAAGCGAGAAGCGCCGGAACAACAGATCGAAGTCGTGATGGCGGAATAAGCGCCCACAGAGGAGCTTCTCGGCACAATTTCGACGCTCGACCCGGGCGGAGTTTCGAAGCAAACTCCGCCCGTGCCTTTGTCAGCATCGACAGCAGAGTCTCGAGGGGATGGTTGGCTACCTGCGCGGCCCGAGCAGACCTTCTTTCGCTACGAACTACCGAGCGGCAAAGTCCTGATCGTTGATAGCCTTGAAAAGTTACCACCTGAGGTGCGGGAGAAAGCCGAACGCATCACCTTGGGTCCAAGCACAGCCGTTGGTGTAGTACCGAGCAAGCCCGCGCTCAGTCTCGATACGGGCGATACCAGCGCTGCGCAACTCGCGGTTGCGCCGGTGGCATCGCTCAGTGGGGCGGAGCCGAAGACTGACCTCCTCGACGTTCAATCGACTGCGGACGTGAACTCGGCGGCCAGCGTCGCGGCAATCACAGCGCGCTTCGACGGCGCCTCTCTTACTTTGGGGGGCGCTGGTGGGTTACTCATCGGTGCCCTGTTGTTTGGTGTGCTGGGTGTGCGCACGGATGCAATCATTCAGCGCTGGATGTTCCGTGGGGCTTTGTTCGTAGCGTTCGGCGCGCTGATCGCGGTAGGTTATCTGGGCTTCGTACGCAAGAGCGCGGGGCTCGGCGGATCCGCCCTGGTGACACCAAGACAGATCGTCGATGACGCGCGGGGGGCCGTGGAGCAAGTGAAGCAGAAGCGACTCGAGCAAGAGAAACAGCTCGAAGAGATCCAACGCCTAGCGAAATGATCCAACTGCGTGACGCGGCTCGATTTTCAAGCCGTCAAACGCTGCA